>JAEZRV010000032.1 GCA_023444055.1 Bacillota bacterium
AGGAGGATCATCAAATCCCAATTATGACTATTATAAGAGATGAAATGACAGGAGAAGCTGGCTTTGTAACAAGATTAGAGGCATTCGTTGATTTGCTAAAAAAAAGAAGAGGAGAGCATATAGATGGGCAAAGTAAACTGTTATATGGGTATTGATGTTGGTTCAGTCAGCACAAATATAACACTGATTGATGAACAGGATAATGTAATTGAGAAGCTTTATTTAAGGACAGAAGGGCAGCCAATTGAGTCAATACGAGCTGGGCTTAAGGACATTAATAAAAGAATTGGTACGTGTATTTCGATATGTGGAGTGGGTACAACAGGCAGCGGAAGACAGCTAGCTGCGGCAATTGTCGGTGCAGATGTAGTAAAGAATGAAATTACTGCTCATGCTATAGCCTCACAAAAGGTAATACCTGATGTAAGAACAATTATTGAAATTGGTGGTCAGGATTCAAAAGTTATTTTACTGAAAAACAAAATAGTGTATGATTTTGCTATGAATACTGTTTGCGCAGCAGGAACAGGTTCCTTTCTTGATAGACAAGCCTCACGAATAGGTATATCAATTGAGGATTTTGGTAATTATGCATTAAAATCTCAAATACCTGTCAGAATTGCAGGAAGATGTGCTGTTTTTGCAGAAAGTGATATGATACATAAACAGCAAATGGGATATTCAAGAGAGGATATTATTAAAGGTCTGTGTGATGCTTTGGTGAGAAATTATCTAGCAAATCTGGCTAAGGGTAAAAAATTGGAAGCACCAATAGTATTTCAGGGTGGTGTGGCAGCTAATATTGGTATTGTTAAGGCCTTTGAGAATGCATTAAACATGGATATTATCATTCCTGAGCATTATGATGTTATGGGTGCTTTTGGAGTAGCTTTACTTGCAAAAGAGCATACTCTGTGTAGTGGCGCTATAACAAAATTTAATGGATTTGATAAGTTAAGTGGAGACTATACTGCGAGAAGCAAGGAATGTTCAGGATGCTCTAACTGCTGCGAAATAATTCAGATTGCTTTAAATAATAGTCCTGTTGTGTGCTGGGGAGATAAGTGCGGAAAGTGGAGCGGAACAGCGGGGTAAAGTTTTTTGAAATTAGATTAATTTACTTATTTTTGATAATTAAGAATGTGATTCTATATCTTTTAAAATATTAAACTTACGTTCTAACCCAACTATTGGAATAGAACCTTACAATAAGAAATTAGTATAAAGGGAAGTAAGCATTAGAAAGCCCGGCAAAAAGCCGGGCTTTCTAATTTTAAATAAAATATTTATTTACTAATATTCACATACAATTACTCTACCCAACGTATTAATCCCATATCAAATCTATTGATAAGGTTAGGATTATTTGGCATAGCTCTGAATGTATAAGCATATTCTCCACCGTCATCAATTTTTAACTTTAGAGAGTATTTATATGATCCATCATCAGTCTTTCCGTCTAAATTCATTTCTAAGGACTGTGCATTTACTATCATGCCATTACATAGAGAACCATAATAGACTTCTACTATAACATTTGAAGGATCAATAGTACCAAGCTTTGCATAAGCAGTAAGCTGTATTTCGTGTCCTGAGTCTGACTTATAATCTTTCAGACTGTTTTCAGCCCTGTCTGCAAAAATTTGGACTTGAGACCAATTACTCATCATATGTCGTTCAAATGCTGAAAGTTGCTTTGCAAGGCTATAGTTATCAGTGCTTGACATAATTGAGCCATTTAAAGCAGGAAGATACATTCTCTCTGCATATTCCTTTACCATTCTATCAGTACTATAATTCCATGTTAAGGTTTTAATGGAGTTCTTCATTATGCGAACCCATTCTGTAGGTATACCCTTTTCATTAACGTTGTAGTATAAAGGCACTATTACATTTTCTAACGTGTCATAGATTGATTCACTGTCAATATTATCTTGTGAGTACTCATTGTCAAATTCGGTTTCATCTCCAATGACCCAACCGTTTTCTCCATCATAGCCTTCACACCACCAACCATCTAAAATACTAAAATTGATGATACCATTTATACAAACCTTCTGACCGCTTGTTCCGCTTGCTTCTAAAGGTCTTCTTGGATTATTCATCCAGACATCAACACCTTGAACAAGATTTCTTGCAACAGTCATATTATAGTTTTCTAGTAAAATAACTTTACCATAAAATCCTTCTTGCTTTGCAATATCATTAATGTTTTTAATAACATCATGTGCAGGACCATCAGCTGGATGTGCTTTGCCGGCGAAGATAATCTGCATTGGTTTCTCAGGATTATTTAAAATATTTTGAATTCTAGCTAAATTTCTGAATATTAAGTTTGCGCGCTTATATGTTGCAAATCTTCTTGCAAAACCAATTGTAAGAGCATTTGGGTCAAGGAAAGAATCTACCTGTCTTACGGATTCCATTGATTCACCATTTGCAAGCTTTTGCTGCTTAAGCTTTTCTCTAACGAATTTTATTAGCTTGCTTTTCAATTCTTTGTGAGTTTCCCAAAGTTCTGCATCTGGAATATTATCTATACCTTTAAAAGTATCGCTTTCATAAATTTTTGATTTCCAATCATTATCAAGATACTTATCATATAGTGCCTTGATTTTTGGTGAAAGCCATGTAAGTGTATGAATACCATTAGTTACATGCGTAATAGGAATATCATTCTTAGGTACTCCAGGCCATACATCACTGAATATGTCTCGTGAAACAGCACCATGAAGAGCACTAACACCATTCTTTCTACCTGCAAGAGTAAGTGCTAGAACAGTCATATTGAAGTTTTGATCCTCTGGCCTTTTAAGACCTAAATCTAAGAAATCATAACGGCTTAAGCCTAATTGTCCCCAGAAGTCTCCAAAGTACTTATCCATCATATAGAGTGGGAATGTGTCATTACCAGCTGGAACTGGAGTATGAGTAGTAAAGATCGATGAATTTTCAACAACTTTTTTAGCTTCGTTGAAATTTATATTTTTTTCGTTAATAAGCTTTCTGATAAGCTCTAATCCCATAAATGAGGAATGGCCTTCATTCATATGATATACAGATCCCTGAATTCCTAATGCATCCAATACTCTGATACCACCAATTCCAAGGAAAATTTCCTGCTGAATTCTAGTTTCCTGATCACCACCATATAGTCTTGCTGTAAGTGCTCTGTCCGAAGGACTATTTTGAGGAACATCCGTATCTATTAGGTGTAAGTTAATTCTACCTATCTGCACCTTCCAAACCTGCGCATACACTGTACGGCCAGCAAAGGTAATATTAATCTGAGCCTGTTCGCCTTTTTCATTTAGTGCTGGAAGAATTGGTAATTGCGATACATTTAGGTCATTAAAGCAGGTTTGTTGCCAACCTTCTGCATTTATTCTTTGACTAAAATAGCCTTGTTTATAGAATAAGCCAATTGCAGTGAAAGGCAAACCAAGATCGCTTGCAGCTTTACAATGGTCGCCTGAGAGTACGCCTAGACCACCTGAATAAATAGGCAATACTTCGCTTAATCCATACTCCGCTGAAAAGTATGCAATCATCTTATCTGTATTCTGTGGATAAGTTCTAGTAAACCAAGTGTTCTTTTCATTCATGTAGTTGTCAAATGCACTAACTACATCATCTAGCCTTTTCATAAAATCTGCGTCGTTAAGTTTTAATTGAAGCTTTTTTTGACTCACTTCTTGTAAGAAACGTACAGGATTTTTACCTAGTTTTTCCCATAAGTCTAAATCAATTTCTCTATAGAGGTCAATAGCTTCAGGATTCCATGACCACCATAAGTTGTAAGCAATATCATTAAGTCTTTTAAATTTTTCTGGTAATGCAGATATTACATTGATTTTACCGACTAAATACATATCCATTCTCCTATCTTTCATTTGATTATTTAATAAAGCACTATAACAAAGTATATGTGTCAAATAAAATATACGATTTAATAGTTATAATAACATATTGAATCGATTTTTGGTAGTATTTACAATGAATTTAATTTTTAGTAATTATTTAGGGAAATCTTTTTGCCAATAAATACCTTGTGTAAGATATGATTTTCATAAATAAAAAGTGCAGTTTTGTGATAAAAATAATAGTACTATGATTAAACGATATTTTTTATATGGTATTGTTGGCTGGAGTATGGAAATAGTATGGACTGGATTCTATTCTTTATTTAATGGTCATATGACCTTGGAAGCATATACCAGCCTATGGATGTTTTTTATATATGGAAGCGCTGTATTCTTAGAACCTCTACATGATATAATCCAAGAATGGAATGTAGTTTTACGAGGTGTTATTTGGGTTGTTATTATTTGGGGTATTGAATATACTACAGGAAAGATATTGCTTGGAGTACTGCATGTATATCCATGGCAATACTTTGGCAAATTTGCGGTAGAAGGCATTGTTAGACTGGACTATGCTCCAGCTTGGTTTGTTGCGGGTTTATTATTTGAGAAAATACATTCTATTTTAGATAGACTGAAGATTACTTGACATGTTAAGAGTTTAGCTGTACGAAACGCCTTAAATAGTGTTAAACATTTCTAAAAGTACCTATAAGTTATAGATGCTAAATTACAAAATTTATTGAAAAAACAGCATTTGCAGAATATAATATAATTAATTTGATATTTATTATTAAAGTATACACAAAAATGTGTATACTTTTTATTTGCATATCATGCTTTTTTATTTTAATATTCATTTACTAAGCGATATTAAAAGTTAAACTAGAATAGTAGGTACTGAGGCTCAAACCATTTATGATATTTCTGTGTGAAATTTTGGGTGTGTCACATATTGGTTGAAAATTAGAGATTTTTATTATACTTTAGGGGGATTAATGGGTAATAACACGTTGGTAAATCAAAATCAAGCTGTTGATAATAAAAGTAAAAGCTTAAAAGGAAAAAAGGGGAAAAGTAAGTTCAAAAGTTTATTGGTTTTTTTTATATTTGAATTATTCTTTTTATCGATAACTACTCCGTTGCTTATATTTTATGGACCTTTTGATAATGTAAAATGCACTATTACAGGTGTTTTATGGAATTCCTATACACTTAAGAATGTAGCAAGAACCTTTCTGTCTGACAAAGCAATAGCAAATATATTGGGAGATGGTTATGCTATTTCAAATGTAAATACAGAGGATATCAAGCTACTTAAATTTGGAGTGCATCATACTAATAAAACTGAGCTTTTCGATATAGAAAGTAGTAATTTTAATGGCAAACTGTTGGTTATTGAAGATCCAACTAGAATAAAAGTTGGTTATTCAAACCAAATACCAAGAGCTGGGCAGACTACTAGTAGTATAGCTAAAAGAAATGGAGCAATAGCAGCTATTAATGGTGGTGGCTTCATAGATACTAAATGGGCAGGAACAGGTGGTGCACCGTTAGGATTTATAATAAGTGATGGTAAATATATTAGTGGAGAATCAAAGGATAAGACTACAAAGAGAGATACTATTGCATTTACAGAGGATGGAATGCTTATTGTTGGTAAACATTCGCTAAACGATTTAAAAAAATATAATGTAAAAGAGGCTATAAGTTTTGGGCCTCCTCTAGTTGTAAATGGAAAACCAACTATAAAAAACGGTGATGGCGGTTGGGGAATATCTCCAAGAACTGTAATAGGTCAAAGATCAGATGGATCTGTTTTATTTCTAGTTATTGACGGAAGAAGTATAAAATCATATGGAGCTACACTAAAAGAAGTTCAAGACATTATGATTGATAAGGGTGCTGTAAATGCGGCAAACTTAGATGGTGGTTCATCAGCAACTATGTATTACGATGGCAAGGTTATAAATACTCCTTCTGATGCTTTAGGAGAAAGATCGGTGCCATCAATATTTATGGTAATGCCATAAGAAGGAGAAAATCAGTGAAAACTTTAGTTAAATGGTATAAATGGATTTTGTTAGCGATAATATTTCAGTTTTGTGTACTGCTGTACATTAATAATATTTTTTTGAATACAGATATAACTGTTAGTATTAAGGATGCGGAAGTAAAAAAAGACGTGTTAACTGGAGATTTTGAAGTCCCTGATAATGCACAGAATATTAGTATGTCTTATAATGCTGAATATGGAGCGTATCTATTAGACGGTGTTCTTCATATAATAAATTTAGATACTAGTAATGATAAAGAAGTTGCTGGTATGAGCAACGATAAAATAACATATTATAAATGGCTTCCTGATAGAAATATGGTTATATTTTCATCCGATACAAAAAACGGTCAAAATGGTATAGTTGAAATATCAACCTATGAGCCTGATTCAGAAACTTTACGACATTATCCTCAAATTGATGGATTAACTGCTAAGAGCCAGATAAAGGATATAGAGTTATCCCCATATACAAATGTTGTTTATGCTAAAATAAAGACATCAGATACAAAATCAAAGATTGTTAGATTTAATGTTATGAGCCAGTATTCTCATGTAATGAAATTAGGTGCTGACGCAATAATAAAAGAATGTTCATTTGTTAATAAACTTGTGTACCAAAATGAAGGAGAAGCAGTTTACGTTTATGATGGTATAAACACAGTAAAAAACAAGATTCCTATTGATGCTGACAAGGTAAAAGTCTTAGATATTGACTTAAATGATACTCTGTATATTGGAATACTTGATTCATCAGGAAAGGTTACTCAGATTTATCATCAAAAAATCGGTGATGATAAGATAATTGATAACTGGACTAAGATTGCTTTAAAAGAAGCTACTTCTGTGGAAAACATTATTATTTCTGGCAACGGAAATATATATATAAATGATATTGAAGAAAATAAAGTAACTAATGCTACAAATAATCTCAAGGCATCATATAGAGGAGAGTTTATTGAGGTTTTAGATGGCGCTTTGGTATCTAAAGATGAAAATAAGGTGGTTATTACATCGCTAAAGGAATACTGATAAATATTTATAAAAGGATGTTTATTTTAAACGCAATAGACTATTTACGTGAGAAAGTTGATAAAATATATTTATAAGCTATGTTTAATTATTGGATAGTTGGGTATTATTAAAGTAAGTTTTTATTACTAATTAATGTTTATGGAGGAGATTATATGTCAGATAAAATTATAAATTTAACAAATGAGACTTTTGATGCGACTGTATTAAATTCAGATAAACCTGTAGTTGTTGATTTTTGGGCAACTTGGTGCGGACCTTGCAGAATGGTAGGTCCAGTTATGGAAGAATTAGCAAATGACTATGAGGGTAAGGTTCAAATAGCTAAGGTAAATGTTGATGAACAAGGCGAATTGGCTGCAAAGTTTAAAATAATGAGTATTCCAACTATTTTGGCTTTCAAAAATGGAGAACTTGCAGAAAAAACTGTTGGAGCAAGGTCAAAGGATGAATTTTCTGAAATGATAGATAAGTTGTTATAATATCTTATCAGTAACAATTAAAAGAATGCGGGGCTGTTGCAAAACAATTCTTAAACACATTATATATGTATCGTTTAAAAAAACAGATACAATATATAATTATTAAGATGCATTTTGCAACAGCTCCGTTTTTCATGTTTAGAGATACTCTATACTAATTTGCATTTAAAATAGTTTCCTCTATTTTTAAATACTAAATAGTATTATTAACTTGAGTTAAATGAAGATATATCAAATGACTACCATAAAATTTTTCTAGAAAATTTAGATTGACTAAAAAATAGTACAAAAATATTGGGAAATAATTAAAAAAATACCTTAAAATGATTGTTAATTCCCTTTCCTTTTTTACATGTATTATGTACGTCCATTAAAGTCAAATTACAACCAGCTAAATAAAGGATAATACCATCTCAAAATGAAGCTAAAGCATGCAGTTATATGGTTCTTTTTTACATGGGAGGAAATGACTTAATATTGATAGTACAAAAACATTTTATAACTTAGGAGGAATTTGCAATGACACAAACAATCAGAATTAGAAGAGGTACAAAAAGCGAGCTTATTAACTACGGGGCTCTAGAAATGGCTGAATTAGGCTTGTGTACAGATACTAAGGAGGTTTACGTTGGTGATGGAGTCTTAAACCATTTGGTTGGGGCTGCAATGCAAGGTTCTTTAGCTGACAGACCTAATCCAGGTACACGCGGAAGATTTTATTTTGTTGACTCAGGTGAGGGACAGCAAGTACTTTACTTTGATGACGGAAAAGATTGGCAGAAGCTTACTGCAACATCTTTGCTTGAACTTAAAGGTACATTGGATGATATTCAAGATGGTGTAAACTACAAAAAGGTAAAATCAGAGGATATTACAGACGGTCATGTTAATAAAGTTTCAGATGGTATAAATGTTAAGACTGCTGCAGAAATAAAAGAGCATATTGAAAATCCTGAGATACATAGAAAAATTAATGATACAGGAGCAGGTGCTGAAGATCTTTGGTCTGCACAGAAAACTAAACTTGAGATTTTTAACGCAATTAGAGGATTAGATTGGCAGGACAGTGTTAAAACAAAAGATCTTAAATCTGTACCTCAGAATCCTCAGTTACATGATAGATATTTAATACCAGCTGATGCTGAAGGAATTTTTAGTGGTAAAGAAGGACAAATAGCTGATTGGAATGGTTCAAATTGGGATTTCTATTCACCCTTAACAGGATGGGCAGTATATGTTGAAGATCAAAATAAAAATTATACATTTAGTGCTTCTGGTATCTGGGTTATAACTGGTGGTGCAAATCAGACAATTGAAACAAAAGGAGGACTTGTTGGTGGTGGCTCTGGCGATATAGTACCTCTTGCTGTAGGTCAAGGAAATGGTATAACAGTAGGCGAAAAGGAAATATCCGTAAAAGCTTCTAAAGGTATTGTTGTAGATATTAATGGAGTAAGTGTTAAGATTGACAATAGCTCTATTGTATTTGATGAGGAAAATGGGTATGCATTAGTTGTAGGAGTAATTGATGGAGGCTCATTTTAAAGGTGGCTCAAAATGACAAAACACGGAACTTTAATATGTATAAGAAGAGGTACCCAATGTGATTTGGATAATTTTAAATTGGAAATTGGAGAGCTTGGTTTTACAACTGATACACATCAGTTATTTATTGGATCAGACATTGGTAACTTACAACTGGCTACCGGTAAACCATTGTCCAAAAGAAAGAAACACAGGCATCCTCCTCTTAAACCTAAGATGTGTACTGATGTAAATGAATAGATAGTGCATTTATAGTTACTATTCAGCCGATTAAAATAGATGATGATATACTCTAACTGCGACTATATAAACGGTTGCTAACCGTTTATATGCAAACTAGTATAATCTATTAACATATGTTGAATAGTAACTATTTAAAATTTTATGTAAAGGAATGATTTTAAAATGAATAAAATGATTAGAATGGTAAGCATTTTCATAATGATTGTATTTCTATTGGTCACTGTAATATCACCTTTAGACAATATTTATGCAATGGATGCTAACACTCTTGGCAACTCAATTACTACTTCTAGCAATTGGCTTAAGTCAACTCAGAATGCAGATGGCTCATGGGGTACAGACGCTAGTTCAAAATTCAGAATTACCACAAAGGTTGTTGAAAGCCTATCATTATATGGCTTAGTGCCTGAAAGCAGTGGAAAAGGAATTACTTGGCTAAAGAATAATATACCTCAAAATAATACGGATATTGCTAGGTATGTTGCTATTAGTAAGTTAGCTGAAGAAGTATGGAAAAATCAAATTTTAAATAGTCAGGCAGAATATGGTGGATGGGGCTTAAACAATGGTGGTCCTTCCGATAATGTAACTACTTGCATATCAGCGAGCTATTTACTGGAAAATAATATAGCACTTGATAAGGTAACAAAAGCTGCATATAACCTATTATCTTCTCAAAATAATGATGGTAGTTGGGGTATGGTAAAGGGAGCGAATACTGGAAATGTAGTAATAACTGGTATGGTAAGAGCGTTTCTGATAAAATACCAAAGCCTAGTTAGATGTAATATGTCAGCAGAGCTCGAATTGGCGTCAAAATGGTTATTGGCAAATAGATTGCCAGATGGTGGATGGGGCACTTCTGAAGCTACATATATGGCTTATATGGGGCTGAAGTCCGATAAACCTGATTTAGTAAAAAATATTCCAGATTATTTTTTAGGCAAGCAGAATTCGAACGGGAGTTGGGACAGTGATCCTTATCAAACAGCTCTTGTTCTTGATTTATTATCAAAGGAAAAGCTTGAATCAAATGTAAGTATAAATAATATTAAGCTATTTTCTGGAGAAACAGAGACAGTTACATTTGCTTCAGGGAGTACAGTTGAAATTGTACCAGTTTTTTCAGGACGTGATGCATATCCTTTGGTAACAGTAATTACAACTGATGGTTCAAGAATAAACCTTACTAAAAATGCTATCGGTGGGTATTCATGGAACTGTGAAATGAATAAAGCAGGTACTTATGAAGCCGAGGTTGTATTAAAGGATAGCCAAGGTCAAATTAAGGCTAAAAGCACTAAGAATTTTACAATAAAGCCTATAATGGAAATATCTGAATGTGAAATAGACATCACTCCAGGTGCAAGTCTTGTAAATAAGCCTATTAAACCAATGCTGGAATTATATGTAAATTGCAGTGCAACTAATGTGGATAAGCCTGTAGATGTAAAATGCAGTGTTTTAAGTCCAGAGGGGAACGAAATATATTCTAAACAGGCGTCTTCAGTTTTAAAAATAGGTGATAATAATATACCTCTTGGAAGTTTTTCACCAGTTATAACTGCAAAGGCTGAATATACTGTTAAAACTGTTCTGTCTTATGATGGCAAAGAGGTTTGTCAAAGGAGTGAATATTTTCACATACTTGATCAGATTGATTCCACATATACTACTAATTCGGATTTCGACAGAGGAACACTAAAAGGTGTAAACCATGATGAAGTAAAGGATCAGTTGCAACTAAATAAGTATGCTGAAGTTTTCCCGTACATCTGGATAGCCAATGCGGCAGAAAGTACTGTGTCAAAGATTGATACAAGAACTGGAAAAGAAGTTGGAAGATATGCTACTGGTGTTGCTGGAAATCCTTCGCGCACAGCTGTTGATAAGGATGGAAATTGCTGGGTAGGAAACAGGGCGATAGGAACTGTTGTAAAAATAGCGATGACTGGCGGTATTGATAAAAATGGGAATGGTAAAATTGACACTTCTTCTGATTTAAATGGTAATGGTGTGATTGATTCCAATGAAATTCTACCTTGGGGTCAGGATGAAGCTATACTGGCAAATACTTCCGTCGGTAATAGCAGCAATTGTATTCCAAGAGCTTTAGCTATTGACAAAAAAGGACAGATTTGGGTAGGGCTATACAACGAAAAGAGATTTGTTGTGTTAAACCCGAATGATGGTAAATTTACAGGTATTTCAGTCAATGTAAACTCTACACCGTATGGAGCGACAATTGATAAGGATGGATACTTATGGACATCAGGAAATGGTAGCGGAAATGTTATTGATAAGATTGATACAAACAACAATACTTATCTCGCTACTTATGATATAGGAGCAGGTCCATATGGTATTGTAGTAGATAAGCAGGGCATTGTTTGGGTGGCTTCCTATACACAAAGTGTTCTTGTTAGATTTGATCCTGCTACAAATACATATACACACCATAAAGGAAATGGTGTAACTGGCAGAGGTGTTGGTGTAGATCGTGATGGAAACGTATGGGTGGCATATTCTGGAAATAATTGGGTTGATAAGTTTGATTCAACAGGGAAATATTTAGCTTCAACTAACCTAGCTTCTTATGGAGGTACAGGACCAATAGGAATAGGTGTAGACAGTGAAGGCTATATTTGGGCAACCTGTCAGACATCAAACAATACTGTTAAGATAGATTCATCAGGAAAGGTTGTTGGTGTATATAAGGTTGGTAATGGTCCTTATACATACAGTGATATGACAGGCTTCAATTTACAGAATATTACTGCACATGAAGGTACATGGACTGTAACCTATGATGGGGGGAAAGAGGAATGTACATGGTCAAAGGTATCCTGGTCAGCAAATGAGCCAGATAAGACAGGTATAAAAGTGAGGGTAAAGGGTGCAAACCAAGTTGAAGAACTTGCTTCAAAGCCTTTTACAGATATAACAAACGGAGTACCATTCGTCAATGTAAGCGGAAGGTTTCTAATGGTTGAGGCAAAATTAAGCACTGCTAGCTCTCAAAGTCCTCAATTAACAGAACTTAAAATTGAAGGAAAAGAAGGTGTTCTTTTAGCTGATGCAGGGGATGACATTACTGTACAGGCAGCACAGGGAGAACTCTCAGCAAATGTCACACTTGATGGTTCTGGCTCAATTGATCCTGATGGAAACAAGCTTACATACAAATGGAGTTGGACTAATGGAAATGCTATTTGTACAGCTGAAGGAGTACAGCCTACTATAAATCTGCCAATAGGTACTACAGAGGTTAAACTTATTGTAAACAATGGCTTTAGAGATTCAGTGGCTGACACTGTACTTGTTTCAGTTGTTGAAAATAATCTTCCATTGGAAATACCTCAAGTACCGCAAGATTTCAAAGCGCAAGTGGATTCAGGTACACAAGTAAGCCTCTCATGGTCGCCTTCACAATATGCTTCATATTATGAGCTTGAAATTGATGGACAGATTGTTAACAATAAGGACAATACTTCATATGTACATACTGGGCTTACTCCAGGAAGTACACATCAATACAAAGTTAGGGCGGTAAACTCAAAAGGAACCAGTGAGTGGTCAGAATTACTAACGGTTTCGGTAACTAACTATGCTGATGAGATAGATAGAATACTGAAAAAAGTTGAGGAAATGTTGCCTAATCTTAAGGATACTGACATTATCCAAAAAGCACAGGAATTACTTAACAGTGCTATAAAATTAATGCCAAATGTCAGTGCTGGCTCAGTAAAAGATTCTCTGACAGCAAGAATACAAAAAGCTCAGGATGCTATTGACGTAGCTAAGATAGATGTAAATTTAACAATATTGGAAAACATGCTACCTAATATTAGTACATTAGAACCAATAAAGGCATCGTTAGAGCAAGTACAGGTGGATGTTAACAGATTACCGGTGAGATTGGATAAATCAAAAAAAGATTTCCAAATAAGGATAGATGCTATTTTTAAACGTTTTTCAAATTCGTGGTATACAAAACCATTTATGCAATCTGCGAAAAGCAAGGCTGCTGTTATTTATTCAGATGAAAAAATCTATGCAATAGGCGGTATTGTCAGTGCAAATGTATATTCCGATGAAATAGAAATGTTTGATACTAATATTAACAAGTGGGTTGTATTAACAAAAATGCCTGGTGGGGCAAGGCAGGGTATGGTGGCAGCTTCTGTCGATGGAAAGATATATATTATCGGTGGAAAGCAAGGATCAACGAATTTAAAGACTGTTGAGGTGTATAATACAAATACAAATACGTGGGAAGAGAATGGAACTAATATGCCAACAGCAAGACAAGGAGCCGTTTGTGCTGTTATAGATGGAAAAATATATGTTATAGGAGGATCTAGCTCATCAACTTACTTCAATAAAGTAGAGGTGTATGATCCGGCTACAAACACATGGTCAACTAAAAAGTCTATGACTATTGCGAGAGATACTGCTGGTGTAGCTGTTGTTGATAATAAAATTTATGTTGTTGGTGGTAAAGGAAAAAGCACATATCTTAATAATGTTGAAGTATATGATCCAGCTCAAGACATTTGGGAAACTAAGGCACCAATGAATACTGAAAGACGTGCCCTTGGAGTTTGTCAAGTAAATGGACTCATCTATGCAATTGGAGGACTTAACGCAACTGGTGATCTTGGCAAGGTTGAAGTGTATAATCCGTCAACGAATGAATGGCAGGAAAAAACTGAAATGACTATGAAGAGAAGTTATTTAAGTGCAGTTTCGGTTAACGGTTCTTTATATGGCATTGGAGGAACGTTTAATGGAGAGCCTGTTAATACAGTAGAAGAATTTATACCATAGAACTAACTGTTATTACTAAAGGCCGGAAGCAGCGATAAATGCTGCTTCTGGTCTTTTAGCATGTAAAGAAATAGGATTATAAGTTATAATTGAGGTTTTAATTCTATTGAATAGATAATTTTATAAAAATTTACAAAATTAATACAAAAAAGGATGTTGAAATGCTATAATGATAAATGACTGGATAAAAAGATTTAAAGAATATAGCAGAAATACTTTATTATGCTTATAAAAAAAATTATAACTTGGGGGTTAGTATGGCAGGCGTGAAAATGTTTTCAACATCTCTTTTTGGATTTAAAAAAAAAGATGTTAATTCTTATTTAGAAAAAATGAATAAAGAATACGAAGAAAAGATAAGATACAAAGAAAAAGAAATCGCTGATATTAAGGCACAGTATCGAGATATAAAGAGCAAGTACGATGAGCTTAACACTAATTTTGAACAATTACAGGAAGACAGAGAAAAGATTGCTAATGCTTTTATTACGGCTCATGAAAAGGCAGAAACTATAATAGATGAAGCTAGACAACAGGCAATTCTTGAAAAGAAAATGCTTGAACAACAGGTGGAAGAAGAAAAAGAGAAATTGGTAGATATTAAACAGGAACTAAAAGTACTAAAAGTTGAGGTTATAGATAAGCTCAAAAAATATGAAGGTGAGCTGTCATCCATAATCGGGGAAGTTAAATAATGTATTGCCAGAATAATTAGGGAAACTAAATGTTATATTATCAAGTTAAATAAAATTGAGTTGCCATTCTTAATTAATCTTGGAAAATACTAATGCAAAATGAGAGCATGATACTTAATCAATTGCAAATACTACAGGGTTAAATCAATAAATACAAAAAGAGAGAATTATACTTGAATAATTGCATAAACTAAATTATAATTTAGTTAATAGTTTTGTAATTTATGTTTATTAATGAAAATGCAGTGAATAGGAAGAGTAAATATACAATCAGTTATAGAGAGCCGGTTAATCAGCTTGTAGTCTTGCTGTTGGTGTAAAGCTGGTACTGATTTTTATTGAATGCAGCCTAGGAGCAGCTTTTTTGAAAAACGATATTATTTCGTTTGATAGAAAAAGACGTAACGCCACGTTACAGGCGAGTAATGTAAGCATTATATTATACTATCTAATGCCGCATTATTTTTGAGAGAATGCTTTGGCATTAATTAGGGTGGTACCGCGGAAACCTTCGTCCCTGTTTAGGAGGACTGAGGTTTTTTTGTTATAAATTTTTAAGGTTATTAAAATACTACTGTAGATTCTGTATTTAAAATGGAAATTCCAAAATTTAATAAGTCTAGGTTTGATTAATAAATTTATAAAAGGAGAGATGTGTAATGGAAGAAATACTTGAGATATTGGAAGAGAATAGCAAGGCTACAGCTGAGCAGATTGCAGTCATGCTAGGAAAAACTGTTGAAGAAGTAGAGGCGACCATCAAGAAGTATGAAGCTGAACATGTAATTGTTGGTTACAGCACTTTAATAAATTGGGATAAAACAGAAAGAGAAAAAGTAACTGCTCTCATAGAGGTAAAGGTTACTCCACAAAGAGGGCTAGGTTTTGATAAGATTGCAGATAGAATATACAAATATCCTGAGGTGACAGCATGTTATTTAATGTCGGGTGGCTTTGATTTGACTGTCATTATCGAAGGGAAAACAATGAAAGAGGTAGCTTTGTTTGTTTCCGAAAAGCTAGCACCATTGGAATCGGTGTTAAGCACATCAACACACTTTGTTCTTAAAAAATTCAAAGATAAAGGGATTATTTTTGATGAAAAACCAACAGACAGAAGGGAGCCGATATTTATATGATAATGAAGGATATGATTTTAGATAGAATAAAGAATGTGCCTCCTTCTGGTATAAGGAAGTATTTTGATTTAATAAATGAAATGAAGGATGCTATTTCATTAGGTGTTGGAGAGCCTGACTTTATTACACCTTGGAATATTAGAGAAGCTGGTATATACTCATTGGAAAATGGACATACGAATTATTCTTCAAATGCAGGCTTTATTGAGCTTCGAGAAGAAATAAGCAAGTATTTACAAAAGTTTTCCCTTGACTACGATCCTGTCGATGAAATTTTAGTAACAGTAGGTGGAAGTGAAGGTATAGATGCTGCATTAAGAGTACTTGTTGGGCCAGGCGATGAGGTTATTATTCCTGAGCCTAGTTTTGTAGCATACCAAGGCTGCACAGGATTTACAGGAGCAACTCCAGTTACAATTTCGCTTAAAGAAGAAAACAACTTTAAGCTGACAGCAGGTGAACTTGAGGCAGCAATTACTGATAAAACAAAAGTAGTAATTATTCCATTTCCAAATAATCCAACAGGTGCAATAATGACTAAGGATGAACTTTATGAGCTTGTTAAGGTTCTGAAAGATAAGAATATTGTTGTTATATCAGATGAAATATATTGTGAGCTTACCTATGAAGGTCAACATACTTCAATAGCTAGTTTCCCTGAAATGAGAGAGCGAACTATTGTTATTAATGGATTTTCTAAATCCTATGCTATGACTGGATGGCGTTTGGGATATGCATGTGGTCATAAGGATATAATAAATGAGATGAAAAAGATTCATCAATATGCTATAATGTGTGCTCCAACAGTGGCGCAGGATGCTGCTATAGAAGCATTAAAAAACAGTGATGAAGATGTAAAAATGATGGCAAAAGAATATAACAGAAGAAGAAGAGTTATGATAGATGGTTTTAGAAATGCTGGTTTTTCATGCTTTGAACCTAAAGGTGCATTTTATGTTTTCCCATGTATAAAAAGTTCTGGATTAAGCTCAGAAGAATTTTGTGAGAGACTTCTTGTGGAGCAAAGAGTACTTGTTGTACCTGGAACGGCTTTTGGTGAATGTGGCGAAGGATATGTACGTGCATGTTATGCCGCATCAATGGAAAACATAAATGAGGCTATGCATAGAATAAAAGTTTTTTCTGACAGCTTGACTAACCGATAATTCTATAGCCATGCATATTTTTAATTAGATATTATTTTTATTTGGAGATTATTTTGGAGGATAAATGTACAAATTAGTGGCAATAGATTTAGATGGAACATTATTAGATTCAAATAAAGAGATTTCTAAACGAAATGAAAAAGCAATTGCTCAAGCAATAGCAAGTGGAATAAAAGTAATTATTTGCTCAGGGAGAGTTTATTCGGGTGCGAGACTATATGCCAAGCAGGTTGGCTCAAAAGCTCCTGTAATTGCGTGTAATGGAGCTATTATTACCGAAAATATAGATGGTAAGGTTGTTTATTCGAATTATTTACATACTGAGGATTGTATGAGGATAATTGATATATTTCATAAGCATCAATTGTATTTCCATGTTTATGCTGGTGATACTATGCTTACTGAGAAGTTGGGTTTTACATCACTTAAGTATTTTGAAAAAAATAAATCGCTGCCTCCAGAGGATAGGGTTGAGATAGAAGTAATTGAAGATATGGCGAAAAAGCTTAAAAGCATACCTGGTCAAGTACTTAAATTTGTAGCTGTTTCTGATAATAAAGAATTGCTCAAAATAGCTAGGAATGAAATAGAACAAATATCAAGTGTAGATGTTATGAGTTCAAACTATGATAATTTTGAGGTTTTGAATAAAGGTGTTAATAAAGGGGCAGCATTAAAAAAAATATCAGAGTATTTAAATATTTCACCTTTGGAAATGATTGCAATTGGCGATAATGAGAATGATATATCTATGTTTAAATTTGCTGGACTAAGTATTGCTATGGAAAATGGTGAAGATTGTGCAAAAGAGATCGCACAATATGTTACGGCATCTAATAACGAAGATGGTGTGGCAAAGGCAATTGAAAAGTTTATTTTAAATAATTAACCTTATACTTTCCGGAATTATTTGCATCTACTAGGTTAAAATATTTGAGAATAGTCATACATATGTAAAGATTAGTAGAGGTAGACACTATATAAACAGGTGCAAAATAAACTATGATAGCTATTACATTGTATAAAAGGATAATCATAAACTATGATAGTTAAAACATTTGATAGAAGGATGCAAAAATATAATATGTTAGTTATAATAGAATATGTCAAGCGATAAACTTTTTAGAAAACTATTGATAAGTTCCCGCACATAAAGGCTGTTTATGCGGGAAAGAGGTTGCTTATAATTAATTGAATTTTATATAAAACATTAGAGAGGGATGATAGAGTGCTTGAATTAGAACAATATAGACTGGAATTACAAGGTCTGAAAAGCAATTTAGATGAAATGAGGGCTTCACTTTGACATCGCTAGATTGAACGATGAAATAGTGGAGTTAGAGCATAAAGCTGCTGAACCTGAGTTTTGGAATGATATGGAGAAATCCCAAAAAGTATTGCAGAAAATAAAAACTTTGAAGTCAAAGTTGGAGAGTTTTGAGTCTATAAATACCCAGTGGGAGGACTTACTTACATTATCTGATTTGGGTTTGGAGGAGCAGGATAAAAGTGTAATCCCTGAAGTTGGGGAAGGACTTGAAAAGGTTAAAACGAGTCTTGAAGTACTTAGATTAGAAACACTTCTTACTGGACCGTATGACAAAAACAATGCTATTCTTACACTTCATGCAGGAGCTGGTGGAACAGAAGCGCAGGATTGGGTTCAGATGTTGCTCAGAATGTTTACAAGATGGGCAGAGAATAAAGGATACCAGGTTGAAATTTTAGATTACCTCGACGGCGATGAAGCAGGAGTTAAGAGTGTAACAATACAGATAATAGGCGAAAACGCTTATGGATATATGCGGTCTGAAAAAGGGGTTCACCGATTAGTTAGAATTTCACCATTTGATGCATCTGGAAGAAGACACACTTCCTTTGCTTCTTTGGATGTTATGCCAGAACTTGATGATTCAATTGAAATTGATATTAATCCTGAAGATATAAAAATGGATGTTTATAGAGCTAGTGGTGCAGGTGGACAGCATATCAACAAAACCAGCTCTGCTGTTAGACTTACTCACATACCTACAGGTGTTGTTGTTGCTTGTCAAACACAGCGTTCCCAGTTCCAAAACAAGGATACTGCTATGAAAATGCTTAAGGCAAAGCTTTTTGATATAAAGGAACGTGAGCAGAAGGAAAAGATTGAGGACTTGAAAGGCGTTCAGATGGATATAGCATGGGGAAGTCAGATTAGATCTTACGTTTTTTGCCCTTATACGCTTGTAAAAGACCATCGTACTAATTTTGAAAATGGAAATGTTGATGCAGTTATGGATGGAGACCTTGATGGTTTTATAAATGCTTATCTGTCTATAGGCAAAAAAGACGGTAAATAATGCGAAGTTTACATTTGTGCATACATTGTCTCCTTCGCATATCAAAAAGCTGCGAGCAGCTTTTTGTGCATTTGAGCAAACCAAGCAATGACCATACACTTTTTAAATACTATTTGTGTTGCTGGAGGTATCAGGGAAATGGAGGTTTAGCTTGGACTCACAGGAACTAAAACAGCTACTTGAAGATGTCAAAAACGGTTCTATTGATATTGAACAGGCATATAAGGAGATAAAGGCTCTGCCATATGAGGATTTGGGCTTTGCCAAGCTTGATCACCATAGAACAATTAGAAACGGCTATCCAGAGGTTATTTATTGTGAAGGAAAAACGAATAAGCAAATTGTTGAAATAGTACAAAAGCTTATGCTGAAAAATAATAATATCCTTGCTACAAGAGCTTCACAAGAGGTATATGATGCTATATCTGAGCTTACTTCGGATGCAGAATATCATACTGAAGCAAAGATTGTTGTTGTTAAGAGAAAAGAAATCATAGTTACAGAAAAGAAAATTGCGGTTATTACCGCAGGTACGTCTGATATACCTGTAGCTGAGGAAGCCGCTGTTACTGCAGAAGTACTAGGAAATAGAATAAATAGAATCTATGATGTAGGGGTTGCTGGAATTCATAGACTATTGTCAAAGATGGATATTATTTCTGAGTGCAATGTAATAATTGTAGTTGCCGGCATGGAGGGTGCACTTGCAAGCGTTGTTGGAGGATTAGTGGATAAACCAGTCATTGCTGTTCCAACAAGTGTGGGCTATGGAGCAAGTTTTGGCGGTTTGTCAGCACTTTTGACTATGCTTAATAGTTGTGCAAGTGGAATTGGTGTAGTGAATATTGATAATGGTTTTGGGGCAGGATATTTGGCGAGTAACATAAACAAGCTTTAGTGGCAAGGTTGAAAGAAATCAAAAAAATAAAAAAAAGAGGTGCCGAGTCCATGTCATTTCTTTCATGTGGTTTTGTGAAGAATGCGGGACATGGACATAGTAATGAATATTGTAATTTTTTGAATATGAGACGTTTTAAGATTATTAATAAATAGCTATTTAAGTGGAGGATGTAATGAGGGTTTTATACTTTGACTGCTTTTCTGGAATAAGTGGTGATATGACATTAGGTGCGTTGCTTGATTTAGGCTTGGAACATGACATTTTCCTGAATGAATTGAAGAAACTCAAGATAACTGGATATTCT
The DNA here is from genome assembly GCA_023444055.1 of Bacillota bacterium. GTDB lineage: Bacteria > Bacillota > Clostridia > Acetivibrionales > DSM-1351 > Ruminiclostridium. The sequence goes on from JAEZRV010000032.1 coordinate 20,599, forward strand.
GTAGATATTAAAAAGACCATTAGAAATGGGATTTCAGGAACTGATGTTAATGTAATACTAGATGAACACTCTCACTCTCATTCGCACTCCCACTCCCACTCACAAACTGAGAGGAACCTTACTGATATTGAAAATATTATTACAATGAGCGATTTAAAGCCTAGAGTAAAGGCTATGAGCATGAAGATATTTAGAGAAATAGCAAGAGCTGAAGCAAAGGTTCATGGAAAAGATATTAGTGAAATCCACTTCCATGAAGTTGGTGCAATAGATTCTATTGTTGATATTGTTGGCGCCTGCATATGTATTGAAATGCTTGGAATTGAAAGAATATATTCTTCTGAGCTGCATGATGGAAAAGGCTTTGTAAAATGTGCTCATGGGCTTCTTCCAGTGCCTGTTCCGGCAGTAATGGAAATGCTTTGTGAAAGTAATATACCATTGATTTCCGAAGATGTACCCTTTGAATTAGTAACACCAACTGGAATGGCTATTATTAAAATGACATGCTCAGGCTTTGGAAAAATGCCTCCATTATCAATAGAACGCACAGGTTATGGTATGGGAAAACGTGATACTGGTCGATTTAATGCATTAAGAACAGTTGTTGGTACATTGTACGAGCAGGATGAAATTCCTAATGATGAAATTTCAATACTTGAAACAAACATAGATAACATGTCTCCAGAGATATTAGGTTACACAATGGAAAAACTGCTTGACAGCGGAGCACTAGATGTTTACTATACTCCTATTTATATGAAAAAAAGCAGACCTTCTGTAATGTTGACTGTACTTACTAAATGTGAGGATGAGAAAAAATTTTCAGATATTATTTTACAAGAAACTTCTACATTGGGTATACGGGTTAATCATTCAATAAGATATTGCATGGATAGAAGGTTTGTAAAAGTTGACACCCAGTATGGACAAGTACGGGTTAAGGTAGCTAGTAGTGAAAATATAATGAAATTTGCGCCTGAGTATGAGGATTGCAAAAATATTGCTATCAAATCAGGTTTGCCTATTAACAAAGTATATGAACTAGTAAATGAAAAATATAAGCAAGAAGGTAATGATATTGCTATACAATAAATTTTCTGATTATTTGAAAAATAAATATGGTTCAAAGGTATACAAGCTTCCTTTAAATTTACCAGTAACCTGCCCAAACCGAGATGGAAGTATAAGTACAGCTGGTTGCACTTTTTGTGGTGAAGAGGGCGCAGGATTTGAAAACCTTTCCTGCGAATTGTCTGTTTCGGAGCAGCTTAAACAAAACGCCAAATATATAGGCAAGAACTATTCAAGTCAAAAGTTTATTGCTTATTTTCAAAATTATTCAAATACATATTTACCATTTGAACTGTTTGCTAAAAATATTGAAGAAGCTTGTGCTGATGACATTGTAGCTATTTATATTTCTACTAGACCGGATTGTATTTCTGATAGATATATAGAATTTTTGGCGCAGCTTAAATGTGAGAAGGATATAGATATTGTCATTGAACTTGGTTTGCAGACTGTAAACTATCACACGTTAAAGAAGCTGAATAGAGGGCATACCTTGGCTGAATTTATTGATGCAGTGATTAGGATAAAGAAATACCAGCTTGAGGTGTGCGCTCATTACATAACTGATTTACCGATGGACGATATGGACGATGTAGTTGAAGGGGCTAAAATTCTTTCTGCGCTTGGTGTTTCACAGGTAAAATGCCATTCCCTGTTTATTCTTAAGGATACAGAGCTTGAAAAGCGATATTTGACTGGAGAAATAAAACCTATTACTATGGATGAGTTTATTGATAGAACATTAGCATTTCTAGAACATCTAAATCCTGATATAGTTATTCAAAGATTAATTGGACGAGCTCCAGCAGATAGAACAGTTTTTTGTAACTGGAGTACCAGCTGGTGGAAAATACAAGATACAATTGAAATGAAAATGCTAGAGCAAGGAACTTTTCAGGGGAAATGCTTTAATTATTTGAATGGGGAAAAGGGGCTGGCTGGGGTGTATACTAAATAATATATTTAATCTTTAGTGGGTGAAGAGGTATTCTTCTAAAGCCGATTTTCAATGTTTTTAACAATATCCACTTTTAGGTTGAGGCAATTTTTTATACTCTTCTTTGTTATATATAAATTCTTTGATTCTCTCAAAAAGTGCTCGTAATTGAGTAGCTTCCTTTGCTTTAGATATATTTTCATCTTTCCAATATATACTTTTTTCTTTACCATCATAGTAAATTTTTATTGAATAAGTCTGAAAAGGGGTTGCCATTGTGTTGCTCTTTGGAGTGAAACTTTCAGGATAATTTAAAATATTAATGTCTTTCATCGTTAAATATATTATATCCATTTCTTCATCAGATAATATTAAATCTGTAGTTATGGATGCTTCTAGAACCATATCCTTAGTATATGTGCCCTCAATAGTATTTAACTGATTTTTAGCATTTATACCATAATTCAAGATAAAGTTAAAATCCGCTGGCTTTGAATTAGGTAACTTATTTTCATTGCTTGTTGAGGCACAACCGGTAACTGAAAATATGATTAAGAAAAAACAGATTATATTTCTAAACAACTTCAAAATAATAGCCCCCTTACTAAAATTGCTAAAAGAAACGTGTGTATTAATGGTACATTATGGAATTGAAAGAGTCAAGGCAAAAATAAGAAGGCATCTTTTATGTGGTATTTGATAAATATCGAGTCAATTCAACTGTTGTTTGAATATACTTCAAATACTAGTTTATTTACATTACCCTTAATTTAAGGATATACTTAGGATGTAAAGAGGTGACGTAAGTTGAGAAATAAAATAGGGAAAAGGATTGCGGAACTAAGAAAATCCTTTAATATGAATCAGGAAGAGCTTGCTGAAAAAGTGAATGTTACTTTTCAGGCAGTAAGCAAATGGGAAACAGGTGCTACTTACCCTGATATCGGGTTGCTTTCTGCTATATCTGAATGTTTTCATGTTAGTGTAGATTATCTCCTTAAGGGCAATGATATAAAAAGTAAGATATACTATGAGCAAAAGTATAATCAAAATGAATATTACTGGGGAGTTCAGCCTTCACCTATGTGCTATAAGGTTTTACAATGTATGCCTCCAGTAAAGTATTTGAGGCTTTTAGATGTAGGTTGTGGTGAGGGAAAGGATGCAGTGTTTTTTGCAAGAAATGGTTATGAAGTAACTGCCTTTGATCTTGCAGCAGCTGGTATTGAAAAGACAAAAAGGCTTGCAGAACATTGCGACGTTTATGTTAATGCATTTACAGCTGATATAAATGAGTTCAGGCTAGATACTGAGTTTGATATTATTTATTCTAATGGGGTTCTTCATTATATTCCACCTGAGATTAGAAATGAGATATTTAATAATTATAAAAAATTCACAGTACAGGGAGGAATTAATGTCCTTACTGCTTTTGTGAAAAAGCCATTTATTGATCCGGCACCTGATACAGAAAAGTACAGCTATCAATGGCTTTCAGGTGAACTATTCATGCTATATAATGACTGGGAATTTAATTTGTGTGAGGAAGAAATATTTAATTGTATGTCTTCTGGGATTTCACATAAACATGCAGTAAACAGAGTTATAGCAAAGAAAACTGTAAAACTTTGAGTGTTATGATAATATACTCAACTTTGCCTGTTAAATTATAGGTGTTCAACTTTTCAATGGAAAGTTGGCACAACTACAGATTTTTGTGTGGGAAAGTTGAGTAATAAAAAAAACATATCTTCATGCTATGCACAACAAATAAAATTCGTTATAATATATTGAAGACTTTTTCAAAATGTGGTTTTGTACGTATTCAAACGTGGTTTTGTGTAAAAGAGTACTAGATATTCTTTTGTTTTTAAAATTATAACGGCGTTATAAAGAAGGCTTTTAGATAGAGTCTTTTAAAACTAATATTTATAAAGAGGAGCTGTGAAAGTTGAACAATGAAATGGTTTTAGTTATTGACTTTGGTGGTCAATATAATCAATTGATTGCACGACGTGTTAGAGAAGCAAATGTTTACTGTGAAGTTATTCCATACAGTGCTTCATTAGAACGTATAAAGTCATATAATCCTAAAGGGATTATTTTTACCGGTGGGCCTGCTTCTGTATTAGATGAGAAGGCCCCAAAATGTGACCCGGGTGTTTTTGAATTAGGTGTTCCTGTACTTGGAATCTGCTATGGTATGCAGTTGATGAGTGTGATGCTAGGTGGAAGTGTTGCAGCAGCAACGCAACGTGAATATGGTAAAGTTGATATTAATGTTGATAATTCACAACCATTCTTTCAAGATGTTGATGAAAAAACTACTTGCTGGATGAGTCACACATATTATGTTGACAATGCACCAGAGGGTTTTAAAGTTACTGCAACATCGGTAAACTGTCCAACTGCAGCAATGCAGAATGATGATAAGAAATTTTATGCAGTCCAATTCCACCCTGAAGTAATGCATACACCAAAGGGAAAAGAAATGTTGAGGAACTTCTTGTACAACATTTGTGGCTGCAAAGGTGACTGGAAAATGTCTTCGTTTGTTGAAAACTCTATCAAAGCTATTAGGGAAAAGGTTGGAGACAAAAAGGTACTTTGCGGATTATCAGGTGGTGTTGATTCATCTGTAGCTGCTGTACTCATTAGCAAAGCTGTAGGAAAGCAGTTGACATGTATATTTGTTGACCACGGTCTTCTAAGAAAAAATGAAGGCAATGAAGTTGAAGAAATATTCAGAAAACAGTTTGATATCAATTTAGTCCGTGTAAATTGCGAAGATAGATTTTTAGAAAAGCTCGCTGGTGTATCTGATCCAGAAAGAAAGAGAAAGATTATCGGTGAAGAATTTATCAGAGTTTTTGAAGATGAAGCAAAGAAAATTGGAACTGTAGATTTCTTGGTTCAAGGAACAATTTATCCAGATGTTATTGAAAGCGGGCTTGGTGATGCTGCTGTAATAAAGAGCCATCACAATGTTGGCGGACTTCCTGACTATGTTGATTTCAAGGAGATAATAGAACCTTTAAGAAATCTGTTCAAGGATGAGGTAAGAAGAGCTGGAGAAGAGCTTGGAATTCCAGAGGATTTAGTTTGGAGACAGCCATTCCCAGGACCTGGACTTGCTATCAGAGTTATAGGCGATTTAACAAAAGAAAAGCTTGATACACTAAGAGATACAGACTATATTTTCCGTGAGGAAATTAAGAATGCGGGTATATCAAGAGACATAAACCAATACTTCACAGTACTAACAAACATGAGAAGTGTTGGTGTAATGGGTGATGAAAGAACTTATGACTACACTTTAGCACTTCGTGCAGTAACAACTACTGACTTTATGACTGCGGATTGGGCTAGAATCCCATATGACCTGTTAGAGAAAATCTCAAACCGTATAGTCAACGAATGCAAGAACATCAATAGAGTAGTGTATGATATCACTAGTAAGCCACCTTCAACTATTGAGTGGGAATAGTATTATAAGAAAATAAAAATTTTAGAACTAAGAATCAAGAGGATTACTCAAATGGGTAGTCCTTTTAAAAATAGGCTCTAATAGGCTTTTTAAAGCTTATAGGAGTTTATTATTTTTATATGTTTATCAAGAAAAACCTAGCAAAACCTAACTTTTTACGCGCATGCGCGCGAGACTATAAAAATATGAGGTTATTAATAAATGTTAACCTTTTACTCGCGAACAGCAAAGATATTAGTGGGTGGCAATATTTTTAAAAAAAGGTACGAAAAAGTAAAGAATAAAACATCATTCAAAATAGATAAAAATAGCTGAGTTGCTATTAAATCATGAGTATATCCGTACTAAATTAGTTAAGTGCAAAGGGTAGATATTAAATTAAAAAAAATCTATTTTGTTAAATTTAATGTTTCAATGGAACGTTTTAATGAGTGTTCCAGAACAGCTTAAAACACAAAAATGCTAGATAGATAATACTACTTTTTTCTTATGTAATATAGCCATTAAGTGCTTTTTTTATTAAAATATGGTATAATTAGTCACGAGGTGAATTTATGGAGACTACAAATGTTGTTGCAGTTTTACTATTTGTTTTACCAGGTATTCTTGCAGAGAAGATTAGTTATAGAATGGATTTCCCGTCTGCAGAAAAACGCTCTGATTTCCGCGAATTACTTAATGGAATACTTCTAAGCCTGCCAATTGTTTCTAGCGTTGGATTAGGATTTGCTAAAGGTAATAATATTAGTAAACTCAAAGATTTCATTGCAGAATTCGAGGACTTAAAGTTTTTATTTTCATTTACAATTATTATATTCTTGGTAGCAATTATATTTGGTGTAATTAAAGGTTTATCAAAAGATATATGGATTAAGGTAGTGAACTTTCTAAGAAATAGATTCGATAAAATGAATATAGATGATAAAGGCTGTTGGAGAAAGATTTTTCTTGATGACGTCTATACAGCTAAAAATGAAAAGAATATAAGGTATCCTAAATACATTGTTATAGAAAAAGATGGAAATACGGAGGAGGGGTTCGCTTTATGCTATTCTTTACCAAACGAAGAATTAGAAATAGCTATTGAAAAACCGGAAAATCTAAAATATTATCCCAATTATAAAGATTACTTAACTGAAGAGAAAATATATTATAATTTGGAAAAGGGTATCATAATAAAGGCATATGATACCCAAAAACTAAATGAATACTTTGAAGAAATTAAATCGACTAAGGCTTTGGAGGAACTTGCTGCCTTGGTGGGTCAGCAGAATTCGTCTGACTCGGTTTAGGTTGTGGTCTAGGTGACCCTGTTGGCTTTTTAGACATTTTTATTATCATCTCCCTTCTGATATTACTATTTTATCATTTGATGTATAATAATGGTATATAAGAAATTTAAAGCATTAGTGAAAATTGAAAAAATTTCTGGAAGGTTATTACCATTGAGAGGAGAACCTTAAGTACTGATCCTTTCATTCTTGCTGGAAAGGGAAGGACTGTATATAAGATATAGTATGAAGAAGAAGGACAATTAAAGGAAGGCTGGGTCAAATTTGGCGGATTGTTTGGGGATGACTGGTTAACTGTATTTTATAAAGATGGATAGGTTAAAACAACGAATTAACGATTATTTATACAATCTTGCCGATAAACAGGAATTTGTTTAGTAAAAGTAGAGATGACAATGGAGGATAAAAAGACAAATAGTAATTGTAGTGTAAAATGGTTGCAGGATAAACCGAATATTTTTATTGATGAGAGAATTTTAGATTATGACAATCCTATCAGAGGTATTTATGGTATTTTATAGAATGTAAAGGTGAAAATAAGAAGTGCGTATATGTAGGGCGTTCAACAAGTATTTATAGTAGAATGTTTGACTCTGAAAATGGGCATATAGCAAAGATGAAGAAAAATGAGCATTTTATTTCAGAGCTAAATAAAGCGAGCGAAGATGGTGAGATAAAAGTATTTATAGAAATATTGGAACAAGTTCAGTATGAGTTTGATAATTACTATAAGGATATGCAACGATTAGCGTCAGCAGAAAATTATTACATCGATAGATATCAAAGTAGAAATCAATGTTTAACCAAGTTCCTGGAGGAACACATATGTCTAAAGATCAATGGGAGGATACGAAACGTAAAAATTCCAGTTCGTAATTGAGTTATTTCACATTCTTTATTGTTATGCGATGAAGGGGTGATTTATTAATATAGTTGAGCAGGTTAGATTCTTTTCTGACCCAGAAGAAGCAAACAATGGTTGGTAAAATACATTAACAAAAAAATTGAACGAGATTATTTGATGTGGGGTTTATTTTATGAGTATGTTCTATTATATTGCTGCAAATAAAGAATTACCGACAGGTAGCTTTGGAGGTAGAAATCCGAAAGTGGGAGAGCCGCCAAAGGTAATCAAATTTAAGTCAGTTATGTTACCGAAAGGTTCTGTTCCGCTTGAGCAGATCATAGATTTATCAAAATTCAAAGAAGATGAAACAGAGGAATATGATACATATGAAGATGCAGCGGGAATTTACATACGGGATTTGGAGGAGTGGAATAAAGGAATAAAAACACAGTTCAAAAATCCCTATATATATCAGCTTTCGGCAAGCTGGGGGAGCTTCATTATAAATGAAAAGATAAAAAACTGGGACATTGAACATTACAAAGCAAATTTGAAATGTATCAATGAGCTTTTCAACTATATACGCCGAAACATATCTGATAATGAAGAAATTGAGATATATATCTGTTGGACTAATGAAGAAGGAGAAGAGAGAAATCATAATTTGGATTCTATAATTAATTTGAAAACCTTTAGTATCGGAGACAATTTTGAGCTCAAGGAACGACAATATATATTAGTACGGAGTTAAAAGTCAAGCCAATTGCCCACTCACGAAAATTTTTAGTAGTGCGAAATGAATCAGAAAACTGATACAATTACCAGAAAAGAGAAAGGACATGGAATGAACTGAACTGTAACAAGGCTTTAGAATATGCAACAAATAAGCATAGAGGGCAGAAACGTATTGGTGGAGACGAATATATTAGCCATCCTGTGGCTGTATCGAATATACTCAAGGACTTGGAATATTCATCTGATGTCCAGATTGCAGGTTTATTTCACGATTTGCTTGAAGATACGGATGCCACAAAAGAAGAGATTTTAGAGTTAAGCAATGCAGAGGTTCTTGAGGTTGTGACGCTTCTTACCAAAGAAGAAGGATATGACATGAATCAATATATAATAAGGATTAGAGCAAACGAAAAGGCTCTTGTGGTTAAGCTGGCGGATCGGCTGCATACCCTTATAAATAACTAGTTCATCGTAAATTTGGAGGTAGTCTAATCAGATTATCTCCTGTTTGCTTTCAGTTGCAATGGTGAATGATTGGTGGATTGGTTGTAATTTGGTGATTGGATTTACCATAGTATATAAGCAGGTAACATATTAACACATAAACGAACAATAATTATCAAATTTCATCTATATATTACAATTTATATAACTGTATGTTATAATAATTATGCTATTTGAGAATTAATTTGAGAATATCATATAACTTTTACTTTATTGCCATTTGTAAAATTATATTGAAAATTATGGTAAAATGTGATAATATTTAGTTACAAATAATTCTCGGGTAATAGTTTATACTATTCTTGAGGTGATTTACATTGAAGAAGCATGAGAAAAAAGTTAATTCTAGTGCTAAAGATTACAAAGGAGATGAGGATATGTTAGCTACTCAAAAAAAATCTTCTTCTGGTTTAACTAGAGAAAAGAAAGAGATACTTAGAAAAGCTATGGGAGCAGCATCATCCAAAACGGTTATCTTAAGTAAGATAAGGGATGAATGGAAGAATGAAAATAATTAATTTTAATGACAACTTCTCTGGATTTGAGAATGGTGAGGATATTTTATTAGATACAGGTGTTCTTTTAGCTTATCTCAATAAATATGATGCTTGGTATAGTACTGTAACAGAATTATTTACAGAGTATATTTTAAATATAGAGAATGAATTATATTTGTACATAAATGTAGCTATATTAAATGAAATTACAAATCTTATTGGTACTAATAAACCTATTGAAAAGTATAAAGAAAAGCATCCTAATGAAATGATTTTAGATGATGAAATTGAAAGAATTGAGAAAGAATCAATTGAACAACTTAGAATATTGATAGAAAATGAAGTTATTCAAACTTTAGATATGAGTAAAGATGGCTACTTAAATCAACTGGAATTATATAAATCATTAGGTGCAGCAGATTCTATAAATGTTTCAATTGCAAATGAACATGGTATTAGTTTACTAACTGTTGATAATAGATTAGTAAATAACATTCGCAGAACAAAGGGCTTAGACAATATACATAATGTTTATTATACAAATCCACAAAATAGAGATTATTAATATTCTAAGATTTCCTAGCTGGAGGTCTTTTTTCATGGGTGGGATATCATAGATACAAAAATAAAAGTGGCGGGTATTACAGAGGAAGAAGTAGAAGTGGTAGGTACTATACAAGGTCGGGATGTTTAGCCCAAATGACAGTTATATTGTTATTGGTTATAGGGGGATTCATATTTGTTTTAAGTAGGAAAAGGGCTTTCCAATTCTAACCTATTCTCAGAATAATATAAGCTAAGAAGGTGATACTAATGAAGCTTAATTCTATGCAAGAAGACATATTATCAGCTCTCTATAAACAAAAAGTTTGGACTTGATAGTTTAGATGTGACAGATGATAACACCGAGATACTTAACTCGCTGGTTGATTTAGGTTATGTATCATATAATTTTGGTAATTATGAGATATCTGATAAAGGAATTAAATATTGCAACAACTATAACTGAGCCTTCGGGCTCAACCCATTGAAAGGAAGTGAGTCTGAATGGCTTTAAGTAAAAAGCAAGAATTGTTTTGTAAGGAATATCTTATAGACCTGAATGCTACTCAGGCTTACAAATTGGCAGGATAATTTGTTTTTATGCAGAATTTTTAAGGCAAGCAGAAATCAAAAATATGTCTGAATACACGATAAGAAGTTACAGACATCATACAGGGCGTTTTATAATTTCATAGGGGAAGGATATAACACTTAAAACAGTGAGGATTATATGAAATTAAGGGGTTAAACCTTGTCAATATGGTAAAAGGGTTAGAAAGTAAAAAATAATTGAGGATACATTGAGCATTAATTTAGATATAGACGATAATGTACAAGATGCTTAGTTTTTACACAACCATTTTTAATTAAAAAATCAGCAGGGGAAAATGGAAATACTGGATGATTTGCTCACAGTTTTGATTTATCAATTAGATTTTCTTTCTTTGGTAATATGGTAACTGTATTTATTGATTGCGCAAAGGACATTTATAAGGTATATAGTATTGATATAATTATAAAAATATTGGAGAACAATGATTATGTATATATCAAATCAAGCAAGCTAAACGAGTCATATGACGGAATTAATAAATCTTTTAGAAAAGGAGATACATGGTGGGATAGGTATTTTGAATATAGATAAGTGGATTTCATTTATACATTAAAACATGAGATTCGTTTTTCATGATTAATTTAAATGTATGAACAAAATGGAAAGGATTTTTTATGAGGTTAAAAAATGATGATATAAAAAATATATTAGTAGGTACACAAAGTTGCTATGTAAAGGTATTGTATGGTAGTGGTTTGAGAATTGGGTTGGGTGAAAAAGTACCCTTTGATAATCCAAGGCTAAAAGGAAAATTCCATGGTGAATGGGATGTTTTATCAAGATTTTGTGGATGGCGTATACTTCAGAATAATAAAATAATTTGTGGTTTTGATAATGAAATAAAAGATAGCAATGATATCTTAAAATCTGTTTTGCTAGGAAATTTAAGTGATATAATAAAATTAAATGAACATGATTTAAGACTATCATTTGAAAATAACTACACAATAGATTTTATATGTCAATCTACAAGTGAGCCGATCATAACGATAGCAAATGAAAAACGAAAGGTAGAATTAGATTTTACGCTTGATGGGTGGATTCAATATGACACCGATGAAACATCTCAAAAAAGGAATGAAATTGAGGTGGTATTTAGTACATATTCAGATGAGTGTCAAAATCGATGGAGTAAACTCGTTACAATAAGTGATGGTGATAATAAGTGTTGTGATTGTTTTTACTTTAGAGGTATTTATGGAGGTTTTTACTTTTGGGATTACGGACTTTGCAGTAATGGCGATTCAGAAAATGATGGAAAGTTAGTTAATGTGAAGTCTGGGTGCGAGTGTTTAAAACATCTTTGTGATATTAAGAAATAACTAATAAATAGTAAAAATAATAAAAATTTATAAAGCTAACTATTGAGGTGACATTATGAATGTTGAAGAATTGAAGGATACATTCAAATATGATTTAATTGGGCTTTGGATTTCTTGTGAAGGTACGTTTGGAAGTATCATGAATGAAGTATGGGAGTTCCTACCGAATAATACTGGAAGAACAATTAACAATAGTTTAATGTCTGGTCAAGAAATAGAAGAATTTAAGTGGAAAAGAAAAGATTTATATTGTATTGAAATAGCTATAACTGATTCGGAATTTGACGAACCAGATATATGGCGTGAAGTTAGTTATGATTTTTGTTTAGTACCAACTGATTGTGGCTACCTACCAGCTTTAGTAGAGATAGATAAGATTACTGGAGTTAAGAGAAAAGGATTTGGACTCATGGAAGTTCCATTATCATATGTTGGTGATGGTGACTAGTTGTTTGTGATTTTAAGATGCATGATTTTTATGCGAAATAAATTTTAAAGAATAAGGTGGAAAATGCACCCTTATCTAAAGTTCTCTATTGATTCAGAAAAAGAAAGTTTACATAAAATTATTGGAGTTAAAACAAATCTTGAATTAGATTATCCTCAAATGTTCTCTTCAGGTTTTGACTATGTTAACAGTGAGATTACTAAAGATTTTAAGTTGTATTTTGTTTCACCAAATGAATACCATACTATCAGAAAGGTATTACCAAAAGATAAGCCGGAAATGAAAGTGACACCTTACATTAGAGGGTTTATAAGTATTTTATTTCTCTTATTGATAGTTCTAAATGCAAAGTCATTATTCAAGAAGTCAAATTATGAGTAAAATAAAATTGTGAAAGAACTAATAGATTAATCATATTTATATGGAATAAACATAAATCTGACTTATAGTATCTTTAAGTTTTCTAAATTAGGTAATATCAAGTTGAATAACCAAATAAAAATAATAAAATGGAGGAGCAAAATTGAATAATAATACTGAAGTAGGGTGTATGTCTGTAGGATGGCTTTTAATTATATTTGGCCCTATAATAAGCATTGTTAGCGGTGTAAATGGTCTGGGTGAAGCATTCGCAATTGCCGGTACGATATTTTCAATTGTTTTTGGAACTTTGCTAATTGGCATCGGGGAAATAATTCGCCTGTTATCAAAAATGGTAAATAAAAATGACCTATTAGAGAATAAAATTGCCCAAGAAATAGAACAAGATAATAGTTAATAATGATTTAAATAAAAAATTGTTACTCAAAATGATACATGCTTAGTAAATTTAAAATGATAATTATTAGTAAAGTCTTTAAAAACCGGAGGCAATAACAATGAAAGCGTACATAACACATGTAGCACTTTACGTTACTGATCTTGAAAAAGCTAAAGAGTATTATACAAAATATTTTGATGGGACTTGTAATGATAAGTATGTAAATTCAAAAGGCTTTCAGAGCTATTTCATTACATTTTCATCAGGTGCCAGATTAGAGATAATGTCGCATAAAGATCTAGTGCTGCGAGAAAATATGGAAAAGGTTAATGGCTGGAGTCATATAGCATTTTCAGTGGGAAGTGAGGAAAATGTGCGTATGCTGACGGAGACAATTGTAACTGATGGATATGAATTGTTGAGTCCGGTTAGACATACAGGGGATGGCTACTATGAGAGCTGTGTTTCTGACCCTGATGGTAATCGTGTTGAGATAACAGCTTAAACAATAGAAATGCTATATCAGAAGAGGAAGGTTGAAAGAAATATAAAAACAAATAAAGGAGGTACCGAGCCCATGCCATTTCTGTCATGATGTTTTTGTGCAAAATGCGGGGCATGGGCATAATAATGATTAACATAATTGAGCTTTTTATAAGACAGAACTAACTTTAACTGGTTGGGTACATATAGTATCTTAAATATTTCTGTATTTAATTCCTACAATGAATAATAATTGTGTTTGCAATATATTTAAAGTATGCATCTAAATTCAAAGGATGCATCTAAATTCAAAAGATGCATCTAAATTCAAAAGATGTACCAAATTAAAGGATATATCCAATAAAAGTGGTTATATCCTTTAAACATTGTTTATAGATAAAAGAATATTAGGATTATGTGATAGAGAAAATAACTTTATGCCTATTAAAGTGTGTGGAAAATTTTCAATATTATGCAAGTGTAAGGATATGCTTTTTAGTTGTAATAAATGGTTTATAAAGAAAAGTGATAAATAACGTATAGTATTTACAAGAAATAATAAATATTTGAAATTATGCATTATATATGGTATTGTAAAATTAATATTTTACATTTGGAGGTAAAAATCTACATGAATAAAAAATTTATTCCAATGATTTTAGTATTTAGCATAATACTATCTTCCATGATTTCTGTTTTTGCAGAATCTAGCTTTTCTGATATGCCAAAATCTGATTATTGGTCATTTAAGGCATTAAATGAGGCTGTAAACAATGGCTTAATACATGGATATAATGGCAAAATTAATCCCAAAAATAATGTTACGCGTGCACAATTAGCTGCAGTAATTAATAATGCATTTGGTGCAATTGAGGTTGCGGATATATCAATGTATAAGGATGTACCTAGCAACGCTTGGTATGCAAAGGAAATGGGAAAGGCAGTTAACATGGGGACTATAAGTGGTGTCACCTCTAACAAACTTGCTCCCTTATCTCAGGCCACAAGGCAAGAAGCCTTTTGTATTATTGCCAAAGCTTTAAAGCTTAGTGGCGGAGATGCACAAAATCTCAATAAATTTTCAGATAAGGATAAAATAGCCTCGTGGGCAACTGATTCAATAGCTACCCTTGTTCAAGCTGGTTACATAAGTGGATTTGGTGGAAAGCTTAATCCTACTGGAAAAATTACATTAGAAGAATTAACACAAGTAATGTCAAATATTATCCAACAATATTTTTCGGTTCCAGGTGAATATACTGAGGTGTCTCAGGGTAATGTGATGATTAATACTGAAAATGTTACTCTAAAAAACACTAAAATCAGTGGTGATTTAATTGTAGGTGATGGGGCTGCTAACGGCGATATAACTTTAGATAAAGTGACTATTGGAGGCAGACTTGTAGTACGTGGTGGTGGTCAAAACTCTATTAAGCTTATAAACAACAGTAATGTAGGAAGTGTAATTATTGGAAAGTCATCTTCAGGAGCAATTCGTATTAAAACTGAAGAAGGCTGTAAAATTGATGTTGTATACATAGATGATGGTAAAGATGATGTTATAGTTGAAGGTGTTTACAATCAAGTTGTTGTAAAATCAGAAACACCAGTTGTTGTAAAGGATGCTGATGTTAATGTAGTATCAGTAGCTGCTAAAGATGCAAGCGTAAAAATTGAAGGAAAATCAACTGTTCAAATAACTGAAGTACAAGAAAATGCAAAAAATTCTCAAATAGAAGTAACAAAAGATGCAACTGTAAAAAAAATTAATTCATCAGCTGACGATGTTGTTATAGGTGGCGAGGGAAAAGTTGTAGAAGCAAATATAAGCGGAGATAATACTCAAGTTAATACAGACAATACTGAGTTAGTTGTTGAAAAAGGTACTAAAGGTGTTATTGAAAACGGTAATTCTGTTAAAGATACTGGGGAACCTATTAAAACTGGAGAAACAACACCAGTGCAACCACCAGTACCATCGCCATCAGGCGGCTCCGGAGATTCAGGCGATACAGGAGAAAATTCTGATACAATTGAAGTTACCAATGAAGCGCAATTGAAAGCTGCCATGGATTTAGAAAAGCTTTTAGATGTAATAATAACTGAAGATATTGTATTAACAGATAATCTAACTATAAAAACAAATGTCAAAATTAATTCTGGCAAGCAGTTAACCTTAGCAACGGGAAAGAATTTAACTCTTGATAGAAAAGAGTGGGTTGGTGACCCTGAGGATGAAAACTTTATACCAGGTTATTGGGGATCATTGAATATTTGTGGAACATTGAATATTCCTAAAGGTTCGACTTTCTATAACTGTACATATACACTTGTTAACGGCGGAAAAATAAAATGTTATGGAAATTATGTTGATATAAGTGGTGTTCAAGGCTTAAAATCTACGAATTATGGATATTTAAGATTAGAAAACTCAACACTATACAATGAAGGAACCTTTGTTATTAGTGCAAATGTTGACGCATACTATTCTAATATTCAGCATTGCGGAGGAAGGTTTACAAATAATGGTGGTTTGAATGTAGTAAGCGGAAGCATAACATCAAGTTCTGAATTCCATAATGCAGGATATTTGAAAATTATTGATGAATACTCTTCTACAGATAGTTTTTGTAATATAAATTTTGGGAGCAGTTTAACAGATGATTCAAACTGGATAGATTACACTGCTGCGGTTTACAATGAAAATGCCTTATATAGAGCAGCTCAAAAGCAAAATGAAAAGATTAGTGCTCTTGGAGATAAAGAAGCGACAAAAGGCTTTGAGAGATACAATCGTATTGATATTTGCGAGAATATGGCATTAAATAGTGGCGTGACAATAAACAAAGCTGATGTTTGGGTTATAGAAAAACGGGAAAACGAGGTAGAACAAATAATACCAGTGGAACTTATAAATAACGCTGATATGTCACTAAATGATTGTACTTTACATGTAAATGGTAAGTTGAAAAACAATGGTACAATAATATTAGGTCAGCTACATAGTGAAAATAAGCCTGGTGCTTGGGCAAACATTCAGGTATGGCCAAGAGGACACTTCACTAATAATGGTACTGTAGATGTAAGAGACGGCAGAATTCATAGAATGGATGATTTGAAACCAGCGGATACTGGGTTAACTATTGTTAAAGCAATAATAGACGGTACTAAAAGCCTTAATTATTTTGATGTTGCAATTGTTCATAACTTTGCAGGTTTAAAAAAGGCAGCAGTTACTGACAAAGCAATATATGAACGTATTGATGTCATGAGACATGAGGAAATAGATGACGCTGATATTACAATTGAAGAAAATCTAGACATTGATGCTGATATGTATATCGAATGGGCCTGTGGAATAGAAGTTCCTGAAGATTACACATTGAATTTTGTTGGCGGTAATCATTGGATTAATAATAAAGGTGATATTTGGGTATACGGTAAATTAAATCTTGGCTCAAATTATACATTAGAAAATGAAAGTAAAATTCAAGTCGGTGGAATAACTGGTGTCTTAGCTGATAAATGTACATTTACAAATAACGGAACTATCGAAAACAGAAACTATATTGAGGTTCTATCAAACGGTTTGTTTACTAACGATGGTACTATCAATAACCAAAACACAATTAAGGTTCAAGATGGTGAATTTAATGGAAGCGGCGTAGTATACGCAGATCAAAATTCAAATAATCAAGGTATTACAGGAAATGTATATATGAAGGTTTATGATTATGCTCAATTAATAAGTGCAATGGGCAATAGTTCTGCTACAAACATTGTAATTACAGGAAACATTGTAATTACAGGAAACATTGACCTTAATGCTGATTTAACTGTAAACAAGTCAATATCAATAGGCAGTGATCATGAATGGGGAGAGTTAAGAACCAACGGGTATCAAATTACAATAGCTATGGGCAATACACTAAATATAAATGAAGGTCGTTTAGTTATTAGCAAAAATCAAAACAGTGAGCTAAACGGAAAAGTAGCTAACGATGGTACAATAACATTTGCAGAAAATGGATGCTTAAGAATTGAACAAGGCGGAATATTTGATACATCAAGCGATGTTGATATTAGAGGTCATTTAGATCTTTATGATTATGAAAATAGGAGTAGCTATATAACAGGTACTGGGAAAATAACAACATATTCTGATAGAGCATGTTTTATAGACCGTACACTTGATATTTTGTATGAGTTTAATGATCAAGCGATTTCTATTACTCCTTCTGCTATAACTGTAAGTGCAGGTGCAAGCATTGCTCCAACCGAAGACATTGTTATGAAGGTACCTGATGTTAGAAGCTGGTTTATGGGAGATGGCAGGAATGATGATAATACACGCAGACATTATGCATATGCCGCTATGATGCTAAATGGAATTGTAGCATTTGATATTGCTGGCTTAGACGCTCCAGAAAATAATCCTTACGCTAAAGTAACTTACGGGTATGCTAAAGCGATCTTTGAACAAGTAGCTATTAAATTAGGGCTTGATGATGCACAAAGTGTAGGGGATTTCTTGACTACGTTTGACAGCAAAAATATTACAGATTATATAGATGATTATGGTGATGGAAGTTCAATTAACAAATTATTTGATGACTTTTACACTGCACTAGATCAAGCTATATAAGTACTTGCAGTTTTTGATTAATTGATTTTATAGTTGTTTAAAAAATTAATAGGCCATTAAACAGGTAGCTGCGATTTTTGAGTTGTTTTCATAGTCGTAGCTACTTTTTTTTTGGGGTATGATTTGACAATTGCGAAAAGAACTGTATGATGCTACATGGTACTAGATGATAACTGTATCGTAACTGCTTATCCAAGGGCATGTGAAATCAACTTTGACTGATTGGGCATATAATGTGTTTAGAGGTAATTATTTATATATCCGACAATGAATTATCAAGCATTTTCAATATAATTAAAGGATGTAGCCGATAAAATTGGTTATATCCTTTAATTATATTGTATAAAAACAAAACCTAATATGGTATAATATAACATAATAATAGAAAATCCACTAAATATGATTTTAATTAGATAAAATTCTTAGTAAATATAAAATATATGGAACTAAATGATGTTATATATAATCTAATTAAAGTAAATACTTTTGCACAACTTGCTTTAATCTGGTGAATATGGTATTAACATTGATAGTCACGAAATTACTGTAGATATGCAAGAATAAGTCGGATAATGTGCGAACTAAAATTGATAGCATATAAAAGATATTAAATTATATGTCTGAGAACGACTTTTATTAGGAAGTCAAAAAAAGTAAAAATGAATGCTTCCTACGTTATCAGAGAAAGGAATTTAAAATGGAGTTTTTTACTTTGAAGGGAAGATTGCGTAAGGATTACCTTCAGACTAAATATGAATACTATAGAAAATTTAATTTGTGGACTATTATTTGTGCGACTTTGGCAGATACGAGTAATGTTGTCTCAGATGGTGTTATTATTGGTGCGTTTCCATATGAAACTTTGCTAAATAGAATTTGGATTTTAATTCCGCTGATGATTTTTATAAAGCTAGCTAAAACGATAAATGACTATCGAGTTATGTTATGGCTCTCCTATGGATTTCTTTATATGCTTGTTCTAAATAACATATGGCTCCTAACAATCCTACCGGATATATCACACGCTGGAGAAGGATATATAGAATGGGCGATGGTGTTTTTTTTAGTTACATATGCGACACCATTTATTGGAAGTGTAATTGCTTGTGGTGGCTATTTGCTGCTCATTTATCTTTCGAGTTTCTTTATAAACTATGTAGCTCTTAATGGAACGCTGGCATTGATGGTTCCAATGATCCTAGCAAGTATTGTTGTGAACTATGCCATGAATACGGTCTATTATGATCATTACAAAACTAAGAAACAATTAGAGAAATCAAGTGAATGTGATCCTCTTACAGGACTATATAATAGAAATAAAATGAAAAGCATTACTTCTCCAGAAGGTGATTTTTGTATTAATAAAGGTTCTACAGAGCTTAGTTGTCTTCTAGTGGATATTGATTATTTCAAGAAGGTAAATGATGAGTTTGGACACGAAGCAGGTGACTTGCTACTTGTACAAATATCAAAAATTTTAATGTTATGTGTAAGGGAAAGTGATGTTGTAATACGTTGGGGTGGAGAAGAATTTTTTATTCTGCTATATGAATGCGACATGCAGCAGGCAAAAAATGTCGCAGAACGGATTAGAGAAACAGTACAAAATATGGTGAGTATAACTGTATCTATAGGTGTAGCGATACATGAAGGCAATAGCTGGGAAGAATCCGTAAATCATGCTGATTTAGCACTGTATAGGGCAAAAGATAGAGGAAGAAATACAGTAGTTGTATATAGTAATAAAGAATTTCAGAATAACGAAATTGCAGAAACTACAAATTAGCACGAAATAAGGCATACAAGTATACTTAATCAAAAAGTATGCGTGATAATACTTTAAAATATATAAAAGGCTCACAGCCTCTAAATTTGGAGGTGTAAGCCTTTTTAAAATTATCGCAATTTTACTTTACATTAATCACGTATACAATATCATCTCCTGCAGGTTTGGGGGTAAACACTATTTTGTATGTTCCAGATTTTAGCGCTTTAAATGTATATATTCTTGAATATAGCCAATCAGGGATCTGTGGTTTAGGATTATCCACTACTTGTGATACTAATTCGATGGCAGTTTCATCGGATATCTTACAAGTAGAGGTAAAACCTGCAAAACCACCTTCTTGCATTGATATATCAAAAGTTTTATTTGCACTAACATTTATAACGTGTTCATTTGGATTGACTACATTAATGCTATATTGAACAGTTTCAATAGGTTCTACACCTGTTTCCCAAGGGCGCTTGTATTCATATGTCATTGTATATGTCCCAGACTTAAGTGCTTCAAAGGTCCATATTTTTTGGATAGGTGCTCCAACTATTCCAGGATCATTATTGTCTATGCTTTTTTCTGAAATTAAATTAAAAGCATCAGGGTCAGATACTGTGTAAAACCATTGATAACCAGTCGAACCATTCTCTTCTAAGGATATATCAAAAGTTTTATTTGCATTAACATTTATAACGTGTTCATTTGGATCGACTACATTAATTCTATATTGAACAGTTTCAATAGGTTCTACACCTGTTTCCCAAGAGCGCTTGTATTCATATGTCATTGTATATGTCCCAGACTTAAGTGCCTCAAAGGTCCATGTTTTTTGGATAGGTGCTCCGCATATTTCGGGATTAGTATATTGTATGTTTTCTTCTGAAATTAAATTTAAAGCATCAGGATCGGATACTGTGTAAAACCATTGATAACCCGTTGAACCATTCTCTTTTAAGGATATGTCAAAAGTTTTGTTTTTCTGTACATCAATAACGCTACCGTTTTGAGTTTCTACAAGTGTATCTGCTACTGGAAATTGATTCATTCCTTCAAGAAGATATCGCTTCATAATATATAAATCTAATGAATTAACACTCATGTCACCGTTTAAATCTGCAGCTTTTTTATATGAGCTGTTGTCTAATATTAAAGATTTCATAAGTGCATAATCTAGTGAGTTAATTTGGTGATCATTACTTAAATCACCGTAAAAAGTATTAATCTGAATAACATCAGTAGTGCCCCCGTTTGTAGATGTTTCTGCATTGACAGTACCTATTGGAAATACTAGAAATGAAAGTATTGATACCATTAAAGAAATAGCAGCAAATTTCTTAATAAAATTTGTTGCAGTTACTTTTTCTTTTGTACACTGTTTTTTAATTGTAAGACTTCTTTCCATTTTAATTCCTCCCTAAAATATAAATTTAGCAATAAGTAATATGTAAAACTATTTCGCACTTAAAATATTGAAAAGACATATTTTAAATACAAAATTAGTATAAGGTTACTATAACGCTTATAGTAGTTCCATTTTGATTAAAATATTGGAAATTGCTACCTTAATTATACCAAATAAAATTATAAATGTAAAACAATGTAGTCAGGAGCTGGCTCTAGCTAATGTGTTCTATTTATATTAAATTAGTGGGATTATTTAAATATAATGAAATATACCAATTACCCATTATGTGCTAAAATACAGATTATACAAGTTTTATAAATGTGAATTATAGTTAAAGCATTGTTCAGCAAATTGTAATTGCATTTGGGGTGTAATAAATAAATTGTAAAATAAGGAGATTATATATGGTAACATTATTGCTAATCATCATTTACATTGCTTTTATTAGTTTGGGATTACCGGATTCAATGCTAGGAGCTGCATGGCCGGCTATCCGTGCAGATTTATCTTTGCCGATGGCAGGAGCAGGATTAATATCCATGATTGTATCCGGAGGTACTATTGTTTCTAGCATGTTTAGTGGAAAGGTTATTAATAGGCTTGGTACTGCTAAGGTCGTCGTAATAAGTGTATTTATGACGGCTATGGCTTTGTTTGGATTTGCTTTGAGCAAGAACTATGTATGGTTATGCATAATGGGATTACCTTTGGGGCTTGGTGGAGGATCAATCGATGCTGCATTAAATAATTTTGTGGCATTGCATTATTCAGCAAGACAAATGAGTTGGCTTCATTGTTTTTGGGGACTTGGAGCGACAGTCGGACCTATAATTATGTCAGCATGTATTTTTAAATATGGCCTTTGGCAAAAAGGGTATTTAACAGTTGCAATTATACAAAGTTGCTTGGTAATTATTTTGCTTTTCTCATTTCCGCTTTGGAAAACGTTTCGAGATAATGAGGATAAAGATGCTGAGATACAAAATAATAATCAAAATGTATTTAAATTACCTGGGATAACTCCTGCTCTCCTAAGTTTTTTCTTTTACTGTGCTGTTGAGGCTACAGC
Organism: Bacillota bacterium; assembly: GCA_023444055.1. GTDB lineage: Bacteria > Bacillota > Clostridia > Acetivibrionales > DSM-1351 > Ruminiclostridium. Next base: position 43,037 of record JAEZRV010000032.1, read on the forward strand.
TGGGTTATGGGGAGCAAGCTACCTTGTGAATATAAAAGGTGTTTCTGCAGATGTAGCGGCTGGTTGGGTATCCATATATTATTTTGGAATTACAATAGGGCGACTAATAAATGGATTTGTAACTTCAAAATTAAGTAATACTGCATTGATTAGAGGAGGCCAGATTATCATTGGATTGGGAACTCTTCTTTTGTTGATATTCAATCAAATATATATTGGCTTAATTGGGCTTATTTTTTTAGGAATAGGATGTGCTCCTATTTTTCCTTCTATGTTACACGAAACTCCAGCACGTTTTGGTAAAAAGAATTCCAGTAGATTAATGGGTCTGCAGATGGCATTTGCTTATATGGGAACTACTTTTGTACCTCCTATTTTAGGATTGCTTTCAGGTGTAACAGGCATTCAAATTTATCCACTGTTTATTTTAGTACTATTAATTCTTATGTTTGTAAGTAACGAGAATACTAACAGAGCTGTAAAAGCAACATGAAGTAATGAGAATACTAACAGAGCTGTAAAAGTAAAATGAAGTAACGAGTATACTAACAGTACTATAAAATAACATGTAATCCACAATAAAAAATGACAATAAAAAACTTTTAAAAATATTTTAAAACAAATATCGACAAAATTCAACATGCGTGTTATAATATATTTAAGTTAGATACACAAACCCCCCCAAAAATTTTACATAGAGCCAATTTATCGGATCCTCCCCTTCTGATAATTGGAAAGAGCTTAAAGCCAGTTGAGATTATCGCACACTCAACTGGTTTTCTTTTAAGTTTTATGAAGGTATGCAGTGTCTTTCTGGACAACGACTTCTTATAATATAATGAGCCACTGTATAAACAGTGGCTCATTATATTATAAACAAATTTGAAATTTAACAAATTTAATTAAAAGTATTAAAACTGCATAATAATTCAAACCAAAACTTTACCAACATTAGTTGGTTATTGCTAGAGATTAGAATATTCTAAAAGCACATCTAAAGTTTCTAGTCCAATATGATGAAGTAATATTAGTAATTCGAACTTTTCCTGAGCCTGAAGAAGCATCGATCATTTTATTTCCTCCCAGAGCTATACCAACATGTCCGTTATAAGTAATAATATCACCTTTTCTGATATCACTCATATCTGTAATTTTTTTGTACTTTTTATTCTTATTCCAACCATATGAGGTCATATAACTCTGTCTAACGCCTGATTTATTTAGAACCCAGTAAACGAAGCCAGAACAATCAAAGGTAGAAGGTCCCTTTGAACCATACACATACCTGCATCCTAGCTTAGACTTAGCGATTGATATTAATGTTGATATACTTGGACTACCAGAGTTATATGAATAATCATTATCATCTGAATCGTTGCTAGAACTGCTGTTTTCAGAATTATTATATTTTGACTTGCTGCTGCTTGAACTGCCATTCCATTTTTTTGCAGATGATGATAAGAGCTTGTTTATGGTTTGAGCACCAACCTTTCCGTCTTTTGAAAGGTTATTGCGTTTTTGAAAGTTGAGTACCGCATTTTGAGTATCCGAACCAAAATATCCTGTGACACTATTTAAATATCCTAGCTTTTTCAAGTACTTTTGTACATTTGAAACATCATCTCCACTGTCACCCAGCTTGATAGCATTTTCGGTTACATCACCTGATAATAGCAGTTCTTTTGTTGCAGGTCCTATATAACCATCTGCAATTAAGCCGTTACTTTCTTGAAGATTCTTAACAGCTGCAACTGTGTCGTTTCCATATTTACCATCAGGTTTGGTGGTTAGATAACCAAGGTCATACAGCCTTTCTTGATATTTTTTTATTTCATCGCTTTCATCACCTAAGCAGAAAGATAGGGGAATAGCTTCTTCCGAAAATAAAATTTCTCTGGTCTGAGTACCGACATTGCCATCATCATAAAGACCATTTCTTTTTTGGAATTGCTTAACAGCTTCCTCAGTTTCGGTTCCAAAATGGCTAGTTACCTTAGAAAGATAGCCCAATTCGTAAAGTCTTGTTTGAAGATGTTCAACATCTGTTCCGTCTGCACCAATAAAAACAGTGTACTCTTTTGCTTCGTCAGAAAATAAGAGTTCATATGTTTTAGCATCAACTTCACCGGTGACTTCTAATTTATTCTTATTTTGAAATTTTTGTACAGCAGCTTGCAGCGTTTCTCCATATTCCTCTGAAGGCTCATCAGACTCTATGTATGCAAGTTCCATAAGCTTTTTCTGTATATCAATAACAATACTATCTTTGTCACCTAACTTGATAATATCGCCTTTTGAAGGATCTAAAAAGGATTTTTCACCACGTGAAGTTACTGGATTTGAAGTATTATTTTTACTATTTGAAGTTGTTGTTGAATTTTCTGTTTGTTGAGTATATGTAGAACTATCAATTTGATTATTTTGTGTGGTTGTACTACTTACAGCTGTGTTAGCAGTGGTAGAATCGTTTAGCAATGGTGATGAAGTTGAAACAGCAAGTACTACAAGTGTTAAAACTGCAACACCAGAACATGAAATAATAATGTGTTTAAGCTTCAATGGGTGCTTCGATAAGAAAGTTTGTAATTTCTGAATAAAATTGTCTGTAATATTTTTAATTTTCTTTATTTGCATAAATATGACTATGCCCAACATTTCGTATAAAAACATCATGGGAATGTGCATCCCTTGACAGAAATGGCATGGGCGACCTCCTTTTCTTTTTTAAATTTCTTTCAAACATCTCTCCCAATTTGAATTTTGTTTTAGGATAAAATTAAAAAAATATAAGTAGGATTTCTAGACACAAACAAAAAAGTACTAGATTCAAGAGTATACTATACTAAGTTAATTACCAATATGTACCTAATTATTCGAATTTTATCCGGTTAATTGTATAATCATGTTACATGATCATTAAAATAAATTAACATTTGAAATTATAGCATATTAAGTTGAAAATTATATTAACAAATAGTTAACATTCAAAAATAATTGCTTCGAAATATTAAATTATAACTCTCAAACCCTTATAAAAAGCGATAATATACAAATAAAATAACTACTTAAATTTTTAAAAATAGTGGCGAAAAATAGTGATTGAAAATACACAAATGGAAATTACGAGGTCAGGAAATCTATGTTATAATAATATTAATTTTACATTTGGGAGGAAGTTTATGAAAAAAGGCTTGGTCTTTTTTATAACGCTATCAATATTAATGCTGTTAATAGGTTGCAGCGGAGATGGAAAAAAGGGATTAGATGAGGTTTCTGGTTTGAGTCATGCAACTACTATACCATCAACTCCATCAACTCAAAAAGCACAATCAACACAATCAACTCAAGCAGCCACAAATCAGACCAAATCAGACTATAGTAAAGTAATTGAAGTCTCAAATTACAAGGAACTACTAAATGCAATTGGCTCTAATAGAGAGATTCATTTGCTTCCTGGAAACTATGATTCATCAAGCTTTGGTATGTCGAATGCCACATTTGTAAATATATCTAATTTGACTATTGTTGGGAAATCAGGCTCAGCTAATAAGCATTTAGATTATCTGTCCTCATATAAAGGTCAAATCCTTAGCTTTACAAATTGTAAAAACATAAAACTAGAAAATATAAACATAGAGCGTGCGAAAGAATTAGATTACCAAGGTTATTATAGTATACTTGTTAGTTTTTCTAATTCCAATAAAATCATTATTGATAATTGTAAAATAGATGCATTTAATAGTGAATCAATAGGCTTGTCGCTAAGTAATGTAAAAGATTTTAAATTTACTAATTCAATTATAGAGGACAGTACAGAGGCTCCAGTAGAAATAAAATTATCTGAAAGAGTTGAATTTACTGATTCAATTCTAAAAGGCGGACCATTACAAATAGGTGATGACTCAATTGATGGTTTGAACAAAGAGATACTGATAAAAAATTGCAGTCTTATTAATGATGAGGGAGTATGTTCTACATGGAGCAATTATGTTCCTACTTCAGAGTGTACAGGATATGAAATAAATTTTGGTACTGAGAAATGGAATGAATCAAGGTTCCTTTCTGCAATTAAGTACATTAATTACAAAAATAATTGGTATAATTTGACTTTTAAAGATACATATGATGGGAATGAAGAGATTTATTATGATGGAAAAATTAATAAACTTGCAGAAAAACTTAAAAGTGTTACAAACAACAAGGCTTTTCCAAGTATAGATTACATAAGGGATTATGAAACTGGTGATATAAAGTCAAAAATATTGAATATCAATATTCTTGAAGATGATTTGTTAAATGCAAATATAGAAACTATGATTAAAAGGATTAAAGAACTAAAAACTATAAATTCAGATATCGTAGTATTTTCGCTTCCAATAACAGTAGCATACAGGTCTGGTAAAGAACCCACTAAAATTATTGCAACAGCTGATTTTAGCAATAAATCCTTTAAAGAATACCTTTCAGATAGCAGTAATATAGGCATGGACAAGAATCCCATTGTTAGATTAAACGTTGACTCTCCAATATCTGCTGCCAGCTTCTATAAAATAAAGGTTAAGGAAGCAGAAAGCAAGGTTGTAAAGGATATTAAAAGTACTCTGCTATTAAAGGATTTGAAGATAGAAGAAGATTATAGACAATATAATAAAATACTTTTTACAAGCAAAAGTAAAGAGGGCTATTATTATGTAACAGCCGTAGAAGGGCTTGAAGCTATAGGAGACTTCATGCATTACGGTACAAATTTGATTGTAAAAACAAATGTTTTAACAGGAGATAGATTTATTGCTGCAAAAGATAAGTGCCATAGAATACTACCAGATAATGAGGTTCCCAATAAAGACACTGTTAGTAAAGCTATTTTTGATGGATTAAGTAAATTGCCTAATAATTTAATGAAACAAATTGAAGGCAAATATATTAAAGATGTTCTGGTGTTTCTTGAAGATGACATTGACAATTATGTAAACTTTTTATTTCTTGCGGTAAAGCATACCAGTGAAGACGAATTTTATTTTTATAACTACTACGTAGGTAAAATGGATATAAACAGAAAAAAAATAACAGATATTAATCTAGTTAGGCTTATTGATTTTAAAGATGTTTGTAAGTAATATATATATTATATTAATTTTAATTAACAATACATAAATTTTTATTTTTATACAATACATTGTTTTTTACAAAAATGTTGATTTGGCAACTCGTATTGTTTTGGGGGCACATAAAAAATGAATGAAGTAGTAATTAAACAAATAATAATACTCACATTACTAGGTATAACAGGCTTTGCTGCAGGTAAAAAGAATATATTGCCTCAAGATTCGCAAAAGCATATGTCTACACTTATAATTAAAATAACGACACCATTTTTAATTTTTACAACAATGGGAAACTATTCATTTACACATGAAACTCTCAAAAACGGTGTTTTTATATTTATTTTGGGTGTCGTCTTTATTCTGTTTGCAGGCTTTATAGCATTAGGCCCCTGTAAGCTAATGGGTATAAAAGATAAAGCAAAAAATATTTATATTGCTCAATCAATGTTCGGAAATGTTATTTTTATGGCATACCCTCTCCTAGAAGCAATGTACGGAAAGACAGGTATTCTATACGCCATTTTTTATAATTTATCGAATGATGCGATACTGTGGTCGCTAGGTGTTTACCTCTTCAATAGGCATAATGCTAACAGCTGGAAAGAAAATTTAAAACATCTTATAAATCCTAATACTCTAGCCTTTGCAGGTGGATTACTACTAATTGCTGTAAAATCTATGTTTAAAGTCGATGATATTTCAGCATATAACATTGTTTGGGACGTGTTTTATGATACGTTTAATGGGTTGGGTAGAACCACAATATATTTATCAATGGTGTTTATAGGACTGCTCCTCGCAAATACTAAAATAAGCAGTATAAAGGATGTTATATCCAGAGCAAGATACTTGATTCTATCTCTTTTTAAGTTACTGATTGTTCCAATAATAGCTATATTGTTTTTTAAACTTACTAATAATTACTTTGATGCGTTTGTAAAAATAATAGTAGTTCTTCAATTGGCTATGCCAGCATCAACAGTAGTTTCAGCCCTTGCATTAGAATATGACTCAGATTATAATGCTGCAACAGAAAGTATATTTGTGTCTACACTATTATCAATATTTACATTACCAATAATAGTGTCTCTGCTTGCGTAGTTATGTCCATGTCTCACATTTTACACAAGAACATTTCCCTGAAAGAAGTGACATGGACTCGGCACCTACTTAAAGGTATTATTAATTTGTTTCAACCTCTATCCGAATAATAAAATTAAATCCAATTTAAACGTTCGAATTTTTTGCTAGTTTAATTGACAATATAGTTTTATATTTGATAATATTAGTATGTAAAAAGCGAATGATTTTTGTTAAATATAAAAAAATGTTCACGAATTTTAATTTATATATGGAGGATAATCAAATGTGTGTTTCAAAAGATGCTAAAGTTGCTGTTGTTATGGGAAGTGATTCAGATCTTTCAGTAATGAAGAATTGTATAAAGATTTTAAAAGATTTTGAAATTGATTGTGAAGTAATGGTTTGTTCTGCACACAGAACACCAGAAAAAGCAGCTGATTTTGCAAAAAATGCTGATGCAAACGGTATTGATGTTATTATAGCTGCTGCAGGTAAGGCAGCACATTTAGCAGGTGTTTTGGCAGCGCACACACCTGTTCCTGTAATCGGAGTTCCGATTAGATCATCAACTATGGATGGATTAGATTCATTACTTTCAACAGTTCAAATGCCTTCGGGTATACCTGTTGCCACTGTTGCTATTGATGGAGCAGAGAATGCAGCTCTTTTAGCAGTACAAATTCTTTCTATTGCATATCATGAGTTAAGACATAAAATGATTGATTATAAGAAATCTCTAGCAGAAAAAGTTGAAAAGAAAAATATTGAATTGCAGAATAAATTAAAAGAAATTTAAATTTTTAACTAATATTTTCAAACTATTAATATGGATTAATTTCAGTTATTAGATTAACAAATTAATCTATATTAAGTTAAATAGACTAATATGAAGCAAATAATAAAAAATTAGAAGGAGTATCTCATGTGTGATTTTGGGCAATGCTTACAGTGTAACAATTTAGACTGCTTTGACGATCGAATGGATAAAATGCACGAAGAGTGCGGTGTATTTGGAGTATATTCATTGGATGACAATGATTTAGATGTAGCAGGCATGACATATTATGGATTGTATTCACTTCAGCATAGAGGACAAGAAAGTGCTGGAATTGCTGTAAGTGACAAGGAAACGATTGTATATCACAAGGACATGGGCTTAGTACCAGAAATATTCGATAAAGTTTTATTAAATCACTTAAAAGGGACAATGGCTATTGGTCATGTTCGTTATTCAACTACTGGCGCAAGCAAACGTGAGAATGCTCAACCGATAGTTGTCAGATCAAGAAATGGGCAAATTGCTCTTGCTCATAATGGAAATATTGTAAACGCTGCAGTTCTTAGAGAACAAATGGAACAATGTGGAACTATATTTCAAACCACAAATGATACTGAGGTCTTGGTAAATTTAATAACAAAGCATAGCATAACTACAAATGTACTTGAAGAAGCTGTTGAAAAGATGATGCATGATGTAAAAGGTTCTTATGGACTAATTCTTATGACAGCTAACAAGATGTTGGGAGTAAGAGATCCATACGGAATAAGACCATTATGTATTGGTAAAACTTCAACATCATATGTTATAGCATCCGAATCATGTGCGTTAGATGCTGTTAATGCTGAATTTATCAGGGATATTGAGCCGGGAGAAATAGTTACAATTGAGGATAATGAGATAAGGTCAATCAGACCGTTTAATAATAAAGACACAAAGCTCTGTATATTTGAATTTGTTTATTTTGCTAGACCTGATAGTGTAATAGATGGTGCTAGCGTTCAACAATCCAGATATGAGGCAGGAAAACAGTTGGCTCTTGAACATCCTGTAGATGCTGACGTAGTAATTGGAGTACCTGATTCTGGTCTCTCAGCTGCACTAGGTTTTTCAAGACAGTCAGGTATACCTTATGGCGAGGGAATTGTTAAAAACAAATATATTGGTAGAACTTTTATTCAACCTAGTCAAGGCATGAGAGAAATGGCTGTAAGAATTAAGCACAATGCTATAAAACAGACAATACAAGGTAAAAGAGTTGTAATCATAGATGATTCTATTGTTAGAGGTACAACCACCAGACGTATTGTACAGATACTAAAGAAGGCAGGCGCAAAAGAGGTTCATATGAGGGTTAGCTCACCTCCTCTTAAATTCCCATGCTATTTTGGAATAGATATATCATCAAGGAAAGAACTTGTTGCAAATAAACTTTCTGTAGATGAGATTAGAGAAATGATTTGTGCTGATACATTAGGATATTTAAGCTTAGAGGGACTTTTAAATACGCCTATAGGATCAAAATGTGGATTTTGTTCGGCTTGTTTGACTGGGGATTACCCAATAGATGTTCCTGAAGAAGGAGATAAATTTAGCTGTGGATGCTAAACTTAATGAAAGAAATTTTGAGTTTGTTTTTTCAATTATTTAAATAAAATTTTGGAGGATTATATTAAATGACCACATATAAGGATGCAGGTGTTGACGTTGAAGCAGGGTATGAATCAGTTAAGTTGATTAAAGACCATGTTAAACGTACATTTAGACCAGAGGTAATGACTGAGTTGGGTGGATTTGGTGGACTTTTTAGTTTAGACAAATCAAAATATGAAGAGCCTGTTTTAGTATCTGGTACAGATGGAGTTGGTACAAAGCTAAAAATGGCTTTTCTAATGGACAAGCATGATACAGTTGGTATAGACTGTGTTGCTATGTGTGTAAATGATGTTGTATGTAGTGGAGCAGAGCCGTTGTTCTTTTTAGATTATGTTGCTGTAGGAAAGAACTATCCTGAAAAGGTTGCTGAGATTGTAATAGGAGTCTCAGAGGGCTGTGTTATGGCAGGATGCTCATTGATAGGTGGAGAAACTGCTGAAATGCCAGGCTTTTATCCTTTAGATGAATATGATTTGGCTGGTTTTACTGTTGGAATTGTTGACAAAAGTAAAATAATAGATGGAAAGAGTATTAAGGCTGGTGATAAGCTAATTGGACTTGCTTCTTCAGGAATTCACAGCAACGGATATTCTTTGGTTAGAAAGTTGGTTAATCCTACTGAGACAAACTTAAAAGAATATGTTGAAAAACTTGGTTGCACATTAGGTGAAGAGCTTATAAAGCCAACAAAAATATATGTAAAAACTATTCTTGATTTAATCCAAAAATTTGAGATAAAAGGAATTTCCCACATAACAGGCGGCGGATTTATTGAGAATATTCCAAGAATGATTCCAGAGGGTTTAAGAGTTGAAATTCAGAAGGGTTCATGGCCTATACTTCCTATATTTGATTTACTAAAGGGTTTAGGTAACATGAATGATAGAGATATTTACAATACCTTTAACATGGGTATTGGTATGGTTTTAGCAGTAGATTCAGACAAAGCTGAAGAAATAGCAGCTTATTTGAAATCAGTTGGAGAAGATGCGTTCATTATTGGTTCAATTACTGAAGGTGAAGCAGGTGTCGAAATATGCTAAATATAGGTGTTTTGGTATCAGGTGGAGGCTCGAACCTTCAAGCTATCATAGACAAGATTGAAAGCGGATATATAAAAAATGTAAAAATAGTTACTGTTGTTTCCAGCAAAGCAGGAGTATATGCGCTTCAAAGGGCACAGGAGCATGATATTAGTAATACATTTATATCAAGAAAGTCTTTCAACAATATAGATGAATATGATGATGCTCTTATAAAGCATTTTACTGAGCATAAGGTTGATTTGGTAGTTATGGCTGGATTTCTGTCAATTTTGGGTGAGAGATTTAATAAGTATTTTGAAAAAAAAGTTATCAACATTCACCCATCATTAATACCTGCATTTTGTGGAAAAGGCTTCTATGGAATTATTCCACATCAGCATGTAATAGAATCAGGTGTAAAGGTAACAGGTGCAACAGTGCATTTTGTTGAATTAGAGGCTGACACTGGACCAATTATACTGCAAAAGGCTGTATATGTAGAGGATAATGATACACCGGAAGTCCTTCAAAAGAGAGTTATGGAAGAAGCTGAGTGGGAGATACTTCCTGAGGCAATAAAGCTTTATGCTGAAAATAGATTGGTTGTTGATGGTAAAAGGGTTAAAATAATCTAAATTTTTGCTTATAGAAAAATATAACGAGGCAAGAATATGTCCACAACTTCTATAAGTGGCAGGTTTCGCTTTGGTTTTCAGAAGATAAGAATATCTCCCGCCTCGTTGAAATACCGCTGATGTAATGAAATTTTTCTACAATCGAAGAATTTCATTTTGAATCTAGGTATTATAACAAGGCAAGAAAATGTCCACAACTTCTATAAGTTGCGGGTACCGCATTTTGAATCTAGGCGTTATAAGCTTAGGTTAAATTGAGTGTTACGTAGAGATTTTGAGTTCGGTTAATGTTTATACAATTTTATTTTATAAAGCGGAGGATAGGTTTATGATTAAGCGTGCATTAATAAGTGTTTCAGACAAAACTGGTATAATAGAGTTTGCTTCTGCGCTAGTTGCAAAGGGAGTAGAAATAATATCTACAGGTGGAACAGAAAAGGCTCTTTCAGCAGCTGGAATAAAGGTAATAAATATCTCTGATGTTACAGGCTTCCCAGAATGCCTTGATGGAAGAGTAAAAACTTTACATCCAAAGGTACATGCAGGAATTTTAGCAATGAGAAGTAATGAAGAGCATATGAACCAGATAAAGGATTTGGGCGTAGACACTATTGATTTAATTGTTATAAACCTATATCCATTCAAACAGACTATTTTAAAAGGTAATGTAGAGTTAGCAGAAGCAATTGAAAACATTGACATCGGTGGTCCAACAATGATTAGAGCAGCTGCAAAGAACTATCAGGATGTTGCAGTAGTTGTTGATCCAGCTGATTATGAAAAAGTACTTGCTGAAATGAATGAAACAGGTGATGTTAGTGCAAAAACTAAGTTTAGACTTGCATACAAGGTTTTTGAACACACTAGCCATTATGATACTTTAATTGCAAAATATCTAAGAGACACTCTTGGTGATATAGATTATCCAGAAACTCTTTCTCTTACTTTTGAGAAAGCTCAGGAAATGCGTTATGGTGAAAACCCACATCAAAGTGCTGTTTTCTATAAAGAAGTTGGAGCAAACAGAGGATTTTTACCAAGTGCAGTTCAATTACATGGAAAAGAGTTATCCTTTAACAATATAAATGACACAAACGGTGCACTCATGCTTTTAAAAGAGTTTGAGGAACCAACAGTAGTTGCTGTAAAACACACAAATCCATGCGGAGTTGGAAGCGCAGATAATATTTATGACGCTTACATGAGAGCTTATGAATCAGATCCTACTTCTATTTTTGGTGGAATTATCGCTGCAAATAAAGAAATTGATTTAAAGACAGCAGAGGAAATAAACAAGATATTTATTGAAATAGTTATTGCACCTTCTTTCTCTGATGAGGCATTTGCTGTACTTTCACAAAAGAAAAATATCAGATTGTTAAAGCTTGAAGGAATTGAGGAAAAGGCTCCAGCTGATACTTTTGATATGAAAAAGGTTGCAGGTGGTCTATTAGTTCAGAAAAATGATGATATTTTATTTAACGAAGAAGAACTAAAATGTGTTACAAATGTACAGCCAACTAAAGAGCAAATGGAAGATTTAAAATTTGCAATGAAGGTTGTTAAACATACAAAGTCAAATGCTATAGTTGTTGCAAAGAATAAGAGCACTTTAGGTGTTGGACCTGGACAAACTAACAGAGTTCTGCCAACAAGAGTAGCTATCGAATATGCTGGAGAGAGATCAATCGGAGCTGTTTTAGCATCAGATGCATTCTTCCCATTCTCAGATTGTGTTGAAGTAGCAGCTGGCGCAGGTATAAAGGCAATTATTCAGCCAGGTGGATCTATAAAGGATCAGGATTCAATTGATGCATGTAATAAGTACGGAATTGCTATGGTGTTCACAGGAATGAGACATTTCAAACACTAAAATCGAGATAAGCTATAAACCAAAAGAAATTTTAGAGGTAGCTATTTGCTTCGCTGGTGGTACCGGCGAAATAGAGGTTAGCTTGTTAGAATATGATAGCGATTAAACGCATACCTCTACGCGGGGGTCTTTACGTGAACGTAGAGACTTTCCGCGATAGTTTTATTATTTTATAATGCCGGAAAAGGCGTGGAGGTTAGTATATGAAGGTATTAGTGGTTGGTGGCGGCGGAAGAGAACATACTCTTGTATGGAAACTATCTCAAAGCCCAAAGATCAGTGAATTATATTGTGCACCTGGAAACGGTGGGATTTCCAAGCTTGCCACATGTGTTGCTATAAAGGCAACTGATATAGATGGAATAGTTAATTACTCAAAAGAAAATAAAATAGATTTGGTTGTTGTTGCACCTGATGACCCACTTGCAGCAGGTATGGTGGACAAACTGAATGAAGTCGGAATTAGAGCATTTGGACCTGTAAAGGATGCGGCGATAATTGAAGGCAGTAAAGCATTTTCAAAGGATTTAATGAAAAAATATAACATACCCACAGCTGGCTATAATGTATTCGAAAACAGCAGTGAGGCACTCAGCTATATTGATAAATATGGTGCTCCAATTGTGGTAAAGGCAGATGGTTTGGCGCTAGGTAAAGGTGTAATAATTGCCAAAACTATTGAAGAAGCAAAAGATGCTGTAAATGGAATGATGAACGATAAGCTATTTGGAAATGCTGGCAATAAAATAGTTATCGAGGAATTCATTGAAGGACCAGAAGTTTCAATTTTAGCATTTACTGATGGCAAAACTATTGTCCCTATGGTATCCTCACAGGATCATAAACGTGCTTATGACAATGACCAAGGGCCAAACACAGGTGGAATGGGAACATTTTCACCAAGTCCATTGTATGATGATAAGCTTGCTGATTTCTGCATGAAGGAAATTTTTGTTCCAACTATTGAGGCAATGAACAAAGAGGGGCGTAAATTTAAAGGTGTTTTATATTTTGGTTTAATGCTTACAAAGGACGGACCAAAGGTTTTGGAGTACAATGCAAGATTTGGTGATCCTGAGACACAGGTAGTTATTCCAAGATTAAAGACGGACTTATTAGAAATATTTGAAGCTATCATTGATGAAAAGCTTGATGAAATAGATATTGAATGGGATGATAACGCAGCTGTTTGCGTAGTTGCTGCATCTGGAGGATATCCTGGGAAATACCCAACAGGCTTAGAGATAAATGGACTTGATGATGCTCAGGCAAATGGTGAAACTATTGTTTTCCATGCAGGTACTTCGTATAAAGATGGAAAGTTTTACACTGCTGGTGGAAGAGTATTAGGGGTTACAGCGGTAGAAAAGACTATGGATATGGCGATAGATAAAGCATATGCTGGTATTGAAAAAATCAACTTTGAAGGAATGCACTACAGAAAAGATATTGGAAGGAAATAACAAGTTGTTGACTCCGGAAGAAAAAAATTTTGATACTATGGAAGATTAGAATAGTATTATGCATTGTGATTAAAAGCGAGCAGGTGGCTGTTGTAGAACAACACTTAACAATATTATATATGTATAGGTTGAAAAATCAGGTACAAAATGTAATTGTTAAGATGTATTTCGCGATAGCCACTTTTGTTTAACTCCAATAATCACACTCGGACTATATTAAGTGGCTAAATAGTACAATATGAAATATTTAGTAACATTGTTTTTGTAATTTTTATTAATAATTTAGTGCTTTTATGCTATAATGTTCTCTGTGTGTTTGGTAGTAAATCTAGTCAATAAATTTATATAGATATAGAGGAATCTCTTAATGGAAGGTAAAAGCTTGAAAATAGGCATATGTGGAGGTACATTTGACCCAATTCATTTAGGACATCTTGCAATAGCAGAGCTAGTAAGGTGCGAATTAAATTTGGACAAGGTTTTGTTTATTCCATCCGGTATGCCACCGCATAAAGATATAAATTTAATAACTGATCCTATTAATAGATTGAATATGGTTAAATGTGCGGTAAGTGAGAACCCCTACTTTGAAGCTTCTGATATTGAAGTTAAGAGAAAAGGATACACCTATACAGTAGATACATTGAATGAGCTTCATAAAATATATCCACCAGATACTATATTTTATTATATAATTGGTGCAGATGTAGTCATGGATTTACTGACTTGGAAAAGGTCAGAAGAGGTTTTTGCGCTTACTAAATTTGTTGCAGTAATGAGAGCTGGATACTTAGATAAAGATTTTAATAATCGAATAAATGTATTGAGGCAAAAACACAGTTTAGATATCACCAGCATAGAAGCACCGTTGATTGAGGTATCATCAACCTTTATAAGAGAAAGAACTAGTAAAAATAAATCAGTTAAATACCTTGTTAGTGAGTGTGTAGAAGAATATATAAAGAAAAATAAATTATATATTTTAAGATAATTAAAGTTGTAGAAAATTTACAAGTGCAATTTAACAAATTATGAAAAAAATATAAATATGGTAAAAAGGAAAGGCTATCAATGAATATTATCGAAATGGATACATTGCTAAAGCAGTCATTAAAGCCAAATAGGTATATTCACTCTGTGAACACAATGAAAGAAGCAATATCATTGGCAGAACGTTACGGTGAGGATAAAGATATTGCTGCAGTTGCAGGACTTCTCCACGATTGCGCAAGAAATTTGAAGGATGATGAGACTGTAGAATATTGCGAAAAAAATGGGGTAGAATTAAACGAAATTGAACAAAGACAAATTTTTTTAATGCATGGTGAAGTGGGTTCAATAATAGCCAAAGAAAAATATGGTGTTGATGATAAGATTATTTTAGATGCCATAAGGTATCATTCGACAGGCTGTTCTAAAATGAATATGATGGACAAAATAATTTTTTTAGCAGATTATATAGAACCAGGAAGAACACATAGTGTGGTTAATGATGTTAGAAGGCTGGCATATGAAGATATTAATAAGGCATTAATATGTGCTTTTAATAATGTTATTAAATATGTTATAATGCAAAATGGTTTGATTCACCCGTTAACAATTGAGGCAAGAAACGGACTATTACTAAATAATTTTTAGTTTAATAGTACCAAAATAAACGATGGTATTGCACATGGAGGATACTAATGGGTAAGATTTTTAGAATAGGATTTTATGGGATAGGAACATTTTTGCTGTTTTTTTCATCAATTATAGTAGGAGCTAATTTTTATAAAGATTCAGGCGTATTTGATAAATCTGTAATAGAGGTTAAGAAACAATCAGAAACAGCAAAGCCTTCGCAAAATAAAAAGATTATTGTAGATACTGATTCGGAAAAAAAAGCTCCAAAAGAGACTGCAGAGAAAACTCCTAGTCAATCTACAGTTAAGAATGAGAAGCTGGCTGTAGAGGTTATAAACTGCACTGATATAAGCGGTCTTGCAGATGCCATAAGAACAATGCTAGAAGCAAAAGGTCACAAAGTTAGTGCTGGAAATACTTTTGAAAGTACACAAGGAACTTCTAAAATCCTTATAAGAAAAAAGGGAGTAAATGCGGATGCAATCAGTAATTCGCTAAAGATATCTGTAATAAAAGAAGAACTTCAACCGGAATCTCGATTTGATGTAACTATTATTATAGGAAGAGACTTTAACCCATAGCAAGAACTATGCTATAATAAACAGAGCTCGTAAAAAGACAAGTTAAACTATATGATTTTAATATATTATGAATTGAAGAGGTGCAGATATTGGATTCAAAAAAATTAGTAGACAAGATTATGGAAGCAATGCAAGAAAAGAAGGCTAAAGATATTAATATCATTGATATCCATAACATTACAATAATTGCTGATTATTTTGTAATTTGCAGTGGTACATCTACCACACATATAAAGGCAATAGCAGATGAAATAGAGTTTAAACTAAATGAAATTGGCCTTGATGCATATCATAAAGAGGGTTATGACACCGCAAGATGGATTTTACTAGATTATGCAGATGTAGTTGTTCACGTTTTCCATCACGAAGACAGAGAGTTTTATAACCTTGAACGATTGTGGTCTGATGGCGAAATGACTTGTATTAGATAATAACGAGGCAAGAAAATGTCCCCTACTTCTATAAGTGGTGGGTACTGCTTTGGTTTTCAGGCGGTGAGAATATCTCCCGCCTCGATGAAACGCCACTGATGTAATGAAATTTTTCTACAATCGAAAAATTTCATTTTGAATCTAGGCGTTATAAATAGCAAAACCTGCTGTTGTTGAGCAGGTTTTGTTACGGTAATGGAAAATCTTAAACTTGCATTTGCAAGTGATGTATACGAAAAGAAAATTTTAAAAATTAATAATATTAATAAAGAGGTGTGGGGTATATCAGTTTACCTATGCTTAGAAATGGAGATAAGAAATGATTAGTGCAAATGGTGTTTCTCTTAGATATGGGGGACGAGCTTTATTTGAAAATGTAAATATCAAATTTACACCAGGCAACTGCTATGGATTAATTGGAGCTAATGGGGCTGGAAAATCAACATTTTTAAAAATTTTATCTGGTGAGATTGAGCCTAGTAAGGGAGATGTAACAATAAGTCCCGGTGAGAGGCTTGCGGTACTAAAGCAAGACCACTTTGAATTTGACGAGTTTGAGGTTCTGAGAACAGTAATGATGGGTCATCCGAGACTTATTGAAATAATGGAAGAAAAGGAAATACTCTATGCTAAATCTGATTTTACAGAGGAAGAAGGAATCAGATTATCCGAATTAGAAGCAGAGTTTGCAGATTTAAATGGTTGGGAAGCAGAGTCTGATGCTGCTACTTTATTAAATGGCTTAAATATAGGCGAAGAGTATCATTACAAGAAAATGAAGGATTTAGATGGTAATGAGAAGGTGAGAGTATTATTAGCTCAAGCTTTATTTGGTAATCCTGATATTTTGCTGATGGACGAGCCTACAAACCACTTAGATATAGCTTCAATTACATGGCTTGAAAACTTCCTTGCAAATTTTGAAAATACCGTTATAGTGGTGTCTCATGATAGGCATTTCTTAAATCAGGTATGTACTCAAATAGCAGACATAGACTTTGGAAAAATTCAGATGTTTGTTGGTAATTATGATTTCTGGTATCAGTCAAGCCAATTGGCACTACAACAGGCAAAAGATGTTAATAAGAAAACAGAAGCAAGAATGAAAGAATTGCAAGAGTTTATTCAAAGATTTAGCGCAAATGCGTCAAAATCAAAGCAGGCTACATCTCGTAAAAAAATGCTGGATAAGTTAACACTTGAAGACATTAAGCCTTCTTCAAGAAAGTATCCTTTTGTTGATTTTAAGCCTGACAGAGAGGCTGGAAACGATTTATTAATGATCAATGGAATTTCAAAGGAAATTGAAGGCGAAAAGCTTTTAAATGATCTTAATATAATAGTGAACAAGGGTGACAAAATTGCTTTTGTTGGAACATATGGAAAAGCTAAGACAACTTTATTTAAGGTTTTAATGGGTGAGATGGAACCAGATAGCGGCGATTTTAAATGGGGTATAACTACAAGCCAAGCTTACTTTCCAAGTGATAATTCAGAGTTTTTTGACGGTGTAGACCTCACTCTTGTTGATTGGCTCAGACAATTCTCAAAGGATCAGACTGAGACCTTCTTGAGAGGTTGGTTGGGAAGAATGTTGTTTTCAGGAGAAGAGGCTTTGAAAAAAGCATCTGTACTATCTGGAGGAGAAAAGGTTCGCTGTATGCTTTCAAAGATGATGCTCTCGGGGGCGAATGTATTAATTCTTGACGAGCCTACAAATCACCTTGATTTGGAATCAATAACAGCACTAAACAATGGTTTGATAAATTATAAGGGAACTATTTTGTTTACATCACATGACCACGAATTTGTTCAGACAATTGCAAATAGAATAATTGAGATAACTCCAAAGGGAATAATAGACAGACAGATGTCATATGATGAGTATTTGGAGAATGAGGATATTATTGCACTGAGGAAAGAAATGTGGGCATAGTAGTTTTGCCGTAAAAATGTAAATGTTAGCTGAACAAATATAAAGTATACAGAACATTAAAAAAGACCTCTTTATTGGAGGTCTTTTTTCAGTGGATTTAACCAATATTTTGAGCATATCGCTTGATTTTCTTTGTTGTTGTCTTTATAAACTCCTCTTCACGTACAGTGAAATCTTTTATGCGCTTATATAGAGGCATTTGCTTATTTATTTCTTTTATTTCAGATTGAATAACTTTATATATTTCTTCCTTAGAGATAATATTTACATTCAACTTTTCCTTGATTTCATCAAGATCAATTACAATCTGAGCATTAACTTCTGTTTCGCCAGATTCTTCAACAAATTTACCCCATACTAGGCTTTCCTTAATGAACGGACATTTGGCTAAATATGCTTCAACCTCTTCAGGGAATATATTTTTTCCATTTTTAGTTACAATAACATTTTTCTTTCTGCCGGTAATGAAGATATAGCCTTCGTCATCAATATATCCTAAATCTCCTGTATACAGGCATCCATTCGTTAATACCTTATGAGTTGCAATAGGATTTTCATAGTACCCAAGCATTACATTGTCACCGCGAACGACGATCTCACCAATACCATCATCTCCCATGTTTTCAATCCAAATATCAACTCCAGCAAGTGGTTTTCCAGCAGAATCACTCCTATAACCTTGATCGTTATTTACTGCGACAATTGGAGCACATTCAGTTAAACCATAACCTTGGATGATTCTTACTCCCATAGAACATAAATCATTAGAAACATCAGGATTAATAGCAGCTGCACCAGAAATAACTAATCTTACCCTACCGCCGAAAATATTGTGTACTTGCTTAAATAACTTTTTACGAATATCAATTTTAAGAAAATTATATAGAAAATTACTAATTTCAATAGCAGCATTTAATTTAAGCTTGCTAAAGAAGGTTTTTGATGCTTGTTTAATAATTTTCTTGTGCATATTCTCCAATATAAGAGGAACTACCATTAATATAGTTGGTTTAACTTCTTGTAGATTCTTTACAATATATTTTAAACCTTCACAAAAGGAATAACATGCGCCATTATACATCATTACCAGAAAATCAGCAGTACATTCATAGGTATGGTGTAAAGGCAGTATAGACAAAGAACTATCAGTCTCGCCAACCGTAAGCATTGAACAAACAGCCATTATATCAGTTGCAATATTTTTGCTTGAAAGCATAACACCCTTTGCCAAATCAGTAGTTCCAGAGGTAAAGATTAATGCACACATGTCATTCTCATCTATTTCGGCATCTAAATAAGTTCTATTACCATTTTCTAGTAATATTTTTCCTTTTTCTATAAGATTATTATATGAAAGAAATCTATTGTTTTCGTCAGTAGAAGAATTCATTTCTATAAAATATTCAATTTGGTTAGATACTTCACTAAGTTTTAACATATCTTTTTTATGATTAGAAGAAAATATAATTGCACTGACTCCAGAACGAGAAATAAGGTTATCTATTTCATTAAAAGGTAATTCTCTGTCTAAAGGTACAACAACACCAACACCACCTGTGATTGTCAAGTAGGATGTGCACCATTGCTCGTTATTCTCCGATAATATAGCGATTTTTTTATTCTTAAGTCCTAAATTTATAAGAGCAGTTCCTAAAGCATCAATATTGGCTTTTAACTCTAAATAAGTTATACCAACATATTCATTATCGTCACGTTTTACTAAAAATGCATTTCTATTTCCAAATAAATTTACAGTCTGAGAAATCATGTCTTTTAGATCTGAGATTTTTCTTTGTTTGTAAATCGGTTCAGTTTTCATTAATTACACTCCTTTTAATAAAGTCAATTACCACATGAAAAGCTGATACTAACTGACTAATATACTTTCATCAAAAATAACATTAATATTTTGCAGTAGGCATCAAATTTACCTATGCATCTTGCTCAAGTTCCCAAGAATCGTCTCAGCTTTGTGACATGAGAAGAACAATAAATTCACAAAATGTAACTTCGCATTTGTAATAATACTTTTATATCTGTGACATAGCTTAATATTATTACATAAAATAAAATACGTTAAAATTACATACTATACTATAATATAATATAAGTATATTTAAATTAAATCAATATATGAAGTAAAAAACATTTTGTTTATTAACATTGTTATCTTATCCTATTTCTAATTCTATTTCTTTTCCGCCTTCTAGATATTGTCCTTAATATCTTTCTTAAAATTAAAAAGCATACGACTATAATTATTGCAGTTAAAATATATCTAAAAATTGAACTATCAGTAACTTTATTGATAAAATCCTTTACTTTTGATTTAAAGTTTTGCTCTACCGTACGTGAAGAAACAATATCTATTTTACCAATAGAGATATTGTCTTTTTTATATTCGATATTTCCTAATATATCTCCTTTTTTAATGGGAGCTTTTAAATTTGGGTTTATCGTTACTTTTTTATCTATTCGCCATTCATTTTTATTATTAGAGAGTAAAGCTTCAAGTTTGCCGTTTGTAACAAGAGCAAGTTGCCCATCATCATCTGCATTTTCCACATGAACATTCCTTATTAATGTATTCCTATCAATTATAATTTGGTTAGAAAAGTTTTCATAACCGGCTTGCAGTAACGTTTTTGTAAAATCAAATACAGTCCTGCCCGGTGCATTATTAACTCCCAATATTACAGAAATCAATTCAAGACCATCTTTATTTACAGCAGAAGAAATAAAGTTTGCTCCTGCTCGCATTGTTGAACCTGTCTTTAAACCTGTTATTGTAAACTGATTACTCTCATCACCAGTAACAGAACCATAATTAAATGATTGTCCCAACAACTTATTAGTATTGTTTACTGTATTCCACTTTTGATGTTTGTTAGTTGGAGGGAGCATGTTAAGTTGCTTTTGGTTGACGATATCTCTGAATGTTGGAAATGTTAAACATTCTTTGGCGATAATTGCTAAATCCCTTGCTGTAGAAAAGTGATTAGCATCTTTTTCATATTCATCAATGCCACATGGGTTAGTAAAAGTACTATTTTTAGCTCCAATCTGTAGTGCCATTTTATTCATATCATTAACAAATTCTGCTCTGCTTGGATAAATATTTTCAGAGATAATATTAGCAGCTTCATTAGCAGATGCTATTAGCATAGCATGCAGCAAGTTATCTAAGGTCAATTGTTCTCCTGTCATAATGCCAACATTCATACCACCAACGCCTATATCAGATATTGCTTCGTTGCTTGCAGTCATTACCTGGCTTAGTTCACCTTTCTTCAAAGCAACTAAAGCAGTCATTATCTTTGTAGTACTTGCAGGACGAAGTCTAATATCTGGTTGATATTCATAAAGTACACTACCTGTTTTGGCATCTATCAAAATGTATGCTGCTGCATCAATATCTAAAGCACATAAGGCTGGTGATACCTGAAATGAAAATATCAATAAAAAAATAATTGCGGTAATTACTTTCTTCATAATTTCTCCTTTGTATAAACATCATAGTTAATATTATAATGCAAAAGTCGTGATTTTCAAACTTAAATTTGCTTTTAAAATCTAATTTAGGGTATAGTAATTTACCAACATATGTATTATAATATTGGTGTTAATAGTTGTATACAAAAAATCTTGAGTTTTATTCGTCTAAAATGTTTACATAATTTTGTATAGTCACGAATCTTTTTTATAAGTTAAGTATTCATTGGACACTTTTCTTTTGAACAATATTGTCAATACATTCAAATCAGAATTATTTCCTAAATATGTGAGCTGTGCTAGTCTCGGAAAGCCATATTTTGAAAGTGAGCTACTTTGTTTATCTATTTTACTCAACTTTCTTATATTATTTTATGTTTTGTTTTATATAATGTGATTTTACTATGTGAAATTTAACCTATCAAAAATATTCAAATCAAATCATTCAAACTCAACACTAAAAAAGTTTCTTTTTAAGGAGGTGAACAGTAAAGCCAATTTATACTAAGGTTCAACGAGAACCAACGATAATCCAAGAAATTGTAGTGATAAATCAAAAATAGAAAGGTAATATAGTGGCGAATACTTATAAAGGAGGTGCCAAGTCCATGTCATTTCTTTCAAGAAAATGCATATTTCATTGTTGTTCCTACGTAAAAGGTGAGACATGGACAAAAATATGGAAATAAATTTGTTTGGAAAGCAGTTTTTTATGAATAAGACATTACTGTTTTGTGCCTTAATAATTCTTATGCTTGGCTCTGGTGTTCTAGGCTATTTTTTAAAGCAGGTGTATACGCCTTTGTCTGGTTCCGAGATAGAAGAAAGTAAAACAAATATAATACAATCTGAAGAAATAAACTCTTTGGATAAAGTAAAACCATCGGAAGAACTAGAAAAAGTAGAGGAAGAACCAGAAATAAAGGTATATGTTGTAGGCTGTGTAAATAAACCTGGAGTAGTAACAATAGAAAAGGGACAAGTAATAGATGATGCAATAAAAATGGCTGGTGGTGCAACAAAAATGGCTGATCTTGAAAATATAAACTTAGCATACATAATTAATGAAAACACCATGTTAAGAATAAAATCAAAGGAAGTAAATATAGCTACTAACGAGTCAATACAAAAAGGAAGTTCGCCAAAAGGAAGCTCAAATAAAGAAGTGACCAAGAGTAATACCAAGAGTAATACCAAGAGTAATACTAATTCAGGTGGAAGTCAACAAGGAAGTAATGCTTCCTCTAATACAAATAATACAAAAATAAACACAGTAGGTAATACAAATACATTGAATAGTGGTGTGGATATTGTTACAAATAGTCTAGGATGTATTGTTGAAGAAGATGCAAAAAGTAAAGAAGAAAGCAATCTAATTAATATTAATAAGGCATCACAAGCCGAACTTGAAGGACTCCCCAATGTTGGTCCCGCAACTGCCAAGGCGATAATAACTTATAGAGAAAAAAATGGTGGCTTTAAACAGCTTACTGATATTATGAAAATTACTGGTATAAAACAAAAAACATATGACAAAATTAAAGATTTTATATGCATATAAAGCACGGATGAGATGTTGTTAAAGAATTTGTGGGATTAAATAATAAAAACCGACTTGGTAGTCGGTTTTTACATAAAATTAAGGAGGAAAATTTTTAAATTTTCATGTTTATTATAATATTTTGTTGAAAAAAATCAATTGGCATAATTAACCTATATTTTGATCAAAATTAAAAAAATAGTGTACGAAATTAACAACAGGTAATTCTATGCAAATATAGGAACAATAAAAATTGATATAAAAACATAAGTAATAAGAAGTGTAATTAATGGAAAAACAAATCCCAATAGAAATACTTTTATAGTTTTTTTATGCCTAGATTTTTTATATCTTTTAAACCTTGTGTTTCTCAATTTCATACCTCCAAAAAATATTAATCAATAAAAGTATCCCCATAACTTGCATTTTGTAAACTCTATGAATAAAATACTGTGGAAAAGTTGAGTAATATGGTTTAAAATATACTGATTAGTTATATTTATATATTGAAATCAAGATAAAACTCTAAATTAATATTACATAAAAGGAGTACAAAAAGGTTGAAAGAAATTAAAAAAATAAAAAAAGGAGGTGCCGAGTCCATGTCATTTCTTTCAGGGAAATGTACATTTCCCTTGTGGTTCTTGTGTAGAATGCGGGACATGGACATAACTATGAACAAAAAAGTTTTATGGATTACAAGGACAGCAGCTCTTACAGCCTTGCTTATCATAATGCAAGCTGTAACATCGACATTTGGAAACACCCTAATTACAGGTTCAATAGTAAATTTGATTTTAATTGTCTCGGTGATGACATGTGGTTTGTCAACAGGAGTTACAGTGGCAATGATTTCTCCAATATGTGCGAAATTTTTTGGAATTGGCCCATTTTGGTCGTTAATTCCATTTATTATTCTAGGTAATATTGTATTTGTACTTATTTGGAATTTGATTGGAAATTGTAAGACTCTAAAATTAAATGTTTCTTATGCTATAGCATTGATTGTGGCAGCAGTATCAAAATTTTTAGTATTATATTTGGGGATAGTACAGCTTGCGATTCCTATTTTCTTAAAGTTACCAGAGAAAAAGGCAGTTGTTGTGTCAAATATGTTTTCTGTTCCTCAACTAATTACAGCATTTGTAGGCGGAGTTCTTGCTATTATTATACTGCCTGTAGTAAAACGTGCAATTAAGGCTAAATAAAATAATCAAAGATAAAGCCATCATTTGATAAATTAAAACAGGCCATGTAGCTTTATAATTTGCAGTAAGGCTACTCGACAAAACAGGAAATATAATAAAAAAACATAAAGTTATGAAGTATTGACACACTAAAGTTGTGAGAATATAATTAAAAGAAGATATTTTTAAAATTATGTAATAAATATTGAAAATAGCGTTGATGAGACGAGTAAGTAAAAATCAAGGTTTTAGAGATTGAGTACACTAGCTGAAAGTATTCAGACCTATGCTTTACCGAAAACCACCTCTGAGCTACATCGTTGATTACGTTATAATCATGTGCAAAAACGAAATAGATTTCGTTAAGCAATTGAATTGAGTTATCAAATTTGCAATGTGCTAAACTAGGGTTAATAGTAATTGGTTTAGAGCAAAAATGGCAAGCAATAGATTGCTTAGTGCAATAAATTTGCAAAAGCACAATGAGTAGCAAGTAGGGTGGAACCGCGAGAGTATCTCTCGTCCTTATATAAGATATAAGGACGGGAGTTTTTTATTTAAAAATTAATTAGTAAAAAATTTTAAAAATTATAACGAGGCAATAAAATTTCCCCCACTTCTATAAGTGTCGGGTATTACTTTGGTTATCAGACGGTGAGAATATCTCCCGCCTCGATGAAACGCCGCTGATGTAATGAAATTTTTCTACAATCGAAAAATTTCATTTTAAATCTAGGCGTTATAACATAATTTAACTAACAAATAAGAAAAATAAAATGGAGGTATAAGCTATGATAAAGATTACTTTAAAGGATGGCAGCTCAAAAGAATACCAAAATGGTATAACAATAAAAGAAGTTGCTGAGAGTATTAGTGCTGGATTAGCGAGAGTGGCGTTAGCAGGAGAGGCTGATGGTAAGGTAAAGGATTTGAGCTACAAGCTTGAAAATGATTGTACTCTAAATCTGTTAACCTTTGCAGATGAGGGTGGAAGATTTGCTTACAGGCACACTGCTTCACATGTTCTGTCACAAGCGGTAAAAAGACTATTTCCAAATGTTTTGTTAGCTATAGGCCCTGCAATTGACAATGGCTTTTACTATGATTTTGATACTGAAAAAAATTTCACACCTGAAGATTTAGCTAAGATTGAGAAAGAAATGGAAAAGATTATCAAAGAAGATCTTCCGTTAGAAAGGTTTACTCTTCCTAGAGAAGAAGCTATCAAATTTATGGAGGAAAAAGGCGAACCTTATAAAGTAGAGCTTATTAAAGACCTTCCAGAAAATGAAGAAATATCATTTTATAAGCAGGGTGACTTTGTAGACTTATGTGCTGGCCCACATTTGTCATCAACAGGAAAACTTAAAGCAATTAAGCTAATGAGTGCTACTGGTGCTTATTGGAGAGGAAATGAGAAAAACAAGATGCTCCAGAGAGTTTACGGAACTGCATTTCCTAAGAAGAGTGAATTAGATGAGTATGTTACTGCGCTTGAAGAAGCTAAAAAGCGTGATCATAACAAGCTTGGAAGAGAATTGGAATTGTTTACTACTGCTGAGGAAATTGGTCAAGGACTTCCTTTGCTAATGCCAAAGGGTGCAAGAATTGTTCAGACTTTGCAGAGATTTGTTGAAGATGAAGAGGAAAGAAGAGGTTATGTCCTAACAAAGACTCCATTTATGTCAAAGAGTGACCTTTACAAACTTTCTGGACATTGGCAGCATTATAAAGATGGTATGTTTATATTAGGTAATGAGGAAAAAGATGATGAGGTAATGGGATTAAGACCAATGACTTGTCCGTTTCAATTCATGATTTACAAATCAAAACTCCATAGCTATCGTGATTTGCCAATAAGATATGGCGAAACATCAACACTATTTAGAAATGAAGCTTCCGGAGAAATGCATGGATTGATACGTGTGCGTCAGTTCACAATTTCAGAAGGGCATTTAGTTTGTACACCAGAACAATTAGAAGAAGAATTCAAGGGTGTTGTTGATTTAATTAAATACATGATGAATACTCTTGGTATAGCGGACGATGTAACATATAGATTCTCAAAATGGGATCCTAATAACAAGGAGAAATATATTGGAAGTGCAGAGGATTGGGAAGATGTTCAGGGTAAGATGAGAACTATTCTTGATCATTTAGAGATAAATTATAAAGAGGCTGAGGGTGAAGCTGCTTTCTATGGTCCAAAGCTTGATATTCAGGCTAAAAATGTTCATGGAAAAGAAGATACGATTATAACTGTTCAAGTAGACTTTGCTCTTGCAGGACGTATGGATATGGTTTATATAGACAAGAACAATGAAAAGAAGCATCCTTATGTTATTCATAGAACTTCAATCGGATGTTATGAAAGAACTCTTGCAATGCTTATTGAAAAGTATGCAGGTGCTTTCCCAACATGGCTGAGTCCTATACAGGCAAAAATACTTCCTTTAGTAGATAAGCATCATGATTTTGCTTACAAAGTAGCAGCAATGCTAAGAGATAAAGGTGTTAAAGTTGAAGTTGACACAAGAAATGAGAAGATTGGTTACAAGATTAGAGAAGCTCAGATGGAAAAGACTCCTTATATGCTTGTAATAGGTGACAAGGAAATGGAAAATAACGCTGTAGCTGTAAGATCTAGAAAAGAAGGAGATCTTGGTGCTTTAGCTGTTCAGGATTTTGTAGATAAGATTGTAGAAGAAATTAAAACTAAAGCGAAGTAAGCAAGTTAAAAAACGAACTAAAAAGTCAACATTGGATATGTTAAAATCTAAAGGTGGAATCTGAGAGGATTTCACCTTTAATACTTCTGCGAAAATGTATTATTACCTAATAATTTTGATAATAATTATAACTAGTATGTTATAATGAGTTTTGTAAAAAACACAAGCTGAAAGTGAGGAAGAATGGCATGCAAGAAAAACTGCTATCAATAGTGGTTCCTGTTTATAACGAACAGGAGGTTATAGATGAAACATTTAGACGGTTATCTGAAGTATTCAAAAATTATTTTATGAGGGTTGAATACATTTTTATAAATGACGGGAGTAAAGATAATACATACTTCAAACTTGGACAAATTGCGGAAAATAACCCAGAGGTTCGCATTATAAATTTTGCAAGAAACTTTGGTCATCAAATAGCAATAACCGCTGGTATGGATTATGCAAAAGGTGATGCAGTTGTAATAATTGATGCAGACTTGCAAGATCCTCCTGAAGTAATTAAGCAAATGGTTGAGAAATGGCAGGAAGGTTATGAAGTAGTATATGGAAAACGATTGCAAAGAGAAGGTGAAACATTTTTCAAAAAGTTTACTGCGAAAATGTTCTATAGATTTCTTGATAGCATGACAGACGTAAAGCTTCCTGTTGATGTTGGAGATTTTAGGCTAATAGACAGAAAAGTATGTGATGCGATGAAATGCCTGCCTGAGCGTTCAAGATATGTTAGAGGTTTAGTTAGTTGGGTTGGTTTTAAGCAGACGAGTGTGGAATACAAACGTGAAAAAAGATTTGCAGGGGAAACAAAATATCCACTAAAGAAAATGATAAAGCTTGCTGGAGACGGTATATTTTCTTTTTCATATAAGCCATTAAAGCTGGCAACCTTTGTTGGTATGGTAATTTCAGCTTTAAGCTTTGTTTATCTTATAATAGTTTTAATACAAAGATTTGTAAAAAACGATGTTGCATCAGGATGGGCATCCTCAATGGCAGTTTCACTATTTTTTAATGGTGTAATGCTTATAGTTTTAGGTATTATGGGAGAATATGTGGGTAGAATATATGAGGAAGTAAAGGCTAGACCCCTTTATATTGTTGGAGAGTTAATCGGTTTCGATGAAAAAAATAACGATGATAACAAAGAGATTAAATAAAAAACTTGAGGTAAATAAGAATGGCTAATTATTATAGAGCAACTAGTGATACTAAATTTGGAACCATTCTTAGTAAGGTTATTATTTGCTTTTTAGCCATTTACACACTTTATTTAATATTTATTAACCAAATTTTTATAGACTTGATTTCTTTAAATTTAAGTTATCAGTTAAAGTACAGCGTTGCGGTATATGTAGTTATCGCCATATTGGTAATTAGTTTGTTTGTACTTATACACTTTGTATCTTGTCGCTTAAATATATCACCTGCAGTGTTTGCAATTGTTATTTTTATTTTAGCTTTTGTGTTTAAAAGCATACTGGTATTTCTAACAGATACACAACCAGTATCAGATTTTAATGTTTTTTATCAGTATGCACTTAAACTATTCAATGGTGACAAATCTTTCGGAGATACTATGTATTTTAAGACATGGGCATATCAGACAGGACCAGTTATATATTATGCGGCTATTATGAAGGTTTTTGGAACGGGTTTAATTCCATTAAAGCTTGTAAACTGTTTCTTTATGGCAGGTACTAACGTACTTATATACTTAATAGCTCGAAAAATATCCAACGATTTCACTGCGAGAGCTGTGGCACTTTTATACCTTTTATATCTTGCTCCATATTTTTTGACAACAGTGCTAACTAACCAGCATTTTGCAGCATGTGTGTTTCTATTGGCTATTTATATATTTCTTTCTGAAAGATTCAATTGGGCTATCAAGGGCACTATTGCGGGAACAGTTATTGCTATCGGAAATACAGTCAGACCTATAGGTATTGTAATTATAGTTGCTTCGATTATTTGGGGAATAATTGAAATAATTAGAACACATAAGTATGTTAAAATGGGTGCGGTTATAATACTGCTGATTGCCTATTTACTAGTAAACTATGGATGTTCAGCTATGGTAAAATATACTGGGATAAATTCAGAAGGACTGGCAAATAATTTTCCACTTTGGAAATTTGTTGTTGGTATAAATCATGAATCTATCGGAACGTTTTCGTATGAGGATGAAGATAAGGTATATAGAATACAGGATTTTAATGAACGAAATAATGTTGCAAAACAGGTTATTAAGCAAAGGCTTTCGGTAGGATTAAAAAAAATAGCCCAGTTAATGAATGAAAAGCAAATTGCAATGTGGGCACTTTCCGACACTTTAAGCTGGGGATTTTATGATCAAATAGATGGACAGCTAGTACCGCCGAAAGAACTTAAGAATCTTGAACCAACGGTTCTTAAAATTGAAAAAATATATTATATTCTAATTTTTATACTTATGTTTATAGGTCTTTGCAAATTATTTATGGCTAATAAAATTAATCAAGGCGTGTTATTGCTTTCACTGATACTTTTGTGCTATTTTGGAATACATTTTTTAATAGAGATACAAGTGCGCTACAGGTATTTTGCAGTAATACTAGTCTTTATTATGGCAGCAAAAGGCAGTGAAATGCTGATTGGTAGAATTGGAGCTAATAAAAAATATAACAGTTAAACTAAAATAAACAAATTCTTTATATATTTACTTTGAAAGTTTAAAGTATATAATAAACATATAATTTATTTTGTTATACGATTAGTTTTGTTATAATATCAAAGTACTCAATTACAGAATTAAATGAATTTAGATAGAATATTTGGAGGCATTGACAAAAATGAAACAATATCTTAATTTGTGTGAGCATATATTAAAGAATGGTACAAAAAAAGAAGATAGAACTGGTACAGGAACGATAAGTACCTTTGGTAATCAAATAAGATTTAATCTACAAGATGGATTTCCATTAGTTACTACAAAAAAAGTGCATTTAAAATCTATAATCCATGAACTTCTATGGTTTATAAGCGGAGATACCAATATTAAGTACTTAAAGGATAATGGAGTGTCTATATGGGACGAGTGGGCTGATGAAAATGGAGAATTAGGACCTGTATATGGCCATCAATGGAGATCCTGGCCTACAGCTGACGGCAGAACAATTGACCAGCTAAGTGATGTTATTAACCAGATAAAAAATAATCCAGATTCAAGAAGAATGATTGTTAGTGCATGGAATGTTGGGGAGGTAGAGAAAATGGCTTTACCGCCATGTCACTGTTTTTACCAATTCTATGTATCAAATGGAACACTTTCATGTATGCTATATCAAAGAAGTGCTGATGTTTTTCTTGGCGTTCCTTTTAATATTGCATCATATTCACTGTTTACAATGATGATTGCACAGGTATGTGGTTTGAAGGCTGGGGATTTTGTTCATACATTTGGTGATACACATATTTATTTAAATCATATTGAACAAGTTAAGCTTCAGCTCTCACGTGAAACCAGAGCACTTCCTAAAATGAACATAAATCCAGATGTTAAGAATATATTTGATTTTAAATATGAGGATTTTACATTAACAGGCTATGATCCACATCCAATTATAAGGGGGGCTGTTTCTGTATGATTTCACTAATATTTGCCATGGGTAAAGATAATGCTCTTGGATATAAAAATAAAATGCCATGGCATTTACCGGCTGATTTAGCATACTTCAAAAAAGTTACAATGGGACAACCTGTTATTATGGGTAGAAAAACTTTTGAATCATTGGGCAGACTGTTGCAAGGAAGAACAAATATTGTAATTACAAGAAATAAAGAGTTTTCACATGAGGGTTGTATAATAGTTGATTCAATAGAAAGAGCAAAAGAATTAACCAACGATAAAGTTTGCTTTGTAATAGGTGGTGCTGAAATATATGCAGCATTTTTACCCATAGCAGATAAAATGTATATAACCTATATAGATAATGAATTTGAAGCAGATACTTTTTTCCCAGAGATAGATTTTTCAAAATGGAAGCTTGTATCTAGTGAGCCTGGAGTGAAGGATGAAAAAAATCCGTATGACTATAAGTACTTAGTTTATGAGAAAATATAAACAGATTTTTTAACTTATAAAAATATAATTTGACAACGAGGAATATTTCTGGTATCATAGGTATGCAAAACAAGAAGAAGTTTTCCACTTCTCACCTAGCGAACATTTTGATTTGCAAGGTAAATATCAGTTCCTTACGTATAATACGTTCAAGACTTAGATATTATTGTGGATATTTCTTCTATCCACTTTTTTTATTGTATTAATTAATAGCAGGACTTGAAGAGTAAATCTTCTAGCCTATTAAATTTTCGGAGGTGTCAGTTATTAGCAAAAATGAATTAATGATCAATGAGGATATTCGAGACAAAGAAGTAAGACTTATAGATGCTGATGGTACCATGCTTGGTATTATGGCAATTAAGGATGCCCAAGGACTTGCAAATACCAAGAATCTTGATTTGGTAAAGATCGCGCCACAAGGTGTGCCGCCTGTTTGCAAGATTATGGATTACGGTAAATATATGTTCGAACTTGCAAAGAAAGAAAAAGAAGCAAGAAAAAATCAGAAGATCATAAATATTAAAGAAGTTAGATTCTCGCCTTCGATAGAAGACCATGATTTTGAATTCAAGGTTAAGAATGCATATAAATTCTTGCAAAATGGAGACAAGGTAAAGGTTTCTATTAAATTTAGAGGAAGAGAAATGCACTACACCTCAATAGGCAATGAGATACTTGATAGATTTGCAGAAGCAGTAAAGGATGTTGGAATAGTTGAAAAAAGACCAAAACTTGAAGGCAAGAGTATGATAATGATACTAAATCCAAAGCAGTAGAACAGGAGGAGAAAGTTATGCCAAAGTTAAAAACACACAGTGCTTCAAAGAAAAGATTTAGAGTTACAGCAAATGGTAAGATAAAATGTGGACATGCTTGGAGAAGTCATAGACTTGTTTCTAAGGCTACAAAAGCTAAGAAACATCATAGATTAGGCGCATACGTTTCAGATGCAAATTTAGCTACAGTAAAGAAACTTATTCCATATAAATAAGAAGGAGGACAAAGGGTTATGGCAAGAGTAAAGGGTGCGATGAGAACTCGTGCAAGACGTAGAAAAGTGCTAAAGCTCGCAAAGGGATATTTCGGAGCAAAGAGTAAGCTCTTTAGAATGGCTAAACAAGCCGTTATGAAATCCGGAAATTATGCATATAATGATAGAAGATTAAAGAAGAGAGATTTTAGACAGCTTTGGATAGCAAGAATAAATGCTGCTGCAAGAATAAATGGTTTATCATATAGTAAATTTATTGGTGGATTGAAAAAGTCAGGAATCGAACTTAATAGAAAAGTTCTTGCTGATATGGCAGTAAATGATGCTAATGGATTTGCTCAGCTCGCTGAGTTAGCAAAGAATGCTAAATAATTTAACATAGTATTGAAAAATAGGGAGTCCTTATATTGGGGCTCCTTTTTAGATATGTATTCTTTAGCAATTTTGTTCGAGGAGAGTTTCAAATGCAAAGAGTAGTTTTTTTAGTTGATATGAATGCTTTTTTTATTAGTTGTGAAATGACAAGAAACCCTGAAATAGTCGGTAGACCAGCTGCAGTAGCTGGAAATCCAAAGAATAGAGCGGGGATAATACTTGCTGCAAATTATGAGGCAAGAAAATTTGGTGTAAGAACTACAATGGTTATACATGAGGCATTAAAGCTTTGCCCTAATATGGTACTTGTTCCACCAGATCATCATTTTTATGAAGCAAAGTCGCAAGCTGTAATGAAACTGCTTGGTAACTATTCTCCTATTGTTGAGCAAAATAGTATTGATGAAGCCTGGATGGACATGACAGGAACAGAAAGCTTATTTGGAACACCAGATGAGGTAGCTAAAAGGATAATGGCAGAAATTAATGATGATCTAGGCTTGTGGTGTTCAATCGGAATTTCTGAAAATAAACTTCTTTCTAAGATAGCATCTGAAATAAAGAAACCAATGGGAATAACCGAGCTTTGGATAAAAGATGTTCAGACCAAGCTTTGGCCGCTTCCCATTACAGATTTATACGGAGTAGGTAAGCAGACAGGCATCAAACTCAACAATCTCGGGATAAACACCATTGGTGATTTGGCGGCATATAATTCTAAAGCGCTTTATAAAATATCTGGTAAGCAGGGTATAGAGCTTCAAAGGTTAGCAAATGGTATTGATGATTCACCTGTGAAACCTCATGCATCTGGGGAAATGAAGTCAATTGGAAGGTCTACTACCCTTGCAGAGGATGTATTAAAAATTGAAGATGTAAAAAATATTTTCCTGGAAATGTGTGAGGAGATTGGCTTTGATGCAAGGAAACATAATAAGAAGGCAAGGACAATTCAGATTACTATTAAGTTTTCAGACTTTCAAAGTATAACAAGGCAGGTAAGCATAGAGCCAACATGTTTAACAAAGGATATATATGAAAAAGGGTATTCTCTTCTAAAGAAAAACTGGAATAATATTAAGCCAGTACGCTTGGTAGGTATTAGTATAAGCGGATTTGAACAGGAGTGTTTTTGTGAGCAGTTGTCACTTTTTGACCAGGCTTTTATTTCCGATAATAATTACAATGCTTCGCAAAAGGAAGAAAAACTGGAAAAGGCTATTGATGCTATCCGATGCAGACTAGGTAAGAAATCTATCACTAGGGCAACACAAATAAAAAAGCCTGAATAATCAATACCATTATTTGAACTTAGCAGGCATTTTATTTTTTAACATAAGCCTTTGTTTTGCAAATATGAATTTTGTTAATATTGCAGAGTCCTGTGAGGATATTTTAATATAGTGCAGACCTACCGTGTACAAATTATTACTAATCGGCAGAGAGCGTTTTACTTGAGCTAGAACTCTAATTTTTGAAGTTTCTTCTAGGTTAATTGTAATATCTACAATAGTCCCTGGTTCAAGCAGAGTATCGATGTGCATAGATAACCCATTACTACTTATATCTGTAGTTGAAGCGTTTTTTAGATTAACATTGTTTATTTTTGGAAAATCAATCTTATCAATATTTGCAAAATTATTATCCAAAACTGTATATCTACAGTTTAGTGCTGTATCTAACCTGTAGGCATCTCTTCTTTGAAGTTTACTAATCTCACTCATAATAGTTATATCAAATGCTTCAAGTGGACCATTTTTTCGATGACCTTTTACAATTGCATTGAAGAATAAAAAATCCTTATTCTCATCTAAAAAGTATACAAATAAATCTAAACCTATGTTAAGGTATTTATACTTGCCATTATATATTGGGGCAGAAATACTAACGGTTTTGTTATCGATAATATCGATTAATTGGCTGTTATAAGTGTTTGATGAATTATCATTAATATTTGGTATCTTTATTTCAAGTTTAGTACCAATTCCAATTTTATTAGTATCCATAAGATATCTCCATAATTATATACATGATTTTTTTTAGTTATTTGTATCGATTCTTCGATTACAATAATAAAATAAAAAATTAAGTGAATAAATATATCTAAATAAATTATATGCCATAACTTAGAAATTTTCATTATAAAATTTTAAAAAGTTTCAGAATATTTACAATGTTCATAATAACTATAACACAATAGTAATTTAATATATAAGAATTAAGCAATAAAATCTTTGCAAACAGACAACCTTGACTGTTTTAGAAAAAGCTGTTATTGTATTTCTATAAAGGAACTTGTTTGATTTCAAAAATCTGTTAATATACTTATTTGTTTTTAAATAAGTTTGGCTTTAAAACAAGCAATGTTGGTTTACCTTCTTGAAGCTTGTTTACCGTTAGGAGAGTTTTTATTATGAATTCAAAATTACATGATGAACATACGGATAGTCTTTTTGATGCTATCCTACTTTTGAAAAATAGAGAAGAGTGTTATCAATTTTTTGAAGATATTTCTACAATATCTGAGATTAAAGCATTAGCCCAAAGGCTTGAAGTTGCCAAGATGCTGAGAGATAAAAAAACATATACAGATATAAGTGAGAAGACTGGTGCAAGTACTGCAACTATTAGCAGAGTAAATAGGTGCCTAGTTTACGGAGCTGACGGATATAATCTTGTTTTAGATAGACTAGAAGAAAAGGATAAGTAGCATACATGTTAAGGAAACTATTTATAAGCATAATAATATTGTCTACTTTTGCTTCAGAGGGTGGGGTTTGTTATTCTGAGGAGTTAATTAAGTACTACTTGGCTAACCTTACCTATTTAGATGTTATGCAGAATAGCATAGATTCTGTCTCTGATTTTAATGTAAATAAACTGAGTACTGCTGAAAAAAAAGGGACTCCTTTAGCCTTTTATAAGATGATTTCTCAGGATTCTATAGATTCAAAGTCTCCAAATAGAAATATCCATCAAGAGGCTTTATGGGTTTGCTTTTTAATAGCCGGAATAGTTATCTTTTGCGTTTTATATATTTGTTTAAATAATAAATTATTCATTATCACAAGACGTAGTTTGCTATGTCTTGCAGATTCTTCGCCACCAGCTTATTGCTGAATCTATTTTTATTTTAAATTTTATTTATTATTTTAATAGCTATATGTATAAGATACAAGCAGAATAATTGAAAAATTAGCAATGCTTTATTAATACTGTAGTTATTTAGAATCCACCTTTTTTGTGAGAGCTGTTGTGTTTTAATAAAAAATAATCAAATCAATGTATTTGAATGGGAGAGTATAATTATGGGAATTAAAAATATAGTTGAAAAAATAATAGGATCATACAGTGACAGAGAGTTAAAGAGAATTTATCCAATCGTTGACCAAATAGATGCATTTGAACCATCAATACAAAAGCTTACAGATGCTGAGTTAAAGGCTAAAACACCAGAATTCAAAGAACGTCTTGCTAATGGCGAGACACTTGATGATATTTTACCTGAAGCCTTTGCCGTGGTACGTGAAGCTTCAAAAAGAGTATTAGGAATGAGACATTTCGGTGTTCAGCTCATTGGTGGTATTGTTTTACATCAAGGTAGAATATCAGAAATGAAAACAGGTGAAGGAAAAACTCTTGTTGCAACATTACCTGTATATTTAAATGCTCTTAGTGGTAAGGGAGTTCATGTTGTAACTGTTAATGATTATTTGGCTAGACGTGATAGTGAGTGGATGGGTAAAGTTTATACATTTTTAGGATTGACAGTTGGTTTGATTGTGCATGATATGGAAAATGATGAGAGGCGTGCTGCATACAACTGCGATATTACCTATGCAACAAACAATGAACTAGGGTTTGACTACCTTAGAGATAATATGGTTATTTATAAAGAGGATATGGTACAAAGAGAATTGAACTATGGAATAGTTGATGAAGTTGACTCAATCCTCATTGATGAAGCTAGAACACCTCTTATTATTTCAGGTCAGGGAGATAAATCTACTGATTTGTATAAGAGGGCTAATTCATTTGCATTAACATTGAAGGCAAAAGTTATTAAACAGATGGATGACAAGGCTGATGCAGATGAAATGTTTGACGAAGATTATATTGTTGACGAAAAGGCACATACAACAGTTATCACTGCAAATGGTATAAAAAAGGCAGAAAAGTATTTTGGAATTGAAAATTTATCTGATCCTGAGAATATGACACTATCTCATCACATTAATCAAGCACTCAGAGCACATGGACTCATGA
Organism: Bacillota bacterium; assembly: GCA_023444055.1. Taxonomy (GTDB): domain Bacteria; phylum Bacillota; class Clostridia; order Acetivibrionales; family DSM-1351; genus Ruminiclostridium. The sequence continues at coordinate 79,911 of JAEZRV010000032.1, forward strand.
AAAGTGAGAAGGACTATGTTGTTAAAGAGGGAGAAGTTATTATTGTTGATGAGTTTACTGGAAGAATGATGTATGGTAGACGATATAGTGATGGATTACATCAAGCTATTGAAGCAAAAGAAGGTGTTAAGGTTGAGAGAGAAAGCAAGACTCTTGCAACAATTACATTCCAGAACTATTTTAGAATGTATACAAAGCTTTCAGGTATGACAGGTACAGCACAAACAGAAGAAGATGAGTTTAACACAATATATAAGCTAGATGTAATTGTTATTCCTACGAATAAACAACTGGCTAGAAAAGACCTTTCAGATGTTGTATATAAAAATGAAAATGGTAAATTAAATGCAGTAATAGAGGATATTGTTGAGTGTCACAAAAAGGGTCAGCCTGTATTGATTGGTACTATTTCTATTGAAAAATCCGAGCTTCTGAGCTTGATGCTAAAGAGAAGAGGTATTCCTCATCAGGTCTTGAATGCAAAGTACCATGATAAAGAAGCAGAAATCGTCGCTCAAGCAGGTAAGTTTGGTGCTGTTACTATTGCGACAAATATGGCAGGTAGAGGAACCGATATTGTTCTTGGTGGTAATGCTGAGCATATGGCTAAACAAGAAATGAGGAAAATGGGTTACCCAGAAGATTTAATAAGTGCTTCTACAAGCTACTATGACACAGAGGATGAGCTTATTTTAGAGGCTAGAGAACGATTTAATACATTAAACGAAAAAATTAAGACTATTACAAGTTCAGAACGTGAGAAAGTTTTTGAAGCAGGTGGTCTCCATATTATAGGTACAGAGAGACATGAATCAAGACGTATAGATAATCAGCTCCGTGGTCGTGCAGGACGTCAAGGTGACCCAGGATCATCTAAATTTTATATTTCACTAGAAGATGACCTTATGAGACTATTTGGTTCAGAAAGATTAACCAAGATAGTAGAGACATTGGGTCTGGAAGAGGATCAGCCAATTGAGCACAGTATGCTTACAAATGCTATTGAAAATGCTCAGAAGAAGGTTGAAGGAAGAAACTTTGATATTAGAAAGAGAGTTCTGCAATATGATGATGTAATGAATACTCAAAGAGGAGTTATTTATGAGCAGAGAAGAACTGTTCTTAACGGAGAAAACCTCAGAGATTCATTTATTAAAATGTTTGAAAGCATCATCGATGGTGTTATTGCAACCTACTGTGCTGAGAGCGAGCATGCAGATATGTGGGATTGGGAAGCAATGATGGGCTATCTTGAAAGTGTATTCTTACCACTAGGTGCTTTCGAGGTAAGTAAGGAAGAACGCGGCTCTTTTGATAAGGAAGACTTGAAAGAAAAGCTTATGGAAATTGTTGATAAAATTTATGAGTTCAAAGAAGCTGATATTGGGGTTGAACTCATGAGAGAACTTGAAAGAGTTGTTCTGTTAAGAGTTGTTGACGAGAAATGGATGGATCACATAGATGCAATGGATCAACTAAAAAATGGAATTGGACTCAGAGCATATGGACAGAGAGATCCAGTTGTAGAATACAAATTTGAAGGCTTCCAGATGTTTGAGGAAATGATTAAGAGTATACAGGAAGATTCAATTAAATTACTTGTAAGATCAAGAATTGACAGAGAACATGCACCACAGCGTGAAAAGGTTGCTGAGCCTGTAAATGCAAGCCATGGCGACGAACCAAAGAAGCCTGTTACAAATAACAGTAGAGTGGGAAGAAATGATATGTGCCCATGCGGAAGCGGTAAAAAGTATAAGAAGTGCTGCGGAGCTAATGAGTAAGCACTAATTTAGAGTCAGGCTTATGAATACGCAAATGTTAAATATATTTGGATAATGGGTAGCAGAGTAAAAGCTACCGAACGTAAGAAAAAGTAAATTGCTATCTGCAAAAACCGATAGAACCGGGTTTTGCAGATAGTTTTAGTTTGGGGCAAAAATGATTAATAGATATATGGAAGATGCACTCAAAACGGGGAGGATTTTAAATGAATTTTTACCTGTAGGGTGCATTTTTGGCAGATATATAGAATAAGGGCATTAAGGAAAAGGTTGATATTTATAGAATATTTTGTAGAAAATCAGATATATACATAGTTAAATGAAAATTATAGAATATACTGAAAAGAATATCGTATACCTTCTGATGAAAAATATATTACTTGACACATATATTTATTTAGACTAATCAGAATAGACTTTATTACAAAATTTTACAATCTGCAGGTATAAGAGAATACTTAATATCAATTTACAAAGAGGAGAGTATTTATGTTAGAAATGAAATACAAAAGGATTTTAGCTGTAGTATTATCAGCTATGGCTATAGTTTTAAGTGGAATAGCTATAAGCCCATTAGAGAAAGAAATCAGTTTAGGGCAGGAGGTACAGGCTGCGGTAATAACAGCATTTGAACAACATTGGAATTTTCAGCCTTATACAACAAATCAAACAAGTATTGTTTCAAATGTTAATGGTATTTTAAAGTTGCAATCAACCAATAACGATCCGTGGTTGCAAATGTATAATATAGGATCATTTAATCCCAATACATACAGATATATTGAGATAAAGTATAGAGTTAATGAGGGAGTAGCACCTGGTTATCAAATATATTATTTGACAAATACAGAGCCTAATGCTAGTGAGGATAAAGCATTATGGAGTGGACTCATAGCAGATGGACAATGGCACACACAGCGTCTTGACATGTGGGATAGCCCTAAGTATAAAAATACTGGTAACATTACTGGTTGGAGATATGATTGGGCGACGGAAAGTGGTTGTACAATAGAATTTGATTATATAAAGTTAATAGAGAGTAATTTACTAACTTTATCACCAAGAAATCCTATTCCTAATCAACTATTTTATACAAGCTTTGTTCCGTCAATGAAAGTATTACATAAAGAAAATAGTACTTTAACATGCCAATATTACATAGATTCAGAAACTACACCAAGAGAAACAAAGACTGTTTCGAATACTACAGCAGAGCAAACTGTGAATTTTAATACTTTTGATGTGAGGAATTTAAGTGACGGAACTCATACAATAAAGTATGAAATGACAGATGGATACATTACAAAGCCAGTTATACAGACTGTAACCTTTAGGGTTGACAAAACCACTCCAACTGCTGATAAGTGGACACAAAGGGCAAGTGCCCCAATAACAAGTTGTCATGATAAAGCAGTAGCAATAAATGGTAAGATGTATGTTTTTGGAGGTGGTTTATATGAATATGATCCAAATGAAGATATGTGGTTTCAGAAAGCTAGTGGACCACATTATCGAGATTGGCATTCAGCAGCTGTGATGAATGGTAAAATGTATATCTGCGGGGGATATTATTATGATTCTGAATCTTCCAGTTATAAATATTTGAACGATTTGTGGGAATATAATCCTGCAACGAATACTTGGGTTCCAAAGGCAGATAGTCCATATAGTTTCAAAGGATGTCCTGCAGTAGCAGTAAATGGTGCAATGTATGTATTTGGTATAGAAGATAATATCTTGGTATATCATCTAGCAGCAGATACATGGACAGAAATACCAACTACTAAAAGTTTTGGAGCTAAATCTGCAGTGGAAATTGGAGGTAAAATTTACATTCAATATGATGGCAGTAGGGATCATATATGGGAATATGACCCGATGACAAATGTTTGGACACAAAAGAAAAACTGCTATGGTATGAGCGATCATTCGGCTGTAGCAGTAGATGGTAGACTGTATGCACATGGTGGAAGGACAAGTTGTTTAGAGTATACTCAGTGGTGGACATGGGAGTACAATCCCGAAACGGATACTTGGACACAAAAGACAGGCGGTGAATTCCCCAGAGAATATCATTCGGCAGTTGCAATAAACGGCAAAATGTATATTTTTGGGGGGTATAATAGTAGTAGCTCTTACAGAAACGATTTGTGGGAGTATGATTGTAACATTACTCCTAAAATATCGACTACAATTCCCACTGCTAATCAAAGATGCACAAGTTTTTATCCTTCTATATCAGTATCAGATTTCGATAATGATACTTTAACATGTAAATATTACATAGATTCAGAAACCTCACCAAGAGAAACAAAGACTGTCATGGATGCTATGACAGGACAAACTGTGACCTTCTCTAATGTTTTAACTTTAGATGACGGAATACATAATATTAGATATGAAATTAATGATGGATACTTACCAGTTACGCAGACTGTGACCTTTATAGTGGATAGCACACCACCAACTGTTGATGCACCGACTTTAATTGCAGATAGTTCAAGTCAGATAACTGTTCAGCCAAATGCATATGATCCTACAGTTAATGGCGTAACTACTGGATTGCATCCAATTCCTTATGGATATTACACAGCTGATAGTATAATTATTACACCATGGCAAGCAGGCAATTATATAGCATCTGGCTTAGCACCTAATACTGAGTATACATATAAATATTTAGCAAGAGATGCAATTAATAATGTTAGTGAGTATTCTACTACAGTGAGTAAATTTACGTTGGCCAATATGCCTGAACTATCAGTAAGCAATCCCACTTCCTATACCCTTGATGTTTCTACAACTGATAACAACCCTGATTATACGTATTACCAGATTAGTGTAAGCAATAACAACGAAACTAAATATGTAACTCAAGAAGGAAATCTAACAGCTACACCTGTTTGGATTAAATTGACGAGTAAGGTTATAAAGGTTAAAGGTCTGAATCCAGACACAGTATATACATTTTCAGCAAAAGCTAGAAATGATGTGGATAATATTGAAACCACGGTATGTGCACTTGTAAGCGGCACAACCCTTGTGGCACCTGTTGCCCCACCTGCAAATATTATTGCTACTGCAACTGATAACACAATAAAATTAGCATGGGATGCTGTAAGCGGAGCAATCAGCTATGACGTTGTTGAGGTCAAAGTAGCAAATGAGATTACTGAAAATGATATTGTTAATGTGACTACTAATGAATATACTCAGGCAGGTTTTTATCCAGGAACTCCGCACACATTCCTAATTCGTTCGAGAAATGAAGGGGATCCGGGAATCTGGAGCTCTAAAATTACAAAATCAACTTTACCAAGTGATCCAAGTGTACCTGCAAATCTAAATGCAGTACCGTTAACAACTTCAATAACCGTTGTATGGAACAATGTTCCAGGTGCTACGGGATATGACATACAGTATGATTGGGATAATGAAAATGATGAAAAAAATATTGTTTCTATTGGGCCTAACACAAGCTATATACACAGTAGTTTAACTCCTGGAAAATCCCATATATACAGGGTTAGAAGCATTAATGCGGGAGGAAAGAGCGAATGGTCTTCACTTATCGAAGCCTCCACATTGGTTGAAGCTGTACCAGTACCTGTTAATATTAAAACAGAACCAACTAAAAACAGTATAATTGTTACTTGGGATGCTGTAGAGGGTGCAACAGGTTATACTATTGAAGCTGATGGTGAAAAATATGATATTTCTAAAAATACATATATTCATAGCAATCTAGCATCTGACACAAAGCCTCATGTATACAGCATCCGTGCAAATAGAAATGGAAGAACCAGTGATTGGAGTTCTGCAATTATAGCATATACGCTTGTAGATAAATTTGGTACACCAGTCAATTTCAAAGCTAGTAGCGATGATTCCTCTGTTTCACTATCATGGGACAGTGTAAAGGATGCAATAAGCTATGTAATACAAAGAAACGACGTAACAATAGACAATATTACCGAAACATCATGCGTAGATAATGGGCTTTTGCAAAATGAAACTTATACATATAGAGTTAGGGCTATAAGTGAAACAGGATTTAGCGCCTTTACATCACCAATCGAGATAAAATTAAAAGAGCTGTCTACTCCAAAGAATTTAGAGGCAACCTCTGATGAGAATTCTATTTTTATTTCATGGGAGCCTGTAAACGGAGCAACAACCTATGATGTTGAATTTGACGACTTAACAGAGACTGTATCAACAACAACATATTCTGCTATTAATTTAATTTCAGGTTCACAGCACAAAATAAGAGTTATGGCTAGAAATGAAGATGGCGGTACTAGTAGCTGGAGTACACCTCTGTTAAAGTCCACAGTATTTGCTATGGATAATGTACCAAATGTTTCAGCTATAACAAAAAAGAGTTCTGTAACAGTTTTGTGGAATTCAATGATTGGTGCTACAGGATATGACGTAGAGGTAAATGGTAATGTTATATCAAATGTTACAGGTTCAGCTATAACCTTCAGAGATTTGCCTGCTGAAACGCAATATGAGTACCGTGTAAGAGCATTGAACAGCACAGGTGCTGGAAATTGGAGTAATATGCTCACAGTATTTACATTGCCTCAAGGACCTTCTGCACCTTCAAATGTAAAAGCATCAGCTACTATGACCTCAATCCTTGTAACTTGGGAAAAGGTGGCAGGTGCAACAGAATATGAATTAAGCATAACTGATTTAAAGACTAATGAAGAATCAAGAATACAAGTAGGTTCGGGTAACAGCTATCTACATAATGGACTTGCCCCAGACAGAACCTTTATATATAAAGTAAAAGCAAAGAATATTTCGGAAGAAAGCAACTGGAGTACTGAAACTACTATGAGTACTTTAAGTTCAGAACAGACCTTTAATATCAGCTCAGCTACTGGTGAGGTGTTCGATTTGGTTCTGTCTGCCTCAAATATTCAAGATATAGGTAGTTATACTTTTAGAGTCCAATACAATATCGAGGACTATGAAGTTATTGACCTTTGTGGACTAACTGCCAAGCTTGACACTCAGGCTGGTGATATTGCAGGGACTGATATATCTGTAACCTATGTGGCTCCAGGTACCATAGTGTTTGTCAAGACAGGTTCAGTAAATTCATGGCAGGTGTGGTCAGGTATAGTTAATACTATTAAGCTCAAGGCAAAACATGACGGCGAAGCTACAATTACTTATTCAATGCAGTGATGGGTGCCGCGTTAAAAATAATGCCTACCTCTGCTGGATAGGACTAACTAAACTAGCAGAGGTTTGAGCAAATAAAATTATGCTTAAGTACACTAAGAGGCATAGCCTTCAAATACAAAAGGAGCGAAACAGTTAATGAAAAAAATCCGAAATCTGGTAGCAAGAACTGTCTTAATTGCGTTCATAATAACAAATATACTGTCAGGTTTCCCTACAATAAGCTTTGCGGCAGGGAAAAAAGCAGACGATAAAAGTAATCAGAAGATTGTTAAAGTTAACAATGAAAAGACAGAAATTTTAATTAAATATAAGGATAATACAAAAGAGAGCATCACAAAAAATAATATCAAAAAGAAAATAAAGCTAAAGAAATTCGATACAAAAAAGAAATTTAAGAAGGCAAAAATAGACCTTCTTGAGATTGATGAAAAAGATGATATATTAAAAACAATTGAAGAACTTAAAAAAGATCCAAATGTAGAGTTTGTACAACCAAACTATAAGCTGGAGGTGGCAACAGCACCTTCAGATCCTATGTTTGAAAATCAATGGGCACTTCAAAACAGCAACGACAAAGAAGTAGAAGGACAGTTGGGAAGAGATGGAGTTGATATTAATGCTATAAACGCATGGAATTTAACTCAAGGTTCTTCAAATGTAGTAGTTGGTTTATTGGATACTGGTGTTGATATAAATCACGAAGATTTATCCGCAAATATATATGTGAATGCCGGAGAAATAGCAGGCAATGGCATTGATGATGATGGAAACGGATATGTAGATGATGTAAATGGATGGGACTTTGCAAATAGTGATGGGAATGTTTATGATGATGCTGCACTAGATTTTCATGGAACACATGTTGCAGGTATTCTAGCGGCATCAAATAACAGTAAAGGAATAATAGGAACTGCTCCAAACGTAAAGATATTGCCACTAAAGTTCATAAACGGAAACTGGGGATACACCTGTGATGCAATAGATGCTATTGAATACGCTATGAATATGGGTGTAAAGATAATAAACTGTAGTTTTGGCGGTACAGATGACAACTATGCATTAAAGGATACAATGGCAAACAGCGGAATTCTATTTGTATGTGCGGCAGGAAATAGAGGTGCTGATGTAGCGGAGCATCCTGTTTATCCAGCATGCTTTGATATCCCCAATGTATTATCAGTAGCTTCAATAGACAGCAAAGGTGTGTTGTCTCAATATTCAAGCTATGGAAACAAGATACATGTGGCAGCTCCAGGTGTAAACATATTAAGTACAACACCAAACAACACATATGAGTACTTTACAGGAACATCTGCTGCGGTTCCATTTGTTACAGGCATAGCGGCACTTATAAAAAGCTATTTACCTGATTTGACAATCACAGAAATTTCTCAGCGTATAGAGGACAATACTGTACCTTGTACAAACCTAGTAGGAAAGGTATCTACAGCAGGTAGAGTAGATGCTTTTGCAGCACTTACAAATACAAAGCCTACTGAAGATACATATACAAATGAAGGAAATACGGATGAAACCGTCGCTGCGGGACAGCAGGGCGGAAATATAGACACTTGGTATACAATGGATCAACTTGCCAAAATTAAGGAACAGCTCCACTACGGTGAATCAGGTGTTAGCCCCGCATCAGGAAACTTCTCATTTACAGTAAATGATATGAGTGTGCCAGCACCTGGCTTCCAAGTAAATATATCACGTACATATAATTCAAGAAGTGATAAAAGCACTCTTTTGGGGCGCGGCTGGACATTTGGTTTTGAAGGTCATGTTGAAGGGACGAAGGTTGTTGATGTAACACTACCTTCAGGAAGTGTCGAGAGATTCAGATTAAATAATAAAAATGTCTATGAAGGAGAGGGATTAAGAAGTACTTTCGTAAAAAATTCCGATGGTAGCTACGTTTTAACTACCAAAGACCAGTATAAATATACCTTTAACAGTAATCGTTATCTAGTAAAAATGGAGGACAGAAACGGGAATGCCATAAATATAACTGTTGCTGATTCCACAGGAAAAATAACTAAAATTACTGATACAGTTGGTAGAGAATACATAATAAATTATAGTAATTCATACAGCAAGCTTATTGACACCATTACTGATCCAGAAAATAGGGTTATCAAATATCAATATGACAACAATAGCAGACTTTCCACCGTTACAGACCCTATGGGTGGAGTAATGAGATACTCCTATGATACATCGGGATTTTTGAATGAAATAAGAGATCATAACCAAAATGTAATTGGAAAAATTATATACAACCATTCAGAAGGGGAAAATCAGCATAAGGTTTCTCAGGCAATAGACTCATTTGGGGATGTTGTAAACTATGCCTATAGCACATCAAACAAGAAAACAACGATAACCAATACAAAAGGAAGAGTATCAACCTATTGGTACGATATTTCCTTTTATACTACGCGTGTGCAGGATCCTGAGGGAAAATCCATATATACAGAATATAATCAATATGGTGATGTAAAATCAACAACTGACAGGAATGGCAATAAAACTGAATATGAATTAGATAACCAAGGTAATGTAACAAAAATAAAAAACCCAGACCAAAGCACAAAAATAAGGGAATATGACAGCAAGAACAACCTTATAAAGGAAGTAGATGAATGCCAAAAGGCAACCTATTACATATATGATGAAAATAAAATAAACCTTATCAAGAAGGTTCAGCCCCTAAATGGTACTGATATCTATACTGGAACAGACAGCGACAATTTTGCAATAACTACATATGAATATTACACAGCAAATGAATCAGGCTGTGCTGCAAGAGGGCTGCAAAAAAATGAAAAAGACCCAGAGGGGAATATTACAACCTATACATATGATGCTGACGGCAATGTAAAAACAGTATCAGACCCAGAGACAAACAAGCTTACCAACTATGAATACAACCGTATAGGCTGGAAAACAGCAGAAGTATCGCCAAAAGGCAATAGGATAGAGTATTCCTACGATAAAAATGGACAGCTAATAAAAACTACAAATGCAAGTACAACGGAGATAACCACAAAAAACGAGACTCAAAGAATTGTATATGACATAATGGGAAGAAAGACACAGGAAATTGCCCCAAACCAATATGACAGTACAAAGGACAACTTGCAAGCCGACACTTACAGTGATACAGCAGCAGGTACAAGATATGAATATTATGACAGCGGCAAAGTAAAAAACATAACTGATGCACTGGGAAATATAACAGGCTATAACTATGACGTATATGGTAATACATTGATTGAGACAAAACCTAATGGATCGATCTACAGATACACCTATGATGTTTTGGATAGGCAGGAAAAAGTGTATTTCAAGGACTATTCTGCAAGTGAAGAAAAGTTGCTTCTGGAATACAGCTATGCTACATTGGCTGATGGCAAAACCCAAAAAACAGAAACAAAACACCTTACATCTGGTGAAAAACCATCAACAGCGGTGACAGTATATGTCTATGATTATGCTGAAAGGCTTGTAGCTCAGACAAATCCAGATGGAACACAGAAAAAAATAAAATACAACGCAAATGGAACAATAGATGAGCAGACATTAGAAAATGGAGTCAGTACATTCTTCAAATATGACGGACTAAATAGACTGACAGAACAATGGACTCCATTAGAAGTGTCAAATGTAGGTATACTCTATACCTATCAGAAAATTGAGTATGACAAAGCAGGAAGAAAGCTTTCACAAAAAAGTGGCAAGGAAAAGGTGGAGAAATTTGGGGAACCTCAGAACTTTGCTGTTACTAATTATTCATACTACAAGAACGGCAATGTAAAAAATACAACAGATTCCGAAGGACGAAAGACAGAATACCTTTATGACGATGATGGGAATGTAATAAAAGAAAGCGTTTACACAGATGCAGATAAAACCCTTGTTACAGAGTATGTATATAACTATTTAGGGAAAATATCTTCAGAGATTCAACATGTTGCAGAAGGTGATTTGTATGGAAATGATTATGGCAGTACTACAGATAAATCACTCATCACAACCTCTACATACGACAAAAATGGAAATATAGAAACGGTAACAACACCTGATAATGTAACA
>JAEZRV010000033.1 GCA_023444055.1 Bacillota bacterium
ATTATTTCCTGAATAAAATCTTTTGGTAAAGCACTCATAAAAAAACTCCTCTCTGGTTAATACTTAAATTCTTAACCAAAAAGGAGTATTTCCTATGTGTCATACACAAAATTTATTACAGCGTCAATATCCCACTTCAAGTTAAACAGGCTAAAGACCATAATAAACAACTATTAGAGGCTTTTGTTATTTTACACACTACTTTTCACATTTTTGAATTATTAATTAATACATCTAATAAATCCTCTATTGCTTTTTTTTCATTTTCATACATATTATTTAATGAAGCAATAGCAGTATTTATAAGTTTTTCTTTTTTTGTAATATGATATTTAATCACGTAATTCCTCATTAATAAAGCTTCATTTTTAAATTCCGAAAAGATATTAACGAAATCATTTTCTGTATCAATGTACTTTTTTTCGATAAGGTATTCTAGGCGGGATACCATAGTTTTTTTATGTTCATAAAGCAAATGAAAATGTCTAATATCACATTCTTCAATTTTGTTTTGAAGGATATTCTGATAATATCTTATTAGTTGATTATATACTGAAATTCCATATACATGATTATTAATAGTGCCTATTGATCTGAAGTTAGCTGAAGAATTTTTAGAAAACAAATAATCGGTAAGCAGATTTTTAACATTTTCTATATCGAATTCATATGAGGATTTATAAGATGTGCTATCTTTTAATTTTAATAAAATGATATTATTTTTTTTATCTATAGAATTTAAGAAACTGCTTTCAAATTCAGAAAAACTAACACAAGATGGGGCATATTCACGTTTATCATTATAACCTATCACATTAAGGATACTTTTATTTGTATCAAGTCCATAAATCATAATATCATGTCTAAAATGTATTTGCTTGTATGCTACTCTTTCTGGTATAAAAAATTCATCCACATAAGTCATTACATAATATCCGAGATTAATACTGGATTTTATAAAATCAATTATATCCATACCTGATTTAAAAATAAATTCAAAATCCAAAAATTTGTGATCTATTAATGGGCATAAAACACTGTTACCACATATTGAATATGTAAAAAAATTTAAAGTATCAGACTGTACTATATATTCTAATTGTATATAATTACTGAGAAACCATGAATTAAAGTCTTTGTGGGGCATTGCGACAGTTAGAGGATAAGTATGATGCAAATAACTATTTATTGGTGGATTAAGAAGTTCTAATACCATTTGTATAACCTCGCTTTAATAAGTTTTTATTTGTTTTTTGCAAAAATCAACTATTTGGTATTAACCCAATACGTAATTGGCAGAATATTAAATCAAAAGCAATTACCCCATTACAATATTAATATTAATTGCAAGAATTGTAATATTAAGATGTTATGCTATAAAAATTATAACAACTATAGAAGTATTTATCAATAATGAAATAATTTAAATTTACACATAGCTATGCAGCACCTTATGGATGATGTAGCCTTTTCCATTTAAACCTGCCAGCTAGATATACCAGAGAAACAACTGGCTCAATGCCGTTACTGACAAAAGGGTCCCATTTATATTGACAATGTATGATATGCCCAATATGCCATAGAGCCTTAAACCCAGACTTTCTGCTTTAGCCAATAGAAATTGACTTCCATAAAAGATTTTTTTATTAAATATGTACTCTCTCATAAAAGGAAAAATATAAAATAGAATTATATGTCGAAAAGTGGTATAATCTATATTTATATAATAACTTTTTATTTACTGTTTGGGGGAATTACATATGCGGCATATTTACATAACGGCTCAAAGTTGTGTTGCAGGAATGATTTTAACTGAAGACATTAGTACTGATGCAGGTGCTTGCCTGATTCCAAAAGGAACATTAATTACCGAAGATCTTGAGAAGAAAGTAAAGAGGTTTAGACTAAAACCGATTGAGGTTGAAATTTATGATGATAGTCTTTTGGTTGAGGAGATAACAGGGTTTGATAAAAATATAAAAAAAAGAACGATGTCGCTTGAGCTCACGGAGTCCTATGTGGAGGCAAAGCAGGAGGTAAAAGAAATACTTGATGCCATTAATTCAGGAAAACATCTCGATGTTCGAAATGTGGATCATGCATTGTTAAATATAAAGGAAAATGTACATGATTCCTTTGATGTTCTAAAATGTATTGATTCAATCCGTACTGTTGACGAATATACATATACTCATTGCGTTAACGTATCCCTTTTGGCTATGACACTTGCTAGTTGGCTGGGAATGAACAATAAAGAGGTAGAAGAGATAGCAAAAGCAGGCCTGCTTCACGATGTGGGAAAAGCAAAAGTTAATGGCGATTTACTAAATAAGAAGGATAGTCTGCTAGCGGAAGAATTTGAAGAAGTGAAGCAACATACTACTTATGGCTACCGCATGGTAGAAAATATGCATGATATTAGCAAGGGGATCAAGATGGGTGTGCTGATGCATCATGAACGGGCAGACGGTTCTGGGTATCCATTGGGAGCAAAGGACACTCAGATTCATCAGTATGCAAAGGTTGTGGCTATTGCAGATGTCTACGATGCTATGACCTCCGACAGAGTGTATTCTAAGAGGAGAACGGTATTCGAAGTATTGAGGTATATGCAAAACGAAATGGCAAATCTTTTGGACAGGGCTATGCTGAACGTATTTGTGGAAAGAATTGTATGCCATTACATAGGGGATTACGTCATGCTCAATACAGGAGAGATAGGAGAATTGATTCATGTTAATCCCATATATCCGCTTAAACCCATAGTGCGGGTTCAGAATATTTTTGTAGATCTATATTATGAAAAGGATTTGGAACTGAGTGATCTATTGTGGGATTATAGTAAATATACGTATTGAGACGGCACTATGGCTGGTGCATAAAATATAAGAAAAAGTTATAAGCTGTTTCCAATTGTATATGGCAGGTCATAAAGATAAGTCACAAATACCGGTATGGTACTTATGGCTTATCTTATTTTTTTATCTATAATCAATATTAAATTGATTGTAGATAAGTATCGCAATAAGGCATAGTAGCAGAGATTAGAACTGACAATGCAAACATCCCGATTTGTTTGATTCAACAGGGTATATTCAGGAAGGCTATTGCATCAGAGTTTTTATACGTTATATTATATGTAATACCAATTCGCATTAAAAATAATAGTAATTATTTTTAGCACTTTAGAAAAGTATAAGTGCAACTAGGCCTTTGCCGTCGCCGATAGCTCGGTACAAGTCAAGTTTTCTTTATCAACTTTAAATTTATAAATTCATTATCTGTGTCAACTTTAATGATGTTACTATTAGCATGACTGATAGAGTAACTCATATGTTTTAACTAATTATATAAATTTTATGACTCAATCCAAAGGCAATATATAATATTGACACTATAAGACGAGTATAATAAAATTAATATTGATATATAAAATTATGCATAAATAAACATTATAATACAACATTACCATATTTATTAGTGGTTTATAAGTTTAATTTAAAAACTCAAAATAATGCTTGTAACTCTTTCTTAATCACAATATATTCATTATGATATTGTTAAAAATTTATATTAAGTGGCTATAGTAACGCAACTATAGATGAATATAATTAAAAACTCAACTTTTACTAGTTGAATTGTAAGTGTTAAGCTTATCAATGGAAAGTTGGATTAGAAATACTTGCATCGCGTCATTAGGGCTTTCGGGCTCCTCGCTTACTTTTCCGTTTCTGCCTTTGGTTGAAAATGACAGTCCCGGTTTTTGGTGAAGCAGTTGGTAAACCCTTCGCGTTTTTGCAGAAAAACGATACGATATCGGTTTTAACACACTATGAACTATGTATGGTGAATGTAGAATGGTGGCTAAACGCTGAGATGTTAGGCAACAAACCCTTGACAAGTTTGTGTGCTGATAGACTTTTCATGTAGAAAGTTGAGTTAAAATATATTTTTGTGGGGGGAAATATGAAAAAAAGAATTTTTAGATCTTTTATTGCCAATGTTTTAATTATCGCAATGATGCTCGGACAAGTTGCTCAGGTAACTGCAGCAGAAGCGATAACAAGTGAATCAAATGTACTAACACCGACAACTACAATAGATTCAATTCAAAATACTGGACAGGAGAACATTCAACAGCAGACGGAACAACAATCTGCTCAAACGTCAAAGTCAGCAACACAAGTACCGACAAGTACCAAACCAATTGAGCAAAACAGCAATGTAGGAACACAAGCTGTTTTATCGCAAGAGCAGCTTATATCAGCATTCAACAATCTTGTTAGCACTGATTTTAACAATATGTTAATTAGTACACCTAGTGCAATAACCACTTCACCTGGTGAAAAAATCGATGTTACATTAGATGGTGATACTAGTGTAATAATTAATGATATTGCTGATGAAACAAATAACGATACACAAAATACAACACTTGATTTTGAAACTATTACAACCTCAGGTTCTATAACTGTTACTACACCTGGTGCTATAAAAATAGTTTCTTTGGCAGCAGGAGAGCGTCACAGTCTACAAGTCAAGAATGATGGCACGGTGTGGGCATGGGGTTATAATAACTGTGGACAGCTTGGGGATGGAACAACTACAACTAGAACCGTTTCTACGCAGGTAAATGGTATAACAGATGTAGTTGCTGTTGCAGCTGGGCAATATAGTAGTTATGCTTTGAAAAACGATGGTACAGTATGGGCATGGGGTTATAATTACTATGGACAGCTTGGGGATGGCACATACCAAAACAGCAATAAACCTATGCAAGTAAAGAATCTAAGTGATGTAATCGCAATAGCTTCAGGGAAAAACCATGTTATTGCCTTAAGAAGAAATGGCACAGTGTGGGCATGGGGTTCTTGTGAATATGGACATTTGGGTAATGGAATCAATACTAATAGTAATCAGCCAGTACAGGTGCAGAGGTTAAATGATATAACTGATATAGCTGCAGGCAAATATCATAATTTGGCACTTAAAAGTGATGGGACAGTATTGGCATGGGGATATAATGGAGATGGGCAGCTTGGAAATGGAATAATTAGTTCAACAGTTATTGGGATACCTGTACCAGTAAAAGAGTTGAATGATATTTCTGACATAGAAGTAGGGGATGAGCATAGTCTAGCACTAAAAAATGATGGAACGGTATGGGCATGGGGTGATAATTACTATGGTCAGCTTGGAGATAAAGATATCTATGTAAATAGAAGCTGTCCAATACAAGTTAATAATCTTAATTCTGTTATAGCTATAGCATCATATAGTAATTATAATTTGGCACTTAGAAACGATGGAACAATATGGGCATGGGGTTATAACGGAGATGGTCAGCTTGGAGATGGGACCAAAACTAATAGAATCGAACCAGTACAAGTAAAAAATATATATGGCATAACTTCAATAGCGACTGGAAATAGTCATAGCTTGGCAATAGATGGTGATAGTGAAGTTTGGGCGTGGGGTGATAATTACTATGGTCAGCTTGGGGATTTTACAAATGTCGATAGGAGTGTACCCATTCGTTCAAAAAAAGATGTCACGGCTCCAACAGCACCAACTAATCTTTCTGCTATTGTAAAAGAAAACTGTGTAGTTCTAAACTGGCTAGCGTCATTAGATGAAAAACAAGTGTTGGGCTATGATATATACCTAAATGGTACTAAGTTAGCGACAGTATCAGGGACTACATATATTGATATAAGTGATTCGTTAAATAAAATCCGAGAATATAAAGTAATAGCCTTTGATGATTCTGGAAACTATTCTCAAGAGGCTTGTATTGAATTAACAGATTTAGAAGCACCGTCAGCACCAGTAAACTTGAAAGTAACTTCTCAAATAGCTACAACGGTTTCGCTAGAATGGGAGGCATCAACAGACAACGTATTGGTTGAAGGATACAGAATATATAGAAACGGTGTTTTTGTTGGAGATTCAAAGGAAACCAGTTTCACAGATGATGTACCTCGTTATACAACATATACATATATTGTTAAAGCTTATGATAAATTTAATCTTTCTGAAGCTAGTAATACAGCAAGTGTAATAATAGGTATATTAAAACCCCATCATGTAATAGCAGGAGGAAATGAGCATAGCTTACAAGTTAATAAGGATGGTGCAGTATGGGCATGGGGTAATAATAACTGTGGACAGCTTGGGGATGGAACTAAAACTAATAGGAGTGAACCAGTACAGGTAAAGGATTTAACTGGAATAACTGCAGTAGCTGCTGGCTATAGCCACAGTATAGCCTTAAAAAAAGATGGAACAGTCTGGGCTTGGGGGTATGACGGGTATGGTCAGTTGGGAATTGGATTAGGTGATAATTGTAAAACTAGACCAATAAAGGTACGAAATTTAGTTGGTATTTCTGCTATAGCTGCAGGCGAAAGTCACAGTTTAGCGTTAAATGAAGATGGAACAGTATGGGCTTGGGGTCGTAATTATGAAGGAGAGCTTGGAGATGGTACATATACACAAAGAAATATACCTGTACAAGTAATTGAGCTAAGCGGTGTAATTGCAATAGCATCAAAATATGAGACTAGTTTTGCGCTAAAAAGAGATGGAACAGTATGGGCTTGGGGCTATAATAATAACGGAGAGCTTGGTGATGGAAGCACCACAAATAGCAGTAAACCATTACAAGTAAAAAATCTAAGTAATGTAATTGCAATAACATCAGGAGGATATCATGAGCTAGCATTAAAAAGTGATGGAACAGTATGGGCTTGGGGTTGGAATGGTACGGGACAGTATGGTGACGGTACGACTACAACCCAATATACACCATTACAGATTAGCGGTTTAAGTGATA
The DNA here is from genome assembly GCA_023444055.1 of Bacillota bacterium. Lineage (GTDB taxonomy): Bacteria > Bacillota > Clostridia > Acetivibrionales > DSM-1351 > Ruminiclostridium. The sequence continues at coordinate 6,836 of JAEZRV010000033.1, forward strand.
TTATTGCTATAGAAGCAGGTCGCGAACATACTGTAGCGCTAAAAAGCGATGGAACAGTATGGGCTTGGGGTAGTAATCAATATGGACAGCTTGGAAATGAGACAACCTTGGATAGCTATAAACCTGTACAAGTAAAGGGGTTAAGTAATGTTGAAATAATTACAACAGGATACTGTCACAACCTAGCAATAAACGCTAGTGGAACGGTATACACATGGGGTGGAAATTGGTCTGGACAAATTGGTGATGGTACAGTTACTAATAGAAATATCCCTGTCTTTTTAAAGGATATCTATGCACCTACAGTACCAACTCAACTAGCGGCTGTCATTAAGGAAAGTAATGTAGTACTAACGTGGACAGCATCAATAGATAATGACCGTGTTGCAGGGTATGAAATATATCGCGATGGCGTTTTATTAGCGAAAGTTGAAGAAAATACTTATACTGATGTAGATGATATACAGCTTGACAAAATATATGTTTACACAATAAAAGCATATGATGGTTCGGGTAATTTATCTGATAGCGCAAGTATTATGGTGAATGATACTGAAGCACCTTCCATTCCTTCAAATCTTAAAGTTACTTCTAAATCTAATACAATGGTATGTCTTGAATGGGAAACTTCGACAGATAATGTTGGAGTAGAAGGATATGAAATATTTAGAAATGGGTTGAAAATTGGGGAAACAAAGAATACAAGTTACGTTGATACAACAGTAAATAATAATGAAAATTATGTTTACTCAGTAAAAGCATACGACAAATCAGCTAACATATCAGAAGAGAGCAGTAGCATAAGTGTAACTACTGATTCGTTAAAATCTATTCCTTTGGCGGCAGGAGGAAGCCATAGTTTACAAGTTCAGCAGGATGGAACAGTATGGGCATGGGGCAGTAATTGTAACGGACAACTTGGTGATGGAACAACTAAAAATAAAACTGTTTCTACACAAGTAAAAGGCATAACGGATGTAGTAGCTGTAGCTTGCGGTTCTTACCATAGTATGGCATTAAAAAACGATGGAACAGTCTGGACTTGGGGATATAATGGAAACGGGCAGCTTGGTGATGGAACTACAAATGAAAGCAGTAACCCAAAACAAGTAAAGAATCTAAATGATGTGGTTGCAATAGCAGCAGGAGATTACCATAGTATAGTCTTAAAAAGCGATGGAACAGTATGGGCTTGGGGCTATAATTGCTATGGACAGCTTGGTGATGGAAGCACTAAAAATAGCAGTAACCCAATACAAGTAAAGAATCTAAGTGATGTAATTGCAATAACAGCAGGAGAATACCATAATCTAGCCTTAAAAAGTGATGGAACAGTATTGGCATGGGGGTATAACAGTTATGGACAGCTTGGTGATGGAACTAATAGCAACCAATATTTCCCCAATAAGGTACAGTATTTAGAAAACGTAATTAACTTAGCTGCAGGTTATAATCATAGCTTAGCAATAAAGAATGACGGAACAGTATGGGCATGGGGAGATAATGGGAATGGACAACTTGGAGATGATGGAATCAACTATAGAAGTAGTTTCCCAATTCAGGTAACAAAACTTGATGATATTATTGCTATAGACTCAAATAATAATTATAGTTTAGCTTTAAGAAATGATGGAACAATCTGGGCATGGGGAGATAATTGGCAGGGACAACTTGGTGATGGTACAACTACAAACAAAAAATCGCCAATACAAGTTACTGCCCTAAGTAAAGCTATTGCTATAGCCGCAGGTGGAAGTCATAGCTTAGCATTAGTTAATGATAGAGAAATATGGGCATGGGGATATAATGGTTTAGGACAGCTTGGAGATGGAACTAAAATAAACAGGAACACACCTATCATTTCAAAGGATATAACAAAACCGACAATCCCTACAAATCTCACCGCTACAATAGAAGAAAACAGTGCTGTTTTAACATGGACAGCCTCAACCGACGGAGATTGTATTTCAGGATATGAGATATATAGAAATGATGTTAAATTAGCAAAAGTAACAGAAACTACATATAGAGATAATGATATAGAATTAGATACAGTATATGTATATAAGGTTTATGCTTTAGATGGTTCGGGGAATATGTCTGAAGAAGAAAGTGTTGTAATAAATGATATAGAAGCACCTTTAGCGTCAGTAAACCTAAAATTAATATCAAAGACAGCTACAACAGTTTCTCTGGAGTGGGAAGCTTCTAATGATAATGTTTGGGTAGAAGGATATGAGATATACAGAGATGGAGTTAAAGTTGGAAATTCAACAGATACTAGATATACTGATATTAAATTACCTCATAATTCAACCTATATATATATGGTGAAAGCCTATGATAAATCTAATAATACATCAAAAGAGAGTAACACGCAGAGTGTAACCACTGATACAATAAAATCTATTCCTTTGGCGGCAGGAGATAACCATAGTTTACAAGTTCAGAAGGATAGAACAGTATGGGCATGGGGTTATAATTACAGTGGGCAGCTTGGAAATGGAACAACGATAAATAAATTTGTTCCTGTTCCAGTAAAAGGAATACAAGATGTAATAGCAGTAGCAGCAGGTCAAAGTCATAGCTTGGCTTTAAAAAACGATGGAACAGTATGGGCATGGGGTTATAATGGATACTGTCAACTTGGAGATGGTACTACTTCAAATAAACTTTTACCAGTACAGGTGAATGGATTATATGATGTAGTTTCAATAGCTACAAAGGGATCTCATAGTGTTGCCTTAAAAAGTGATGGAACCGTATGGACATGGGGGAATAATGGTAATGGACAACTTGGTAATGGAACATACACTACTAGCTTTGTGCCTGTACAAGTATTGGAACTAAATGATGTCATTGAAATATCAGCTGGATATAGTCACAATTTAGCCTTAAAAAGTGATGGAACAGTCTGGGCATGGGGCTATAATGGCAATGGACAGATAGGAATTGATACAACTGCAAATCAAAATATACCAGTGCAGGTTAAAGACTTAAATAATGCTATTGCTATAGCAGCAGGAAACTTCCATAGTGTAGCACTAAAAAGTGATGGAATAATATGTGCATGGGGATATGAACAATTCGTAGTTAAAGACTTGATTGATGTAACTAATATAGCAGCAGGGGGATACTATACTGTAGCACTAAAAAGTAATGGGACAATATGGACATGGGGTAATAATACCTATGGACAGCTTGGAGATGGAACAACTACTAGCAGACAATTGCCAATGCAAATAAACAATTTAAGTGATGCGATTGCAATAGCAGCAGGATCTGAACACAGTTTAGCCCTAAAAAGCGATGAAACAGTATGGGCATGGGGCTATAATAACAGTGGACAGCTTGGAGATGGAACCCGAATAAGGAGATGCATACCTATCATTTCAAAAGACATTATTGCACCAACAATACCAACAAATCTATCAATTGAAATAAAAGAAAATAGTGTGGTACTAACTTGGACAGCTTCAACAGATGAAGGTTTCATAGCAGGGTATGAGATATATCGGGATGATGTTAAGTTAGCTACAGTAACAGACACTACTTATATAGATAATGATATAGAATTAGATAAAATATACGTGTATAAGATAAAAGCTGTAGATAGTTCTGGAAATATGTCAGAAGAAGAGAGCATTGTGTTAAATGACACAGAAGCACCTTCAGCTCCTATAAACCTAAAGATATTATCTAATACAGCTACAACAGTTTCACTAGATTGGGAAGCTCCTAACGACAATGTATGGGTGGATGGATATGAGATATACAGAGATGGAGTTGTAGTTGGAAATTCAAAAGATATAAAATATACTGATTCAGCAGTACCACATAATGCAACTCATACATATATGGTTAAAGCCTATGATAAATCTAACAATAAATCAGAGGAAAGTAATTCAGTGAGTGTAACTACTGATGCATTAAAATCTATTCCTTTAGCAGGAGGACTTACACATACTTTATATATTCAAAAGGATGGAACGGTATTGGCGTGGGGCTGTAATGACTATGGTCAGCTTGGAGATGGAACTAACACCACTAAAGCTACTTCCGCGAAGATTAATGGTGTAGTGGCTGTAGCTGCTGGTATTCAACATAGCATGGCTTTAAGAAACGATGGAACAGTATGGGCATGGGGGGATAATAGCTGTGGACAGCTTGGAGATGGAACATCTACTGATAGATTTTTACCTGTACAAGTAATGGAACTAAGTGGCGTAAGTGCAATATCAGCAGGAGCTAATTACAGTTTAGCATTAAAAAGTGATGGAACAGTATGGTCATGGGGATTTAATTACAGTGGGCAGCTTGGAGATGGAACATCTACTAATAGATATTTACCAGTACAAGTAATGGAACTAAGTGGTGTAAGTGCAATATCAGCAGGAGATAGTCATAGCTTAGCACTAAAAAATGATGGAACAGTATGGACATGGGGATATAATGGATATAAGCAACTTGGAGATGGAACTTATTTAAATAAATATTTACCAGTACAAGTAAATAAACTAAGTGATGTCAGTGCAATATCAGCGGGTGGAAGACATAGTATAGCACTAAAAAGCGATGGAACAGTATGGGCATGGGGAAATAATGAATACGGCCAGCTTGGATATGAAACGAAATGGGTGTGGTCAGATAATGAAATGGACCTTATAGAAGTTCCAGAAAGAAAGTTACCTGTACAAGTAGCTGAACTAAGTGGTGTAAGTGCAATATCAGCTGGAGGTTTTCATAATGTGGTACAAAAAAGTGATGGAACAATATGGGCATGGGGATATAATGAAATCGGTCAACTTGGAGATGGGACTTTCGTTACAAATTATAAACCTGTAAAAGTAAAGGACATGAGTAATGTAATTGCAATAGAAGCTGGGTATAACCATTGTTTGGCATTAAAAAGTGATGGAAGCGTATGGGCATGGGGTTATAATTACGCTGGACAGCTCGGAGATGGAACAACTACAAATAGAAATATACCTGTTAGTTCACTAGACTTAATTGCACCATCAGCACCAACTAACCTAGCATCAAGGTCAACAGATACAACCGTATCACTCACATGGACAAATTCATATGATGGCTCAGGAGTAGCAGGATATAATGTGTACCGGGATGGTGAAAAAATTTCTACGGTAACACAAACAGAATATAAAGACACCAATCTTACGTTTGGAAAGACATATACTTACACAGTTAAAGCTTTTGATGCTACAGGCAATATATCAGAAGCCAGTAGCCCAGTTATAAACGATATGCAAATGCCTACTACACCAACAGACTTGTCTGTAATTGCAAAGACACTAACTAGTATTACTTTGTCATGGACAGCGTCTACAGATAATGTTGCTGTTAAGGGGTATGAGATTTATAGAGATAGCCTAAAGATAGGAACAATAGATGCGACAAATACAAGCTATACAGATAAAAAATTAGAGCCTGATACATACTACACATATTCAATAAATGCCTTTGACACTGGATTTAATTATTCATTACAGTCTGAGAATTTAAAAGAGACTACATATAAGGATACTACCGCACCGTCATCACCTAAAAATCTATACATAAAAGATGGTATGTTTACTGTTGGATGGGATACAGCAACAGATGATGTATTCGTACAAGGCTACGAGGTATATCGTGACGGTATTAAAGTAGGTACTACAAATGCCACATATTATACAGACAAAGGATTAAAGCTTGGTATGACATATGTTTATACTATTAGGGCTTATGACTCAACTGGTAATATATCTTTAGAAAGCGTACCTCTTACTGTATCAGATGATTATGGAAATACAATTGAGACAGCTACAGCTATTCAGCTAGGAAATGACATCCTAGGTAATATAAACTATCAATACGATAATGACTACTTGAGTTTTGTAGCACCAGTAGAAGGCAATTATACCATTACCTGCAGTTCAAATTCCAAACACTACAAAAATATATATTTATATGATGATAAGGGTACAGTACTTATTAGCAATAATACCTATTATAGTGTGGATCTGAAAAGGAACTTGTCGGCATCTAAAACCTATTATATTAGAATTAATTCTGAAGACATAAGCGCATACTCAGTTAAGGTCATCTTGTCATCTGATACTGAAAAGCCAAGTGCACCAACAGAATTATCGGCTATATCAAAAACAATCAGCACTGTTACACTTGGGTGGACAGAGTCAACAGATAATATTGCTGTTTCAGGATACAAGATATATAGAGATGATATTGAAATAGTAAAGAGTTATTATAACTCTGAGATGAAATATACAGATACTTATTTAGAATCAGGAAAGACCTATAAATATATTGTTAAGGCGTATGATTCTGCAGGAAATATATCCGAAGCTAGCAACGAAGTATCTGTAACAACTGATACCGATACAATAGCACCAACAGCCCCTACAGAGTTAAAAATTACTGAAAAAACAGCTGCATCCATTTCCTTAACTTGGAAAAAGTCTACTGATAATACTGGGGTCAAAGGATATTATGTTTTAAAAGATGGTGAAAAAATTGGAACTACAGACAATATCACATTTACATGTGCATTTACTGATTTAACGACTAGCAATAATTATTCAGTACAAGCTTATGATTTATTTGGAAACGTATCCCTAGAAAGTAATGTTGTATTTTGTGATAATACTTCTCCAACTATAGTTAAAGATATAGAAGTTCTTTCAAAAACTGCTTCAAAGATTAACTTAAGCTGGACTGAATCTCAAGACAATGTTGGAGTAACCTCATACCAAATTTATAGGGGTAATAGTAGAGTAGGAACAACTACAGATACAAGTTTTAATGATACAGCGTTGTTGCCTGAAACAGAATATATTTATACGATAAGAGCAATTGATGCTGCTGGAAATGTTTCAGAGCCTAGTGAGGACATTAAAGTTAAAACTGATGCAGATATCAATCCACCTACTACACCACTAAATGTAAATATATTATCATACTCTGCTACAAGTGTTATGCTTGCGTGGACAGCTGTTACAGATGATGTAAAAGTAGCAGGATATCAGGTGTATCGTAATGGAAGCAAATTAGGTCTACCTACTAATATGACTACTTTTACTGATAGTGATTTAGATAAGGATGCAACATATGTATATACAGTAAGAGCCATTGATACTTCAGGAAATGAGTCAGAAGAAAGTAAAGCAGTTTTACTTGATAGAATTGCTCCGTCAAAGCCTGAAAACTTGGAGCTTATATCCAGAGGTGCAGATGTAATAACCATTAGTTGGACAAAATCAACAGACAATTTGTCGGTTGATGGTTACGAAATATATCGTAACGGTGAAAAAATAGATACTGTCCCCGATAACACTTATACAAATACTGGACTGCAGTTAAATGAAACTTATACTTATGCTGTAAAAGCATTTGATGCTTCAAAGAATATGTCCGAAATAAGTGAAAGCGTAGAGGCAACAACTACTCTAGACACAGAAGCACCATCAGCACCTTCAGACCTAAAAATATCCGCAAGAACAGGTTCAACAATAACAATTGAATGGACTGCTTCTACAGATAACACAGGAGTATCAAAATATGAAATATATAGAGATGAAGTAAATATTGGTGTATCAACTACAAACTCATTTACTGATACTGGATTAACAGCTGGTACAGCATATTCGTATACAATAAGAGCTGTTGATGCTTCAGAAAATATATCCAAAGCAAGCACTCCTTTTAATGCAGTTCCATTAAAGCCTGAAATATTAAAAGTAACTCCTTTGGATTTAGATGTTATTGGAGGAGCAGTTAGTCAGGAGCTAAGAGTTTACTTCAGTACGAGTGGTGTAAGAACAGGTACAAAGGCTAAATTTGAATATTCAATTGATGATACTAGCTGGACAACAATAACTGGTCTTAAGAGTGGTCCAATAGTAGACGATTCATCAATACAGTATTTCACTTGCTTATGGGATTTAGTTCCAATGAATACTGGAGACTATAAGATTCGTTACACTGTATATGATGCCGCAGAATCTATAGATACCAAAACCGTAACTTATGAGGTTGATAAGGATGCTCCATCAGCACCTAAGAATTTAAATGCTGAATCTATGAACGGTGATGTACAATTGGCATGGGATTATTCTACTGAGTCAGATGCTGCAGGCTATAGGATTTATCGTGCAGAGAGTGAAAACGAAAGATTTATTCCTGTAGGTGAAACTAACAAACGAGAACTAAATGCCTTTAACGATAAATCAGTTATATTAGGTAACACTTACTATTATAAAGTAACAGCGATAGATAAATTTAGACAAGAAAGCTTATTCTCAAATGTTATCGCTGTAACAGTTGTAGAAGACAATATAGTACCTACTGTGATTTCAATAAGTCCAGCAAGTGGAAAAGTAATTGGAACAAGTACAACAATAGCAGTTAAAGCTAAAGACAATGTTTCAGTTTCAACTATAAAAATACAATATTCTATAGATAAAGGACAAACATGGGTTGATATTGCTTCTACAAAAACAACAGGTATGGCAGAGATTATATGGAATACACCTGAAATTAATGGTGAGGTATTGTCAAGAGCTATTGCTATTGACAAAGCAGGAAATGAGAGTGATGGCACTCCTGAACGTAAGTATATAATAGACAGAACAGGACCATCAAAGATTAATGGACTTACTAAGACTGAGTATTCAAATAGTGTAATACTAAGATGGGATGATGTAGATGATAAAGATTTTGCATATTTCCAAGTTGAACGTAAGGATACAGCTAATGGTGAGTTTAAGAGTGTAGGAAAAGTAAGTGATACTTTAGGATTGCATGTTAAAGATTTAAGCTGTGAATCAACATATTGGTTCAGAGTTGTTGCATATGATGAGCTAGGTAATAGAGGAACACCATCAGATGAAATAAAAGTAGTTACGCTATCAGACTTGGTAGCTCCTGTAATCACTAATATTGGCCCCGCACCTGGATATTACAATAACAAAATTGGGCTTAGTGCAAATGTACAAGATAATGTTGCAGTACAGTCATTCACTTTCCAGATTTCTTCTGATATGAAGGTTTGGAACGATATCGTAACCCTGCAGGCAGAAGATTCACCTGAACAAGCTACATTTAAATATTCATTTGATATTTCAGAAATGGAGGAAGGAACCTATTATATAAGAGGTATAGCTGCTGATAAGTTTGGAAATACAACCAATGATTCGGCTTCTGTACAATATATAATTGATCATACTTCACCAAAACAACCTGAGAATATTAAAGCTACTCCTAGTTATATATACAATAAACTAGAATGGGATAGAGGCAGCGAAAGTGACTTGAGATATTATAACGTGTATCGAAGCACTATTGAAAATGGAACATATGCACTAATTTGTAAGGTGTCTGCATTAGGTTACATGGATAATACCGTAGTCACTAATACAAAATACTATTATAAGGTTACAGCTGTTGATATGGCAGGTAATGAAAGTGTTGCTACAGAGCCAGTGTCCTGTACTCTTTTGGATATGTTAGCGGATACAGAAAAACCGAAGATAATAACCCTATCACCAGCGCTAGATTCAATACTTCCTGCTAACCCAACCATAGGCATATTGGTACAGGATAATTTCAAGGTAGATAAGGTTACTCTAAAATATAGAGCAGATGGAGATTCAGCCGATGATTGGAAGCTAATAGGTGTAAGCAATGTAGGAAGATACAGTGAAATTGTTAGATTTACTTGGAATACAGCAGGCTTATCAGATGGAAACTATATTGTCCAAGCTCTAGCAGTAGATGAAGCAGGTAATAAAAGCGATGCAAAAGAGATAAATTACAAGCTTAATGTTGAAGCTCCTGCGCAACCGCAAGTTACAGCAGTTCCAGGAGATTTCAAAGTAGACCTTTCATGGACCTGTGGAGAAGAAAGTGATCTTGCGGGTTTCCTAATATATCGTAGTATAGTTCCAAATAGTATTAGTGATTATATTTGCTTAAGTCAAACAAGAGATAAATTCTACACTGATAATGAAGTAAAAGATAAAGAAACCTATTATTATATGGTTAAAGCTTTAGATAACAGAGGCAACTATAGCTGGAGCAATGAAGTACAAGCTGATACTACAGGTAGTGACTTGGTTCTACCAGTAGCTGTAGCAGGTGATGAGCAGACTGTTATATTAGGTATGGAGGTTGAGTTTGATGGACGAGGTTCTCATGATAATAACCGTATAGCAAGCTATGAGTGGGATTTCGGTGATGGATATACCGCTACAGTAGCAAGAACTGCACATACCTATGAAAAGGAAGGAACATATATTGTAACTCTTACTGCGTATGACCCTGCAGGAAATAAAGCAACTAGCACAACAAATATTAATGTAGTATCTGATGATAAAGCATGTGGTCTTGAAATAAAAGTAGCTGATGAGTCTAATGGATCTCCAGTAGCAGATGCTAAAGTATTAGTTCAGTTCACAGATGGTACAGTTAAGGAGTTTAATTCAAACAGCCTAGGACTTGTTAAATTTGCTGGGGCAGAAGGAAGCTATAAACTATTTGCTTATAAAAATAACTACAGTTCAGTAGAAGGAAAAGCTTTGCTTCAGAAAGGTACTACTGTAAAAACTACACTATCAATAAAAGAAAGTGAATTTATTAAAGGTACGCTGAATGTAGAGAGAATGACACTTGACGAGATTGTTAATGCAGGTATTGATGTTAATGCAGCTGAAAACCAATGGGTATATGAGTGCAACGTAGTTTTAGGCTTTAGACCGTATACTATGCTTGTTAATAGTGCAGGTGAAATTCTCAGCTGCAGTAGTAGTGATGGAGGATTTGGAATAGGAGGAGGTGGTGGTGAATTTGCAATAGGTAGCGGCGGTAGGATATGTTATCCACAAGCAGTAGCTAGTCCTCAGCATCCAGAAGTACCACCAACTATTTATTACCTTGTAATACCTACAAAGACAAGTTGGCTTAAAGAATTCTTTGATGTTAGTTTAGTTCTTGAAAATATGTCTGAGGCAGGGTCTGCATTTGCTGTTACAAACTCAACAGCAGAGCTGAATGCACCAGATGGATTGACGTTTATACCTTCTGACTATTCTAGAAGTACATTAGTAAAGATAGGCGACATAGAACCAGGAGAGACTAAGGAAATTAAGTGGATTTTGAGAGGAGACAAGAAAGGAGATTATGAGCTTAAGGCTGAGTTTAATGGAATATTACAGCCTTTTGGAGAACCGATAACCGGAAATTACACAGTCAATGAGAAGGTATGGGGCGATGATGCTCTTGAAATGCATATAAATGCGGAAGATATTGCGTTTGAAGGTGAGCTTTACCTAGCAAAGGTTGAACTTGAGAATGTATCTGATGAAGAACTCTATAATGTTGGCTTTGAAGTGAAGGAAGGAGAAACCTATACCCTTGCACCGGGCACTACATCTTCAAAGACAATTGAAATAATCAAAGCAGGAGAAAAGATGGAATTTGAAATATGGTTAATTCCTTCTTTTACAGGAAAACTTGACTTAAAGGAATTAGATATAAGAAAAACAGGTGGAAATGCTACTATTAATACAACATTTGGAACAATTGAAGCACCAAAGGCTTTGCTTAATGTAACTACAGAAACAAGCTATAAAGAAATACAAGATGATTACTATTTCTGTGATGTTATTGCAAATATTAGTAATTTGAGAGATAATGCTCAAAATGTTAAAGCAGAATTATCATGGACAGGAACTGATGGAATTAAAGATATTCAACTATTAGAATCCAATGAACAAAAATTAGGAGACTTTACAGCTGGTTTAGAAAAGCAAGTAATCTGGAGAGTTAAAATCAAATCTGATTTTAACTCTGTATCTAGCGACTCTGCATCTCTCAATTATGTTGTTAAAGTAAGCGGTGATAATGTAAGAAGTAAATCAGCAAATGGATCAATTAATGTTGGTGGTGCTAAATTGGGTATTGCATTATCTTATCATGAAAACAAACTACCTAGTAGTGAATGGAATGAAAAGCAATATACTATAAAAGCTAATATTTACAATTATGGAGGTATTGCGATAAATGGAAAAGCAGAGCTTAAAATACTTTCTCAGGAAAATGCTGAGGATGTAGAAATTCTATTTGGTAGTAAAGAAGATTTAGGAACATTTGATGAATGTGATGCAATCTGGATTATTAATATTAAACTAAAGAATCAATTTGATATTACAAAACTCTGCTACCAAGTAACTGTAAGCGCTGATAATGCAGAAAGCTTTACTAAGGAAAGCAACATTGAAGATATCCACGAAAGTGATAAACTAATTTCAGGAAAATTCAATTATGCTTCGGGTGAGGAAAGAGATTATGAAGCAGACTTCTATTATAATGATAGTTATTTTTCAACAGATTCTTCAAAATACAACCATAACCTGGGCACCATGTCAATATGCTTTGCTATGTCTGCTTTTGGAAGTAATTGTTATCCATATTATTTTAAAAGCAATAATGCAAAAACTTTGCTAAAAAAATTAGAATTTGATGAATTTGAAACAAATGCTTATTTTAAAATTAAACCTACAATAGATACTATAGGGGCTTTAGCAGCCTATAAAAAAGTTAGGTGTAATGGTAAAGAATATACCCTAATAGCTGTTGCTGTTAGGGGCGCTGGCTATGAGCGTGAATGGTCTGGTAATTTTAAAATAGGAGATTTAGGACAGCATGATGGATTTTCAGAAGCAAAGGATAATGTATTAGCTTTCTTAAGAGAATATATAAGGCAAAAGAAAATTTCAGGTGACATAAAAATTTGGATAACAGGTTACAGTCGTGCAGCTGCGACAGCAAATTTAGTTGCAGGTGCAATAGATGATGGAACATTTCTTGGAAAAGCAGTAACATTAAAGCCTTCAGATTTGTACGCATATACCTTTGGAACCCCTGCTGGTGCATTGTTATCTGAGATACAGAATAAATACAAATATAATAACATTTATAATATTATTAATCCAAGTGATCCAGTTCCGAAGGTTGCACCAACAGCTATGGGATTTTGTCGTTACGGTAATGACTATTATTTACCTAGTTGTTTACTTAAAGATGGTTATTCTGATTTAGAGGATAATATGAAAAATATATTTAATAAAATGGATAGTACAAATATATATATTGTTGAAGGCAATAAAGATAGATATATTCTTGATAGTTTTAGTATGAAAAAACTTGATAGAGTTCGTATGTCACCATTATATACACAGCCAATTTACAAATTTAAGATTATCGATGATAAAAAAGATAAAACACCTCAATCAGTATTCTTAGATTCTTTAATAAATGACATTAGTAAAGAAGTAATTAAAACTCGTTCTAACTATGTTGATAATTATCAATCTGGTGTTTGTGAATTATTTAATGTAAAGTATGATGATAATTTTAATAACTTCTTAGACATATTTATTACAAAAATAAAAACAAATTTGCCATTAATACTTTATAAATTTAAAAACAACATATCGGAATACGATATGTTAATTAGAACTTATATAATACAAAGCCAATTAGAAGCAGGGTTAGAGGAATATGATATTATGACAATAGGCGAATCACTCCAAAATATATTGTCCCCTTTATTAGAATACGGAGTAACTCACCAAAAGGAAATATTTACAACAATTGACAACTTAAAAATATTTGGTGCTGCACACTTCCCAAGTCTTTATCTTTCATGGATGATGTCAATGGATAATAATTACACTCCATTTGCAGAACCCGTATTTACAGATGGTTCATATAGAAAGATAAAGATCAATTGCCCAGTAGACGTTAATGTATACAATGAGTTAGGTGTTTTAGTAGCAGCAATTAAATCTGATGAACCTCAGAATATAGACGGAAGTAGTATTATTTCATCAATAAATGAGGATGGAGAAAAAATCGTTTACCTACCAGCAGATGCTGACTACAAAATAGAAATCATTGCTACAGACAATGGCAAAGTAACTTATTCAGTAAATGAATATAATTCTAGTGTTGGAGATGTTACGAGAATAATTAATTACTTTGATGTAGATATTAAAAAAGATGATGTTTTAATGGGCGAAATTCCAGCCTTTAGTGGTATTGATTTTGAGAATGTTCAAGGAAGTGGTTCATCTGTTGAATATTCTTTGAAGTCAACAAGTAATGAGGAGATTGCACCAGATGTAGAATTAAAAGGTTCAGATGCAGCAGATGCTTATTATATGGTCTATGTTTCTGCTAATAACGACAAATACGGAATGGTTACAGGACAAGGAATCCGTCAATTGGGAGGATACGCTAAAGTAACAGCAACTGCTTACGAGGGATATAAATTCTCTGGCTGGTATGTAAACGACGAATTAATATCTTCAGATAGTGAATATCGTTTCTGCGTAACAAAGGATGAAACACTTATTGCTAAATTCACTACAATTGATCCAACTGTAGTTGATTCCTTCGAGTATTATTATGGGGATAATGATGCATTAAGTTCCAGATGGAGTATAGGAATAGCTACAGGCTGTGCAATTACGCCAATATTAACAGATAGTAATAAATATGACGGTAACTATGGACTAGCATTTAATTATTCATTAGTATCCTCAAATGGAAATGTAGGTATTACTAAGGAAATGGATGGTGCAGATTGGTCAAGTAAGAACGCTGTACAATTATGGACAAAGCCAGACGGTAAAAAGCAGAAGGTTATTGTTCAGCTTACATCTGCAGGAAATGTATTTGAAGTGTATCTCAATGAGTATGCTGAATATTTGAACACAACAGGGTCTGCCATAGTAACTATTCCATTCTCATGCTTTGTAGGAAGAGATGACAAGACAGCTGTATTTGACCCAACTTCAATTGACAGCTTTGGCTTATGGTGTAATTCAATATTGCCAGAGGGTGAAAATGCAAATACTTATAAATTGGATTCTGTCATTTATTATGATGAGATTAAGACGATTTCATCAGATGTATCAAGTGTTACAGTTAAAGCACTTATTTCAACAATTAAGCCTGGTGATGTTAATGATGACGGTGCTGTTGATTCAATTGACTATGCATTGTTGAAAATGTATTTATTGGATATGCCTGCTGAAATCAACACAAAAAATGCAGACTTAAACCAGGACGGAAGCATTGATTCGATAGACTTTGCTAAGTTATGGATGCTTTTGATTACCTAATAGAGGTGCAAAAGTTGTTACAACTTAAACTTTATTAAAAAGAACTAGATTGGCCGATTAATGAACTGAGCCTATCTAGTTCTTTTTTAATTACAAATTTTAAGTAAAGTGGTATACAAACCATATATATATGAATTCTAAAAATATTATCTTAAATAATACCATTAAATGTAACCTTTTTTGCTTTTTATACGTTATATTATATGTAATACAAATTTGCATAAGAAATAATATGTTAAAACGTTTACTAACCGTTTTAATGCAAACAAGTATAAGTAACACTTGGCTTTACAAAAACCAAAATTGAAAGAGGTTAGGTTTGGACGCTTTTGAACGGTTATACAGAGAAAATATTTCATTTATAAAATACTACACGTTGAATATGTGCGGCAATATTCATACTGCAGAGGACATACTACAGGAAACTTTTTATAAGACTTTTTTGTATATAAAAAGGTTTGAGCATGTTCAGATTAACAGGCAATGGCTTATGAAGACTGCTCATAATACTTTCGTAGATCACTATCGTAAACAGAAAAATGAGACGTGTGCAGTTAGTTTCGAGGTGCTCGCAGAGATAAACTACCTAAGTAGGGGAATTGGATCATATGCAAACTCATACGAGGACAGCATAATAGTTCATAAGATTATCAGTGAATTGCCTATAAGTTATAGGACAGTGATTCTACTAAAAGATCATTATGGTTTCACAACTAAAGAAATTGCGTCCATACTAGGATATAGTGAGTCCAACGCCAAAGTTGTTCTACACCGTGCAAGGAAACATTTCAGAGAGGAGTACAATAAGTATGAAGGATAGTATAAATTGTGATGATGTAATAAAGTTAAAAGAGGATTTCTTTGAACAAAAGCTCGCATATGACCAAATGTCTGAAATAGACAAACATCTGGAAAGCTGTGAGAATTGCAGAAGTGAATACTCGGAATATGAAAAAAACCTTATGACCCCAAAAAGCAACAATGACAGTTATGACTTTAGCAAGTATGAGTATGCTCTAACCTTAAAAATTATTGGAAAGACTTTAAAATATGGAACTATAATTCTTTGTGTTTGGTATTTCCTGACAAGCTTAATTTTCCCATTACTTTTGTCAAACCAAATACACATGAAGGTTGATAAGTCACGCGTTGCCTTAACTGATCTTGTGGCTTTTACTATGCCTGAATATATAACAGGCTCTTCTAATTCTAACTCTGGACCATGGAATCATAAAATTAAAATAGACTTAAAAAGTAATTTGGTACATGATGATAACTATGCAGGGTACATTGATGCAGCAATCCCTATGTATGTAGGTGAGGCTGATATAAAACTGGTAGATGTACACAAAAGTGGGGACAGATATCTACTTCCGTCTCAACAGTACTATTCGAAAGAAAAAAGCATGGTAAAAGGTGGCATAAACGATGAAATAAAATCAAAGCTGTCATCCTTTGCTGATGGCACAATAACTCAGTTTTCACTATCTTTTAACCGCCCCATAAATGCTTTGGAAATGGACACACTTGTAAAGAAATTGGGGCTTTCGTCTACAAGTGCTTACAAATCTTGGGTGGCAGTGGATACAGGTATTGACATAGAAGAAAACATGAATAAGTCATACAGAAATCCTATAAGCGGTGATTTGTGGGGATTTCCACTGACATTTTTCAATAGACAACCAGTTTCAATGAAGAAGCATACTGGAAGTTATTCATGGAAAAGTGAAGGTATTGAGGATGATAAAAGATGCAGGCAGTCTTCAGAGAATTTTAAAAAGGAAATGAAGCTTTTCGAAGAATACTCAGTAGTTCTCGATGATATTGCACTGACTAAAGAGATAAAAAGGATAAATGAATATCTGGCAAAAAATGAAGTTACCTTTTACGGTGCTGTATTGGTTGCACCTACAAAAAACATTTTCAATATAAAAAATGTTGATTTTATAGGCGATGTACAAATTATCAAAGTCGATTTTGATTACTAGTAGTTGAACGTTAAACAGGAGATGCGATTGGAATAAATTACTTTTGTGATTTTTTACTAGAAGTTAGACATATATAAGGAGATGTAATATGATTAAGAAAACGGGATATGGTTCACTTTCTATTGTGTTTTTTATTCTTGCATTATTATCATCAATTAAAATAGCAAGAACATTCTGCCTTGGCGATGTGATATTGAAGGCTTTTGGAATACCGGTGTGGACTAATGGAGACCATTCGGGCTTTCATAATTCAGTTCTCCTATCAATAGGTTTTCTGATAGCAGGACTTATAATAGGAAAGATCTTCAATAAAGACTGGGGAGCAAGGAATGCATGGAAGCTGTGTGCGTTTCTTTTAATAATATTTGGGTTAGCTGTTATAATGTTTTTACCAATTTTAAAGAGTATGAGTTAGTTTAAAAATTATAGAAATAGGATTTTAATTATGACTATGGATAAACAAAGATTTATAGAAGCTTGTGAAAAGATTATTAATACTAAAAGAGAAAAAAGTGGAATAGGAACGCTTAGTGAAAAGACGATGCATGCTGTTTTAAAGCATTATTTTGAGCCGTATACTGATAACCATGAAGTTAGAATTGGTGGTTTTGTTGCAGACATAGTTGGTGAAAATGGTATTATTGAAATTCAAACAGGCAACTTCAATAAGCTGAGAAGAAAGCTTGAAAGCTTCTTAGAAGTGACAACAGTAACAGTTGTTTACCCAATACCAAGCACTAAATGGATTGTTTGGATTGATAGCACTACAGGGGAAGTTACCAATAAACGTAAAAGTCCTAAAAAAGGTTCACCATATGAAGTTTTTCCGGAACTATATAAAATTAAGCCTTTTCTAACACATGAAAACTTTAGACTCTGTATTGTAATGGTGGACACGATAGAATACCGCAATCTTGATGGCTGGAGTGAGGATAAGAAGAAGGGTTCATCTCGTTATGAACGGATTCCTGTTGAATTGATTGATGAAATTTACATAGATAAATTGTGCGATTATAAAAATTTGGTACCAGAAAATATACCTAACAATTTCACATCAAAAGACTTTAAAAAATCAACTGGATTGAGCCTTAGAAATGCACAGATAGCAATGAATGTATTGCAATATACTAGTAGCATTAAACAGAATGGCAAAGAAGGAAGGCATAATTTGTATGAAAGGCAGCAGGAATATTATTAATTAAGTTTTTGCTATTGTAATAAAAAATTATTATGTCTATAGGAATATTTTGGGATATAATAGATATAACTGTTTTTATCGGTATTTTTTAGGTAAGTAGCTACTTTATTCAGAAGTTGTTATGTCATACGAAAAAACTATTTGAGGAAAGCAAATCAAGAGTATTTGCTGTGACTAATTATTGAAAGCTGGAAGCCAGAAGAGTAAGGAGGATAACCATGAATCATTTAGGAACAAAGACAATAGAAACAGGGAAGTTAATATTACGTAAATTTAAAATAGAAGATGCAAAGGATATGTTCAAAAACTGGGGAAGTGATAATGAGGTCACAAAATATCTCACCTGGCCTGCGCATAAGAGTGTGGAAGATTCAGAAAAGATTATTAGTATGTGGTTAAAGGAGTATGATTCACTAAAGAATTATCAGTGGGGCATCGAATTAAAAGAGTCTGGTGAAGCAATTGGAAGCATTAGCGTAGTAAATATTAAAGAAGATATTGATACAGTTGAGGTTGGATATTGTATCGGTAAAAAGTTCTGGAAGCAAGGAATTACTTCAGAGGCATTTAGCGCTTTGATTCCTTTCTTTTTTGAAGAAGTACAGGTTAATCGTATTGAATCACACCATGATATAAATAATCCTAATTCTGGCAGAGTAATGGCGAAATGTGGCTTGATTAAGGAAGGAGTGCATCGACAAGCATCCAAAAATAACACTGGAATCTGTGATATTGCTATTTATGGGCTTGTGAGGGATGATTGGCAACGCAGCCATACATAGGTCGTTAGCATATGAAGAGGGATGAAATATTGAGTGATACAATGAATTTAATTAAAGGACATATATTGAACTTAGAGAATGATTTATTGCATATTTTATAAAATAATATAAAGGATAGAATACGTAAGTATTCTTGAGTAAAATTTAGATTATATAGAAAGGAAGTTTAGTGATAAGGGTACTGCTTATAATACTGCTTATAATACACCCTAACTAAAAGATTAAATATGAAAAATGATAGACTAATGAAACAAATTCAATTTATTATAGAGATAGATAAACTAAAAAAAGTGTTTCGCCAGAATATTGTAATAGGAACAATCAGGAATGAGAATGATGCAGAGCATTCATGGCATTTAGCCATAATGGCAATGCTTTTATCTGAATATTCTTCGGACAAAAACATTGACATTCTAAAGGTTATTAAGCTGGCAATAGTTCATGACCTAGTTGAAATTGATGCTGGAGATACATTTTGCTATGATGAGAAAGCTAATGAGGATAAAGCTATTAGGGAGCAAAAGGCAGCAGATAGATTGTTTAATATACTACCGGAAGATCAGGCAAGAGAAATTTTTAACCTGTGGAGAGAGTTTGAAGAGCGGAAAACGCCTGAAGCAAAATTTGCATCATGTCTGGACAGGCTACAGCCTCTTTTGTTAAACTATAATACAGAAGGTTACACTTGGCAAAATCCAGAGGTCACAAGTGAAAAGGTACTTAACCGTAACAGGTTTCTAGAAGAAAATGCTCCTGAGCTTTGGGATTACGCTAAGGAAATTATTGAGGATTCAATTAAGAAAGGGTTTTTGCGCGTGTAACACTTTACATAATGTGTTAATAAATTGATAATATACGGAGTAATTTTTTATAGGAGGTTTTACGTATGTTATCAAGTGCAGAATTTATAAGGCAATCACTAGAAATACATCTTTTTTTTGCTAGAATTATGAAGGAACACTCATTTTTTCTTGAAGTTAGTTTTACACCAAGGGATAGTAGTTTTTCTCGTCAGGCAGATATGTTTAGAATGGAATTTGATGCTCTTTTAGCAGAAGTAATTTTGCTATCTAATGGAGTTGTCAGCCCTTCTGTTCTGCAATCAGGAGAGGTAACTACACAATATACACTGAGCGCTGAGATGGCATCAGCATATTTTACAGGAGTAGACATTCAAACAAAGCTTACAAAGGCAGAAGCTGGGCTAATGGGTAAGGTTATAATTGAAACTAATCCTATGCTTGAACAAAAGGTATTTTTGATAAACCAAAAGGCAATAAGGTTATTAACTGGATTAATAGCGTTCAAAGCTAATATTTTAGCAAATGTTTTATCTTGCAAAATGTTTACTATAAATTATCCATTGTTAATTGATCATATTATGCGTGAAGCAAAATTGTATTTGCATATGCTACAGATACTTCAAAGCAAAAAAGAAATTGATGAAGAAATAACGGTATATGAACAAGAATTTTTCTGGAACACAATTATGGCTGAACATTCTAAATTTATTCGTGGATTACTTGATCCATCAGAAGATGAGTTGTTCAATGCTGCTAATAATTTTGGGAATGAGTTTGATCAATTGGCAAATGAGGCAAAACAAGCAATGGACAGTGCGTTGCAAAGCAATAATGTTACAAATGATAGTCTAAAGGCTACAAAAGAAATTCGAGATTTTAAAGCGGCAGGTACAAAGGGTATACTAGAATGTAAGATTAAGTCTGTAATAATTCCATTATTAGCAGATCACACTTTAAGAGAAGCAAACCATTATTTAAGGTTATTGAAAATTTTCAAAAGATAGTAACTCAACTTTTCTAGTTGAAAAATGTATGTTAGACTTATCAATGGGAAGTTGGACTAAAAATTATTTGAATGAACCATTACTATTTAAACAATTAATTTTGGCAACAAACCATTGATAAGTTTGAGCTGGAAACGTAAAAGGACAAGCTAGACAGTACAATTCTTTGATTTACGGTGAGAATTTTTATAATATAAATAAACTTAATTTATTACAGGAGGAGTTAGATATGAAAATTCTATTTCAAGGACGTGCAAGTTTAAGAATAATTACTAAAGAAGGAACAGTTGCATATGTTGACCCATTCATGGGTGATGGCTATGAGATACCAGCTGACATAATATTAGTAACGCATCAACATGATGATCACAACCAAGTTGATATGCCAAAAAAGAAAAGTGATTGTTTAATATACCAGAATTTCGATGCCTTAAAAGATGGCAAATATATGACCCTAAATTTTAAGGATTTACAGATAGAAGCTGTACCATCTTATAATAAAAATCATAGAAAAGAAGAGTGTGTAGGATATCTTATAAAAGTGGAGGGCAAGACATTATACATTGCAGGGGATACATCAAAAATACCTGAAATGAATGAATTGGCTCATAAAAATATTGACTATGCTTTCTTGCCTATTGATGGGTTATACAATATGGGTGTAGAAGAGGCTGCCGAGTGTGCAAAGATTATTTCAGCAAAATATTGTATTCCAATACACACTAGTCCAGCAGAATTATATAGTAAAAGTAATGCTGAAAATTTCAAAGTTGAAAATAAAATTTTAATGGATATAAATGAAGAAATAGAGATATGATCTGCTGAGCACGAAGCTAGTTTGGGTGAGAAATAATTATAAATCGACATAAAAAACGGTGCTAAATGCGCAAAATGGATAAAATTCGACATAAAAGTGTGGATAATTACAATTTACAACCTTCAAATTGTGTGATATTATTTAGTTACGGTAAGTGATTACCAAAAACATCTTTTAAAAGTTAATATACTTTCCCGATTAAGGTATCAGTCATCGTATAAAAAATGCATAGACTGTAAATATTAATATGGAAAAGTTAAAATTTTATAAAGATTTGCTATACTATTTGCTCTAATATATGTACCAAAGAATAACTTATATTCACAATATAATTTGGAGATTCTTTGTAGCTGTAATCACAATTAATGTCGCTCTTTTATTCATACTTGTTTTTTTGCATTAATAGAACTCACAAAAGCAACGAACCCTTACGATAAATCGTAAGGGTTTTTTGCTTTTTGACAATCATAGAAAAATAAATGGTTGTTAAAACAAGAATAATAATTCCTATTATTATAAATAGTGTTTATTCTTTATGTGGCGGGAAATACGGAAAATAATACCATTTATTTGTGTTTGTGCTATTATATTGAGTAGATATTATTTTACTTCCTAATATTATTTTTTTATTAAAATAGAGATAATAAGATTGTTGGCTTATTATCTCTATTTTCCTGTAAATTCAGCTTAACTTTTAAAAATTAATAACTACTCAGCTACATACTACAAATTATGTGAAATAATAACTATAATATTTATAATATGTTGTAATATGGATTTGCAAAGAGTAATATAAAACTAGCTATGCTGGAAGTTGTTTAAAACAATTAAACAACTATTAGAAAAACAATGTTTTTGAGCTGATGTTGAGATGGCTAATTAAGAGGAGATAAACGAGCACTCATAGGAGGATTAAAATTGTTAAGATTAAGACCTTATAAAGAAAGTGATGCAAAATACATAATAAATTGGATTAAAGATGAAAAACTATTCTATATGTGGAGCGCAAACAAGTTTCAATATCCACTAACTGAGGATCAATTAGCTAAGTACAAGGAGAATTATGATAAAGATGAGAATGGCTGGATAACAACAGCTATTGATGAAAAAGGAAAACCTGTAGGGCACTTTCTAATGAGAATGGCAGATTATGAAAATGAAAGCATACATATGGGGTTCATTGTTGTAGATCCAGAAATTCGTGGTAAAGGCTATGGAAAAGAGATGCTTGAGCTTGCAATTAAATATGCTTTTGAAATTCTGAAAGTATCCCGAATTACCTTAGCTGTATATGACACTAACCCGTCAGCTCATAATTGCTATAAAAGCATTGGATTTGTTGATGAAAATTATATTGAAAAGAATTTTCAATACAAAGATGAGATGTGGGGTACTTACTATATGGCAGTTGAAAAGTGACTACGGGGACTCTCTTGCACCGATAGAATGTTTATGTGTGAAGGTTGAAAAATAATATTTTATATTTTAGATGTTATTTGCTCTACGAAATTTACTTTATAGATAGAGTAGATTTTAGGGAGTGATGACATCGTGATAACAAGTAAATTAACAGACAAAAATGTAGAACAAAGCTCAAACAGGTACATACAGAATAAAGCAGCCAAATCAACTTCAAGCTCTAAGGAAATGACAACAAATCAAGCTGTCTCAACAGTTGACGTAAAAACCATGACAAATAAATTTCTTACAGCCCCGTATTCAGTTACTCGTAACGAATTTATGCGGTTTCAATGTGTTGTGGGATACAAGCAGGCAACAAAATTGCTAGAAGAGGGGAAAAGGCGTAAAAGACAAGAAAACGCAGATAAAACAAAGAAACAAAGTAATACTCCTTCTGTGCAAAAATTACAAAATGGCAGCACTATTAAGCCAACGGCTCCCAAAAAGCCGACTCAAACACCTGTAATACCTTTTCAAGATGTTCTACAAAGCAAAGCAAAAGGTGAATCAAAAGAGAACAACACAGTTAAGAAATCTCCTCAAATACCTGAACATGTAATACAGAAAAGTAAACAAGAGGGCAACAACATTACCTCAGAATCTGTTCTAGACACAATGCAGAACGTAATTGACATCGTAGGATTTGTTCCTGGCATAGGTGATATTGCAGATGGAGTTAATACAGGAATCTATT
Organism: Bacillota bacterium; assembly: GCA_023444055.1. Classification (GTDB taxonomy): domain Bacteria; phylum Bacillota; class Clostridia; order Acetivibrionales; family DSM-1351; genus Ruminiclostridium. The sequence continues at coordinate 30,789 of JAEZRV010000033.1, forward strand.
TATTACGAAAAAGATGGATGGATGCAGTGTTTTCAGGAATAGCTCTAATTCCTGCATTAGGTTCAGCTATAGCAACCCCTATGAAAGCCATATTTAAAGCCGCTGGAAATACCAAACTAGTTAAAGAAGCTATAAAATTGTTGTCAAAGATATTTGGAGGAGTAAATAAAGTTGCTTCAAAATTGGATAATTTATTGATAACATTTAGAGGAATCCTTCGTAAACTGCCAGGTGTAATAGATTCAATAGCAGATAACGGTTTGTTGAAAAAGATATTACACAAGGATGATATTAGGGCAATAAGGCTATTTGCTAAAAGTATGAGACTAGGAATAGAAGAGCTGTGTAAAAAAGCTGAAAAAGTCTTTGCTATGGTAAAGAAACCATTTACTAAGGGTGTTCCTGAGATAAAAGCTAAGCATGCAGTAGATAGTGCTAAGAAGGCTCAAAGTGTATTAGACGGAATTGATCCAAAGTACTTTAATAGCAGTAGTAGATTCGGAGGTGGGTTCTATGTTGGCTCAGATGGAAAAACAATAGTGGCTGAGCTGGCGGAACACGGCAATACTGCTAAATATGCTATTAGTTATGATTTAAACTTAAGCGGACAGAAGGTTTTAGACTTAACGAAACCTGAAGTGGCAGCTAAATGGAAGTTTGTTCAAGATTTCACCTCTACTAGAGAATGTCAGATTATTGGAGAGTTAGCTGAAAAACAAGGGTATACCGTTATTAAATTCAAATCATATAGGGGAAGTGGAATCAACTACGTAATTTTTGATAATTTTAAAAAGATATTATCAGCTAAAATGGTTACGCCAATTGATTGATTTTAATATAAAATAACTCAGCACCAAAAGAGTATAAGATTAAAGAAAAAATACTTATTAAATAAAAAAGGGGGCTAGTCCATGCTAGGTACTTGGTTTGTACCTAATACATGGCAGGAAAATATTTATGAGTGAGAATATGATAGAAGTCAAAGTTAGAAAAGAAGAGGCATTGTGTACCCAATGCGGCTCGAAAAAATCCTTTTATTATTTATCAGATTTTTCATATGGAGAAAGATTGGTTATGACAGACAATGGGAAATATTATGCATATGCCAATCTAATTGAGGATAAAGTCTTTGAAGAGTTAGACAAATATATTACATTAATTTTTAACAGTTATAATGTTTCTTTATCAAGGAATTTGTTTGCAAAATGCATAAATAACTTATTTGGAATCACATGTGATATGATAAAAAATGTGCCAATTGATACTGCAAGCAGGAATGACAAATGCTTATCATGCGGTAATACAGATTTTGGTCAAAATATTTCAGAATCAATAGAAAATATAGAGATACCAGCTGTGACACATAATTCATGGAATGGACTAAATGAAGATGAGAAAATTAGCATTATAAAGAATGAACTTATAAAGCAAAATTATATTGATGAGCTGTAATGCTTAATTATTTGTTTAATTCAATTTATAGCTTTTGAACAGTCACTAGACGTAAAGATTAGTGACTGTTTTGTTATATAAACCTACGCTGAATAGCTATAATAAGGAGCCGGAGTTACTCACTATAACTATGAAATATGTGTTTGAAATACTGAAAAATATTGATAAAAGCGGGAAATTTATATAAAATAATACATGCGAGTAAATAATAATAAAGGGGAAATAATGAGAGGCATAAATACAAGCAGTATTTTTTTTGTAGTACTTATTATCTGGAATATAGCTACTATAAGCTTTTTGATTTATAGAAAAAATAAGTTATCTAAGCATAGGAATTATACACACCACCGCTTACAATACATATTGAGTTATTTACTCATTAATATAATTCTTATAATAGGTCTGATATATATTTCTTCAACTATTGGTGTAACCCACTATAGTATTAAATCCAGCAGAATCCCATCAGAATTTGATGGCTTTAAAATAATGCAAATATCAGATTTTCATAATGGGAGCTTTAAGGGCGGAACAAAAAAACTTATTGAAAGGGTTGAAAAGGAAAAGCCTGATATTATAGCCTTGACAGGCGATATTATTGATGAAAAGGCCTTAAATGACTTGCCTGTTGCTGAGCTGGTATCAAAGCTGAAATTATTTGCGCCTGTTTATTTTGTTTCAGGAAATCATGATATTAATTATCCTCATTTCTATGATATGTATAATATGCTTAAGAACGAAGGCGTTGTTTTACTTGAAAATCAAAAAGTTATTATAAAAAAAGGTATGGCTCAAATAAATTTATATGGAATAGACGACCTGGTCATGCCCAGTAATTTCGGTGAAAAAATATTTCTTAATCTGGAAATGAGTGAGTTAAAGCCTCAGAGTGGTTATAATGTTTTATTATTTCATAGAGCTGATTTTTTTGATAACTTAAAGGGTAATGGCTATCAATTAGTGTTAGCTGGACATATGCATGGAGGGCAGGTACAAATCCCTTTTGTAGGAGGCTTAATTTCACCACATATAAATCGCAGATTGTTTCCAAAATATACAGATGGAATATATAGTGAGGCAGGGACAACAATGGTAGTTAGCAGGGGATTAGGTAATATCGTACATGTACCAAGGGTTTTAAATCCTCCCGAGGTTGTTCTAGTTACATTGCTGCATAATGAAAATTGATTAACTCCATTATTTTTTATCAAAAATACATTGCAATATGTATCGTATAAAAGGTATAGTATAATAAACAAATGTTCGGTTTATTAATTATACAAGGAATGTTATGGAAAAATCACAGATAAAGATTTCAATCAGAAATTTAGTTGAGCTGGTACTACGTTCGGGAGACATTGATAATAGGCTTGTTTCATCAACTAGAATGCTAGAAGGAACTAGAATTCATCAGAAAATTCAAAAAGAAGGCGGTTCTAATTATAGTAAGGAAGTATTTTTGACCTTTGATTATGAGATTCAAGGTTTTACTATAAGGCTGGAAGGACGTGCTGATGGAATAATTTCTGAGCCTGATGGTATTGTAATTGATGAAATCAAATCAACAACAAGACCTCTTGAATATATAGATGATGAATTTAGCCTGCTCCATTGGGCACAAGCCAAAAGCTATGCTTTTATTTATGCTACTCAAAATCAAATGGACGAAATTTGTGTTCAACTAACGTATTTTCAAGTAGATACTGAAGAAAGAATGAATATCAGAAAGCAGTTTAAACTTTGCGAATTAGAAGCTTTTATGAGCGAATTGATGAGCAAATACCTCATATGGGCAAGTATGCAAGATGAATGGAATACTCTGAGAGATATTTCTATTAAAGCTTTGCAGTTTCCTTTTGATAATTATCGTAAGGGTCAAAGAGAATTAGCTGTGGCAGTATACAAAACGATAATGCAAGAGAGAAAGCTCTTTGTACAGGCTCCTACAGGTATAGGAAAGACTATTTCAACATTGTTCCCATCTGTAAAAGCTATTGGAGAACAGCATATTTCAAAAATATTCTATTTAACTGCTAAAACAATAACGAGACAGGTAGCTGAAGAAGCTTTCACAAAAATGAGAGTCAAAGGACTCAGATTTAGAACCATTACTTTGACTGCTAAGGATAAGATCTGTTTTAACAAAGAAGGAAGCTGTAATCCTGATTTTTGTGAATATGCAAAAGGACATTTTAATAGAGTAAATGATGCTTTAACTGATATTCTACGTGATACAGAGTATTTTTCCCGGGAAACTATTGAGGAATATGCATTAAAACATAATGTTTGCCCGTTTGAATTTGCATTGGATTTATCTTTATGGGCTGATTGTATTATATGTGATTACAATTATGTTTTTGATCCAAGAGTCTATTTAAAAAGATTCTTTATGAATAATGACGGCGACTATGCTTTCATGATAGATGAGGCACATAATCTGGTTGACAGAGCAAGAGAAATGTTTTCTGCTCAAATCAATAAGACTGCTTTTTATGAAGCGAAAAAGTTAATGAAGGACAAACAGCCCAAAATTGCTAAGCAGCTTACTAAGATAAATTCCTATATGATTGCACTTAGGAAGCAATGTAAAGAAGAAGGCTTCATAGTTAGTAAAGATGAATTAACTGAATTATATAAATTGTTAAATAATTTTATACGAGAATCAGAAGAATGGATTCTGAAAAATCAAAACAAGAACATAGATGGCTTTGACCAAGTTTTAGAAGTTTATTTTAATGCTATTTCATTTATAAAAATAGCAGAATTATATGATGAAAGATATGTAACATTTATAGATGCAAATGCAAGTGAAGTGCGGGTAAAGCTATTCTGCATTGATCCTTCATACTTATTGGCGGATGCTATCAAGAGAGGCAAGACAGCTGTGTTTTTTTCGGCAACCTTGACACCTCTTAGCTATTTTATTGATATATTAGGCGGAGACAAAGAAGACTACAATATTAACCTGACATCTCCATTTGACAATAATAAGCTGTGCCTGCTTGTAGAGGACAGGGTTTCAACCAAATATAAAAACAGAGAAAATAGCTATGACAAAATTGTAGAGATTGTTAAAGCTGCGATAGATAAGAAACAGGGAAACTATATGGTGTATTTTCCTTCCTACAAGTATATGAATGAGGTTTATACTAGATTTACCGAGAGATATCCTGATATTTACACAATGCCTCAGCAAAGCTCAATGTCAGAAGAGGAAAGAGAGGAATTTCTCAACAAATTCTTGCCGGATAATGAGCAAACCTTTGTGTGCTTCTGTGTTTTGGGCGGTATTTTTTCCGAGGGAATTGATTTGAAAGGTGATAGACTAATTGGAGCAATTATAGTTGGCGTGGGGCTTCCACAAGTGAGCGCTGAACAAAATATCATTATGAGTTATTTTCAGCAGAAAAATGGCATGGGTTATGAAAACGCATATATGTTTCCTGGCATGAACAAGGTGCTGCAAGCAGCTGGAAGAGTCATTCGCTCGGAAAATGATATTGGTATGGTTTTGCTGGTAGATGAAAGATTCACTAACTATGAATACAAATGCCTGTTTCCAAAGCATTGGGAGCACAATATGAGAGTGAAGAGTTTACCAGATTTGGAACTGAAGCTTGAGAGGTTTTGGGGCGAAATCTAACTATCGTTCCTTTGTAATTATTTGATATTAAAAAATATTGTATTTATTTGATTTATAGATAAATTGCATGTTATACTTTGGTAAGAAAAATGTAAATATTATAGATAATAATTAGGATCTTGCATAAGAGGTGACATATGCTTATTATTGTAATTGGATGCGGGAAAGTAGGTTCAAACTTTGCTGAAGTAATGTCAGGCGATGGACATGACGTTGTTATTGTTGACAGTGACGCTAATTCTTTTTCAAATTTAAGTTCAGGTTTCAATGGAATCACGATTACTGGTGTACCTATTGATGAGGATGTATTGAAGCAGGCTGGCATTGAGGCGGCAGATGCACTTGCAGCCCTTACTCCTGATGATAATGTTAATATAATGGTTTCTCAGGTCGCTAAGGAAATTTTCAAGGTTCCCAAGGTGTTGGCAAGGATTTTCAATCCTGCACGTGAGAAAGTATTTCATCAGTTTGGGTTGGAAACCATTTGCCCAACCAATATCACAGTTGATCTTATACGGTCTATAGTGTTGGAGGAGGAAGGAGATTCAAGGCATTCCATAGGGAGTAATTCCTTTTCCTACAGATATGTGGCACTTGGAAAATCAAAGATTGGTAAAAAAGTCTCTTCTTTAAAGAATGAATATATAGGAAGCCATATATTCGGTGTTAAGAGGAATAATGACATTATATTTGTAAGTGATGGAACTATTTTAAAAAAGGGCGATATCCTGGTTATCGCTGATAAAGTAGATTAGGAGCAGATAAGGTTGAAATAAATTAAAAAAATAAAAAAAGGAGGTGCCCAGTCCATGTCATTTCTTTCAGGGAAATGTACATTTCCCTTGTGGTTCTTGTGTAGAATGCGGGACATGGACATAAATATGAATATTGTTATAGCCGGTGGTGGCAAACTAGGATATTATCTGGCAAAAACCTTGATATCATATCAGCATAAGGTTTTGATAATAGAGCCGGAAAAACGTATGTGTATAAAATTGGCAAACGACCTAAATATTCCGGTGCATCAAGGAGACGGCACCGATATAGAGGACTTATATGCCGCTAATATAAAAGATACTGACATTTTTATAGCTGTGACGGGCAGGGACGAAGACAACCTTATAGCTTGTCAGCTAGCAAAGAAAAACTTTTGTGTTCCGCGAACTATTACAAGGGTTAATAATCCGAAGAACATAGAGGTTTTTGAACGCCTAGGAGTTGATGTGGCGGTCAGTAGTACAGCAATTTTAGCTGACCTTATAGAACAAGAAGTGGATTTTGCAGATGTAAGAACCATTATGAAGCTAAAAAAGGGACGTATAGTGGTTACAGAAATAAATATACTACCCGGTACTCCTATTGTTAATAAACCCCTTAAGGATCTTGATATCCCAAAGGGCTGCATTTTGATATCAATTATCCGTGATGAAGAGGTAATTGTTCCAAATGGGTTTACCGTATTGCATGACGGTGATCATGTAATAGCCGTTACATCTGGTATTAGCCAGCAGGAACTTAAGGATTATTTCCTTTATGGAAAAAAATAAATCACTAAAACGAATTTCATAGTAAAGAATACAAAAGAGCCCCCGTTACAAGTGCCAAGTAACGGGGGCTCTAAAAAACCATGAGGCTAACCTACAACTACCTTCCCTTCAGGATAAATGCTATTCCGATCTTTATTGTTCTTCAGTGAAAGTGAGATGGCAAATGTGAGAAGACCCACCCTTCCCAGGAACATGGTAACAATAAGCAAAATCTTGCTTAAAACATGTAGGCTCGGCGTTAACCCTGTTGATAGTCCGACAGTTCCAAAGGCTGATGTAGTTTCGAACAATACCTGAAGGTAGGGTTTGTTTTCAATAATTAGAAGCAGTGAAGACACAATGGTTATAAGTGAAAATGCAAGCATTATCACCGTAAGAGATTTTATAATACTAGCATAGGTCACTCTTTTCTTCAAGATAACTGTCTCTGGTTGACCTGCTATTTCTGAAACGACAGCCATAAATAGGATTCCTATTGTCGTCACCTTGATGCCGCCCGCAGTTGAACCAGGGGCTGCACCGATAAACATAAGTAATATATTCAAGACCTTAGTGATATCCTTGGTTGCACCAAGATCTATTATATTGAAGCCTGCCGTTCGTGGCGATATAGAGTGGAACACAGAGGTATTGATCTTTTCAATTAGTGTCATTTTTCCAATTGTATTTTCATTATTCATTTCAAAAACAAAGAATAGAACTGCTCCAAAAACGATAAGAAAAATGGTTATAATAAGAACCAACTGAGTATTCAATAAGAGTACCCTTGTTTTCCTGTAATTAAAAATATTATTCCAAACAAGAAAGCCTAGTCCTCCCGCTATTATTAGAAATGAAAAGGTGTATATCAACAGAGGATCATTGCTTATGCCGCTCAAGCTAACATAGTTGCCTTTACCGCTTATTCCCATCAAGTCAAATCCAGCGTTGCAAAAGGCTGAAATAGAGTGGAATACGGAAATATAAATACCTTTAAGACCAAAGCTAGGTATAAATCTAATGGAAAGAACAGCGGCACCCGCAAGCTCAATGCTCAATGATAAAAAAATAACCTTCTTTACAATACTCATGCTTTCACTAAAGCTAAAATGGCTCAAAGACTCCCTTGCCAGAAGCATTCCCTTAAGACCTGCTTTTCTTCCCAAAATAACGGAGAAGAGGGTAGCCAGAGTAATAATACCTAATGCACCAAGTTGGATCAAGAGTAGTATTATGACCTGTCCAAAGGTCGACCAGTGATTGTAGGTATCATATACTACAAGCCCGGTTACACAGGCTGCAGATGTTGATGTAAAAAGGGCATCAATCAAAGGGGTCGAATTTCCTTGCTTTTGAGAAAGTGGCAGCATTAGCAGGCAAGTGCCTATTGTTATGAGTACTGTAAAATATACGACAATGACTCTAGTTGGAGATAAGTTTATAAGTCGATTTATGTGTCTATTAAAAAAAGAAACTGTTTTCATTCTTACACCTCGAACCATTAATAAAGTATAAAAGGAATTTTATCATAAAAATATCCAATTGAATAGATTATTTATAGATTGATTAAGTGCCATTATATGTAAAATTAAAAGCAAGCTTTTAAAATAGCACTTTATAGCACAATACTTCAAAGGAACATTTGTATATGTTTCAATAATAAGGATTGCTGTATGACCATTAAGGACGAAATAAAGGAGTTTATTTTCAATAGTATGTCAAAAGAATGTACTGGAATAAAATTATTGAATATTTCTTGTTGGTAAAATAAGGTGAATTTTATTGTATCCACTGTGGAAGCAGTTTAGTACAAATATATTTTTACCAATTATAACTTAATATATAACAACTGTATATTATAATATGTTATACTGTTGACAATAAATTTCTAATTCGGAGGCAGAGTATCTTCATGTCATCAAGGGTGAACTGAATCCTTGATTTTTATGTTTGTAAAGGATGGATAACACTTGGACTTTTTCGAAAAACTAAAGAATAATTACGATATAAATTTAAATGAGCAGCAAAAAAAAGCTGTATCACACGTAGATGGGCCTGCGTTGGTGCTTGCAGGACCAGGTTCTGGTAAAACTACTGTTATAACTGCAAGAGCGGCCCGTTTGATTTTGGAGGTTGGTATCAAGCCTCAGAACATTTTAACTTTAACCTTTAATAAAGCCGCTCAGCTTGAAATGGAAAGGCGTTTTCAGAAACTCTACGGTACGGAAATTGAAGCTAGGGTGCATTTTGCAACACTTCATAGCTTTTGCAATAATGTGGTTAGAAACTATGAGAACATGAAAGGGCAGAGATTAAGGCGTATTGAGGGTAACGATGAAGATATTAACAAAAAGCATTTGCTTAAAGACATATATTTTGATATAAATAATTCAAAAATCAATGATGATGAGCTTGAAAACTTAATAAATGAAATAGGCTTTGTGAAAAACAAAATGATTAAAAACTTTGATGGGATTACATTCTCTACAAAGAAGTTTGCTCAAGTTTTCAAAGCATATGAAGACTATAAAAAGAACAACCTACTAATAGATTTTGATGATATGCTTACATATGCTTATAGTATTTTAATAAAGTGTCCGGATATTTTAAATTATTATAAAAATAAGTATAAATATATACAAGTAGATGAGGGGCAGGATTTATCAAAAATACAGTTTGAAGTTTTGAATCTTTTAATAGAAGGAAATAATAACTTTTTCGTTGTAGCAGATGATGATCAGTCGATTTATGGGTTTAGAGGTGCAGAACCCCAGCATATACTGGCTATTAAGGAACAATTCAATAATTGCAATGTTTTTTATTTGGAAACAAATTATCGTTCTTCAAAAAATATAGTTGAGCTTAGCAGTAAATTCATTAGGTTAAATGAGAACAGATTTTATAAAAATCACACAACTCCAAATCAAGAAAAGTGTGATCCGATTATTCTTAACCCAGACGATGAACATGCTCAAATTAAGCTACTTCTGGATGAGATTAAAAATAATCTGACTCAACATGAAACCCCAGATATTGCTATATTATATAGAAATAATTTGTCGTCAATTTTAATTGCAGATGTTTTAGAACGAAATCAAATTCCGTTTAAAATTAAGCAAAACAGGTTATTCTTTTTTAATCATTGGTTGGTAAAAGATGTGACTGCATTTCTAATGTTTGCCCTTGACCAATACGATATAGAAGCATTTTCAAAGATTTATTACAGAATGAATAGATATATATCAAAATCTATGATAGAATGTGTTACAAAATCAAACAATGCTGGTGAATCAGTTATTGATTCTATTATAACGAATATTGATTTAAAACAATTTCAAATTAATACATTACAAGAGCTAAAGAAAGAATTCATTTTATTATCAAAAAAGAGACCTTGGGCAGCTCTAGAGTTTATAAAGAATAATTTTAAATATCTAGACAGCGTTAAGGAATATTGTGAACTCATAGGGTTATCTTTTGAATATTTGAATAGAATTTTTGGGATTTTGCAAGGGATTTCTTCTGGTTGTGAAACAATTGCTTCATTTTTGGTCAGATTGCAAGAATTAGAACAACTATTTGAAGGTACAATCCCTATAAAGCGCGATAATATGAGTGTTATAACTCTGAGTACATTTCATTCCTCAAAAGGTCTTGAATATGATTGTGTATTCATGATTGATTTAAACAATAGTGAAATTCCAGGGGAAATTACTTTAAAACAGGCTTTTGAAATAAAAAATAATACACTGCTTGAAGAGGAAAGAAGACTTTTTTACGTTGGAATGACTAGAGCAAGACATAAACTATATTTAATGTATCCCGAGTATATAAATAAGGAAAAATCAATGCGTTCCATTTTTATAAATGAAGTTGTACATATTATAAAAAAGGACATAATAGAAGGCATAGGAGAAGGAACTATCGTATGGCATACAAAGTTTGGAAAAGGAATTGTTACTGAAACAAATGAGAATTCCGCTGAAAAACAGACTATTAAAATAAATTTCTTTAGTGGTGAGCAAAAAACACTAGATTTGCAAATATGTCTGGATAATAAGCTGCTAATTTTTGAAACTTTGCATCATTCTCAGAAATGAAATTGTAGGTTTAAAACTTATTATCGGATAAATTGGATAGAAATAATTTGCATAAATATTGTATGCATTAAGCAAATTTTCTAAAAATGTTGTACAGAAATAATACATTTGTTATTATATGAGATAATAATGGGAGGAATATAGAAAAATGATTGAAAAGTACTTTCCTGACTTGTATTTAGATAGCATACGACGTATTGACATAGAAGAGCTAAAGAACAGAGGTATCAAAGGTTTGATTCTGGATATTGATAACACTCTTGTTCCTATGCATAGTAAAGATGCAAACGAGAATGCAATTACTTGGATAAGAGAACTGCAAAATAATGGGTTTAAGGTATGTATATTATCAAATGCTGCTGAAAAGCGTGTTGTCAGGTTTAACAAAGAAATTGCAGTAACAGCTTTACACAGAGCGTATAAACCAGCAGGTAAGGCATTTTTAAAGGCGGCAAAGATAATGGGTCTAGAACCAGAGAACATAGCTGTTGTTGGTGATCAAATATTTACCGATATATTTGGAGGCAATAAAGTAAATATGCTTACTGTTCTTGTTAAGCCAATAGATAGAAAAGAGATTTTTTTTGTAAGGCTTAAGAGAATTCCTGAAAAACTAATTATTAATAGTTTTACAAAAAATTTAGAGGACAGAATAAATAAGAGGTTGGAATGGAAGAAAAAGAGCTTACAATTTGAAAAAAGTAGATTTAATAGGTGATTGTATTCATGCAAGTTGGATTTTCATTAAATGAAATTAACAAAACTATAAAAATAGGGGGCTTACAATGGATGTTGTTAGTGTTGTTAATGGCAAGACAGAATTATATGGCGTATTAGGTGATCCCATTGAGCATACAAAATCTCCATTTATTCATAATACACTTTTTAAGCAGTTAAATATAAATGCTATTTACATTCCAATACATGTAAATGAGGGTTGCTTGGAAAATGTTATTACTGGCTTAAAAGCTCAGAATATTAGCGGATTCAATGTTACAGTTCCATTTAAAAAGTCAATTATAAAGTATTTAGATGATATATCAAATGATGCATTATTAATGGGTGCAGTTAATACAGTGAAAAATATTCATGGTAAGCTAAAAGGATATAATACTGATGCAGAAGGATTTGTCCGAGATTTTAAGGATGGTTTTGGTACAAATTTTAAAGGAAAAAACGTTATGTTATTTGGAGCTGGCGGAACTGCAAGAGCGTTAGCTGTAAAATTGGCATCAGAAGGTGTTGAACATTTGACTTTAGTAAATAGAACGGAACAAAATGCAAAAAATATTGTAGACCTTATAAAGAATAACTATGGAAGTGTAGCAAGATATATTCTTCCTGATTCATCGAAGTTATTTAATGAAATGTTACAAAACCAAATTATCATTAATACAACACCAACTGGAATGAGTACATATTTAGACTCTACACCTTTTGGCTTTGATTATGTTTTTGATGGAAGTCAACTAGTGTATGATGTAATTTACAGCCCCGAAAAAACCAAATTTTTAATGCAAGCTGAGAGTTATGGCTGTAAAATCAGAAATGGTTTTGGTATGCTAATAAATCAAGGTGTTTCAGCTTTTGAAATATGGACTGGAAAAACAGTACCGAAGCAAATATCAACAGAATTATTAAATCTTATAGAAAAATAGAGGATTTCTAATATTAATAACGAATATAAATAATGTCATTAATATGTATCGAATATGTCATATTTTTGTGTTTTAGGAGGGGATGAAAATGATAATTATAAAAAATTATATGGAAGAAGTAGTACTAAATTTAATGGATGGCGTGCTTGACGACATTAATATGTGCAAATGTGAAGCCTGTGTTATGGACATTGCAGCACTTGCGCTAAACGATTTGCCTCCAAAATATATTGCTACTGAAAAGGGTGAACTTTATTCAAAAGTAAATTCACTTAAGAATCAGTTTGAGGTTGACGTTATTGCTGCTATTACAAAATCAGCAGTTTTAGTAAAAAGATCTCCTAGACATAAATAATTTTGTTAGATTTCAATAAATTTACAAATCAAAGGGATTTTTTTGATGTACTCTGAAATTGCTATGGAATTTATAGGCTCGTATAAGGGGTAATGGGAGCATCTGTGTCACAAGGGGCAAAGTAGCTCCCATTATATGGAACGTTCTATAGGGATCCTTTCGTTCATATCAAGGTTAAAATGTCCATAGGGGTTTATATGTGTGTAAATAAGTGGTGTGAGTGCCCTAAAATCTTCGGTGGTCATTAGTTCATACCACCTTTTCTGTGACAATACTTGCTGAATCATTAAAGTATTTATATATACAAGACAGTTTTGCAGTAAGTGAAGGCATAATACTGAAAGTTCCTGTTCTTCTATTCTGTTAGTTGAGATTTCTCCACCTTTTCCGTAGAATATAAAACTGTTTGCTGAATTCCAGTTCTCAACCACGTTAAGGCCTTCGTGTATTTCTATTCTCAAGTGTGTAGATCTGTGTTGCATTCAGATCTACTTTTTAAATTTACTTGAGTTTATTTGGATAATTATTATTCAGACACAAAAAGATGGTTTCCTCGACCAAAGGGATGATTTTCCATTAAGATTTCATTTCAATGCAATCTTGTTTGAAAAAATATAAAGACTAAAGAAAGAATACAAAAATTTTGATTATGATATTATCTGAATATCATAATAAAGATATAGAAAATTAGTTTGAACTACAAATTATTATGTTAAAGCCAGTGAAGATAGACAAATTCCTTCCTAGGAAACAAGACATATTCTTAAAAGCAAATGAAAAAGTACCGTTTTTAAGTTCAGTTTATGAAGGTAATCAGCAAAGCGTTAGATATTATTTTGCAGAAAATTGTTATTGTATAATTACTGGAGAACCTTGGACAGATTTTGAAAAATCGCTATTTTTATTAATTCTTACAAAATCGTATACTATAGAAGTTAATACTAGAAGCCAGTATTATGATTATACTTTTGAATATAATAATATTTTAAATAATTTTAATTTAACTAATAGTGAAGAAGTATACAATTTTATTATAGACAGCTTAAAGAACATAATGAACCATACTGTAGACATAATAAAAAAAAGATCAACACTTTATTCTAGAGTTGTTAGTTCTTTATCGTTCTCTAAATATGGAAAAGATATACTATCAACAAATATACAAGTGAGTATCTATTTTAATAGCGAAGTATTCAAACTAGTTTATATTGAGGGATTTAAAGAATATACTGAATGAAAAATATGACATTATTAAATTCCCAAACAGAAAGAATGTTAATAAAATACCATTGAATTATAACTGAAAATATAATAACTCTCATGCTCATATAGACCATAACTTATTAAAATATGATGTTGTTGGAAGTGATACAAGATACCGATATGTCTTTAGAGAAAGCCATTCTTTTTTAGATAAAGAGGATGTTTACTTAATGTATTTGAAATGGTTCGAAAGAAGTGCCTGCAAAATATTTCTTGGTCTTAAAGTAAATAATTTGTGTTATGGAAAATTTGAATGTGATTGGCCTGAAACCCACATAGATATAGTAAATAATTTTAGAAAACAATATGAGAAAGCAGTTTTTTATAATGCTCTTACGATTACAAATATACTGACTCTGGAAAGCAAAGAATACTTTAAGTCAGCTAATCAGATAGACTAACTTAAATTCTATTTCAAAAAAGTAATAACAATATGACAACATGCTTAAATACTGGAATTGTTAATAATCTATAACATTTTTAATTATGATATTTATTTGCTTTTCCATCCCTCCAATTACGCGAAATTATTATTTCGTGTAATATCATAAGCAATAAAAAACCTATATCGCATTTAAGCCGCTTGGATTTTTTCGATTAAACCTAAAATGGTAAAACAATTAAAGTAGCTCTATAATTAGAGCTACTCTTAATTATATAATGCCTATTAAGTTTTATAGTAAAATGTATGTATTTATAATGTGGTAGCTCGTTTGATATTATAGCTAGTTGCTCCTGTGACTGTATTCCAAGAAAGATTTATTTGAGTTGAATTCACTATCTCAGATAAATTTGTTGGTGCAGATATCATGTTGGAATTAAAAGGTTTCAAAACCGCATTAGTATCTATATCAACTGCATCTATTCGATAGAATCCTGATGTCTTCTTATAAAGTTTACACGTATGCTCAGTATTACTTAAATTACTCGCTTCATATTCTAATATATACCCCTGATTGCTTGCATTTTGAGAATGGATTACTTCCACACCATCCACATTTACTACAACATTACGGCTGGCATCAGTACTGTTATAACCAATAATTCGCAATTTCGTACCAGTAAAGTTAAATGAAGCACTACCATTTACATCCGCTGAGTAGTGCGCTCCCCCTTTAAATCCGTCTCCGTAGAAATAATCCGTCCAAACTCCACTATAATTAATACTTGTGTCCTTGTCATCAATCCTTTGCCACCCAGCATCAGGACTTGGTAACGGTTGACCTATTGTTGCTGCAAAAGCCGTTGTACAAAATGCCACCATTACTACCATAAATACTACAATTTCATTATCATAACCTCCAATTAATGTTTTTTAAATTATACAACTATATCCATTTAATTGTAAGTCTGATAATTCATGACACAAAACTGTATAATTAGAAGTTTATGGGATTCAATACTTATATTAATTCCACCCATGAAAAAAGACCCTCGGTTGTCCCGTAATATCTTGTATATTACTGGTATATTACTTGATCCTCGTTTTCAAACTGGTAGGACATCTGCTTTATTATTTTGATTATTTAGTTAAATATGGAGCATTATGCAGTAAATATAAGATATATAATAATATTTACATTTATTTTACCTACAAAGTCGATATTTAGGTTTGTCCAAATATCAAGATAATAGATATTATAAATAATAGTAATTTAAATAACTGTTGAGGTCGACATAATATGAATGAAATACAAAGGAACTTTAAAAATCAAATGTATGAAGCAGAGGTTAAGCTTCACGAAAAAGCTGAAAGAGAAAACAAAGGCATATTTACTAATAAGCTATTTGAACTAAGATTTTATGGTTACAAATCAGGATATATACCACCCAGCAAATTAGTTAAAGCAATAATTTACATTGGATTTCCAATAGCAGTCATAGTAGCTCTATCAACAATTTTTGATTTTATAGATATATTAAGATAAAAGCCGTCTAAGACGGTTATTATTTTGTGCCATAATGTCATTACATCATGATGTGTTGATGGAATTTATAGATGAGACTGTATAATTCAACACGACATTACAGCATGATGTATTAATATATTTAATAGATAGAACCATATAATACATCAAGTCATTGCATCATAATTTATTCATGAATTGCATAAAAATGACTACACATAACATTACGACATTACAGCATTAGTGTTAATATATTTTATAGATTAAACTTTATAAAACAACACGGCATTACAGCATGATGTCATAAGCGTTGTATAGCTCTTACTATATAAGATTACAGTTAAATTTGTCCTGTTGTAAATTGGACAATAAGACTAACAACTGTAACACTTCCCCACACTATAAAGCCTAAAAGTATAGGTTTAAAACCTGATTTTATCATTTGTTTTAAATCCGTATTAAGTCCAATAGCTGATAAGGCAACTACAATAAAAAACTTTCCTATTTCAGTAATTATTCCAGCAGCTTGCCCATTGATAATCCCAACAGTGTTTAAGAGAGAAGCTACTAAAAACCATACAATAAACCATGGAAAAATCTTTTTGAAGCTGTAGTTAACCTCACCGTTCCTATTTGCTTCTCTCTTTTTTTTAATAGAAACTACTGCTGCAAATATCAGAGAAATAGGAACAATCATTGTTGTTCTGGTGAGTTTTACTATGGTAGCATATGCTCCTGCTGCATTGCTGTAAGCATAGCCTGCAGCAACTACAGATGAAGTATCGTTGATGGCTGTCCCCGCCCAAAGTCCGAATGCATTATCGGTAAATCCAAGCAAGTGTCCCATTGGAGGAAATATTAGTACAGCGATGACATTAAACATAAATATGGTAGATACCGAATACGCAATATCCTTATCCTCCGCCTCAATAATTGGAGATATAGCAGCAATTGCAGAGCCCCCGCAAATGGCTGTTCCCATACCAATCAAGCTTGTTAGCTTTAAAGGGATTCCCATAAGTTTTCCAAATCCATAGGCAGATATAAAAGCTGCAGAAAGAGTAAAAATCATCACATATAATGACGAAAGCCCCACTTTATATACCTGTGTAAGACTTAAGCCACCTCCTAATGCAATAATTGACCACTGAAGTATCTTTTTAGATGAAAAAGTTAATCCCTGCTTTGTTGTTTTGGGTTTGCCAAATATATTACTTATCAAAATCCCTAATATAATTCCAAAAACCGGGCCTCCTATAATAGGTGCTAGTTTTCCAAGTAGTGTAGCAATTATTGCCAAGGCAGATGCAAAAAATAATCCGGGTGATATTTCTTTAAATTGTTTCATAAAGTTACCTCCATATAAATGCTGTTGATATATTTATCATAATACTGTTATTACAAGAAAACAAATTCTGATTTGTTATTCATTGATAACAAAAAGTTATAAGTATATATGTTATAATAACATTAATTAATAATGGGAGGGATAATTTTGATAGATCAAAAACTAATTACCTTTCTAACAATATGCAAAACAAATAATTTTACTAAAGCTGCTGAACTGCTAAATCTTACACAACCTGCTGTTACCAAACACATTAAAGCTTTGGAGGATTATTATGGAGCCCCCCTTTTCAATAGAAAAGGCAGACTCATTGGCCTAACTGAAGAAGGGAAAATTCTTTTTGAATATGCAAAAGATTTAGAAGTTCAGACTTTTAAAATGGAGAGACAAATTAAAAACAGTTTTGAAGCAAATAAGCGCTACAATATCGGTGCGACCCTAACTATAGGAGAGTATGTACTTCCCTATATCCTTGGTAAATATAAAGTAGCTAACCCTAATACCGATATTATTATGCAGGTTCACAATACAGAAGTTATAACTAAAAAACTTCTAAATGGCGAAATTGACTTAGGCCTTGTAGAAGGACCTTTTGATAAAACCAAATTTCATTATAAAATTCTAAAAGGTGACGAACTTGTTTTTGTTGTTTCTCCACAAAACCAATTTTCTAAGAAATCAGAAATTGAATTAGATGAAATATTTAAAAGCAAGATAATCTTACGAGAAGAAGGCTCTGGGACTAGGAAGGTTATGGAGGACAAGCTTTCATCTATTGGGTTTAACCTTAGTAATATGAAGCCTTATATGGAAATTGGTAGTATTGGTGCTATCAAATCCTTGGTTGAGTTAAATCTGGGCTGTACTATTATATCTAAAGAAGCAGTACAAAGAGAAATTAATTTAGGGTCATTAGTCATAGTTCCAATAAAAGATATTCGAATTAAAAGAGAGTTCAATTTCATATATCTTAAAGATAGCCCAAATGAATTTGTAAATAGCTTTATTAAGTTCTCTACTATGGTTGCACTGTAATGCTTCACTGATGAAAGATCGGTTCAGTCTGTATATTCCCTTCTCTCTACCTTCTGGTGCGTCATCAAATTTTGCAATTTTGATTTTTCTTCTGAGGGTAAAAAAGGGATAACTGTTTTTATCATAGAGAATAACTAACGGTACATGGAAAAACCTATAGAATATTGGAAGCCTAATATAAGAAGTGATAAGTTCAGATTTTCGGTTGAGTTAAAGTAATTGTTTATTGTACTATACCAAGAAACATCGCTTTACAGTTGAGTTAAATAAGTGGTATATTGTAGAGTATACCAAAAAAACATTGATTTTCAAAGGTGGCGTTATTATATGACTATAGCAATAGAAATACTTCTTTTTTCTATAATTGCAGGTTTTCTGGGTTCCTTGCTTGGTCTTGGTGGTGGTATTATTATTATTCCTACCCTCACACTTCTGCTAGGAATTGATATCAAATATGCCATTGGGGCTAGTATTGTCTCTGTAATAGCAACCTCCAGTGGTTCAGCAATTGCTTATCTTAGAGATAAGATAACAAATGTCCGTGTAGGAATGTTCTTAGAAATTGCCACCACTACCGGAGCACTCACAGGTGCGTTCCTCGCTGGTTTGTTTAATACAAAATACTTATATTTAATATTTGGGTTACTTTTATTATATTCTGCTCTTAATATGTTTAAAAAGAGAGCAGAAGAATTACCCCCGGAGTTTACTCCCAATCCATTGGCTAACAAGTTAAAACTAAATGGAGCATATTACGATCAGGCTCTTTCTAAAGAAGTGACATACAATGTAACGGGAATCTATGGGGGCTTTGGAATGATGTATGTAGCTGGTGTTATTTCAGGACTTCTTGGTATTGGAAGTGGAATTTTCAAGGTTATGGCAATGGACTCCTTTATGAAACTTCCTATGAAGGTTTCAACAGCAACCAGTAATTTTATGATTGGTGTTACAGCAGCTGCTAGTGCAGGTATTTATTTAACAAGAGGAAACATCGACCCGAAAATCGCTGCTCCTGTGGCGTTAGGAGTACTTATTGGAGCAGCCGTTGGAACAAAGGTTATGCAACGGCTAAAAAGTGCTACTTTAAGGATAATTTTTATACCAGTATTGCTGTATGTTGGAATACAGATGATTGTTAAAGGGGTGAAGCTATGAACGTAAATGATAAAAATAGAAGCACCAATAATAAAAGCACAAATATTGAAGATACTGAAATTTATATAAGTAAGGCTCTGAAAGCCGGTGTTTTTATAAGTGCTGCAATAATAGGACTAGGGCTTATAATGTTTATAATAACTGGATACAGTGGCTATCCTGGCAGTTCATTCCCAACTTCACTTACTGAAATCATAAAAGGACTCCTTTTATTTAAACCCTATGCCGTAATTCTTACTGGATTACTTATCTTAATTTTAACTCCAGTATTTAGGGTTGGAATCTCAATAATGACCTTTTTGAAGGAAAAAGACTATTTGTACGTTATTATTACATCACTAGTTTTAATTATATTAGTAATCAGCTTTTTACTTGGAAAAGTAGAATAAAAGCTCCTTTACTCTCTAATGAACCAGTTTTTGGACAATTCAGTACACAGGTTTAGCAAGATATCTCACTCCGAATTTTTAAGAAGGGCAAGCAGTGATGCTGACAATAGCTATGCTACTACTTGCCCTTCAATAAAACTACTGATTATATCCCGCTCCACAACCTGAGCAGTTACCACCACCGTTACCTAATCCAGTTCCACGCCCCATCATGCCTTGACCTCTGCCACGACCAGCACCTTGGCCATTACCACACCCCATACCATTTCGCTTTCCTAGCTGTGAATTGCCGGAACCATCACAGGTTGCTTGGTTATTTTTAATTGCATTGTAAATATCATCGGCTTGCTGTTGTGTAATTTCCCCATCCTTAACTCTCTGATCTAGTACAGCTTTTCTTTGTTCTAGCATTTGTGCTTTAAACTCGTCAAGTTTTCCAGCCTCTTTTGCAATAGTTCCATAAGTCTTGCCTTCTATTTTCTCCTTATTTACATCCGTAACACTCTTTCCTGTTAGTGCAGCCGCAATGTCTGCCGGAGTTTTAATGTCTGCAGCATAAGCCATTCCTGCTGCTCCAATAACACATACTGATACTACCATTACAACAAATTTTTTAATATTTTTCATTAAATCCACTCTCCTCTTCTTTATTTTGTTTGGTTTGTTTGTATAACTTTATGATTTCATTTTAATCAGTATTTGTGTCAAAACTTTGACAAAAGTTCGAAACAAATATGTCATTTTTTTATTTGTGACACAATTTTGTAATAAATTTAATTTACTATAATGTTTATAAATATATTTTAGATGGTATTTTAATTAGTAGATGTACTATTTATATTTAAAGTTTACCAAAATAAAAACTGTTTATAACTGATTCTATATTTGTGACGCATTGGAGGTTATGAGGTTATAATGAACAAGTATATTCTTATTGCAGATGATAATGATGGGATTCTAGACATATTAAAGACATATGTTTTAAAAGCAGGCTTTACGCCTATTCTCGCACATGATGGAGTCGAGGCAATGAATATTTTTACACAATACTCCCCGCTTTTGCTATTACTTGATGTTATGATGCCAAAGAAGGATGGTTTTGAAATTTGCCGCGAAATTCGTAAAAGTTCCAATGTACCTATTATCATGATTACTGCTAAAGGTGAAGATGCAGACCGTATAATGGGACTTGATATTGGTGCAGATGATTACATTGTAAAACCATTTAGCCCAGGGGAAGTTATGGCACGAATACGAGCTATATTAAGAAGACTAGATATTCCAGATGATAAAAAGAAGGATATAGTGCTATTTCCGGGGCTGGAAATAAACATTACTGATTATGAAGTTAAAATTGATGGACACCCTATTAATCTTACCAAAAAAGAAATAGATATATTGTGGCTGCTGGCTAGCAATCCTGGGAAAGTATTTTCACGTGATAACCTTTTAAATAGTGTATGGGGTTATGAATATTTTGGAGATGCAAGAACTGTAGACACTCATATCAAGCGTCTCAGATCAAAAATTGATATAACTGAAACTTCGAGTTGGGATATAAAAACTATATGGGGTGTTGGATATAAATTTGAGGTGAAGGTTTAAAGAAGTTACAAACACTTTTAAAGGAGGTGTTGATCCATGTCATTTATTTCAAGAGAATGCATATTTCCTTGTTGTTCTTGTGCGAAATGCTGGGCATGGGCATAAACATGTTTAAAAGAAAAATTGCTTTCAAGTTAACAACAGGTATTGCTATAATAGTACTGCTGTCTATGCTTACAATAGGAATATTTTTTATTCAGATGTTCAGACAATATACCTTTGACAGCAGAGAAAAAACAATGTTGGAACAAGCCAACAACATTTCTGAGGTCATAGCTGTGAATACTCAAAGTAACGGTCATACGATGGGCTTTGGAGGCTTTATTCGTTTTCTTGATACCCTTACAGAGTCCAAGGTATGGATTACGGACAACAAGGGCAATCCTGCCATAATATCTGGCATGGGGATAAGAATGGGCGGCATGGGGCTGGGCCAAACATTTAGTTCAGAGCCATTACCGGCGGAGGCTAAAAAAGTATTTCAAGAAGTTCTATCTGGTAAAGAATCTATTAGCGAAAACTTTAGTAGTATATACAAAGAAACTACTTTAACTGTTGGAGTTCCAATTCTAGACTCTAACAAAAATGTAATTGGTTCTGTATTTTTACATTCCCCTATCACAGGTATAACTTCGACCCTCAATAAGGCTGTAAGCATTTTATCTATCAGTCTTCTTATAGCATTACTACTGGCTATAGGATTAGGTCTGTTTTACTCTCTTCTTTTTACTAAGCCATTAAAAGCTATGAATAATACTGCAATTGAAATGGCACATGGAAATTATTCTACAAGAACAGGAGTTGACCGCAAGGACGAAATAGGTCAGCTTGGAAACTCTCTTGACCTATTAGCATCAAAACTTGGCTTTACAATAGATCAGCTTTTTCAGGAAAAAGGTAAAATGAGTGACATTATATCCAGTATCTCAGAAGGAATTGTAGCTTTTGATTTAGAATTAAATCCTTTAAACTATAATAATGCCCTTTCAAATATAATGAACTACTCTCTTCCCATCCAGAACGAGTTATTAAAAAAAGACTTTATCGACTTAGAAATTGATGCTTCTCTAAAATTAGTTATTGAAGAAAAGAAATCTTTACAAATCATCAAGGGTTGGATGAATAAAAAACTCAAGTTTACATTATCACCTATTATAGATAATCAGGGCAATGTTACTGGAAGTGTTGCTCTGGTGCAGGACATCAGCGAAAGCGAACGTCTAGAACAATTACGAAAGGATTTTGTAGCAAATGTTTCTCACGAATTTAGGACACCACTTACAGTAATTAAAGGTTCTCTTGAAGCTCTTGTAGATGGTACTATTGACGAAAAGAATGACATTGAACGTTACCACCAGAGAATGTTATCAGAAACCCGTAGCTTAGAGAGACTTGTGGGTGACCTTTTAGAACTTTCACGCCTTCAATCAGGAAAAATCTCTATTAGTAAGGAAAAAGTGCATATTCCAAGCCTTCTTTCAGATATCATCAAGAGTCTGCAAACAATTGCTAATAAAAAGGAAATACAAATTGCATGTACCTTTCCTGAAGATGTACCACCTGTTATGGGCGATTATGACAGACTTAGACAATTATTTGTTATTATCATTGACAACGCCATAAAATATTCACCTGATAAGACAGTTGTTAATGTAAGCATAAACATTGGAGATACTCTTGAAGTATTAATTAAAGATCATGGGTATGGAATATCTGCGGAAGAGCTTCCCTATGTTTGGGATCGTTTTTACAAAGCTGACAAATCCCGCAAAGGCAGTGGTACTGGGCTCGGGCTTGCTATTGCTAAACATCTTATTCAATTGCATAGTGGCAATATATCTATGCAAAGCAGCCTTGGCAAGGGTACAACGGTGACGATAAGTCTCCCTATGGAAATTGAATAGGCAAATATGTTTCGTTGAATTCAATTACTGGAATACCTACTCGAACACATACCTTAACACATGTACTCTGGAAGCAGCTTCAGATTTTTGCTTTATATTCTATTCTTACTTATTTATTCTTATTTGGACATACTTTCTGCAAGTTTGAGACTTTGCAGAAAGTATGTCCCGTAATATCTTGTATATTACTTTAGCCTCGTTTTCAATATTGTAAATCTAAGGAGACCCATAATGTAACGCATTCTTACTAATATAGTAAGAATGCGAGGAGCTTTACAAGAAATACTTTAAGATTTATAAATGTTTTCAATTTAAGCTTATGGCTTTGGGTATTTTTCCCTAATCCCCAGTGTCTGTTGCTTCATTTTTATTTTGTCAAACTCATACCCCGAAACAATTTTACTTATTTCTTTCATCTTTGTTCCATCAGGAACATTTTCAGGAATTTTGAACTTTTTATAAAACTCCTTTAATTCTGTTTTTGTAGCTTCAGCAGCCTCTTTAATCGTCATATAACCCTTAATCTCATCAAAAGCTATACTCTCCCCTGCTTTCACCTGTTCAGGCAAAAGTCTATATACTCCTGCTGCTTGAAAAGCAAAAATAGAGCCAAAAAACATTACCAATACCAAAGTAATTACAATAATAGGTTTGACAGCTTTTTTACCTTCCTTACTATCTAACGCTCCGGCTTTTGGGCAATTCAATACACAGGTTTGGCAATTAATGCACTCTGCGCTTTTAACTTCCTTGACATGCTGCACATCTATATTCATAGGACATACCTTGTTGCACTTACCACAACTAATGCAAGCATTTTCATTTCTTACTACCTTGAAAGGACTGATTTTACCAATAATTCCGTAAAGTGCACCCATAGGACATAGATATTTACAGAAAAACCTATCATGAAGAAGTGATCCTACTAGCGTTATCACGAGTATAATTAAGCCAACTGCTGATTCACTCCAAACACTTGCTAAACCTTCAGGCAAATGTGCATAGGCTGACCAAGGATCATATGGTGACATCCACAACCCTGCTGTTTTCCACGCATAAAATACAGTAACAACCAGAACTATATATTTCAAATATCTTAATGGCTTGTCTATTTTTGATGGTACTATAAACTTTCTCTTAAAAATTTTCTGTCCTATCTTACCCCAAAATTCTTGAATAGCTCCAAATGGACATATCAACCCACAAAAGCTTCTTCTGAAAATAATTGCTATAAAAATAGTAATGCCAAAAAGAATCATAGTTCCTGCAAATATTTTACTTATAAAGCTTCCTGCAGCAAATAGTTGATACAGGCTTTCAAGTCCCCCAAAAGGACATAATGCATGGATTGATGGCGATTTGCCTCCGCCATTTACCTGATGAAGATATGCGGCTATTGTAATGAGTATTGTAAATAGTGCTAAAAGTCCCCAACGCAAATACTTTACAAATTTATTATTCATAAAATCCACACTCCTATTTTTATTTGGTTTGTTTTCAGTGAATTCATGATTTTATTTTAATCATTATTTGTGTCAAAACTTTGACAAAAGTTCGAAACAAATATGTCATTTTTAAATACATTAGAAATAAAAAAAAGAGAAAATGTTTAGGTGCTTTTTTAGGCTCAGCACTTGCGCTTGCCAGTAATTCAAAGACAATTTTACACGGAATGCTTTTACTTTTACTTTATTCTATAGGCTTGGGTGTGCCTTCTATCCTTTCAGCCATTTTATTTGAAAAAGTAAAAGGAGCTTTTAAGAAAATCCAAAAGCATAGCAGGATAATAAGTATTGTATCTAGAGTACTGATAATTGTTGCAGGTATCCATTATAAATTTCCCTGCACTTGTAAACTGGGACGCACCATTCAATGGCAAAAACATGTTACTAGCTACAAAATTTGCAGAATTTAAACAGGATAAGGATTGATTTTGACCATAAATCTTCCGCTATCTGGTAAGAGATTAACTACAGGTCTTAATGAATTTTTTGATTTAGAAATTTATATATTTTCTTTATAGATACGTTATTTCTATAACGCCACTTTACGCATCTTCTCTTGGTGATGCCAAATATAGCAGTGCATTTGCAATAGCTGCCGCAACATTGCTTCCCCCCTTGCGTCCCCTAGCTACTATATATGGAATGCCAGCCTGCATAATAAGCTCTTTTGACTCAACCACATTTACAAATCCTACTGGTACACCAATTATTAGTTTTGGTGAAATGTCCCCATTTTTTATAAGCTTATCAAGTTCAATCAAAGCTGTAGGAGCATTCCCAACAACGATAACAAGTGGCTTATCAATTGTCGCCGCTTTTCTCATGGATATAGCAGCTCTTGTAATTCCTTCTTCTTTAGCCCTAGCGGCAACATCTTCATCTGACATAAAGCACATCACTTCGCAGCAACAGCGGCTTAATGCGGCCTTATTTATTCCCGATTTAGCCATTTGAGTATCTGTAACTATACATGCTCCACCTTTAAAATAAGTTATTGCCTTCTTAACTACATCCTCTGAAAAACATAGATTATCTACATATTCAAAATCAGCAGTAGTATGGATAACTCTTTTTAAAATGGGTGCAATTTGTTCATTAATTTGTCTTCCTGATAGTTCTTCAGAAATGATTTCAAAGCTTCTCTTCTCAATATCAATTGGCTTCATTTTTTGCATAATAACCTCCATGAGCCGGTAACAGTTGTTTTTCTGCGTCCACTTTCTGTTCTAGCTATCATAACTCTAGTAAAATTACTCACTTTCATATTTCTTCACACTATCCTTTTAAAATAATTCTGATTCATAATACAGCTGTCACTTTTCACTGCGGGTTTTACTTCTAAATTTTCCTGTTGGGCTGTCTAGACTTAGCTCAATATTTCCCCCACTAGTTTTAGTCAGCGAAGCCGAATTACCATAACTATTCACTTACTCTTGATTCTTCATTTTTTTAATAGTTTTTTGCCTATACGATTATCTTGTACCCGTAATAATATATACTGGATTATTTGCATTCATCATATGGTACACCCCCACCTTTTTGGAGACTGATACATTAATGCACACTACATCTGCTTTAAATCCATGTTTTTCAAAGGCAGTAACTGACTCATTTAAGGTTTCCAATGTAATTGCATTTACAACTAGTTTGATATTTGGATTTTTTTCAATAAGCAAATGAACTATTTCATTCATACTTCCGCTACTCCCGCCAACAAATGCCTTATCTGGTTTTGGAAGCTTCAAAAATGCTTGGGGAGCATTTCCATGAATGACAGAAACATTATACCCACTAAGCTTATGGCAGTTTTGATTTATAAGAGCTACTCCTTCTTCCTTTTGTTCTATTGCATAAACATATCCGTCATGCGCTTTTCTAGCTATCTCTATAGAAACAGACCCAGTTCCTGCTCCTATATCATAAACTACATCACAAGGTTCAATAGCAAGCTTTGATAATGTAACACTACGAACTTCTTCCTTTGTCATTGGAACATCTCCACGAATAAAATCGCTATCTTGCAAAGGTAAGTAACAATTCACAAAATTATTATTTTCAATTAAAAGCACAGTAAGGTCATTAAAACAATACTCCGAAAACTCTTTTACAGTTCCCTTTACAATACGCTCATTAGGCATTGAGAGGTTTTCTCCTGCTGTCACTATAAGTTCTCCAAGTCCATTATCCATTAGGCTTCTGCATACAGCATCGGCTTTATTATTGCCTCCAGTAAGTACAAAAACCTTATGGTTATATGAAACCGCTCCTAAGATAGAAGTTTCTCTTCCATGCAGACTCACAACCTTTATATTTTCATAACTATTTCCTGTTTTTGAGCAAAAATATTGCAGGCTGCTGATACCACATATAACCTCTATATCGCAGATATTTGAAAGCTTATCCTCAAGAATTTTTGTAATGCTGAAAAAGCCTGTATCTCCAGATACCAATACTCCAATAGATTTACTTTCACATTTCATGATTTGCTGTTGTATTTGCATAACAGAGCTTTCAATTATATCTTTCCTTACATTTGAAAGCTGCTGTGATAGCCTTTTACAACTGCTATATACTACATCACAGCTTTTGATGAGCTGTAGTCCTTTTTCAGTTAAAAACTCCCTCGACCCAGTACCGGCACCAATTATATATAGTTGTTTTTTCATAAGGCCTCACTAATACGATCCGCTAAAACATCAGCAAGTCTTGGATCAGCTCCTAAGGTTTTCCCCATTTTAACTGATATATCTGGATGGTCTTTTAAGTATTCCTTGATTTCTCCGGGAACATCCTCACGAATATGTATTCCTTCAAAAAGGAAATAAGGAACTACAACTATTTCCTTTGCTCCCTTACCGACTAATATATCTAGACCCTTTTCCAGGTTGATATCACAAAATTCCATGTAAGCTGTCTCTATCAGGACATTTGGTAACTGGCTCTTTGTCATTTGAGTTATTTTTTCAAAAGTATTCAGTGTGCTTTTCTCACGGCTTCCATGAGCCAATATTAATATAGCTTTCATCTTCTACCTCCATTAATTATTATTTGTCTACCCTGCGTCGCATAAAAGTCTCATATGACCAATGCAGCAAATCTTATTTACACATCTCTATAAAAGTCTGTTCAATCGCTTTCAAAGTATTTTTATGTCATCTTCGCTATGTGCTACACTTACAAACATCGCCTCAAACTGTGATGGCTCAAGATAAATACTTTTCTTCAGCATACTATTGAAATATCCTGCATAAGACACGGTATTGATATTGGCTGTTTTACCGAGTTTTATCAAATCCAATTCTCCTTGCAAGACTATCCTTTAGTTGCAAAAGCGTCAGTCCCTCATTTTCTGAAGGTCTGGAAATCAAAATAACAGTTACTCCACCTTCATTTGCAGCAGATATTTTTTCGTCAAATCCGCCTGCATCCCCTGTATCCTTTGTAACTATATATCTTGCAGATACCTGCTTTAGCATTGCTGCATTTAGTTCATGAGAAAATGGTCCCTGCATGCAAATCAAGTTACTTCCCTTAAACCCTAGATCAGTACACTTCTCTACCACGCTAAGTGTTGGAAGTACTCTTGCGAATAATCTCTTTTCGAAATCCTTGACAGATGTAAATGCCTCAAGCTCTTTGCTCCCCGTGGTCAGCAATACATTTCCTTCAACTGTGTTAAGGTAGCTTGCAGCCTCATTTGTATTCTGCACTGTTATGACTTTTTCAGCCTTTATTGAAGGTCTGAGCAAACGAATATATTCCTTGTTCATTTCAGCACAGGCTACTTTTATATTATTTGTTACAACACATGCATATGGATGGGTGGCATCAATTACAAATGCACAATCCTGCATTATCTCTGCCATTTGATCTACTTCGAGTCTCCCTGTTTTGACTTCTATTCTGTCATTATGAGGCATAACCATATTGCCGTATTCTGTGGCAACGCAGGCAGTTACCCATATTCCATTGTCAGCAAGGTATATTGAAATCTCCTTGCCCTCAGTAGTTCCGGCAAAAACCAATACTCTCATGTGTATTTCCTCTATCCCTTATTTTTTCTTATAACGCCTAGTTTCAAAATGAAATTTATCGATTGTAAAAAAATTTCATTACATCAGCGGCGTGTAAGCGGGACGGGAGATATTCTCACCGCCTGAAAACCAAAGCGATACCCGCCACTTATAGAAGTGGTGGACATTTTCATGCCTCGTTATATTTGCTTTTTTTCCTATACCCTCTATATTCCTATATACCCTCTAGATGTAACTAGTTTGCCATTTACTATTTTCGTATTTTTGTTTCCTATTATAACTGTAGTAAACATATCCACCTTTGCTGTAGCCAGCTCTTCCAGCGTCAGTAGCTCTTGCTGCTGTCCCTCTCGTCCGATATTTCGCACAAAACCGCAGGGAGTGCTTATATCAATACTTTCCATAGCAAGCTCACATGCTTTCTTTAAATAATCCCAGCGTTTTTTACTGGTTGGATTATATATACAAATAACAAATCCTGCTTGTGCAGCAAGCCGAATTCGTTTTTCAATATCTTCCCAGGGTGTAAGCAGGTCGCTAAGAGAAATAACAGCAAAATCCTGCATTAAAGGTGCTCCAAGTATCGCTGCTGCAGATGTAGCTGCTGTGATTCCGGGTATGACCTCTACATCTACCTCATTTGTACAATATTCTTCTAGCACCTCATAAATAAGTCCTGCCATGCCATAAATTCCTGCATCTCCACTGGATACCATCGCAACATTTATACCTGAAATTGCAGCCTCCACAGCCATTTTGCAGCGGTCTACTTCTTTTTTCATAGGAGTAGTCAACGTTTGTTTATTTGGAATTAGATGCTTTATTAAATCAATATATACTCCATACCCAACAATCAGGTCGCTATCTTCTAAAGCCGCTAATGCTTTGTTTGTTATTTGGTTATCTTCTCCTGGACCAAGTCCCACAACGTATAATTTCAAAACTTGCACCTCCATTCTTTTTTAGCTATTGCAATGGTCATTCCATCTCTGCATGTTTTATTTACTATCAGTTTACTTCCACAAGCACAAGCCTTAATTGCAGCTCTTTCGCAGACATTGCCAACACCGGTTGTTGCTTTAACGAAGCTCGACTCTGCAAATTCTCCAGAGACTAAAGCAAGCTCCTGTGCGGAATAAGTGTAAAAAGGTAATTTCCACTTCTTACTCAGTCCAAGTAATGCTGCTTCCTCTGCTTTTAAGTCAATTGAAGCAATTGCTTCAACTTCATTCTGAGATATCTTGTATTCTAGAAATATAGAAGCTATAAAAGCTATTAAACTTTCATACTTTGCATTCTTTTTGCAGCCTATACCTAATACATATTGCCTTGGTATCAGATGTAATGTGTGTTCAAAATAATGCTTTTCATCAGTTGAGATACATATACCTACTCTAGTATTTTGGGAATAGATTATACCCTCCGGTAAAACACCTTCTACTTGAAAGTCTGAGTACAGTCCAACCTTTTCACCATTTAATATTGCAGAAGATATTTTTTTTACATTCTCGATATTAGCAATATGACAACCATTTTTTAGTGCCCATGTATCGACAGCAAACCTGTCGTTGCAGTCCGTTGCAGTAGTTATTACTGGTTGGGCAGAAAGTATATGAGAAAGAGACAGTGCAAACTCATTAGCTCCCCCAATATGCCCCGACAAAACAGGTATAACATATTTTGCTGTCGCATCAATAACTAAAACAGCTGGATCGAACTGTTTTGATTTAATAAATGGCGCTATAGCCCTTACTGCAATACCGATAGCACCTATAAAAACAATGGCCTCGCATGTATCAAATGCATTCTTCGTGAAACTATTTATGTCACAAACCAAGGGCTTTATGCCGTCTGTATCATATTTACAGTATCCCACACAATCGTGTCCCTGCATCTTTAGTTCATTCTGCAGCAACGCACACAGTTTTCCGCCTTGCTTTGTAAAAGAAACTATTTGTATTTTCATTACTGTGAAGCCTTTCTAAATTCATGTGTAAATGACGGATCATAAAGTTTTGAGCGCTCATACTCTCCACCCAAAAAGTTTCCTACCAATATAAGTGCAGTTTTGTTGATGTTGTTTTCCTTTGCAGCAGCATGTAAGTTTCCTACACTTGTTCTGATAATCTTTTCATCTGGCCAAGTTGCCTTGTATACAATTGCTGCTGGAGTATCTTCCTCATATCCTCCGTCTATCAATCTCTGGCTTAGCTCTGTAAGCATTGATGAACTAAGGAATAATGCCATAGATGCACGATGTGACGCTAGCCTTGATATTTCTTCTTTTTCAGGTACGGGTGTACGCCCTTCCATCCTGCTCAAAATAACAGTTTGACTTACATTTGGAAGAGTATATTCTACCTTCAATACAGCAGCGGCTCCACAAAAGGAACTCACGCCAGGAACCACGGTATATTCTATTCCTCTTTCCAGTAGTAAATCCATTTGTTCACGTATTGCCCCATATATACTAGGATCACCCGTATGAAGTCTTACTGTTTGCTTTCCTTCTTTTTCCCCGCTTTCCATTACAGAAATTACTTGTTCAAGAGTCATTTCCGCACTGTTGTATATTTGACATGCTTTTTTTGTATATGTCAGCAGTTCGGGATTTACCAGTGATCCTGCGTAAATGACGATGTCAGCTGTTTCAAGCAATGCCTTTCCTCTAACCGTAATTAAATCTACTGCTCCAGGTCCAGCCCCAACAAATGTAACCATAATTATGCCCATGCCCAGCATTTCGCACAAGAACATCAAAGAAATGTGCATTTCTCTGACAGAAATGGCATGGGCTTGGTACCTCCTCGTATTATATAGTCATAGCTTTTCTTTACCTTTTCTTGAGGTTGAGCTATGCTGTTTTATGATACTGTGGATTAGTTCGTACCTCCTACCACTTGATGGTTTAATGAAGGCTCTAACCAC
>JAEZRV010000034.1 GCA_023444055.1 Bacillota bacterium
ATTATTTCCTGAATAAAATCTTTTGGTAAAGCACTCATAAAAAAACTCCTCTCTGGTTAATACTTAAATTCTTAACCAAAAAGGAGTATTTCCTATGTGTCATACACAAAATTTATTACAGCGTCAAGCTTTAGTTTTTATGTTTTTTGATTATTTTGTAGGTTTTGAAATATCCATTAGTGTATCAGCAACTTCAGTATCATATTTAGCATTAACTGCTACGTCTCCAAGGGCTACTATTCCTACTAAAGTATTGTTTTCCATAACTGGAACTCTTCTTATCTGACTGTTAGCCATTTGCCTTGTAACATCCTTCATATCCATTTCAGGTGATACTGTTGATACACCTGCTGTCATGACATCTTTAACGGTTGTCATTTGTGGATTTTTGCCAGGAGCAATAGTTCTAACAACGATATCTCTATCTGTAACTATACCAACTACACCATTTTGATCACATACTGGAATAGCTCCAACATTATGCATTTGCATAAGATGCGCAGTCTCTGAAACGGTTGTTGCTGGATTAACATAAGTGACATTCTTAGTCATAATATCTTTTACTTTCATTATTCATCAACCTCTCTTATTGTATTTTTATTTCATATGAATTCAATATTTATGCTACCCAAATGAGAGAGAAAGACTCGTGGAAATAATTTTCACTGTATTTCAATTTTTTCCTAGATTAAAATTTAAGATTACTACTTGGTTATTAACTTGTTTTTATTACTATTGATCACTTT
The DNA here is from genome assembly GCA_023444055.1 of Bacillota bacterium. GTDB lineage: Bacteria > Bacillota > Clostridia > Acetivibrionales > DSM-1351 > Ruminiclostridium. The sequence goes on from JAEZRV010000034.1 coordinate 747, forward strand.
TGAATATTATAAAATACCTAAACCTTTTCTAAAATATTTTTAAAGATATTTTCAAATAAGTATTGACATTGACGTAACGTAAAGGTGTACTGTAATATTAGTGACAAGAGTTAAAAAATGAGAGGTAAGTCACTAACCTATAAAAAGCGGTTGGGAGGCGCTGAATATGGAATACACGATACAAAACCTGGCAAGATTGGCGGGAATCAGTACAAGAACTCTAAGATATTATGATGAGATTGGAATTCTTAAGCCGGCAAGAATTAATTCATCAGGGTATCGAATTTATGGTCAACAAGAAGTTGATTTGTTGCAGAAAATTATGTTTTATAGAGAATTGGATGTAAACTTAGAGAGTATAAAGGAAATAGTAAATTCGCCATCCTACAATTGTATTGATGCACTCAAGAGTCATCGTGAAAAGCTTTTGGTTAAGAGGGAACAGCTAAATATGTTAATTGCAAATGTTGATAAAACAATAATGGCATCGGAAGGGAGAATTAAAATGAGTGATAGTGAAAAATTTGAAGGTTTTAAACAGAAAATAATTAATGAAAATGAAAGGAAATATGGTAAAGAAATACGAGAAAAATACGGTGATGACATGATAAATCAATCAAACAGCAAGATCAAAGGTTTATCTGAGGAACAATATATTCAGCTGGAAAAGTTGGGTAAAGAAGTGATCAGTACTTTAATAGCAGCATATGAGACTGGGAATCCAGCAGGAGAGTTGGCACAAAAGACCGCAGATTTGCACCGTCAATGGCTGAGCTATTCTTGGAATAGCTATAGCAAAGAAGCTCATGCAGGCCTAGCTCAAATGTATGTTGCTGATGAGCGATTTAAAGAATACTATGATAAAGAACAACCGGGCTGCGCTGAATTTTTAAGAGATGCTATTCTCATTTATACTGGAATGAAAAACAGTTGATAAGAGGCTTTAGCAAAGTCTAAAGTGCGAGTAGAATCATTAATAGATGCACCTTTAATGGTAGTATTCCATACACTTAAGTAGGAGAATTAGCAGGTAAAAGGTGATTTAATAATGTTTTGTACAAATATTCTTTATTCAAAGGTACCGAGACCCCCACAACCTAATAATCCTACAGATGAAGAACGGAATAAAATGTCACACTATGCTTTGTATAGAGCTTGTCATACTGAGGACTTCTATAATATTTTTAATGCTTTTTCACCACCTGAAAGCATCACTGCATTTGCAAAACCAGGTGAATTTATTGGAAAACGAGTGGGGATTATAGGAGGTGGTTTGGCAGGCATGTCTTCAGCCTTTGAACTACGAAAGCTGGGTTTTGATATCACAATATTTGAGGCGTCAGCTGATCGCATAGGTGGAAGAGTTTATACACATTATTTTGATAAAGAAAAAACTCTATATGGAGAACTAGGTGCCATGCGAATTCCAGTAAATCATGAAACGGTATGGCACTATATTAATCTATTTAAACTAAATACGAGACCTTTTCACCAGACTGATCCAAATACCTTTATTTATTTACATCAAACAAGAGTAAGAAATGATGCTTATGGTGAGAATGTTAAAAAATATATCTATCCTACTTATGACCTTACACCGATAGAGAGAAAGACTGCATGGCAGGAATTGGGGTATTATGGGATTGAAGCCCCAATACTTGAAGCGCCTCCTAGTAGCAGAGCTGAAATTGTAAAAGTTAAGCCAACATATAGTAAGCAGCTTTTGTTTTGGGACAGTCTCAATACTAGGCAGATGTTTGAACGAAGAAATCTGAGTCAAGGTGCAATAAATCTATTGTCTAATTTTTTCCCTATTGGAGGGGAATTCCTATACAATAATTTTGTTGACTTTGTTCAGGAATATTTCCCAGTTAATTTTTGGTTTATGTATGAGATTGCTGGTGGAACAGTTAATTTACCACTTGCATTTCATAGATCTTTTGTCAGTAATACCCCTTGGGAGTATTATCCAAATATTCCGGCTCAACTCCTTGGAAATGTAAAATGGAAATCTGGCAATACCGTTAAGGGGATTTACCGTAGAGAAAATGATAGTGTAACATTGTCATATCAAAATCATTACTCAGAAGCTACTCAATATGAGGATTTTGATTACATAATATGCGCAATTCCATTTTCAATTCTTAGAACAATGGATATAAAACCTATGTTCAGTAGTATCAAAATGCAAGCAATAAAGGAAGTTAACTATGGAAATTCTCAAAAATCTATTTTGAAATGTAATAGACGATTTTGGGAGGAGCAAGGTATATTCGGAGGAGGTTCGTATACAGATCTCCCTATTACAACTATTTGGTATCCATCGCACCCTGCAAAGGCACAAACTGATAATTATAATAACACTTTGTATAGTAGCAGAGCAGGGGATCCAGGAGTACTACTTGCTTACAATTTTAATTTAGATTCTGTTAGATTGGGCAATATGAATGAAAAGGATCGAATTAGAAAGATAAAAAGGGATGTTGAGGAGGTACATGGATTACAAAAGGGTGAACTGGATTCTATTGTCACAGATTCCAAAACTCAAGTTTGGAATGATGATCCTTTGTTTAGAGGTGCTTTCTGCTATTTTACTCCAGAGCAAAAAAAATTGTTTTCCTGGGTAATGACACTTCCAGAGTACAATAACCGAGTTTTTTTCGCAGGAGAGCATATTTCACCATTACATCGTTGGCAGCAGGGTGCGCTAAAAAGTGGTATGGAAGCTGCTAATGATTTAGTACTTTCAGAAATGAGGAGGTGATTTTATATATATTTGAGGCTAATTTAATAAATTTATAAATAGTTATAATGCATATATTAGCATTTATTATCAAATAAAAAAGATACAAATTAGAAAACGAGAATGGTATAATTAATTAGTTGATTTGAATTAGATAATATTCGAATAAATAGATAGTTGAATTAATTCAAAAGTATTAATTTCATTAGGGGGAGAAAAATTTGATAACAAAATATCAAGAGATAGCCAGAACAGGAGACACCAGACCTTCTAGATTTGTAGCATCAGTATCTATAATTTTGTATTTTTATCTTTTTATAGGATCAATAATAATTTCTATTCCGTTATTATATATATTTCTTGCAAATAAAGAGGCTCTTTATGATGCTGTTTATATGACAGATCCTATGGCCTTCTTAGAAAAATACTTAACAACAATGCCAACCTATATACTTACAAATTTATCTATATATTGTATGCTTTTTGGTGTTTTTATTGCGGTAAAGTTTATTCACAACAGACCGTTTATTACCTTAATTAATACAAAAACGAAAATTCAATGGAGTAGGTTCTTTATAGGCTTTTTTGTGTATGGAGTTCTTGTATTAATAGGAACAGTAATTGATTATATGATTTCCCCTGAGACATATTCTATAACCTTTGATGCATCAAAGTTCTGGATTGCATTACCTGTTATACTGATAATGACTACTCTTCAAAGCTGTACTGAAGAATTGGTATTTAGAGGCTATGTGATTCAAAGCTTTGGACTCAAAATAAAGAAGGGAACTATACTTTCACTTATTTCGGGTGTTTTATTTACATTGCCGCATCTTACAAATCCTGAAGTGTATTCATCAAATGAAATAGGCGTATTTAGCACAATATGTACTGTACTTAATTACTTTGTAATAGGTTTTATATTAGCATTAATAACAATAAAAACAAATTCTCTCGAAGTGGCTATGGGAGCTCATAGCGTAAATAACTTAATTTGTTTTTTACTTATAGGATATCCAGATTCTGTATTAAAGACAAATACAGTATTCTACACTTCTAATTTTGAACCTGTTAGCTCACTAGTTTCTGTAGTGATAGTAGCAATTTTATTCTATATAATTACAGCTGCATTGATACCAGAACACAAAGAAACTGATTTTGAGCAGATTATTGCTAAACAGAGCTTACTAGACGAAAATATTTCTGATATTGATAAATTTTAATTAAGATTGTTTAATTAGTAATGATAAGTATTAAACTAATTAATAAGCCAAAAATTATAACGCCACTGTGAGTTGGCATATATAAAAGGGAGAAAGTGTGAAAGAAATTAAAGAAATAAAAAAAGGAGGTGCTGAGTCCATGTCATTTCTTTCATGTGGTTTTGTGTAGAATGCGGGACATGGACATAATTATGAGCCTTCAATTTATTTATGGAAGAGCAGGCTCTGGAAAATCATTTCATTGCTTGAACCAAATAAAATCAAAACTGCATGAGGATAATTCTAAAAAATTAGTTTTGCTTGTTCCAGAGCAATATACCCTACAAGCTGAAAGGGATTTAATCAATGTACTGGAAACTGGAGGTATTCTAAAAACAGAAGTTCTAAGCTTTAGAAGGATGGTATATAGAGTTCTGAATGAAGTGGGAGGAATAACCTACCCACATATCCACCCTGCCGGTAAATGCATGATTATTTATCGTATATTGGATAAGATGAAAGATGAATTTGCTATATTTCATAAATCAGCCAATAGTCAGGGGTTTGTAAATACAATTTCTACTTTGATAACAGAATTGAAGAGATATAGTGTTGATTCAGATAAAATTGATTCTGTTTTAAAAGAATTAGATGAGAACAATTACCTCAAACATAAGCTCAGTGAGATTAAATTAATATATCAAGAATTTGAAAATATGCTATCTAAAAGGTATAGAGATTCTGATGATGAACTAACAGTTTTGGCAAAAAAACTTGATGAAACACATATGTATGATGATGCTGAAATTTGGATAGATGGATTTTCAGGTTTTACTCCGCAAGAGTACGAAGTGATATCAAAGCTGATGCAAAAAGCAGACAAGCTTTATATTACTATATGTACAGATGTTTTAGAAGATGAGAGAGCAAGCGATTTATCTGATGTTTTTTCTCAAGCAAAAAAATCCTATAGAAAGTTTGTTAATATTGCTAATAGCAGTTCTGTTTTAATGCTTTCGCCAATTGGTCTTAATAAAACAAAGCCTCCTAGATTTGTAGATAGTGAGGAGTTAAGCCTACTTGAGGCAAATTATTATTCATATCCATTTAAATGTTATCAAAAGCCCACCAAAGACATTGAACTCTTTGAATCAGTAAATATTTATTCTGAAATTGAAGAATGTGCAAGAGATATTATCAGGCAGTGCCGAGATAAAAGCCTAAGATATAAGGATATTACAGTAGTAACTAGAAATTTGGCTGGCTATGAAAATTTAATAGAGGTAATTTTTGAGGAATATGGAATACCATGTTTTATTGACTCAAAAACTGATATAACCAATCATCCGCTAGTAAGATTGGTGCTGTCAATGTTGGATATTTTTATAGAAAATTGGTCCTATGAAACAGTTTTTCGCTATTTAAAATCAGGCTTGACAGGAATTGAAGAGAATAAAATAGATTTAATAGAAAATTATGTTTTGGCATGTGGAATAAGAGGAAGCCGCTGGACTCAGAATATTGACTGGAAAACAAGTATAGAACTTGTGTCTGATGGTATGCAGAGCATTGAAAATGAACAATTGCTATTGGATATAAATAAAACAAGAGCAGAGATATGTGAACCGCTTTTACGTTTTAGAAGTAAAATAAAAGGAAGAAATAGAGCAACGGATTATTGTGCCTGCCTTTATGACTTTTTAGTTGAAATAGGTGTTCAAAGCAGAATAGAAGAGCAGATACAGCAGTTTACACATAAAGGTTTGTTAAAGCTTGCTAATGAGTATGAACAGGTTTGGAATATATTAATGGATGTTTTTGACCAGGTAGTAGAAGTAATGGGTGATGAAACATTTGGTATTGAACGGTTCACCAATACATTAAAGATAGGCTTAGAAGAATACAAGATTTCGTCTATACCAGCATCACTTGATCAGGTTTTGGTTGGAAGCGTGGAACATTCTAAAAGCCATGAAATAAAGGCTCTATACGTACTTGGGACAAATGATGGGATATTCCCTTCTGCGGGTATGAGGGAAGGAATATTAACTGATGCAGACAGATTGACTTTAAATCAAAATGGTATTGAATTGGCCAGCGATACAAAAACTCAAGTGTTTGATGAACAGCAGCTTATATATAGGGTTTTGACAACACCTAAGGAATTTTTACGATTGAGCTGGCCTGTTGCAGACCATGAGGGGAAAACCATGAGACCTTCCAGCATAATTTCAAGAGTGAAGAAGCTATTTCCTAAAGTAAAGGAAAAAAGCAATTTACAAAAGGATGTTAACGGCGAGCAGATTATTAATTCTATATCTTCACCTATACCTGCGTTTAACCAATTGGTATCCGCATTAAGGCAAAAAAACGATGGCATAGAAATTAGTGGTATATGGATTGAAGTGTTTTCATGGTTTTCAACGCAGCCTGATTGGGAAGAGAAATGTAAAATAATGCTTAACACATTAAAATATAGAAATGTGGCATTGCCTGTAAACATGGATAAAATTCAAGAATTATATGGCAACAATACTTATTCAAGTGTTTCTAGATTAGAAAAATATACATCTTGTCCATTTGCATATTTCATTCAATATGGTTTGGGAGCAAAGGAAAGAAAAATATATCAAATGAGCCCACCTGATGTGGGAACCTTTATGCATTCAGTAATTGAACGGTTTTCTAAAATGCTTGAAGAGCAGAAAATCTCTTGGAGAGTTTTTGACAAGGACTGGTGCGAAAAGCAGATATCAATAATAGTTGATGATTTGTTAGAGAGCATGAGAAATACAATTATAGGAGGTTCAAAAAGGTTTAGAGCTTTAACCTCCAGACTTAAGAGAGTTGTAACCAGATCTGTATGGCTTATTGCAGAACACATACGAATGAGCAGTTTTGATCCAATAGGCTACGAGATAGATTTTGGTGAAGGAGGAAGCTTTCCACCGATAGTCATTGAACTTGATTCTGGGAAAAAAGTTACACTTGTTGGAAGAATAGACAGAGTAGATGCATTAAAGACAGAAGAAGGAACATATTTGAGGATAGTTGACTACAAATCTGGAAATAAAGATTTCAAGCTTTGTGATGTTTACTATGGATTGCAAATGCAACTGATTACTTATTTAGATGCATTGTGGGAAAATGCTGAAAAACAGAATGAGGACAAGGTTTATCCAGCTGGAATGCTCTACTTTAAGATTGATGATCCGATTATAACTAGTAATAGCATAACTACTGCTGAGGAAATAGAAATTGCCATTATGAAAAAGCTTAAGATGAAGGGATTGTTACTTGCAGATGTACAGCTTATTAAGCATATGGACAACACAATTGAAGGAAGTTCAAGAATAATTCCTGCTAGAATAAACAAAGGAGATGTTTTAGGCAAGTCATCAACAGCATCTCTTGATCAGTTTTTAGTGCTAAGAACATACGTTAGGAAATTGCTTAAGGATATGTGCTCTGAAATTATGAAGGGCAATGTGCCAATAAAACCATATAAAAAGAAGAAGGTAACATCTTGTCAATACTGCAGCTACTCATCTGTATGTCAGTTTGATTTAACACAAAAGGAAAACTGCTTTCATGTATTGCATGAAAAGGAAGATGCTGAAGTGTGGAAGCTTTTGGCAGATGTGCCTAATGAAGAATGACAAAACGCTAGGAACAATACTGCATTTGATAAATAGAAGGACTCTTATTGGAATATCTGATTTAAAACAGATAGACTTTTTCTGTATGAAAGTTAAGAGATTGATTCAAAACTGAAATATAGCTAAAAATATAGGCGAATGATAGTCGAAATAAAAGGGGAGTAATAAATGTCTGAAATGAAATGGACAAAAGAACAATATGCAGCTATAACGGAGAAAAACTGTAATTTATTAGTTGCAGCAGCAGCAGGTGCCGGTAAAACGGCCGTTCTTGTAGAGAGAATAATTCAAAAAATAACAGATGAAAAAAATCCAATTGATATAGATTCATTGCTTGTAGTTACATTTACTAATGCTGCTGCAACTGAAATGAGGGAGAGAATTGGAGCTGCTATTTCGAAGGCTATTGAAGAAAATAAAGCATCAAAAAATATTCAAAGACAGCTTGCACTTTTAAATAAGGCTTCTATTACTACAATACACTCCTTTTGCCTCGAAGTTATCAGAAACAATTTTCAAAGTATTGACATTGACCCTAAATTTAGAATTCTTGATGAAACAGAAGCAACTTTATTAAAGGCAGAAACATTAAATGAGTTGTTTGAAGAAATTTATGAGGATGAAGAGGAAAATAATCAAGATTTTTTTGAACTTTTAGAATCCTATGGAAGCAACAGAGATGATCAGAAGATACAGGACATGGTGCTTAATATATATAGTTTTGTACAAAGCTACCCTTGGCCTCAGAAATGGTTGAATGAGCATGTTGAAAGCTACAATCTTGATGCTTGTACAGATTTTGCAGATACTAAGTGGGGAATTATTTTACTAAAAGCAATAAAAATGCGTCTTGAGGGTTTGCAGATTATCATGGAGCAGGCATGTCAAAAGCTGCAATTTGCATTGGGCTTGGAAAAATATTTGCCTGTTTTTATGGATGATGCTGATAATCTGCGTGGACTAATAAATGTAATAGATACCAAAACAAGTGAAGGTCAAATCCAAATAGAGCAAGATGGTGACTTTGGCAGTCAAATTGAATGTATTACAGAAGATACTGGCTCTATGTGGAACAAAATTTATAATTATCTCAAGAACATTGAGTTTGGCAGATTGCCATCCTGTGGCAAGGATGCCGACAAGCAAATACAAGAAGAGGCTAAAAAGATCAGAGATGAGTTAAAAACGTATGTAAAAAATCTTCAAGAAGAAGTGTTTTTACTAAAATCAGAAGAAATAATAGATGATTTAAAAGCTATGTATCCAATTCTTAAGTGTTTATCAAAGCTTGTTTTAGACTTTAGCAATAAATATGCCCAAAAGAAAAATCGCAGAGCCTCTGTTGATTTTAATGATTTAGAGCATTTTTGCTTGAAGATTCTTTCAGAGTTTGATGAAGAAGGCAATATCCGCCCAACTACGGTTGCTAAAGCATATAAAGACAGATATTCAGAGATACTAGTTGATGAATATCAGGATAGCAATTTGGTACAAGAGATTATTATAAATATGATATCCCGAGAAGACATCAGTACTCCAAATGTATTTATGGTTGGTGATGTTAAACAGAGCATTTATAGATTTAGACAAGCAAAGCCTGAACTTTTTCTTGAAAAATATAATAAGTATTCAAGCGAAGAAAATAGCCTGTATAGAAAAATATTGCTGTTCAAAAACTTTAGAAGTAGAAAAGAAGTTATTGATGGAGTAAACTTTATTTTTAAGCAGATAATGTCTGAAAGCATTGGCGAGCTTGATTACTCGAAGATTGAAGAATTAAATCCTGGAGCTAGTTATCCTCTGAATATTGATGAAAATCTTGTAATTGGTGGCGAAGTTGAATTACATTTAATAGAAACAACTAGACTAAATGATAGTGATGATGAAATTGTAGATAACGAAGATAATGCAGCGGAAATTGACTCAGACACAAATCCAGATGAGGACGAAATATTAGATAACCTTCAACAAGAAGCCCGAATGGTGGCAAACAGAATAGTTGAGTTATTGCAGCCAGATAAAAACGGCAAGAAGTTCAGTGTTTTAGATAAAAAAACAAATGAATATAGAGATTTACAGTTTAAAGACATTGTTATATTACTTAGAACCACTAAAAATTGGACAGATGTATTCTCAGAGGAGTTTTCAAAATGTGGCATCCCAGCATTTGCAGACACTGGAAGCGGTTTTTTCAAAACACCAGAGGTGCAGGTGGTTTTGTCACTATTGCAAATAATTGATAATCCATATCAGGATATTCCGCTTTTATCAGTTTTAAGATCACCGATAGCAAATTTTAGCACGGATGATTTGACTGAGTTGCGCCTTGCTGCCCGAAAGTCTTCGCTGTTTGAGGCGTTAAACATATTGGCAACAGATGCCTCTGGATCAGTAAATGCATCTGAAAAATTAGAAACAACAGAAACATATAAAATACCAGACACACCAAGAACTATAGAAGTAAAAATGTATAAAATTCCAGATATGCCAGAAACACTAGTAGCAGAAGCACCTGAAACATATAAAACATCAGAATCAACAAGAACACTGGTAGCACAAGCTTCAGCAGTATATGAAGTATATAAAACATCGGAAGTTCAAAACAATGATAATAGCCAAATTGATTATAGTCACCAGAATAAGAGCTGTGCTAAGGCAAAACAGTTTTTAGCCAGACTCGAACAGTGGAGGAATATGTCGCTGTATATGCGTACTCACAAGCTGATTTGGCAATTATATAATGATACAGGCTATTTTAGTATTGTGGGTGCGATGCATGATGGTGAAAAAAAACAAGCAAATTTACGTGTGCTTTTTGAAAGATCACTTCAATACGAGAATACAAGCTATAAAGGATTATTTAACTTTATAAGTTTTATAGATAAATTAAAGACTAATAAAGGTGATTTAGGAAGTGCTAAGATTCTTGGTGAAAACGATAACGTAGTTAGACTCATGAGCATACATAAGAGTAAGGGCTTGGAGTTTCCTGTGGTTTTTTTATGTGGCTGTGGCAAAAAGTTTAATTTTCAGGATATGTACAAAGGAATTTTGCTTCATCAGGATTTAGGATTTGGACCCGATTATGTTGACTATAAGAAGCGTATTAAATATCACTCTGCACCTAAATTAGCGATAGCACAAAAGCTTAAAATGGAAACACTTTCGGAAGAAATGCGAATTCTATATGTTGGAATGACTAGAGCAAGAGAAAAGCTTATTTTAACAGGAGCAATTAATGACTTGGAAAAGTCTGCAAATAAATGGTTAGCGGTTTCAAAAAACAAAACTGAAAAATTTCCGGCATATGATATGTTAAAAGCTCAGAACTATCTGGATTGGATTTGCCCTTCTGTAATGAGGCATAATAATTCTGATAAACTGCGTGAAGCAGCTGGTATTGGAACAGAATTCAGCGGGTTAACGATAAACGATGAATCGCTTTGGAGTTTATTCCTTTGTAATGCAAACGATGTAATTAATCCTAGTATAGTGGAACAGGACAATATAGTGCAGACAGATACAATAGAATGGCTAAAAAGCAAAAGAATAGGTGAAATAGACTGCAATGAAGAAGTAAAGCGAAGGTTAGAATGGAAATACAAATATAACAATTTTGCAAATATACCATCAAAAATATCTGTTACAGAGCTGAAAAGGTTTTTTAATATAAATAATGAAGGTGAGGATTCTTATATTAATAAATCAACAGGAATAAAAAAACCATTGTTTTTACAGGAGAAAAAAGGTCTGAGTTCATCAGAGAAAGGCACTATCATGCATTTTGTGATGCAGCATCTTGATTTTTATAATGCTAATATTGAAAACCAAATTACTAGTATGGTGGAAAAAGAATTAATTACAGAGAAGCAGGCAAAAAGCATAAATATTAAAAAAATCAAAGGATTTATATCATCACCAATATGTCAAAGAATGCTCTTATCAGGAAAGTTTTATAGAGAGGTTCCATTTAACATTGAATTGCCTTTTGAAGAGCTATATCCAATAGATGATAGAAGTGAGACAACTGAAGATAATATTTTGCTACAGGGCGTTGTTGACTGCTATTTTGAGGAAGCCGATAAAATAGTTCTAATTGACTATAAGACAGACTTTATTAATCAAGAAAGTAGTGAGGGAAGTAGCGAACTAATAAAGATCAAATACGGTATGCAAATTTCGTATTATGCAAGAGCCTTAGAGCTACTGACAGGTTTAACTGTTAATGAAAAATATATATATTTGTTTTCAACAGGGGAGCTAGTGGAAATGTAAAATGGTAAAAAATGCCTTAAAAATTGCCTTAAAAATTTTAAAAATATATCAACAAAAGTGTTGACACATTAATATTATCATGCTAAAATACTCTTTGTTGAAGACGTTGCGGGTTTGTGTAATGGCAGCACGACTGACTCTGGCTCAGTTCGTCAGGGTTCAAATCCTTGACCCGCAGCCAAAAGTATTTCAATTTTTATTGAAATACTTTTTTTGTTATTGGGAAATATATAGATATTGTATTTCATATATAAACATATATAAATACAGAAAGTAACTGATAAAAACTAATGAATAGTAAAATGTATTTTGTAATATATAATTTATTATGATAGAATGTTATAGAAACTAATATTATTTGGATAATACTTAGATATTTCATTAAAAGAGGAAATATTTATGAAAATATTAATGCTGTCTTGGGAATATCCACCAAGAATAATAGGTGGTATTTCTCGAGTAGTTTATGATTTAGCACAAAATTTAGGTGAAAATGGTAATGATGTTCATGTTTTAACATGTTGGGAACCGTATACAGAGGATTATGAGATTGATAAGAATGTAACTGTACATAGAGTGCATGTTTATAATAATCCTTCTAGTACCTTTGTTGAATGGGTGATGCAGCTCAATTTTGCTATGATCGAGTATGCTATTAAACTTGTTCAAAATAATGGGTTCGACATTGTCCATGCTCATGATTGGCTTGTGGCTTATGCTGCTAGGGTATTAAAACATACATTTGAAATTCCGATTATTACAACAATTCATGCTACTGAATATGGAAGAAATAATGGAATACATACTGATATGTCAAGAACAATCAATAATATAGAAAAGTGGTTGATGAATGAGTCTGATGCTTTAATTGTTAACAGCAATTATATGAGGGATGAATTGATTTCAGTATTTAACATCAATGAGGATAAGATTAGCGTTATTAGCAATGGCGTTGATTTGGATAAGTTTAATAATATATATACAGATACTGGGTTTAGAGAAAATTATGCTTTAGCAAATGAAAAAATAGTGTTTTATGTGGGAAGACTTGTTAATGAAAAAGGTGTGCATGTGCTATTAAATGCTATACCTAAGATATTGGAATGTTTTAATGATGTTAAGTTTGTAATTGCGGGCAAAGGACCGTGTTTAAATAATCTAATAGAACTCAGCCAGAAGCTAAATATTAATGAAAAGGTTTACTTCACAGGCTTTGTAAGTGAGGAGGTCTTGTTAAAATTATATAAGTGTTCGGATATAGCTGTTTTTCCGAGTACATATGAGCCTTTTGGTATTGTTGCACTTGAGGGAATGGTTGCAGGCATTCCTGTTGTGGTTTCTGATACTGGAGGTCTCAATGAAATTGTAAATCATAAGGAAGATGGAATGAAATTCTATAGTGGAAATTCAAATTCTTTAGCTGATTGCATAATAGAATTATTAAAGGATGAAACATTATCAAAAAGAATATGTAATGTTGCATTAGAGAAGTTACACAAGCTTTATAATTGGAATAATATATCCAAGATAATTTCTGATGAATATAATTATGTTATTTCTCAATTTAACAGCTCAGAAGAAACAAAATAAAACTTTATTTTTGAAATTTTTGTATACTAAATATTTATTTGTTTACAAGTGGTTATTTTTTATTGTTAAAATTGGAGGTTTAATTGTGTCAAAAAGTAAAAAAAAGTTAAGAATTATACCATTAGGAGGATTGCAAGAAATCGGCAAGAATATTACTGCATTTGAATATGGAGAGGATATTGTTGTTGTTGATTGTGGACTTTCATTTCCTGAGGATGAAATGTTAGGAATTGATTTAGTTATACCTGACGTTACTTATTTAGTTAAGAATAAAGAAAAGGTAAGAGGAATAGTTTTAACACATGGTCACGAGGATCACATAGGTGCTTTGCCATATGTTTTAAGGGAGTTAAATGTTCCTGTATATGGAACAAAACTCACAATAGGTTTAATAAAATGTAAGCTTGAGGAACATGGACTACTTGATACTACTGACTTAAAAATTGTTGATGCAGGACAGACAATTGAGCTTGGTGCATTTAAAGTTGAACTTATTCATACCACTCATAGCATCGCAGATGCCGTATCTTTAGCGATACACACACCAATAGGAGTAGTTGTTCATACTGGAGATTTTAAAATTGATTATACGCCAATTCAGGGAGAAACTATGGATTTGGCTAGATTTGCTGAGCTTGGTAAAAAAGGCGTTTTATTATTGATGTGTGATAGTACAAATATCGAAAATGAAGGTTATACGATGTCTGAACGTACTGTTGGAGAGACATTTAATAAAATATTTTCAGACTGCAAGAGCAGGATTTTAGTTGCGACTTTTGCATCAAATGTCCACAGAGTACAGCAAATAATTAATTCTGCAGTTAAGTTTGGCAGAAAAGTTACTGTTATTGGAAGAAGTATGGTAAATGTCGTAAATGTTGCAATGGAACTTGGATATTTAACTGTTCCAGAGGGCGTACTTGTTGATATGGAAAACATGGACAAAGTACCACACGATAAGCTTGTTATTATTACTACAGGCAGTCAAGGTGAAACAATGTCTGCTTTAACAAGAATCACTTTTGGGGAGCACAAAAAGGTTGAAATAGTACCTGGTGATTTAGTAATTATTTCTGCTTCACCTATTCCTGGAAATGAAAAACTCATTTCAAGAGTTGTAAATGAATTGTTCAAAAAAGGTGCTAAGGTTGTATATGAAGCTTTAGCTGATATTCACGTATCAGGGCATGCTTGTCAAGAAGAAATTAAACTTATTCACAATCTCGTGAAGCCAAAGTTTTTTATGCCTGTACATGGTGAGCATAGGCATTTGAGACAGCATACAGATTTGGCTATAAGAATGGGAATGCAAAATGAGAATGTGTTTATCCTAGAAAACGGAAAAGTGCTTGAGTTAACTCATGATTCTGCAAAAATAAACGGAAGTGTTACAGCAGGAAGAGTACTAGTTGATGGACTAGGTGTTGGAGATGTAGGAAATGTTGTTCTTAGAGATAGAAGACATTTGTCACAGGATGGCTTGATTGTAGTTGTTATTACTATAGAAGGTGATACTGGTAATGTAGTTGCTGGACCTGATATTATATCAAGAGGATTTGTTTATGTCCGTGAATCTGAAGATCTCATGGAACAAATAAAGGAAATTGCCAAACAAGCTGTCAATAAGAGTGCTGGCAAAAGCCGCGGCGACTGGTCTATTAGAAAGTCCGCTATACGTGAGGATTTAAAAGACTGTATTTATGAGAAAACAAAGCGTAAGCCTATGATTTTGCCTATAATAATGGAGATATAATGGATTTATAAAAATAACTTTTTGAAAATTAACTTTCTGTAGAAGTGTTTGATTTAATGCTTCTGCAGGAAGTTTTTTGTGCATTTAGCAATCAAGCAATGACCATACACTTTTTAATTACTATTTGTGTCATTGGCGGTATCGGTGAAATGGAGGTTAGCTTAAAAAATGCGAAGTTACATTTATTTAAAAATAACAACATTCTGAGTGTATTCTTGTCCAGCTTTTCTGAAGGCTGAATTTCTATAACCAAGAACGTATAAATCTGTCGATCTGGCTTCGATTTCAAGCATTCTGGTAAGAAGCCTATTACAAGAATTTTTGTAGTCTGCTGGCTTTGTAATAATAGGTAGGAGGGAGCTTTTTTTCGTTTTTGAGAGTAGTTCTCGTCCGATTTTATTGAATCCTAATACTCTGGCATATTGAGGACCTCCATATTGTTGAAATAAATCCATATCATTCTTCGTAATGCCAGCTAACAGTGAAAATAAAATTCTTTGAATTCTCGTTTGAGTATACCTTTTTGTACATATATTTGATAAAAGTTCATAAATATTTCCTGAAATCTCAGCCGCCTTCTTAATTCTATATTCAAGGCCTTCTGAAATCCCTGGCAATTCACCAAGATTTTTAATGCTGGTATATCTAAGAAAAGCTAAAAGAATATTTTCGTAGGTGTTAATGTTATTTGGACCTCTGCCGTCCTTAAACTCTTTTTCCAAAATAATTTTAGCTGCATCAGGAATAGCTTGTACAGTGCTGCAGCATAATGAAGGGCTTAGATTATTATTTATGCTAAATATGCTATTTCTTATTGCAGTAGCACTAGAAATATCGCCTGTAAAAACTGGTGAGTTGTACTGATTTGCTACTCTCTCAATTGTGTATGGCTTAATCGAACTTTTTAGCCTGTAAAGAGCCTTTAGATACTCAATACCTAAAATATTATTTGAGGTTTCCAAAATGGATGATAGATTAGTTTCAGAGTGTTTAATGGGGTTGCTTTCTATATATTTCTCAATGGCTATTTGCCTGCAAACAGGGAAGGAAAGTCCTGACTGCAGCTGTTTTTTTAGTTCTGTTTTATAATTGTCAGGTTCATTTGCTAATATATTTGCAATAAATTTGAGTGAATCAATATCTCCATGCTCACTGCCAAAAGAGATACAGTCCACTATTCCTATACTATCTAGTATTTTTACAGCTCCAAATCCAAATGATTCAGCGCTGGACATAGCAAAAGGAAGCGGTAATTCAATTACTAAATCAACTCCGCTTTGAAGTGCAATATTTGCTCTAGCAAACTTATTTATAAGAGCTGGTTCACCACGTTGTATGAAATTACCACTCATAACGCAAACAACAGCATCACAACCTGTAATTGCTTTTGACTGCTCAATGTGATACTTATGTCCGTTATGAAAAGGGTTATATTCAGTAATAATACCGAGTACTCTCATAATAATTATCATTCCTTTCACTGTTTCCAAATCGCGATTTATTAAGAATTTATCAAAGCATTTAGACCTTCTGAGTGTCAATGGTTATTATATCAATTAAATATTTATTACACAACTTATTAGTAAAACTACAAATTTAGACTGAGAAAGTTGGGTGAAAGTAGAGTAGAAGTTACAGAAAATTGCTTGATATTAAATGCTTTAAATGCTAAATTATGTATATAATATATACTAAAGTTAGTAAATTTTACTATGAGGATGGTTAAATGAACCAATATAATATTATTCAAATTGTTCCAGAAGTAACTAAAATCGAGGATGGAGATACAAATATTTATGTGGTAGAAGGAGAAACATCTGCCATTGTTATTGACACAGGATATGGGTGTTTAAACCTAAAAGATGCTGTAAGAGAAATCACCCAAAAGCCATTAATTGTTGTATGTACGCATGGACATATAGATCACGCATTTGGTGCTCATTATTTTGATAAGGCCTATATAAACATAGATGATATTGATTTATATGAAGAACACCGAAAACTTAAATATGAATTAAAAGATGAAATAATGATGGAATATAATGTATCTGAAGAGGTGATACAAAAGTGGTGTGATAGTACTGCAAATTTAGAATTTACCAAAGCTGGTGATATCTTCGATATTGGAGGAAATATTTTAGAGGTAATATCATTAAGGGGGCACACATCTGGTAGCATTGGAATATTGGATAGAAAACATAGAATCCTATTTTCAGGAGATGGAATTATATCACACGTATGGATGCAACTAAAGGAGTCTACTACTATTTCAGAGTATTTGAAAACAGTAAGAGCAATAAAGCCGTATTGTAAGGACTTTGATACTATTTATATGGGACATAGAAATAATGAAGCAGTATCATTTGTTGACGAATTAGAAGCAGCTTTAAACAACCTTTTATCAGGAAGTACTGGGGAACCATATGCTAATAAAGATTTTGGGGGAATGCTTTATAAGCATGGCAGATGTGAGGTTGTATATAATCCGGAACGTATTAGGTAACGTAATTTAAAAACTTTTGCTATGCAAGCTGAGAAACATTTAAAAAAATAAGTATATACAGCAACATAGGACAGGCTATTTTCTTGTATGCAGTAGGGAATTATTCAAATTGCATGAAATGTACTAGTTGTATATAGGAGGGATCCAAATGATTAAAACGTTAAAGCAGGAAGCAATGGTATGTGGTGATAAACTACAGGTCGTACCGATAGAGTATTTAGAAAGAATAAAAAATGAAATTGAGTTATTTAAGAAAAATGAAGAATTAAATGGTTTTCATGAATGGATTTTAAATAACATTTATTGTTTTGATTTACCAAAAGCTGATTTCTCGATTAAATCCATTATTCTTGTTGCTGCACCTCATCCTACATATGCAAAATTGGAGTTTGAGAATCAGGGTAAAAAATATAAGGCTTTAGGTCTTGCAGCATCGGATATGGAAAAGACTGAGAGGTATTTAGTTGACTTTCTTATGCCCAAGAATTATCATATTAAACCTGTTTATAATATTCCTATGAAAAGAATGGCTTCTCAATGCGGTTTAGCTGTCTATGGAAGAAACAACATATGCTATATAGAGGGAATGGGGAGCAATTTTTCATTAGCAGCCTACTATTCAGACTTACCTTGTGAGAACGATGAATGGATGCAAATGCAGCATGCTAAAACATGTGAAAATTGCAGAGCCTGCGTTGATAATTGTCCCACAGGAGCTATCAGAGTTAACCGATTTTTAATAGATAATGATAAATGCTTATCTTGTTTAAATGAAGTCGAAGGAGAGTTTCCAGAATGGATACCAAAGTCTGCGCATCATTGTATATATGACTGCTTGAAATGTCAAACCATTTGCCCGATGAACAAAGAACATGTAAGTAATGTTATTGGACCAATTAAATTCAGTGAAGAAGAAACTAATATGCTGCTTGAGGGCAGAACTCTTGATGAATATTCTGATGAGTTTATACAGAGAGCTAAAATGATAGGACTAACCCATTGGCCTGATATTTTAAAGGCTATTCCTAGAAATTTAAAGGTGTTGTTTGAGCTAAGTGAGGCAAATAGCGGGAAATAGTGAAATATGAAAAAAATAATAAATATGAAAAATATAATAAATATGAAAAATATAATAAATATGAAAACATGGAAATATGGAATAATGAAATATAGAAAACAGAAAAGTGCGAATAAAGGTTGAAAGAAATATAAAAACAAATAAAGACTAACTATTAAAAGTCAAGTATTAAAATGTTATTTTTAGAATAAAGTGCAGAAATGTATTTTAGATATTTATGAACCTTGAAAACTGCATGACA
>JAEZRV010000097.1 GCA_023444055.1 Bacillota bacterium
TATATAAGTGGCGGGTAGCACTTTGGTTATCAGGCGGTGAGAATATCTCCCGCCTCGATGAAACGCCGCTGATGTAATGAAATTTTTCTACAATCGAAAAATTTCATTTTGAATCTAGGCGTTATAACAAAAATGTAAATTCATCAAGTACAACTTATATTGTTACAACTTTATAATTTTTTAATAAAGCTAATCTTATCTAAAACATCATTTGAAATACGCAAATATATTAATCATATCAAAAAATGGAGTATTATAACAACGTACTATAAAAACACCAATTGCAAATATAGTATGTATTTCAAAGAAAATAAGGAAGGAGGTATGAGAGCTAATAATATAGTTAATCTGAGCTACTAATGCTAATTCCCACTTTTTAGTGAAAAGCGTCTGTCTGTAGCTCTGGTAACGATTCCATATGTTTAGGAAATCATTCTTAAATAAAAGAACACTGTTTATTTTAAATGCGAAAATTAAGAAGAACTCTGTATTATTTAGAATTCAAAAATAAAAAGAACTCTGTTTATTTGAACTGCAAAAATTAAGAAGAATCCTGTATTATTTAGAATGCAAAAATAAGAAGAACTCTATTTATTTGAAATTCAAAATAGATAGTAGCTTCTTGTGTTAAAAATGAAAATTGGAGAGTGCTAAAATGAATATAATTGGTAAAAGTAAAATGAAAAAGACTATCAGTTGGGTTCTAAGTGGTGCTATTGCGTTATCAGTACTTTTTACTCCGCTGTATCCCATTGCAAATGTATCTGCAGAAAGTTTGCAAGTAAGTAATTATCAATTAGATAACAGAATTAGATTAAGTTCTATTGGATTTTTACCAGACCAAGTAAAGAAAGCAACAATTGCATCAAATTGTTCTGAATACAAACTTACAAAAGATAACGGTGAAGTAGTCTTTACAGGAAAACCAACTTCAATGAATAATTCCGATACTAATGAGCAGGTATACATAGCAGATTTCTCATCAGTTACACAGGAGGGATCTTATATACTTGTTGTTCCAGGTATAGGAAAGAGTACAACTTTTAAAATTGCAAAGGATGTCTATTTAGAGCCTTATAAGGCATCCATGCTTGCTATGTACTTGGCACGCTGTGGAACGTCAGTATCTGTAAATTATAATGGAAAAACATATTCTCATGGCGCATGTCATACAAACGACGGTTATTTAGATGCAATAACAGGACAACATACAAAGGCGGACGGAACAAAAGGCTGGCATGATGCTGGAGATTACAACAAATACGTAGTTAATGCGGGAATTACTGTAGGTTCTATGCTTTTTGCATGGGAGCAGTTTGGTGACAGTATTAAAGACATTAAACTTACAATGCCAGAGAATAACAATTCAATGCCAGATTTATTAGATGAAATTAAGTTTGAAACAGACTGGCTATTTACTATGCAGTACCCAGATGGAAGCGGTAAGGTAAGTCATAAGTTAACAACTAAAGGTTTTGGTGGTTTTATTCTACCAGAGCAGGAATCAGCTGAAAGATTTTTCACACCATGGGGAAGTGCTGCAACTGCGGATTTTGTAGCTATGATGGCAATGGCATCAAGAGCATTCAAACCATATGATGCACAGTATGCAGACAAATGTCTAAAAGCTGCAAAAGTAAGTTATCAATGTTTGAAAGCAAATCCTAATAATGTAAAACCTAATCAAAGTGCTTACTCCACAGGAGAATATGATTCAAATGACTCCGACGACAGACTTTGGGCAGCTGCAGAAATGTGGGAAACTACAGGTGAAAGCAGTTATTTAAGTGACTTCGAATCAAGGGCAAATTCATTCTCTACAAAAATTGATGTGGATTTTGACTGGGCAAATGTTAATAACTTAGGAATGTTTACATATCTACTTTCAACAAGATCAGGTAAGAATGAATCACTCTACAATTCTATAAAGAATTCACTTGTATCTTGTGCAAATACTATAGCAAATACAGCAAGTAACCATGGATATGGCAGAACTCTTGGAAATGCCTACTATTGGGGTTGCAATGGTACAGTTGCTAGACAAACTATGATTTTACAGATTGCAAATAGGTTATCTCCTAATAAAAACTATATCAACGCTTCACTTGATGCAATTGGATTCTTATTTGGAAGAAACTATTTTAACCGCTCTTTTGTGACAGGTGTAGGTATCAATCCGCCTAAAAATCCTCATCACAGACCTTCAGGAGGAGATTCAGTAGCTGAACCATGGCCTGGTTATCTAGTTGGAGGCGGTTGGCCAAAAGCAACAGACTGGAAAGACAATCAGGATAGCTATGAAACAAATGAAATTGCTATTAACTGGAATGGAGCACTTATTTATGCACTAGCAGGCTTTATAAATAACTCAACAACACCAACACAACAATACGGTGATGTTAATGGTGACAATACAGTTGACGCTATTGACTTTGCGTTGATAAAGCAGTATCTTATCGGACAAATCAGCGCATTCCCAGGAAAAGATGGATTGAAGATGGCTGATGTAAACCTTGACAACAGTGTTGATGCACTTGACTTTGCTGCTGTCAAAAAGTACTTGTTGGGTGCGGTTACAAAGCTGCCAGTTTAAGGCCGAAAGAAACTAATTAAAATATTTTAAAGCAAATGCCGAGTTCATATATTTCTTTCTAGGAAGCACATTTCATCGTTGTTCTTGTGTAAAATGTAAGAAAAATGACATAAATATGAACAGGTAATTTAGTAAAGTATAATTATTTTATACAATAAAATTAAATATGACATAAAGTATAGCTCTTGGATTGATGTCTGATATGTTTCACTTAGGTAAGCAGTTTGAATAATAGAAAACTGTTTACTTAAGAATGAGCATATCATGATACCAGTACAGGAGCTATTTTTATTTAAAACTCAACTTCCATAGCTGAAATTAAGTGCGAGGGGCTTAAGGCAGAAAGAAATTTCGAATACATTCAAAGGAGGTGCCTTAGACCCCAAATTAGGCGATGTAAATAAAAATGGAGAATTCACACTTCTGGATTTAGCAATTGTTGCAAGACATTTTGGTGAAAAACCTACTTCGCTTCCTCAATACAATACTGATATTGACGTAAATCAAGCAATAGATAAAGGTAATCTAACTCAAATAGCAAGATATATGCTGGCTAACAAAAATTACAAGTTATAGTATAAGGGTTCAGGTTAAGAGATTACTTGTAACATAACCTAAAATACAAAAAAACAAGCTATTTTAAATATTATTTATATTTTGGATAGCTTGCTTTTTTTATACAATAAAAACTATATATAGAAAATATAAAATTAATTTAACAAATTGTTAAATTAATAAATGATAGTTGTTTTTATGCTAAAATTATGGTATTTTTAATATTAATACCATATAAAACCAAAAAAATAGTAAAAGTATGGTAATAATAATAGGTTAATATGCAAAAACAACAGAGGAGCGTATACACTATGAGCGATGAGTGTAACATTAACGTACCAGTAGATTTTATTTTTGCAATCAGACTAGATTCTCAGGCTGGTTCAACCGGGTATTCATGGGCATTAGCTTGTATGCCAGAAAGCGTAAATCTTTTGGACATAAGTTTTGAAACATCCCAATCGCACATTGCTGGGTGTAGTGCAACACAAGTGTTTACATTTGTAGCGCTTACAGCTGGTGAATATAACATTTGCTTTAATTTATTGAGGGCTTGGGAACCTGAGAATATTGCAGATCAAAAGAGATTCACAGTAACTATTGAGGAAAACAACGACACAGCAAATGAGCTTCAGCAAACAGCAGGATGTAAAAAAATTGCATCATTTGGTGATTCCTGCAGTTGTACATAAATCATTATAGATAATTTATTATGGATATGCGACATTTTTAAGTGTGCTGCATATCCATTATTATTAGATTTACATAAATACTTATTACAAATGGTTGGATGAAATAAATGTAAACTACTAACAGAGTTCCGACTACTTCATGACAAATTTGGAAGGGGATGTTGCAAAATACATTAAAAAAGTATATATTGTATCTGTTTTTTTACCGATAGATATATAATGTGGCTAAGAATTGTTTTGCAATAGCCCCTTCTGCATAAAAGGTTTTTCTAATTATTTGCTTAATTCACCTTTGCTTTTATTATTAAAGCCAGGATTAGAAGGGTTTTGAGTTATTGCTTGTTCTTCTTTGTTTTGGGAATTTGGTTTTGATGTTGTTTTGTGTTTTTTGTCCTTACTCATTAAAATCAACTCCTTTCATATGGAAAATTGAACTTCAAATGTGCCGATTTTTCAGCAGATGAACGAAATAAAATAGATTATTATTTTGTAAAACCTAATAATTATGATTTGTAAAATGAAGGTTTTTATACTAATTTAAATATTGATTTACATCCTTTTTGTATTAAAATAATATCTATTAAAATACAAAAAATGTGATACAATTATATTATGTTATTTTGACTAAAGGTGTCAAAAAAGGGTTTTGGTGAATCAAATACCGTTAGTATTTTATTAATGAAAAGTTAAAAATTCAAATATTATATGTTTTACCCTTACATGGAGGGAAATGGTATGAAAATACATAACAACTTAATTTATAAATATAGTCTGATTATTTTTCTGATTTTCAGTTCAATATTTAGTGATTTTGTAATACAGAATCTAAATATGAATTTTTACTTAACACTAAGTAGCATATTTATTTTTATTATTATTGGTTTATTAAGTAGTGATGCTAGTCTGATACTAATAACAATATTAAGTGTTGTGCTTTTTGCAATAAATGGATTTAACATAATTACACTTATTCAGACTATAGAGATATTTTATGTTTGGATTTTATATAAAAATAATAAGAAGAATATTATTCTTGAAGTAATAATTTTTGGATTATGTTTTGCTTCTCCTATAATAGTTATAACCAGTTACAGCAATAACGTTATAAGTATAGAATTTGCATACTTTATTATAATGTTATTTTTAAACAGGGTATTTAATGCTTTGATTAGTAAAATGTTTTTAGATTATGTCCCTTTTGAAAGAATATTTGATGCTATACATGATCGTCCTAGAGCGGTTACATTAACAAATTTAGTTGTTCAAGTTAGTATAGCTAGTATTGTAGTACCGATTCTTTTGTTTTCTATAGCAACAAATTCGAGCAATCAGGATCAAATTTCAGAAAATGCTGTTAAAGATTTAAAAAGTGCAACTGAATATTTAAATAACAAAGTAGATTCATGGTCTGAGCAACAAAAACGAGATTTAAAATTGTTAAACCCATTACAGGTTTATGATTTAATTGATATGGTGCAGATATATGTATCAAGAGACGATAATTCTGTTAACTTTCATTTGATAGATTTAGATAATAAAATAATATCTAGCCAAAACTCACCGGAATTCATGAAAAATGGATTAGAATGGATGAAAGAAGGAAGCGTTACTGAAATAGAACCTAATATGTATAGATGGGTAGCACCCAAAGATACTAGATTCATTATTAGAGATTATACTAGAGATAAGGCTTATTTATATGTGACGAAAATAGATAAATTTAAGGTCATTGTCACTGTTTCAGCAACGGCATATGACGACAGGTTTATTAATTTCTTTGTTAATTTATTAAAATTAATAGGGCCAATATTTATATTTGTTGGAGTTTTCTTTTTAATAATGAAAAGGCTTATGCTGAACTCGATTTTTGAGCTGATAGGCATAACTAGCGGCTTGCCACAAAAGCTAAAAAATAATGAAACAGTTGAGTTTGCAAAGAGTAATATTTATGAAATTGAGTCGCTTACAATTAACTTTAGAATGATGGTAGACAATTTAAGTAGTATGATACTGAATGTTGAAGCTACAAATAAAAAGCTTCAGGAATCAGAACGCCTGCTTTACGATCAAGCACATTTTGATTCTTTAACAGGGTTGCCTAACAGACATTATTTTATTAAAAAGGTTGAGGCGGATATAACAAACTTTTATATAGACGAGAAATTTAAAAATAAATTAGGAATAGCATTCTTTTTTATTGATTTAGATAAATTTAAAGCTGTGAATGATACTTATGGACATTCTACAGGAGATAAACTGCTTAAGCAAGTTGCCGCAATGATGAATAATGTACTTGAGGGCTATGATAATTTTAGTACTTTTATTGCAAGAATGGGTGGAGATGAGTTTGTAATAGAATTTATTTATGATAATAAAGATGATATAACTAAACTGGCAAATGCTTTGATTAGAACTATAAATAAACCTAAACAAATTGATAATATAGTTTTAACGACAGGAATTAGTATTGGAATATGTATATATCCTGATGATGGAGAAGATATTGATAGTATTTTATTAAAGTCTGATTCATCTATGTATAAAGCTAAAAACTCTGGAGGTAATAAATTTTTCTTTTATTCAAATAATTAAGGAGTTTGGTATTATGAAAAAATATAAAGCTTTAATATTATGCTTGATAATAGTATGTTTTTCTATCACGGGTTGCAGGTCATTAAAAGAGCAAGATGATGTTGACATAATTATTATGCCAACTAGTGCAGATGAGAGTAAAACTGGTGAAAATGATGAAGCTTTTAGTTTTACATTATGGAACAATGCTATTCTAGATACTCAATATATTGAGCTTGCAATTAAGGAAAAATATCCTAATGCCACATTGAAAATAGAACCTTATGATGCACCAGATTCTGAGAAGGTAATAAAAGCTATAGCGTCAAATGAACCAATTGATTTAGTTACATATTATAGGGATGGGTTTGGCAATTTTAATGCTATTAATGGATTTGAGGACTTGTTGCAACCAATGTATGATTTTAAAAATATAAAATCAATTTTTAATGAGCGTGAATTGGAACATTGCAAGTCCTTTGATGATAGCAAACTTTTAGCACTACCATCACCAGAGTATCCTACAGTAACTTATTATCGTGCTGATATATTAGGAAAGTATGGATTTCCGACAGACCCTGTTGAACTGGGGGAATATATGTCAACTTTAGAAGGCTGGATGAAAATAGCTAAAACACTACATAAAGATGATATACATGTTTTACAGTGGAATGAAGAACTTTATCAGAGAGCGCTGAGAAGCTATGCATTTTATGACGATAATATGAATTTAATTGTTAATAATGAAAAAGTTAGAGAGTCTCTTAAACTTACTATTGAAGTAAATAAACTGGGGTTAGCTAGTAGAGTTAATGTATGGGCGTTAGATGGTGAAAAACTTATAAAAGAAAACAAGATTGCTATGATGTATATAAATAAATGGGGTGAAGGTCGTCTCAATGAAATTGCACCTGAACAAGAAGGGAAGTGGAGAGCCACTAGATTACCATTGAATATTTATGGATATCAAAGTTCCTGCTATGCATCGATACCATCTACAAGTAAACATAAAAAAGAATCTTGGGAAATACTGAAATTTTATATGGTTAATGATTATAAAAATATATCTTCCCAAATAGAACGAAAAAGTAAATATTTTGGGGGTCAAAAATCAATGCAATTGTATGAGGACCTTATAAATAATATTCCACTTCGTTATCCGACTATGTTAGATGATAGGAATTTCTCGATATTTATAGATATTCTATATAACAATATGGATACAAAAAGTGCTGAGGACATTTTAAATTTATCTATATCAAAAATAAATGAAGAAACATATAAAGATCAAAAAGTTTTATCTGAATATCTTAAAGAAAATAGAAAACAAATAAAATAAAAAGGAATAATTTGAAACTTATACCTATACAAAAAAACGAGTAAAACAGAGAATTATGGATTGTTTTACTTGTTAATCTCTTACAACGTACGACAAAAAATATTACCAAACATTGACAAAAGATAATGTTAAGGTGTAATATAATGTAAAAACATATGAAATATTGTAAGGGAGAGAAAATTAACATGAAATCAACAGGAATAGTAAGAAAAGTGGATGAACTTGGTAGAATAGTATTGCCAATAGAATTGAGAAGAACTTTTAATATTGAGGTAAAGGATGCTTTGGAGATATACGTAGATGAGGCGACAATCATATTAAAGAAGTATGAGCCAGAGTGTATCTTTTGTGCTGATGCAAGAAATATAACAAATTATAAAGGCAAAAATATCTGTCAAAGTTGCTTGAAAGAGTTAGAGAATAGCTAAAATCATTTATGATGTATTATATTATTCGCATGGATAGTAATAAAATAAATAATATTTTATTAGATTAAAACCAAATTGTCGAAAGAACTTATAACGAAAAGTTTAGCAAAACACCGCATTCAATAGAATTGCGGTTTTTTGTTGCCATTTTTTGTCCATTGCAGATGCTATTCATTTCATTTGGTAATTATTACAGCTGATATTTATTGTAGCAGGGGAGTTATTATCCCCTATTCTTACTGTCTCAGATACCTACTTAACAAGTAGAAATAACGGTGATACTGATAAACTTAACATTGCATTTTAATACGAAGTTTCAATACTAAATCGGTTGCAAGTATAAATATTATGTAACCTAGGATGTAATTTATTCATATCCTGTAAATAGAAGTATATTTTATACTGATTCCTGAAAGGAGTAGTGCAATGAATAATATTAGTATTCCATATGGGTTCCCATATAAGGATATGAGTGAAATGGATATTCAAAATGAGAAACCCTACAAGGATATAAAAGAAACAGAAAGGGCTAAGCAACCTAAAATGGTATTAGCGATGGCATATGTTTTAGATCAAACATGGGAAACACCGTATGAAGTTAATGAGGGATTAAAAAGAGGGACTTTATTCCCTGGTCTTGATAAGCCATTCTTGGGAGGAGGCAGAGACCTATGAAAATGAGTGAAAGAGAAATGCTTATGTGGAAAATGCAAGCTTATGATTTTGCTATGGAAGAAGTTGGTCTTTTTTTGGATACTCATCCAAATGATCAAACAGCACTGTCATATTTTAAACAATATCGTGATTTAAAAAAACAGGCGGAAGTAGACTTTGTAAAAAAATTTGGCCCTGTTACTATTGATAATTACGAATTTGATTTATCAACATGGAAATGGATTGATAATCCATGGCCGTGGGAAAGTGAAAGTGAGGTATAGAATATGTGGATTTATGAAAAGAAGCTCCAGTATCCTGTAAAAATTAAAAATCCCAATGCAGCTTTAGCGAAGGTAATTATAACTCAATATGGTGGACCGGATTTAATGTTTTTTTAATAATAAATGCTCAAAAAATGTAATATTTTACGTATTATACGTGTAAACATTATCAAAACATATCGAAAAATGAGAAAATGCGAGAAATAATATTGACGATTGATGTAATAAAGCATATAATGTAATAAAATGAGAAGGCAAGGAAAAATATGTAGCAAGTGGTGATGCTGTGCTGTCTAAAATTGTAAAAAAGATTACCGATGAAATTGTTATATATGTACCGGGAATATCTGAAGAAAAAGCTGAACAAATTGATTATGGATTATATGTAGCTTTTTCAGATGGTTTTAAATTACTTGCAGTATTATTAACTGCTTTATTTATAGGTAAATTAAAGTATGCACTGGTCGCTGTCATGTTATTTGCTTTATATAAATCATATTTAGGCGGAGCTCATGCTAAAACGCAAATTGGATGTATAATAACACATTTCATACTGATGTTTGGTTCTATTTATATGTCCGAAACAATTGATATTAGATATTTAAATGTTATTCTATTTATTGTTTCAGGAATTCTTGTTGCTCTTTATGCTCCAGCAGATTTAGTATCTAAGCCTATAATTACCGTAAAAAGAAAAAATGAATTAAGGATTAAAGGAAGCATTTTATTAGTAGAAAGTTTTATAATTACATTTATTGTTCCCGTAATTTACTCAAATATCATTTCTATAATTACTTTAATTTCAGCCATAAATATTACACCGTTGGTGTATAAAATAACAAAAAATAAGAAGGGTGGGATAATATGAGATTGAAGATCAAGATTATGGTATTGACTGTTCTATCTTTAATAGGGGTATTTGCTGCCTCTACATCTGCTGGTGCCTGTTGGATTTGGGGGCTTTATCAGAGGGAATGTCCCAGATCCTTGCTTAAGTGATAAAAAGAAAGAGATAAAAAAAGAGGCTATCAAGCCTCTTTCTTTATCTCTTTCATCTCTTTCTTTATTGTCAATATTTGAGAGAACACCATACTTTCTTTATTAAAGGATGCTGAGTTTAATATATTTTTATAAGAGCTAAGTATTTTATTTGCTATCATAAGTCCATTTCCACGGTCTTTTCCCTTAATTGAGTTCTTGAGATCAGGAATTCTGGTACATCCATTGTCTATCCTGATTGTAATATTATCTTCATTGCTTGCTACTTGCATCTCAATTTTTAAGTTTTTGTTTGTTAATACTTCTTCTATAGCATTGTCGAGATAAATGCCGATAACTTCGCATAAGTCGGTAATCCTAATATTAGGAATTGAATCTAATACATCAAAAACCTTCAGATCAAACTGTATACCATTGGTTTTGGCAAAATTTACTTTGGTTGAAATTATACCAAAAAGTCCTGCGTTTTTAATATCATATATTGCGGTATTACCCATAGTTTCATTTGTATTTAATATTTCTTTTAAATATGATTCGGCGGCATCATATTTTTTCATTTGATGCATTGCATATAAAACAGACAGGTGATTTGCTTGGTCATGCTTTATACGTTTTAAGTCTTGAATTGTATTAGCCAGCGATTCATTATAAAATTTCTGCTGATGCTGCTCTTCCTGCTGTGTTTCATATTTATGATATATTCTAATATACCAAAGTGAAGCAAAGAAGTATATTAGAACAGATACAAGTACAAGTATAAAGGAAATAGGTTCAAAGTGAACAACATAGTTTATTGTAGTCAAAGACGCCATTAAGACAATTGCTATTAACAATAAAAACAAAACTGGAGTAAGATTTTTGATGTTTTTAACCATTTTGGCTATTGGGGATAATTTTACGAGTATAAAGGTAATTGTAAAAATAATTATATTTGAAATTAAATAAAATAAAAGATTATTTCTAACTACATCCATTGTTGCATTAATACCAAAAAGATAGAAAAATGGAGGTACCGTAAAACTTCCGATTCCTGAAAAAATTGATATAATAAGAAATGATAAAACAGATTTAACCCATTCAACTCGTAAAATGTATTTAATTATTAATATATTAAATATGATTATTACTAAGGGCTGCAGAAATTTTAAATCTGCAGGTATCTGCAGTACGCTAGACCATAGAGTGGAAATAACTCCGTTTAATATTCCGTATAATGAAGTAAATAAAATAAAGTGATTTTGTATTATTTGAATTTTAAAAGTATCTTTTAGAAATATGTAAGTTAAGTAGGCAGTAAACATTGCACAAACTGTATTAATTAACATTTGACCAGCTATAATAAACACTAAAGTTTCCTCCATGTCTTAAATTATAAAAATTTAGGTTCTATTTTATTTAATAATATGTTTGTAGTATAAAGTATTTAGTCTATCTAAATATGAAATACATCAAAAAAATTGAACGCTATATTAGTATACAATTTTTTGTTTGGTTAGTAAACAAATATTGTATTTATTTTTTGTTTTTTACATTTGTCTTTTTGCTATTCACCATATGAAAAGATAATATATAGCATAGAACATGTTCACGAACTATATACTGAACTTTATACTGAGGAAATTATAAATTATTATAAAATAACTTGTAATTATTTGTAAAAAACTGGTATATTTAGATTTTCTGTTAACAAATAATATTTAACTGAATATTACTGCTGTTTTAGAATTTTGCGTTAATTTATAGTGTCTATTTAAGTGATGTTTTACAATACAAATTTATTTGGTTAATATATATTTATTTACTTATGGGTGATGAGCTAATGTAATCACAAACGGTTTAGTAAATTCATATAGTACATAGGGGTGCTTGATATGACAAAGAAAGAAGTACTTGATGAGGTTATTGAGATTTTGATAAAAAAAGTAATGGAAAATGATTTGTCAACTCCGAAGCTTGAGATAGGAATAAAAGAGCAAATTGTAGGGGGGGGAAACAAAGATGGAGTATATACCTCCACTTGTTACAGGTAACAAGCTCGAGAAATATACTGATGTAAGAGACACGATAGATGAAACAGGTTTAAATATTGGAGGCTATATACGTATATCTACAACCAAGGATAGCCAGAAAACTTCTATAGAAAATCAAGAAAAGTATATAACAGAGTGGGCACAAATAAATGGTTATAATATTGTGGACTTCTATGTAGACATTAAATCAGGAGCTTATAGCTATCTGAGGAATGAAATGGGCAGATTAAAAAATGATATTGCATTAGGCAAAATTCAAGGTATTGTTTCTAAAGAGATATCAAGAACTTCTAGAGATATTATGGATGTAATTGAGCTTAAAAGAGGACTAGCAGATAAGGGGGCTTTTTTTATATCAATAAAAGAAGGATATGACAGCAGAGCAGATGACGATGAGTTTCTTCTAATAATTCATGCTGGCTTGGCTCAAAAGGAGAGAAAAGTTACTAGCTCAAGAATAAAAATAACCCAGATGATTAAGGCAAAAGAAGGGAAGACTAATGTTCCAAGCCCTGCTCTAGGGTACATATTATCTCAAGATAAGCAACACTTAGTAATTTGTCCTGACACCGCCAATACATATAACTTAATTGTTGACAAGTTCTTAGAAGGCTGGGGCAGACTTAAAATATGCAAGTATTTAAATGCAAATGGAATAAAAACAAAAAACGGTGGTAGTTGGAGTACCAATGCAATTCGGGCTATTTTGACAAACCCAGTTTACTTGGGTGTTACAATATATAATGCAACAGTTAGAATAAGAGATAGTAATGGAATAGCGAAAAGAATGGTTAGACCGAGTAAAGATTGGATTATTAGAGAGAGTACACATCCCGCTCTTATTACAAAAGAAAGGTTTGAAAAGATTCAGTGGATAATTCAAACAAGAAAGGAAAATGATGCCAAAGAATGGAGCTGCACAAAAAAATATTTGCTTTCTGGATTATTATATTGTGCTTGTTGTGGTGGAAAAATATATGGAATTAAACTGCCTAAGGAATATGCTAAGAAAATAAATAAAAAAGACAGAACAGATAAGGATTACTACTATTATTATTTTGATAAAAAAACAGATGGAAAATGTTGCAGCAAGCTTTCTTATTATAAAATGGACATAGTAGAAGAGCGGGTTATGGATGCCATTAAGAGTTTAATTAAATCAGATGAGCTACTTGATGAAATAATTATTAATAAGCAATATATATATGATAATAAATTGGAGAAAGAGAAAAAGGAACGTAAATTGCTGTTAGATAAAATTGAAGGGATTGTTGCAGCAACAAAGAAGCAGCAGATGGCATTTGAAGCAGGCGCGATAACATTGGATGAATACAAATGCAGAATGGATGAGCTTCGTGAACAAAAGCAGATTTATAATAAAAGGCTCGAAACAATAACTAATAAGTTAGACAAAATAGGAATGTCAGAAGATAAATTTTATATAATCAAGGAAAAAGTTAAGAGATTACTAGACAATATTAGTACTCTAAACTATGATATTAAAGAAGAAATAGTAAAAAAGGTTATAAAAAGAATTTATATAAACGAAGACTATTCTTTGACATTTGAATTTACTTTTAAAGATTAAAATCTATAATAATAGTTTGTTGAATGTACAAAGGATATATTAGTGAAGGAGTATGGTCTAATGAAATACCGAAATCCAATCATATCTGGTATGCATCCAGATCCAAGCATTTGTAGAGTAGGGGATGATTACTATTTAGTAAATAGTTCTTTTGAGTATTTTCCGGGTATTCCTGTTTTTCATAGTAAAAACTTAATTGAGTGGGAATTAATTGGACATTGTATTACAAGAAACAGTCAATTGACGCTTAGAACAGGTTTTCCTAATGGAACGGGTATTTTTGCTCCCACAATTCGTTATTACAACGGAATATTCTATGTTGTATGTACAAATGTAGCTTTTGGCGGAGCAGATGATGGTAATTTCTTAGTTTGGACAAAAGATCCCTATAGTGAATGGTCAGATCCAATTTGGTTGGATTGTCAAGGAATAGATCCATCTTTATTTATGGATGAGGATGAAGCTGTTTACTATACTGGGACTGCTTCTGGAGAAATATATTTATATAAAATAGATTTACAGTCGGGCAAGAGAATTGGAGAATGTAAGAACATATGGGCTGGAAGCGGCGGCAATGATCCTGAGGGTCCTCATATATATAAAATAGATGGTTGGTACTATCTGTTTATTTCCGAAGGCGGCACTGAATACTGCCATATGATTACGGTTGCCAGAAGCAGGGCTGTTTATGGACCATATGAATCCTGCCCTCGTAATCCAGTTTTAACTAATCGAAGTTATGGTTTGCCAATTAAGGCAGTTGGGCATGCTGATTTATTCTGTGACCAGAACGATAATTGGTGGACAGTATGTTTAGGTATACGTCCAATTTCATATCCATTTAGGCATAATCTTGGGAGAGAAACTATGCTTGTTCCTGTAGAATGGGATGAGGATGGTTGGCCTGTGTTTGGGAAAAACGGCCTGTTAGAGGAAGAAATTGAAATTGATAGACTTTTTTTAGAGGAAAAAGCCTATCCACAGAAATTATTGCATAATAGATACTTTGATGATTTTAAGGGTATGAACTTAGAGAAAGAATGGAATTTTATTTATAATCCTTTGGATGGAATATTTGAACTAAATGGGGAAGGCCTTATACTGCATGGGAATAATGTAAGTCTTTTTGAAGCGGAACCA
This sequence comes from Bacillota bacterium, assembly GCA_023444055.1. Taxonomy (GTDB): domain Bacteria; phylum Bacillota; class Clostridia; order Acetivibrionales; family DSM-1351; genus Ruminiclostridium. The sequence goes on from JAEZRV010000097.1 coordinate 14,874, forward strand.
TTAGCATGGATTGGGCGAAGGCAGGAGCATCATAAATTTCATGCAAGAACATCGCTTTCCTTTGCTCCTAAAGAAGAAGGAGAAGAAGCTGGTTTATGCATTTATATGAATAATAGGCATCATTATGAAATTTCGATGATATTGCTTGATGGATGCAGGCAATTGACTATTCGCAGACAAATAGGTTCACTTTGGAAAATTGAAAACCAAATTCCTTATATAAAGAATGAAGTTAAACTTTTTCTGATTGCTGATAAGGAATATTATACTTTTGGGTATGAAGAAGGAGAAAGATGTATTACTTTGGGTAGAGGAGAGACAGACTATTTGACTACTGAGGTTGGTGGAAGATTTACTGGAAATTACATAGGATTGTATGCTACTGGTAATGGTAAAGCTTGTTCTGAGAAGGCTGTTTTTAATTGGTTTGAATATATTGGAGAGTAATCAAAAAATAAAAAGGTTGTATATTGAAAGAATTAGTTGAACATAAGGGTAGCATATTAAATTTTAGAATAGTTAAAGAGATTACCAAAGAGAATAAAACAATTCTATGCTTATACTAGTTTACTTATGAACGGTTAGCAACTGTTTATATAGTCGCAGTATGCGACGTAACATCGTAAGATGTGCAAACGTTGTTCAATACTAATTCGAAATAGAGAGATAAAACAAATAAATACAGTAACCTGGGGGTACAACATACCATCAGGTTACTGGTGTTACTAAAGTCAACAAATAGGTTAACCCTTTGCTGTTCAATCGGTACTAATTGACTTAGTCAATTACGTTATAAATCCATGACCAATTAGTCGGTACTAATTGACTTTGTTGATTAGTATTTAAGGTAACTTAGCAATAAACTCAAACTTTAGGGAACTCTGTAGTAATTGGCTTTATAGAATATTATTTCTGATTTAAACTATTAGATTGATTAATGTAGTTTAATCTACTGTTTAAGTAACTAAGATGCTTATCTAAATCGTTACTCATTTCATTAAACATTCCTTTAGCAGACTGATCTTCAGTAGATAGAGCCATTACATGGTAAGTGCCTTTTGCGGCTTCACATGCCGCAACTGCTTTTTGTAAATCACTTTGTACTGTCATTTATATCACCTCTCTTTCGACAATAGTATTTTAACCATATGCTTGAGATAAATTCACAAAAGTATAAATTGAGTGATTGAAAAAATATGGTGATTGTATGAATGAACTAAATACTGTCAAGTAAACTTAAAAGAATTTTTAAACTATATACTGTGGAGCTAATTGAACTAACTAGTACGATAAACGATGTTGTTATTTTAAAGCATTGGTTAAGTCGAATAAGTATTAAGAAAACTTGAAATCCGGCGGTCCAGATGGTGAATTGGGTGCTTCACTGCGCTATTTGAGTCAAAGATATACAATGCCCTATAAAGAAGTTAAAGGTATTTTATACTTTTGTATATTGTTTCAGGATATATCAACGGTAAACTGCTTAAATAGTACTCCCGTGCAGTATATATCTATGGCTAGCTCACGAAATTGACGCTGAAATAGACAATACTTGTTCTTCGTCTACTATTTCTAGCATCAATTTCTAACCGAGCTTCTCCATTGATATATATTGCACTCGCGTACTATTCAAGCAATAAGTCATCGGTATACAGAAATTGTTGTTTGCAACAGTCCCAACTACTTTAGTATCATTTGCATTGTAAGCACTTGTAAATTGCATATGCTATTGTCTTCAAATTACTTATCAATTGCATCTGCTACTTGTTTTGCAAATAAATGCAAATTGTATTGTTACTTGTTTTGCAAATAATTATCAATTGCATCTGCTACTTGTTTGGAATAGTTTGCAGCTTCTACGACTGTTTTTGCACCAAGTACTACGTCTCCTGAGGCAAATATCCCTTCTCTTGTTGTTAATCCGCTTTCATCAGTAATTACAAGCCCTTTAGAGCTTACATCAATTCCCTTTGTATTTGTAATAATACGATTTCGCGGACCTTGACTAACAGATATTATTATGCTGTCAGCAGGATATAGTTTTTGACTTCCTTCAATAGGTGTTTGAATTCCTTTTTCTATATCGTTTTGCACATCTTGAAAAATAACACCTTCAGGTGTAATTTCTATTGGAATTTTATCATATTCAAATTTAACTCCATCAATCTTGGCATATTCAATTTCTCTTGCATTTGCAGCTAATTTTTTACTTCTTGCATAGACGGTAACATTTTTTACGCCTTTTCTTAGAACTGTTCTGGCTACATCCATTGATGAATTTCCAGCACCTATTATAATAATTGAATTACCTAAATTATATACATCAGGATTTGTTAAATAATTTATTGCAAAATGAACATTACCAAGGCTTTGACCCTTAATACCAAGCGAATTGGGTTTCCAAACCCCTGTGCCTATAAATATAGCTTCATATCCGTCTCTAAACATATCGTCTATACTGATAACTGTTCCTACAGATGTATTAGGTCTAATTTTTATCCCCAATGATAAAAGTTTCTCTTCATAGCGATCAATAATTGTTTTGGGAAGCCGGAATTCTGGGATTCCATAGCGCAGTATTCCTCCGATTTTATCTTTTCCTTCAAAAATAGTTATATCATAGCCACGTTGAGCAAGAAGTATAGCTATTGTTATACCAGCGGGCCCTGAACCTATTATTCCTACACGTTTCCCTTTTTTCTTTAAAGGTTTTAGATCTACTTTGTCCAAATAATTGTCGGAAATATAATTTTCTATACTGCTGATATGAATTGGCGTACCTTTTTTATTTAAGATACAATTACCTTCACATTGTTTTTCATGATTACAAATAAGTGAACAAACCAGAGACATAGGATTGTTGCTAAATAGCATTTCTCCAGCTTTATTAATTTCACCGGAAAGAAATGCCTGTATCATCTCGGGGATTGGAGTACTTATTGGACAGCCTTCTTTGCATAATGGTTTTTTACAATTAAGACAGCGTTTTGCTTCATCGACTACATGTAAAGACATAAACAACCTCCTTAGTCTACATAATACTTTATTTATATTATAGCACCGAATGATACTTTAAAAAGCTTAGTCTAAGAATTGGATTTATTATTGTTTAGCATTTTTTCTAAATTAACTATATTCTTGTAATAACAGCTAATTGATATGATTGCTGCATCTTCGGTGATAAAGACATTTTCTGATTAAAGTTTAATTCAATATGCATTTTGAATTACCTCCACCTTTCATAACTTGCAGAATAGAAATCATCATAGTATAATAATTCATATTCTAGACCCTGCAATTACAAAAATATAGTCTGAAACATATGTTCCAAACTATACTTTATAGATTTTAATTTTTATTAAATTATATTGCAACGATACATTCAATTTCTATTAATACATCCTTTGGAAGCCTTGCAACTTCAACACAAGTTCTTGCAGGATAATTATTTGTAAAATATTTTTTATATACTTCGTTAATACTTGCAAAATCACTCATGTTTTTTATGAAAACAGTTGTTTTTACTACGCTATCAAAGCTTGTACCAGCTGTTGCAAGTACTTCACTGATATTTTTAAGACATTGATCTGCCTGTGCTGCTGCATCTCCTTGAACTATTTCACCTGTTTCAGGTACTACAGGAAGCATACCAGAAGTATAAAGCATGTTTCCAAGCTTCACAGCCTGTGAGTAGGGTCCAATTGCTGCAGGAGCCTTTTCTGTAAAAATTATTTCTTTTTTCATTGATTTTCTCCTTTAACATTATATTTTATTTATTATGCTTTTTTACTTGCACCTTTTAATTTATATGCAATATATAATACTGCAATCCATATTGGTCCAATTATAACAGCTATTCTGTAATCGCTTTAACACTTAATTTGTACTCTTTCATTTTTAAAATCTCCTTCATAGATAAGTATTTTTAATGATTTATACATATATAACAGCAAGATTCGTGCCAACATTATTTTCCGCAAAAAATATATAATTATTATGAAAAACCACTTTTTTTATAATTAATTAATGGGTAAGACAACAGAAAAAGGAAAAGTATAGTATTAAAATTGCCTCAAATTAAAACAATATATAACTATTGAGAATGGTTGCAAAATGCGCAAAAACAACGAAGTTCGACAAAAAACATAAAAACTTACAGTGTTATCATAAATTTTTTTGTTATAAATATTCTCTGGTAAATCATCAAGATCAATCACTCCATCTTCATCACTGATGATATTTAATAAAATTTGTAAAATACAGAAATTCATTGAGCTATTATTTATAAGAATATTTTTTTGTAATCCGTTTTTTCTAAACAATTTTCATATTGAAATTAGCTACATTTCTTAATTATCAGAATAGTATGGTAGTGAGGTGGGAAGGATTTCAGAAATATTACAACAGAAAAGGAGGTGCTGAACTCATGCTATTTTTTGATATTATTTATGCATGGGTGTATTTATATGTTAATTGGGCGTCAATTGCATTTATTACGAGTGAGGGGCAATGGGTTATCTGATGAGCACCTATCAGAAGCTCTTAGTATAAGTATTGATGACATAATTTCTTATGAATATGAATTGAAACCGATTCCACAGGAACTATATTTGAAATGGGAGGCCTTGGTTACATAAAAAATATTTATGCACTAAATTAACCTTTGAATTAATATATTAAAATGCGTGTCAAGATATTTGTTAAATATGGGAGCTGGAAACATATGAAATGTGTGGCTTACTGCAGAGTTTCAAGTGATAACCCGGAACAAATGACAAGCTTAGAAAATCAGATTAAGCATTACACTGAGTTATTTAAGAAAAAAGGTTTTGAAGGCGCAGATTGTGGTATGTATTATTCTAAGGAGGGCAAAAAGGAATCTATAAGTTACATAAAATCTATATTTGCAGATGAAGGCATATCAGGTACAAAATTAAAAAATAGAGGAGCATTTAAGTATATGCTTGAATGTGCATATAGAAAAGAATTTGATGCAATATTAGTAAAGAATGTTCAGAGATGGGCTAGAAATGTTGAAGATGGTACTGGAATTATTAAAAAGTTAAAAGTTGTTGGTGTAAAGGTTATATTTGAAGATGGTTGGCTTGACAGTTCAAATCCTGCAAATGAAGCAACTATAAATATACTATTTGTAATGGCTCAAGAAGAAAGTAGATCAAAAAGTACAGCGGTTCAATTTGGTATAAGAAAGGCTCAGGAATCAGGCAAGTTTACAAGTGCTTTTCCTTATGGTTACAAATCTGAAAATGGATTTCTGACTCCAGTTTCTGAACAACTTGAGGTCGTTAAAAGTATATTTAATTTATATTTAGAAGGATGGGGAAGCACACGTATTACAAAATACTTAAATAGCAATAACATATCTACACAAAAGGGGCGCAAATGGTCAACATCCCAAATATATTATATTTTAACCAATCAAATCTATATTGGTAGGCAGATAACTCACACTGTGGTCAATACTGATATTAATATCGATAGTTTTGAACATAAAGGAAAAATATATAAAAGCCGTAAACCCATTGATGAAGAGAATTGGATTGTTAGAGAGAGAGAGGATTTAAGAGCCGTTACTGATGAAATATTTTACGAAGTCCAAAAAGAAATTATAAAAAGAAAAGAAATGTTTTGCAGAAATACAAGACCAAGTATTGCACATACATTCAGTAATCTTATGTATTGCAGAAATTGTGGGATAGCTATGCGAAGGAAAAAATTATGGGGTTGGAAACGCAAAGATGGAACGAGAAACTTTGGAGTTGAATGGGTTTGCACACAACATGATAAGTACCATAATGTTATTTGCAAGTATAGGAATTCATGGCATGAGGATCTACTGATTAAGAGGTTAAAAGAAGAAATCGAAAAGTTTAGAGCAAATAAGGATAACCTTGATAAAATGTTTTCTGAATACATTCAAAATTTCTTTAGTTCTGAGGAAGTAACAGAAAAGATAAAGGAACTTCAAAACCAATTAGATGATATAAAATCTCAATTATCAGCCAATTTGAAACTATTTTCAAAAGATATTATTGATGAAGAGCAATACAAACAGCAAAATGATGAATTGCAAAAGAATAAAAGAGCTATAATTACAGAGTTGACTAAATTGAAAAACATTGATGAGGCAAGAAGACAGGCGTTTCATAAATATAACAATTATATTGATTTTCTCAATAATGTTAACACAGATAATCTCGACAATGTACAACTAAAAAAAATAATTAACAAGATCGAAGCTTACACGATAATTGATGATAACGGCAAAGAATATAAGGACATTTACATTGTCTGGAACATACTAGACAAGTCTTATGATGATATGCTCTATAAAAAAGCAACAAAATAAAGCTGCTTATTATTGTATTTATAGATAATACCCACTATACATTTATACAAAATACCGAAGGGTGTTCTTACTGATATAGGTATATCGGTGTCTAAAAGATACTCTTAGCAAATGTAATCGTGGTTATATTTATCTATTATGTTATATTATTTAAATAAATACAGTAATTAACTGGGAAAAGATTATTCAATAAAATAACTGTAAAAATGTCTATAACAGCTGAATACGGCTGGTTTGAGAGAGTGTATAAGCATGGTGTCATAAAAGTTAATATATTTATTACGACAAAATACGAAAATATATTGACATATAGAAGAAATAATAGTAAAATAATGTCGAAGGGAATAAAAAATTGTAAAGGAGACACACGTTAATGAAATCAACAGGAATAGTAAGAAAAGTAGACGAGTTAGGAAGAATAGTATTACCTATCGAGTTAAGAAGGACTTTTAGTATTGAGGAAAAGGATGCATTAGAAATATATGTAGATGATGCAACAATTATTTTAAAAAAGTATGAGCCAGCATGTATTTTCTGTAATGATGCGTCAAATGTAACAAATTATAGAGGAAAGAACATCTGTAAATTATGCATGGATGAATTAAAGAAAGATTAAAATAGAAGGTGATATTATTGGAAGTAAATGATATTGCACGTATGAATCTATTTTTATCTTCAGGGTTGAGACTTTTAAAAAATAAATTTACTAAAGATAAATGGAAAGATATAAGAGGGGATAAGCTTTGATAATTAGCTTATCTCTTTTTTTATAGTGTAATTTTTAAGTTACAAATTTGTTTTTTCATAATCTTATCAGTTGAATTGGATATTTGTTCTTTAAATTAAATTATTTTCAAGTATATTTTTAAGTAGTTTACAAAGGATACAAATGAAAATATAAAGAAAATAAAAGGAGATAAATATGTTTAAACATGATAAAGCTCTTTTACATGAAGTGAAAGTTGATGGACCTAACCCAGCGTTTGCTATAATGATGCAGGAACAATTAGGTGGGCCTCATGGAGAATTAAAAGCAGCAATGCAATATATGTCACAGAGTCTTCGGATTAAGGATCCAGAAATAAAGGATCTATTTCTTGACATTGCATCAGAAGAGTTAAGTCATATGGAAATGGTAGCTACTACGGTTAACTTATTAAATGGACATGTACTTGATGCAAATAATGCAACAATAGGAAGTATTCAGGCTCATGTTTCTACTGGTCTAACACCAGCGTTAACAAGTGCATCAGGACAATATTGGACAGCTGCATATATTGAAGAAACAGGTGATCTTGCTGCTGACATATTATCAGATATTTCTGCGGAACAGCGTGCAAAAGTAGTTTACCAATACCTTTACAGACAGATAACTGACAAAGGTGTTAGAGAAACAATTGATTTTCTATTAAATCGTGAAGAGGCTCACAACACAATGTTTAGGGAAGCGTTTAATAGGATTCAGGATACTGGTTCTTTAAAGGATTGGGGAATAACAAAAGACTCAAAATTATACTTTAATCTTTCTACCCCAGGAAATCAATTTTTTAATGCAAATAATCCACAGCCACCGAGCTTTAATGCTCCAAATGCTACGGGTCCTAAGATGTAAAATAATATAAAAATAATAGTGAAAGTTGAAAAAAGGACTATTTAGAAATGATGTGCACCTCAAATGTTGGATTTTAAAAATCCAAATTATTGGAGGTGTACTTTTTTTATATGTATTTTTTGTGTAGATGCAAAAGATGTTATAAACTATAAGGGCAAAAATATTTTAGGTGCTAACCTTAAAGAAACTTAATGAGCTGTTGTAAAACTAAATTAGTTTTGTAATGGCTTTTTTCTATTTGAAATGCGGTTCCTATTTTTCTTCGAATCTGCCATTTTGAATTTTGTAATGTTACTTGTTACAATCATAACACTAGATTTAATTCAGTTTAACACTAATTTCCTTCATTTGTCTGCCAAATAAAATATTAGTTGTAAATTCTTTGGAAAATTTACTTTAACAATATAGGTGAAATATCCAAGGGGTGAAGGCAAAGTGCAGAATAAAACTATAGCAAATAAAGAAACAATAAAGGCTAAAGGTGCGGTAAATAAGCACGCACATAGTAAACCTACTAACAATAATAAAGGTGTTAGAACAAAAAGCTACAAAAAAATGAAAGAATTATTTCTTAATAATCCTAATTCAGTTACACGTGATGAATTCTTATCTTTTCAATCAGCTATAGGATACCGACGAGCAGTTAGCTTGCTTGAAGAGGGCAAAAAACGGCTGGGTAGTAAAATGCAAGGTAATAAAGGGAAAGGGAACAATACAGGGCTTCCTGATAAAGAACCACCTCAGATGCAAATAGGACAGCATAATGGAGATGTCATTCAGAAAAAAAGCTTTTTCGGAAAGTTGTTCTCAGGAGCTAAGAATGTAGTAAGTAATGTAGTTAAACAAGGAGCTAAGGCAGGAGCAAACGGAATAAAAACAGTAGGAAATATAGTAAAACAAGGAACCAAGGCAGGAGCAAATAGCTTGAAAACAGTAGGAAATATAGTAAAGCAAGGAGCCAAGGCAGGAGCAAATGGTTTAAAAACAGTAGGAAACATAGTAAAGCAAGGAGCCAAGGCAGGAGCAAATGGCTTGAAAACAGTAGGAAATATAGTAAAGCAAGGAGTCAAGGCAGGAGAAAATGGTTTAAAAACAGCAAGCAACTTAATCGAAAAAGGTGTAAAGTATGGTCAAAAGGGTTTAAAAATAGCAAATACTGTTTTAAAACAAGGTATCAAGCTAGGTATAGATAAGGGAAAAGGTATAATAGAAAAGGCAAAAAAACAACTTAGCCAAGCAGGAGGAATAACCCAAAATCTTTCAAAAAGATGTGGCAAGTTTTTTAACAATGCAATTAATCATTTGAAAAAGAGTCCAAAGATGATATTTGATGTTTTTAAATCAAAAAGTATTTCTAATATAACTCAAAATAAGACGGTTCAATCAATCTATAATGTTTTAAAAGGAAGTGTTAAATTACCATTTGAATTTGGAAAAAATGTATATGAAAATTTTAACAAAAATGATAATATGGAATGGAATGATAAGCTGATGTATGCTTTCAAAAAAACTTCCTTATTTAAAAGTTTTGTTAAGATAACTCAAAGCGGAGCAATGCAATCGGTTTTTGATTTTGCAGGATTCGATAGAGATGAAAAAGGAGTTTATCATGCTCAGCAAAATGCGCTACAAATATATGGCGGTTATAATAACTTGTATGACATTGTATTTGATTTGGCTACAAGCATGGATGCAAAGAAGTTTCCTTTTAAAGCTGGAGATGAGGAATATATAGTTTGGTTATGGAAGGGTGATTACCTGAACCTTGGGGCAGGAGCAGAAACGGGCGTATATTCCGGTGGAGAACCACATTGGATTGCGGATGAGAGTTTGGCTATGCCAATGACCTTGTCTTTACAAGATAAACAAGGGAATAAAATATTTGAGTATAAACCTAATGAAAACACATGGTGGTGTACTGGATTTAACCCTCAGGTACAAGATGCGCAAGCCACTAATCTTATAGCAATAGGAAGTATTGATTTTTCAGGGAAAAAAGAATTGTGGGATAGTTTTTATAAAAAATATAGGAAATACCAAAAAGAAGTAAAGTGGACTTTTGACACTGAGAAAAAAATTGCTTACTTCAAATGGGAAAGTCCTAAATAAATATATTTTTATTAATAATGATTAGGGAAGGTTGAAAGAAATTAAAAAAAATAAAAAAAGGAGGTGCCGAGTCCATGTCATTTCTTTCAGGGAAATGTACATTTCCCTTGTGGTTCTTGTGTAGAATGCGGGACATGGACATAATTATGAATATTAAGAGATTACTATCATTTATAACTGTTGTTGTTTTTTCTTTGGGATTAACGTCGTGTACTACTTTCAAGCCAAAGCAATTAAGACAGAATGATGAAGAAATTGCTGATGCACGTTTTCAGGAAATAATAGAGGCTATTGGGAAGAGAGATAAGGAAGGGCTTAAAAAAATGTTCTCCGTTAATGCATTAAATAAAGCGGATAATATTGATGATGGCATTGAGTATATAACGCAATTTTATAAGGGCGAAATAAAATCAAAGGATGGTACAGTAGTAACTTCAGATTCTAAAGATTTCGGTACAAGAACAAAAAAACTGGAATGTAATTATACAGTTGTAACTGATAAAGATACATATATAGTATTTTTTATTGATCAGGTATTAGATACCAAAAATCCTGATAATGTGGGACTGTATATGTTACAGATAATTAAGGAAGCAGATGAAGAAGAGGAATTTGACTGGGGTGGAGAAAAGACAGGATGTGCAGGTATTTACAGACCTAAAAATACAGAGAGTAAATAACCCCTTGTTAATAAGATAAAGTGTATATAGATTTATTAACAAAGATAAGTGTTTTTTTCTAATGAAAATCAATAGCTGGGGAAGAACTTATGTATCCTAATGAAATAAAATTTAGTGTTTCTATATAGAAGCACTTTTTTGTTGCATACAATGATGAATATTGGATAAATTGCACTCAACTGTGAGTGTATAGATTCCAGTTAAAGAAATATAAACAACTTCCAAATCTTCTGAATACTATGAATGGAGGTGAAATTAGCATGCCAATAATAAATAATAAAATTGAGCTGACTCCTGAAGAGAAAAAGAATTTTGTACATGAATTAAAAAAGGGTATCTTATTTCAATTACATAATGAGAAATTGTTGACTTGTGAACAAATAAATCAAATACTGAAATCAATATAATTACTCAACTTTCCATTGATAAGTTGAACACCCTGCGATACTCAACTGGGAAAGTTGAGTATAATTACTTAAAATTGAAATATTGCCTTCTGAATGTAAGAACTTCGCATATATTTTAATAAGTAATAATTAAATTTTATAAAGATAATTATGGTTCAACAGCATCACCCACGGAATCAAGTTTAACAATTTTAATAGACTTATGATTTGAGGTATTAATGCATGAAAGTTAAAGTTGGTGCATATTGCCGGGTATCAACCGAAAAAGATGATCAAGTAAATTCATTGGAAAGCCAGAGAAGGTATTTCAACGCTTATATAAAAAGTAACCCAGAATGGGAGTTTGTAGATATATATGCTGATGAAGGTATAAGCGGTACTCAAGTTAAAAATAGAATTGAATTTCAAAGAATGATAGATGATGCACGAAACAAGAGGTTGGATTTGATATTAACTAAAGAAATTTCTAGGTTTGCCAGAAATACATTAGATAGTGTAGGGTATACCCGTATGCTAAAGAAGCTGGGAATAGGTGTAATATTTATAAATGATAATATAAATACACTTGATGGTGATGGAGAATTAAGACTTACAATTATGGCGGGTATTGCGCAGGATGAAAGCAGAAAAACCTCTGAGCGTGTAAAATGGGGTCAAAAGAGAATGATGGAGCATGGGGTAGTATTTGGAAGAGAATTATTAGGATACAATCTCAATAGGGGCGTTTTAGCAATTAATGAAGAAGAAGCCGAAATAGTAAGATTAATTTTTTATAAATATACAATTGAGGGAAAAGGTACTCATGTTATTGCAAGGGAATTATATGAGGCTAATATTAAGTCAAAAAGGCAGAACAGGTGGTCTAACACTGTAATTTTAAAGATATTGAGAAATGAAAAGTATGTTGGTGATTTATTACAAAAGAAAACAATAACACCAGATTATTTGGATCATAAGAAGAAGTATAATAAAGGAGAAGAAGACTTTGTATATATAAAAAACCATCATCCACCAATAATTGATAGAGAATTATGGGACAAAACTCAGTTGGAATTGCAAAAAAGGGCGACTGCAAAAGAGCACAAAAGTAAATATAGTAATAGGTATTGGTGCTCTGGTAAATTAATTTGTGGGGAATGTGGAAGTAAATTTGTTTGTAAAAGCAAAAAATTAAAAGACGGTACACCCTATAAAGCATGGATTTGCATACAATCAAAAACCTTTGGAAAGAGAAAAACTGACGCAAATGGAGAACAAATTGGATGTGATAATAGAAGCGTAAACCATATAATTCTTGAAAATGTAGTTAAGCGTGTTCTGCGATCAATTAACTACAACCGAGAGCAGGCAATAGCAGATTTAGTGTCTGAAATCAATAAATTAAGGCATCAGCAGAATATTAAAAGCTCACAGCCATTATTAACAAAAATTGATTCGTTAATTGGTAAAAAACAGGATATAATTGACTTAAAGCTAGAGGGCTGGATTTCAACAGATGATATGGTTTTAATGAATAAAAAGTATGATGTGGAAATTAAAAAAATAGAAAATGAAATAAGAGAAATTGAGAAAACAAACTTAATAAATAGAAACCAAAATGACAACTTACATATATATTTTGATAAAATTAGCTCAATAGTAAACGATTTTGAAGGTATTAATATGGATGGCATTTATAACCTAATGGTTGATAGAATAATTCTATATAAAGACAAAACCCTTGACATATACTTTTCATTTATAACTGATTTTGTAAGAGTCCGCTATAATACGAAAGGCCGCGGAGTGCAGTATAAGGTTGAGATTCAGCTTGTTGAGGATTAATAAGAATTGGGTGAAGCTCTATGAAAAATATTGATTGAACCATATTAAAAACACTTGAATTATGGGATAAAGACAATGATATTGTATCCTAATTACTCTGTAGCTGTAGCACCCGATAAGTCTGATAATTTGATGAAGACCATGAAATAGCATTCTAATTACGTGTGCATAATTTTTAAATATTCTATATAGTCTGTGCATAATTTTTAAATTATCTGAATAGTATGTGTGCCATACAGATACCGAGGTAGGTACGGAAGAACTGGGGCATATGGAAATGATTTCAGCGATTGTTTATCAGCTTACACGTAACCTCACAATTGATGAAATTAAGGCAAGCGGTTTTGATACCTATTTTGTTGATCATACAACAGCATTATACCCTATAGCCGCATCGGGAATGCCTTTTACAGCAACTATATTTCAATCAAAAGGCGATACAATAACAGATTTAACTGAAGATTTAGCAGCAGAACAGAAAGCAAGAACTACTTATGATAATATTTTGAGATTAGCTGATGACCCTGATGTAAAGGACCCTATAAAATTTCTTCGTGAGAGAGAAATTGTACATTTTCAGCGCTTTGGCGAAGCTTTGAGAGTTGCTCAGGAAAATATGGACTCAAAGAATTTCTATGCATTTAATCCTCAGTTTGATAAGAAATAGCTAAATGGAGATTAATGTTAAACTAATTTATATTTTTAAAAATTTGCTCACATTTTAAATAGCCGCATATGCGGCGTTAGGGCAAATACTAAATCGACTTAAATTTCCTAAAAAAAGCTATTGGTGTTCAAACTTATCAGCAGTTTGTTGCTTAAAATAATTGCTTGAATAAATAATGTTTATTAATAAAGAAAATGAAGATAAAAAGCCTGTAAGCCTCCGGTGTAATAAGGATACAGGCTTTTGCTATGTTGTGAAAAGTGAGTAATATTATTAAATAAGCTGAGACTTAAAAGAGTTATATAATACTAAAAAAAGCATTTAAAAAAAATCTTAATATACTAATTGATTTAAGACTCTTTACGTTTCCTAAAATAAGAACACGTATATTGACGATATTAAAAAAGTATTCTAAAATTAAGTTGTTATCAAATTAACAATAAACATATAAAAATGATTGTTGTATATCTGAATTTAATATCACTTCTTCGTTGGTATGTGTATTTGAAGTAGCATACTCAAAATCAGTATTTAAGCTATTGTTTTTTTTGAATAACTTAAAGCATCAAGTTGAGCAAAATAATACCAATAAAAACTTAAGAGGAAAGGAAAAGTATAGTGATTATGTATAGTGATTATTATGAATTCTTAATAATCTCATTATATTTGCTATGCAAAAAAATCTATGAAAAATGGAAAGCGGTGGATTGCCAGCCTATTGGCAGTGCTATTAGTAATTCAAAGCCTCAGTGCTATTGATTTGAGTTTTTTTCAAATACAAGCTGTGTATGCAGATACAGAGGCTTTGTCTGAACAGAATTCAGCATTACAGGAGTATGCTGGAGAAATGCAGAAGGGTGAGGCTCTAACTAATTTAGAGGCTGACAGTGGAACAATACAGAATACTAATTCTTCAATGACACCAACTAATCTTGAAGTATATAATGAACAGAATAATACTGAATTAGTCAATTTAGAAAGTTTGTTAGAATCAGATGAATTAGGGTTACAGCAATTGGATGTATATGATACAGATTTATCTGGATTAAGCAATCAATTGTCAAATTTAGATACTTTAAATACAACTTCTTCAGCTATATCTATACCTTCTGATGGAACTGATACTACAAATGATGTGTTGGCAGATAACAGCATATTAGCTACAACTCCAGCAGCTATTTCTGTTCCTGAAAATATAGATATGACGGCAACCGATACAACGCTGACCGTAAGTTGGGATGCTGTGGATGGTGCTCAAAGCTATGACGTTTCGTTGAATGGTAATGAAATAAATATATCAACGAACAATTATACATATGATGGTCTAGAAACAAACACTCTATATACAGTCATGGTTAGGGCTGTTTGTAATGAAGAAGTAAGAAGCGATTGGAGTTCAGAACAATCAAAGTATACTTTGTTATCAACTCCTGTTAACCTTAAAACCACTACAGTATCAAGCACATCTGTTAGCTTAACTTGGGATACAGTAATTGGTGCAACAGGATATGAAATTTATCGAAATAATATCTCTTTAGGCAATTTCGATGCAAATACTTATACTGATACAGATTGCGTATTAACAGCAAATACTTCTTATACATATAGTGTTAAGGCATATAATGATTACAATGTATCGGCTATAAGTAAACCATGTGAAACTAGGACTGCTATTACAATTCCTGCAAATATCAATGTGATTGCAACTGCTACGACATTAGAAGTAAGTTGGGATGCAGTGGCTGGAGCTCAAAGCTACGACGTTTTATTGGGTGATGATGTAATTAATATACTGACAAACAACTATACATTTAAGAATCTTGAACCAAATACTTCGTATAAAATCAAAGTAAGGGCTGCTATGTCGGGAGAAAATGGTTTAATAGGAGATTTAAATGGAGATGGAGTTGTAGACTCAATTGATTTTGCTTTATTTAAAAAGTATATACTAGACCCTACATTCGATTTCCCAGTAGAAGACGATATGTGGGCTGCAGATCTTAATGGCGATAATACAATAGACTCAATTGATTTTGCTTTGTTTAAGAAGTATATATTAGATCCCAACTTTACATTTCCTAAAAGTGCATTAGTAAAAAGTGAATGGAGCGAAGAAAAAGTAAAGTTTACATTGCTTTCCACACCAAATAATCTTAAGGCTACTAAAATATCAGGTATATCTTTTAAAATTGATTGGGATGCTGTTGTTGGAGCAACTTATTACGAAATATATCGTGATAGTATAATGATTCAGAAAACCAGCACAAATTCTTATTTAGATAATGAATTAGAATTGCAGAAAACTTATGAGTATAGAGTAAAAGCATGTAACGAGGTTAATTTATCTGAGGCAAGTGATGCTACTATAGTAACAACACCAGATGATGATTACGGAAATGATATAAGTTCTGCTTATCTAGTTGAAGTAGAAGTAGATTTGCCTGGATCAATTTCAGGTGATGATATGGATTTCTTTAAGATCACTCTACCAGTTATCGGTGAATACAAACTCTATATAAATCCTGTTGGAGATACTTATTTGATAGGATACGTATATAATAGTAGTGGAACTCTAAAATCTACATATAACATTGATGCTTACCGTACTTCACATCTAACAATTAATAACAGTAATGTAAATACAACATATTACTTAAAGCTTACGTTGGCAGATAGCTCGGTTACAGGTGATTTTAAATACAATCTTAACTTAACATACAAAGATATACAAGCTCCATCAGTTCCTGCAAATCTAGCTGTATCAAGAATAGTTGATGGAACAGCATATTTTGTATGGTCACCATCCAGTGATGACATGGGAGTTACTGGATATGAGCTGTATCGTGATGGAAATTTAGTAAAGACAGTAACTGGGGATATATGTGAATGTAGTGATGGGGGATTAAGCCCACTTACAACCTACTCTTATACTGTAAAAGCGTTTGATGATGATGGGAATAAATCTCTTGATAGTCAGACTGTAAGTGTATCTACAGGAGAGGATATTCAGGCACCGACAGCACCTACAAATCTTTCTGCTTCATCAATTACAGCTCGTTCATTGAGTCTGACATGGATAGCTTCAACCGATAATTTTAATGTTGAAAGATATGAAATATACAACGGTTCTAGCAAAATAGATACATCAACTGGAACAAACTGTACATTGATAGGGCTTACACCTGGAACGGCATTTATATTTACAGTTAAAGCTGTGGATGCGTCAGATAATGTATCCTCAGCAAGCAATGCTGTTACGGTAACAACATTAGAAGATGATTACGGTGATGATATAAATAATGCTACGGACATTGACATTGGAGTTGATGTTCCTGCTGTTATTAATTCTTATGGTGACATAGACTTTTTCAAGATTATTTTACCAAAAGACGGAACATATAAAATTAGTAGCTATAATGGTACTCCTTATCCTATTGGTTACTTATATAGTGCTGATGGAACGCTTATTGCTTCAGGTAATATTTATATTTCAACAATAACTGCTGATCTGAGAGCTGATACGGCATATTATTTAAAGGTCACAGCCCATAATAATCAATACATTGGAGAATATAAGATAAAAGTAACATATATAGATAATCAGGCTCCAACAGCTCCAGAAAATTTGGCTATATTATCAAAGGATGATAGTACAGTACACTTAACTTGGTCACCAGCTACAGACAATATAGGTGTTACAGGATACGAATTATACCGTGATGGCAATTTAATAAAGACAGTGAATGGAGATGTATTACAATACAGTGATACAGGGTTAACGCCACTTACAACGTACTCTTATACAGTGAAAGCTTTTGATGCAGCAGGAAATAGGTCACTTGATAGTCAGCTGTTAAGTGTAACCACAGACAATGATGATGAAGCACCTACAGCACCTACAAATCTTGCTGCTTCATCAATAACTGCTCGTTCATTAACTCTTAAATGGACAGCTTCAACAGACAATTATAATGTTGCAAGATATGAAATATACAATGAATCTTCAAAAATAGCAATATCAACGGTAACAAATTATACAGTAACAGGACTTACACCAGCAACTTTATATACATTTATGGTAAAAGCAGTGGATTCGTCAGAAAATATATCCACAACAAGCTCTGCTATTACAGTAACAACATTGGAAGATGATTATGGCGATGATATAAACTCTGCTTCTCCTATTGATTTAGGAACAGATGTATTTGCTGCTATAAATTTTAATGGAGATGTGGATTTCTTCAAGTTTACTCCAAAAGTCGATGGATATTATAATTTTCTTAAGGGAATAAAAATAGAAAATAATAGTCTTTTCGAATGTCTTTACAATAGTGATGGTAATTATATTATAGGAAGTAACTTTTTAAACGATTGGCATCTAGATGCTGGCAAGACCTACTATTTTAAAGTGGAGAACCTTGATAATGAAACGGTATCCTATATAGTAAATATTCATTTGCTGGATAAACAAGCCCCATCAACTCCAGAGAATCTGAATGTGTCAACAATTGCTGAAGGAACAGCTTATATTACATGGTCACCATCTAATGACAACATAGGTGTTGCAGGATATAAAATATATCGTAATGGTATTTTGATAAATACAGTAACAGGATTGGTATGTGAATATAGTGACACTGGATTGTCTCCTGGTAATACTTATTTTTATACTATAAAATCATTTGACGAAGATGGAAATATTTCTGAAGAAAGTAATCCTTTAAGCGTTACTGTCATAAATAGAGATGACTTCGATTATTCAATACCTTTACAAGAAGGAGTTGACTTACATGGTGAGTTTAATTATAACGGTGATGTTGATTTCTATAGTTTTATTCCTAATATAGATGGAACTTATAAAATTCAAAGTACAGGAAATATGGATACCTATGGATACCTCTATGATAGTAACAAAATAACACTTGATTATAACGATGATAGTGGTGTCGATAATAACTTCTCTATAACTAAGAAACTAAAAGCAAATCAAACTTATTATATTAAGGTTATGAATTATTATAATACTGGTACAGGTTCTTATTGTATAAATGTAACTGCAATAGATGACCAAAATCCGACTACTCCTACTAACCTTGCAATAGAATCAAAGACATATACAACAGTTTCTTTGATTTGGAATGTTTCTACAGATAATGTAGGTGTAGTAGGCTATGACGTATATAGAGATAATTTAAAAGTAGGTACTGCTATTAGTACTGAATATGTAGATACAGGTCTGATGCCAGGAACAACATATACTTATATGATTAAAGCTAGGGATGCGTTAGGAAATACATCTTCTGCAAGTGACTTTATAAGTGCTGAAACAGATCCTGATTATGAAGTACCTACAGTACCAACGAATCTTGAAATAACAGCAAAGACATGTTCGACTATTTCCTTATCATGGAATAAATCTACAGACAATTCTGCTATTGCAGGGTATGAAGTATATCGTAACAGCTCTATGGTAGCTACTACCACTACTAACTTATTAAACTATACTGATTCAGAACTAATGCCAAATACCACATATGAATATACTGTTAAGGCAAAAGATATTGCTGGAAACATATCTGCCGATAGTAATTCTGTAAGTGAAACTACAAGTTTAGACACCGAACCTCCTATAGTACCTGGAAAAATAACAGTGATATCGAAGAGTGATACCACCATCACAATATCGTGGTTAGGGTCTAAAGATAATGCATCAGTCAGTGGATATGAAATATATCGTGACGGGTTTAAAATTACAACTTCAAGTGGTATAAGCTTTACTGATACAGGTTTGAATGCGAATACAACATATACTTACTCAATTAAGGCATATGATGGTTCTGGGAATATATCTGATGCAAGTGAAAGTATGGATGTAACAACATACTTGTTAGCAACACCAAATGTGGTTGCAACAGGTTATAGTAGTTCAATATTATTATCTTGGAACGCTGTAGAAGGAGCTACCGATTATGAAATCAAATTTGATACAGGAATAAGTAACATTGGAAATGTTACTTCATATATTCATAGCGATTTAAATCCGAGTACCCGATACTATTATGAAATTAGGGCTAAAGCTGGAAACGAAACAAGCAATTGGAGTACTGTTAATTGTTATACAGCCCCGTATATTCCAACCAATATAAAAGTAACACCATCAGCCAATTATGTGTCAATAAGCTGGGATAGGTCTTATGGTAGTTATAGTTATGATATAGAGGATAATGGTAATATTGTGGGCAGTACTACCCAAACAAATTTCCTACATTATAATTTATCTCCTTCTACTCAACATACTTATAAGGTAAGAGCAAAGAATTCCAGCACAAGTGAGTGGAGTATTCCTGTTACAACAATGACACTATTGAATAGACCTTCAAATATTACTTATATAACATCAAGTTCAGCAATTACTATAAATTGGCCTGCAGTTGAAAAAGCTACAGAGTATGAAATTGAGATGGACGGACAAATTGTGTATAGTGATTCTAATACTACATTTGTTCATGAAAATCTTTTGCCTAACACTGAATACACGTATAAACTTAGAGCCAAAAATGATTTGGTTACAAGTGAATGGGTCAATATTAGTGAAACCACAAAACTTGAAATGCCTAAAAATATAATAGCTAAAGCTGAGGATACACGTATCACTTTTACATGGGATCCGGTTAGTGGAGCTAGTAAATATATTGTTGAACTGAATAGTCCTAATGAATATAAAGTACCAACAAAAGATTCGATGACTAGTAGTGCAAATTTTAGTACAGATAGTAATATATTAACTATTGACCGATTATATCCGTGTACTAATTATACATATAGAGTTTATGCAGATGGTGGTGAAATAAGTGAATATGGAACAATTAAAACACCATTTTGGACTGCAAAAAATATCACCTCATATACAACAGATTTAACTGCAGAAATACATTGGGATTCTGTAGGAGATATGATGGAATACGATGTATGTGTAGATGGTGAAGTCATTGATTTAGGTACTACAAGAGAGTATGCAGAAAGTAATTTAATACCTGGAACAGAGCATATATATAAAGTTAGAGCAAGAAATGAAAATGAGGGATATATAAGCGACTGGACAGAGATTAAATGTTCTACACTTTTGAATTACAGTCCTGGAACATGGAGTAATGGTGTAGGAATGCCGGGTTCAAGAGTTAATCACGGTACTGTTTCGTTAAATGGAAAATTATATGTTTTTGGAGGAAGAGACTCAGACAAGTCGGTATTAGAGTATAATCCGGATACTGGTGTATGGAAAAATAAATCCGAAATGATTAATGCTAGAGTTGATCCTGAGGCAGTAACAGCCAATAATAAAATATATATTGTTGGTGGAGGATGGTGCGATAATATCGAAGAATACGATCCATTATTAGATAAATGGAAAATAACAACCAACTTACCAATACAGGATTATGTAGTGGCTGCTGTTGCGATGAACGAAAAAATATATGTTGTTTTTGCAGGCGGGGCACTTTTTGAGTATAATTCCCTCACAAACATTTGGGTACAAAAGGCTTATATGCCTACAGCTAGATATGGCTGTGGTGCAGCTGTAGTAAATAATAAATTATATGTAATAGGTGGAAGCAATGATATAACAGACTTTTCTCATGGGTGGGGGTATAAATATTATAGTGCTGTTGAAGAATATGACCCCGCTATGGATAAATGGACAAAAAAAGCTAATATGCCTACTGGATGTTCAGCTTTTGGAACGGCGGCTTTAAATGGAAAGATTTACGCTATCGGTAGTTATAGAGGACGTAATCAGACTCAAGAATATACTCCTTCTACTGATACATGGTCAGTAAAGTCTACATTGGGACCATATTGGAAAGGAAGGCCCGAAGCTGCAGAATTAAATGGGAAAATATATTTAACAGGTGGATATGATGATAATTCTGCATTTTATTGGCTCTTAGGTTCATATACACATTCAGCTAGCGTTTATGTATTTGAACCTGATAAAACAACATGGTCAACAAATACTTATATTCCTAAAAATAGAAGCGAATATGCTTCTGCTGCTTTAAATGGAAAGATATATGTGATGGGTGGTCGCAATAACGGTTCTACAGTGAAGACAGTAGATGAGTACGATATAAAAACAAAAACATGGACAAGAAAAGCTGATATGCCAACAGCAAGATATAGTTTTAGTGCGATAGCATTAAATGGGAAGATATATGTAGTTGGTGGTGCAGATGATTCGGGTTTGTTAAATGTTTTTGAAGAATACGATCCTGAAAATGATATATGGGTTCGGAAAAAGGATTTTACTTTAAAAGCTTCATCCCCTGGAGTTACAACTGCTTGTGGCAAGATATATGTTGTTGTTGGGGAATATGGTAGTATACCATGGGATTATAGCCCTATACTAGAATATAATCCTGATACCGATATATGGAAATCTCTAGGTGAAATGAAGACAAATAGAAGTGATTTTGCAATAGCTTCTGCCAATGATAAAATTTATACATTTGGGGGTTACTCATATTGGGGAAGAGAGGATGTAGCAGAAGAGTTTGATCCTAAGACAAATACTTGGACGTCATTGCCATTTTCATGTTACCGAAGAAATGCCAAGGCTGTAGGCATTAATGGCAAAATATACTTAATGGGTGGAGATGATTTTGGTAATGTTTCTAGTACTGTAGAAGAGTTTGACCCAGCAACTAAAACATTAAGAAATATCGAATATATGACTCAACCAAGATATCCAGAAAATGCAGTGGCAGTGGATAATAAAATATATATTATTAGTGGAGAGTATGGAAATAGTTCACTATTTAATAGTATAGAGTCATATACAGTAGCAGGATTGCAATTTTCTCCAGGTTCGTCTATAAGTAATTTTACTGAGCAGGTGGAGGATATAAGAATTGAAAGTAATGTTTTACCTATGTCATTTAGTAGAACATATAATTCAGGCTTAAATTATGAAAAGACAATGGTAGGTAATGGTTGGAGGACTAACTATGATTCTTCAGTAAGTAAAGTACAAGAATCAGGAAAAGTTATAGCAGGGGCATTAAATGTTAGGGAAGAACCATGGGGTGAAATAAGCACCCAAATTAGTAAAAATACTATAGTTAAATATTTATATAAAAATGCGGCACTACAGTCAGACGGTAGGTATTGGCATTATGTCCAGCTTCCAGATGGTACAAAAGGATATGTAGCGGCTTGGTATATTCAGGATATAACTGGACTTGAGGTTACATATAGTTCTGGTTCCAGGACTGTTTTTGAGAATGAAAATGGCTTATATAAGGCGCCTTATGGTACCTATGATAAGCTTGATGCTATAGACCAAGGATATAAATTAACTACGAAAGAACAAACAAAGTACTATTACAATATCGATGGTAAGTTAATAGCGGTGGAAGATAAAAGCGGAAACAAACACACTATACATTATAATTCAGAAAATAAACCATCTAAAGTTATTGACTTTGCAGGAAAAAGTATTACTTTTACATACACTGACGGCAAACTTGCTGATATTACTGATTCTAATGGCAGGAATGTGAGCTACAGTTATGATACGTATGGTAACTTAACAAGTGTTACAGACCCTATAGGAAATCAAACAACATATAATTATTATCTTGAATACAAGGACGATGGTAGTTTAAAAAGCAGTAGGCTTAAGCAGATTATTGATACATATGGCAATCAGATAAAGAAGAATGAGTACGATTTATTCGGAAGGCTTAAAAAACAATATGATGGAATAAATAATGCAAAATCATATTCTTATTCTGACATTAAATTAGATGAAAATTCATTATATGATTCAGCTGTGTTTAATCAATATTCTATTAATGAGAAAGGAAATAGTTCAAAAACTGCCTTAAATTTAGCAACTCAAAAACCGCTAGCAGAAACTGATTCAGAAGGTAGAACAGCTTACTATAAATATTATGTAGATTTAAATTGTGATGGAAAATGGACTGATATTACAAATTTAAGACAGGGTACCTCTTTATATTCAGCCTATAATATTGCAATACAGCAAGGAAACAAACCTACTAAGGAAGAGATTACCGATAGAAATGGTAACGTGACAATATATGAAACAGATGCAAGAGGAAACACTATAAAAATTACTAACCCTGATAGTAGTTATAAAGAGTTTGAGTATGATATTAATAATAATCTGATAAAATGTAAGGATGAAGAACAAAATTGCACATATTATATTTACGATGAAGCAACAAATACCTTGCTTCAAAAAAAAGTACAGCCATTAAACGGAACTGATGATTATTTGGATACATCAGATCAAACAAAATTTTCTATAACTTATTATAATTATTACAATGATACTGAATGCAATCAGCTTGGATACAAAGCAAAAGGTCTTGTCAAAACAATGACAGATCCTGATGGTAATACTGAAATATATACATATACTAATGATGGAAATGTAAGAACAGTTTCTAACTTAGCTACAGGAATAATCGCAACTTTTGAATATTATTCGGAAGGATGGAAGAAGGCTGAAATATCTCCGAAGGAAATTAGAACTGAATACATTTACGACAGAAATGGAAGGATTGAGAAAGTAGTACTTAACTCTAGTGATACAACAAGATATATATATGATAATGTTGGAAGAAAGATAAAAGAAATATCGCCTAAACAGTATGACCCTTCATTAGAGAATTTAGAATTAAAATTATATAACGGAGATCATGGTTATAGATACGATTACTACGCAGATGGTAAGGTTTCTGCTATAAAGGATCCAGAAAACAATACTACCGAATACACATATGATGCTTGCGGTAATCTAAAAACAGAAACAAAACCTAATGGCTCAATATATCAGTATGAATATGATGTTATGAATCGGCTAGCACGCTTGTATTTTAAAAATTCTAAAGATAGTACTCCTATTTTGCTTGAAGAATACTGGTATTCCATTTTGGATGATGGCAGGACACAAAAAACTTATAAAAAGTACATAAATGAATCTGAAATTTCAACGTTAACAAGTATATATGACTATGCAGGAAGGCTGATATCACAGACCAACCCGGATGGAACATCAACTTCAACAGTCTACAATGCAAACGGAACAGTAAACTATACTACAGATGCAAAAGGCAATAGTACCTATTATAGATATGACGGCTTAAACAGGCTTACTGAGCAGTGGACACCATTTGAAAAAATAAATGACACTGTAAAATATACCTATCAAAAAATAGTGTATGACAAAGCTGGTAAAAAACTTCAAGAAAAGACAGGGAAAACTACGGTAGCTAAAGATGTAGTACCAACAGGCTATATAGCAAAAAATTATGAATATAATGCAAACGGGAAGGTAGATACCATCACACAAAGTGATGAAACAGGCACTATATTCGGCAAAACGAAATACGAGTATGATGCAGACGGCAATATCAGCAAGGAAATAGTATACACAGATGCTGATAATACAAATATAACTGAATACAATTATAACTATATGG
Source organism: Bacillota bacterium (assembly GCA_023444055.1). Classification (GTDB taxonomy): domain Bacteria; phylum Bacillota; class Clostridia; order Acetivibrionales; family DSM-1351; genus Ruminiclostridium. The sequence goes on from JAEZRV010000097.1 coordinate 40,053, forward strand.
GGAAGGTTTCGGAGAAAAAGGTACATGTAAAAGCTGGAGACTTAGAAGGATACGATTTTACCAGTTCAGAAGGCAAGATACTTTTAATAAAATATACCTATGACAAAAATGGTAATCTGGAAACAAAGACAACACCAGAAATACTGCCAACTCCAGAAACGACGACACCAATAGTAACAACCACATACACCTACGACAACATGAACCGCCAGACAGGCGTTAGCCAGCCAGGAATAGATGAAGACGAGCGGTCGGTTACAATATCTTCATCAACAGAATATGATTGGCAGGGCAATAAAGTAAGAACAACAGATGCAAACGGCAATGATACAAGATACTTATACAACAAAAGAGGCTTGCTTGAAAAAACAACAACTGAAACAAAAGATGCATTAGGTAACATTGTAAAAACAAATACAACAGCATTATATTACGACAGGGCTGGTAGGTTAACTGCCGAGGTCGCAGCAAATGATTATGACCCTACGAAGACCCTTGACCAGATGAACAGGGTAGAATACACCTATGACTTGATGGGCAGAGTAAAAACAAAGACATACGTAGGTGAGGAAAATCGTGTAGACCCTACAAACAACTTTGGATGGACAACGCAGCAGGTAAGAATTGTCCAAAAGGCTTACCAATATGATGAAAACGGAAATGTCATAAAAGAGCTTGACGCACTACGCTTTGAAGCAGCAACAGATAAAACAAACATAGATACACAAATAAGCACAGGTTATGGAACTGAATACAACTACAACCTTGCAAATAAGCTGGAAACTGTTTTAGATGCCGAAACAAAAGCAAGAAACTTGGGCTTTACAACAAAATATGGCTATGATGCATTAGGTAGAACAATTACAGAAACAAATGCAAATGGAATAATAACAAAATACAGCTATGATGGTGCTGGAAATGTAATTGCTGTAGCTATAAAGAAATCAGGTAATACTCCTGAGCAAACATTAAAAACAAACACATATGACTATACTGGCAAGTTGCTCACAGAGACAAGCTATCAATCAGCAACAGCATTAAGCACAATAACCTTTGAGTATAATGCACTAGGTCAGGTAAGAAAAACAGTGTACCCAAGTGATGCCTCAATACCGGAGAACATAGTAAAATACCAGTATGATGTAATGGGCAGATTGAAAACTCAGTGGGATACAAAAGGAGCCGTAGACGCATATACTTATAATAATCAAGGCGATGTATTGTCTCACACACAGAAAAAGCAAGACAATACAGAGGAAATAACAACCTTAACACGTTATGATGAAAATGGAAATGCTCGATTTGTATTCG
>JAEZRV010000005.1 GCA_023444055.1 Bacillota bacterium
ATATTAAAATCTTTTCATATAATTCAATTTTTCTCAACTAATAAAAAAGTATACAAAATAGTCTATGAAAATAGCTTGAGAATGCCAAAAAACTCGCTAAAATAGCGAGTTTTCGGACAAACTGTGGCGGAGAAGAAGGGATTCGAACCCTTGCTAGGATTGCTCCTACTAACGGTTTAGCAAACCGCCCCCTTCGACCTACTTGGGTACTTCTCCATTTATAATATGCTGACTACAATATTATTGAGCCAGCATATATTTGGCGGAGAGACAGGGATTCGAACCCTGGATAGGCTCACACCTATGCCGGTTTTCAAGACCGGTGCCTTAAACCAACTCGACCATCTCTCCATAAATTGCTTTACGCGACGAATTTTATTTTACAATGAATTAAGATATTTGTCAATACTTTAAAATAAAAAGTTAATTAATAATAATTTCCAGCCCATTTGAAAAGTTAAATTACACCCTACTGATGTAATATCAAGTCAAACTCTATGTCCAAATCCCCTAGCTTGAACATTACTTCACCACTAAGAAACATTTAATTAATAACTCAACTTTCCCACTTAAAAAAACATCGTTGTTCAACTTGGAAAGTTGAGTTGTTAAATATAAAATAGTAATATATTAGACCCATTCCATTTATTTCAAGATACATATTTTAATGATGCTCTTGTGTTAAAAGTGGACATGGGCATATTTATGATCTAAAAGTAGTTTTGTATATTTTATATTATTTATAACATTTTATTATATAATTCCTTCATTGAGCTTACAAAGGCACTATCATGATAATTATTTAAAAACAAACTAATTAATATTTTTGCGTCTTCATATTTTGATAATTTATAATAAGAATTCGCTAAGTAAAAGTATGCATCGTCTACAAAATACTCATCCTCTTGCGCAAAATTTATTGCTCTACTAAAGCCTTGAGTTGCCTCATTATACCTTTTACCTTTATAGTTTTTGTAACCTTCTGAATAAAGTATTTGTGAAGCCTTTTTATAACTCTTTGATACTAAATTATCATAAATTTCTTTAGATTTTGTACTAAGTAGTTCAACTTTGATATCGTACTTAAGCTTTACAGCACAATTTACAAAATCCTTTTTATTGTAATATTCATACGCAATTAGCAATGAATCATTGCTTAGTATTGTATCACTATATTTCGACCCTAACACAATACCTTTATTTTCTTCTGTATTCAATTTTTTTTCAGATTCTACTAACTTATTTCTTAATGACTCAATTTCATCAGTAAGCCTTTTAATTTCCTTTACAGCTGCGTTATAATCAGTAACTACATTAATTTTAGCCTTTTCCTCACTAGACAGTTTATTCTGATATTCGCTAATATTATTTTGAAATTTAACTTGACTATAAGCAGTCAATAATAATACTATAAAAGCTCCTGCAAACAAAATAAGAGCATACATCCATACTTGTTTTTTCTCATTTTTGCTATCTTTATGATTATTAATTTTTAAGTTCATATATCTATTGCCTCCATATACCAAATACCGGAATGAAAATCTTATTAGCTACTTGTATAATTTCTTTCTATACTTGTCTTTTTAGCAATATCTATAGCTTGTATTTCCTCAGCTGATAAAGAATACTTTGATTTCCCTAAAGTAATTGGTTTTGCATAAGTTGATGAACTGTCTCTTGCATATATTCCGCTTATAACTACACCAGAATCATTATTATCAAGAAGAGCTATTGAAAAACTTAAGTCACTTCCAACATTATCAAAAGCATTAAACCTAATAATACCAACTTTTTGTACACACTGGATTAAACTTCTTTCAATATCATTTATTTTTAATTCAATATTTCTATTTTTAGCACTTACAGTATTTAAACTACTAAGACAGGTATCTAATAATTCTTCTATATTTCTATCGCTTAATCCATTCATGAATCTACTATACTTTGTTTTTAAATTTTTAGTTTTATTTATATTTGAGATTAGTAAAATACAATTAATAATTATAAAAACAAAACAAACTATAAATAAGAATTGAATTTCAAATTGTAGGTTTAGTATATTATTGAAAAAATCATCCATTTCTTATTACTCCTTATTTTTATTAATTTAAAATTTTTATATATTTTTATTTTATATAGGTAAACAAATAAATACAAAACCATATATTTGATTATTTATCCCTATAATTGATTTAAATCAAAATTTACATCTTATATACATATTATATTGGGTATTAATAAAAAATGTCTCAAAATCGATTTTAAAAGGTCACTTTTTTAGGGTTTATTGTAAAAAAAATCCAATAATCTATCTAATTCATCATTAGAATAATATTCTATAGTAATCCTTCCTCTATTTTTATTAGCATTTAATTTTACTTTTGTACCCAAAATATTTTCCAACTTATCTTCAACATATTTAAATTCTGGATTTTCATTTTTTATATTTTTCTTCTTATCCTTTTTATTTAGTAAACTCTTTATATAATTTTCAGTTTCTCTAACACTAAGTTTATTATTTACAATATAATCAGCAGCTGTTTTTTGTAGTTCATCATTTTGTATAATTACTAATGTCCTTGCATGACCACTTGTTAGATCACCACTTATTATCATCTTTTTTACATCATTTGAAAGACCTAGTAGTCTAATAGTATTAGCAATTGATGATCTACTTCTACCTATTTTCTCAGCTATCTGTTCTTGTGTTAAACTAAATTCATTCATTAGGTTAATAAATGCATCAGCCTCTTCAATAGGATTTAGATCCTCTCTTTGAAGATTCTCAATAAGTGCAATCTCCATAACCTGTTGTTCAGTATAATCTTTAATTAATGCAGGTATAGTACTAATACCAGCTAATTTAGCTGCTCTCCATCTTCTTTCTCCAGCAATTATTATATAATTACTTTCATTTTTTTTTACAATTATAGGCTGAATAATACCATTCTGCTTTATTGATTCGGATAGTTGTACTAACTTTTCATCATCAAAATATTTGCGTGGCTGCCCTGCATTTGGCTCAATCTGATTAATTTTTAGTTCAATAACTCCTGAATCATCTTCTGTAGATTCATTAGTTATTAATGCGCCTAAGCCTTTACCTAAACCCTTTTTCATCATACCTATTACACCACCTCTTCAGAATACTCAATAACCTCTTCTGCCAAATCTATATAGCATTCTGCGCCCTTTGATTTTGCATCATATAGAATGATTGGCAAACCAAAACTAGGAGCTTCACTTAGTCTAACATTTCTAGGAATAATGGTTCTATAAACCTTATTTCTAAAATACTTTTTAACTTCTTCAACAACTTGTATTGATAGATTTGTTCTTGCATCAAACATAGTAAGAACTACACCTTCAACATCTAATTCTGGATTAAGATGCTTTTGGACAAGTTTTACTGTATTCATCAATTGGCTTAGTCCTTCTAATGCATAATATTCGCATTGAATTGGAACTAATATTGTATCTGAAGCAGTCAATGAATTAAGCGTAAGGAGTCCTAATGACGGTGGACAATCTATAATTATAAAATCAAAATCTTTTTTAATATAATATAATGCAGCCTTTAATCTATTCTCTCTTGAAATAACAGACACCAGCTCAACTTCTGCACCTGCAAGCTGAATATTCGATGGGCACAACATAAGATTATCTACACATGTCTTAACTAAAGTATCTTCTATTGCCTCATCATTTATAATTACATCATATACTGATTTTTTCAATGACTGCTTGTCTACTCCAAGCCCACTGGTGGTATTTCCTTGTGGGTCAATATCTATTACCAGTACCTTTTTACCCTTATATGCCAAGCATGCACTCAAATTGACTGCAGTTGTAGTTTTACCTACGCCGCCCTTTTGATTAGCTATGGCTATTATTTTTGCCAAAAATATCTCACTCCTATCAAATTTCACTATATATTTAATATAGTTTATATAGAATTATTAAGATTAATAATTCTTGTAAATATGCTCATGGCCAATATTTCTCATAAGAACATCAAGGATATTAACATCATTTTCTTGATTAAAATACAAGATTTCTTTAGCTACTTTTTTATTTTTTTCTACTTTCAACAACTGAAATTATATCATAGTGTATATAATAATACAAAGATTTTAATTAAATTACATTAATGTTTCACGTGAAACATTATAGAATTTTTATTAAATAATAATTTATATCTTATTGAATTAAAAATAACTAGTGAGAGTTAATATTTATCTTCTTACAATTCAGGTATATGAATAACATAATAGATTAAGATATTGTCGGCCAAACTATATTGATTTTTAAGTAATAATTTTTCTTGAGAGAGCATTTTTCATAATAAACCATCCTTTCTTTCTATTCTATTACATTTTGAAAGCATTTTTATAATGGAATCTTTATTTTTAAACTAAATTATATCTACAGCGGATTCATTGCCTAGGATTAAAAAATACAATATTTATATTAATAAGATATAATAAAAATATTGTAAATATATTAACATCAATATAACATGAAGCATTGGAAAATATACTAAATTTAAATTTAATAATTAAGAGGGACATCATTTTGATGATCTTAAACAATATTCTCATAAAAAAGTAAGGATTATAAATTATGTTTATTTTCATAATATAAGGTATCTGATATTTGGTTCTAGCTGCTTCCAAGAAGATATGTTGTACTACTGTCCTTCTATTGTTGAAAAATCACAATATAACTAGAATAAATGAAATAAATACTTCAGTAATAGGTGCAAAAATAGATTTACTGCTTTTCAAAAAAAGATAATGCTATAACTAAATAATATTAAATTTTCTATATGAGCAGTAGCTTTATTTTTACACAAACAAGTTACACTTCATAGAGTATAAAATAGTTAGTGTTAATTAACCCCAATATAATATGTCATGTCGAGATCCGATTATTCTAAATTACATGATGTAACTTCATTTGATAATGATTTCAGCTTTATTTTATAAAATTACTTTAGTAGCTATATTAATGAAGTTTTTTAAAAGAAGTATGTAAAAATCGAATTGTTCTTTTCTATAGTAGTAGTGTCAGACATAATTCTGAAAAATCATTCAAACTATTATATCTATAACCATTTAGAAATTTTTTTCACTAGATCTAGCCACTCAGACCAATTAGAGCAAGGGTAATAGAAAAATCATATTAATAACTTTACTATTCAGGCATATAATATATATTACTAACTCAGCTTTCCCACATCAAAAGTACATTGGTGTTCATACTTATCAATGGTTGTTGCCAAAACAACTCGAAAGTATAGTTAGTTCTTACATGGTGTACTTTCGAGTCTCAAAAAACGCAAGCGTTTTTTGCCGATGCGGGTGGTATTTATTTATGATGTGCTTTTGAGTTAATCAATGTTTTACCACCTTTCCACATTCGCCGTCCGTGGCTCATGGTGTGCTAAAAACAACATCGTGTTGTTTTTACGGCAAAAACACTTAGAGCTTTCTGAACAATTATAAACATACATGAATACTACCTTCGTCATTTCTTTAATACTAAAATCTTTGTATTCATTTGGAAAGCTTTATTCACCCAATTAATCCTGCAATTATTTCTAATCCGACTTCCCATTGATAAGTATGAACACCTATAAATATATAGCATATGAATCTGTGAAAGCATTTTCTGAGTTAAATATCGTATTGTCAATGGTTGAATATTAACTAATAACTTACTTAAGAAATATGTAGTATTTAAATATGTATATATTTTTTTCAGAAATACAACTATTATTACATATTAACCGAACTACAAAAATAATTTTGTATTTGATATAAATGTTTCACGTGAAACATTCTGTATGAAAAAATTAAAAATAATCATTTTGATATAAATAAACTTACTATATTATAGTAAATAACTCAACTTTCCCACATAAAAAAACAACGGTGTTCTAACTTATCAATGATATGTTGACAATACAACTCGAAAGTATAGTTTGTGCTTACATGGTGCACTTTCGAGTCTCAAAAATGCAAGAGTTTTTTTATGATGTGGGTGGTATTTATTTAAATGATGTGTTTTTGTGTTAATCAGCACTTTGGCCGTCGCACACGTTCGCCTTCCATGGCTCATGATGTGCTAAAAACAACATCGTGTTATTTTTACGGTTAAAGATGCTTCGTTTCACAAACTAATTCAAGCAATTATTTTTCACCCAACTTCCCATTGATAAGTTGAACACCTACGTTTTTAACTGCGAAAGTTGAGTAATTAATTAATAATATGCACTGTTATTAAATATAAATAAATCTCTAATTTTATCTAAATAAATTATATTATATTTTCACCCTTTATAATATTTTATGATTTATTAAAATTAAGCTTTATTTCTATATTACAGATTACCTTCATAATATTGTTTAAATATTTACGACAGTAGTTTTATACATTTTATTAAATTTTAATAAAGAATAAAGTTACTAATTTTTTAATAATCTCTTATAAGAGTACTTTCAATTAATAAAATAAAAAATACCCATATCATTATCGATACGAGTATTTTTATATTAAATATTATACATCGAGATTTGTAACATCTTTTGCATGAGCATGTATATATTCTTTTCTAGGTTCCACCTTATCCCCCATAAATGTAACAAATATTTCATCAGCAGTTATTGCATCATCAACACTAACCTTTTTAATCATACGAGTTTCAGGATTCATTGTAGTTTCCCACAATTGGTCAGGATTCATCTCACCTAAACCTTTATATCTCTGCATACTAACGCCTGCATCATCTTTTCGCCATCCTTTTTCAAGGAAAATCTTTTCCACTTCTCTTTCATCGAAAGCATATAATTCTTCTTTTCCTTTTTGAACCTTAAACAAAGGAGGCATAGCTAGGTAAACATGACCTTCTTCAACTAATGGCCTCATATATCTATAGAAAAATGTTAAAAGTAACATTCTAATATGTGCTCCATCAACATCTGCATCCGCCATTATAATAATTTTATTATACCTCAATTTACTAGTATCAAATTCTTCTCCAATACCAGCACCAAGAGCTATTATAACAGGAGCTAACTTTTCATTATCAAAAACTTTATCAACTCTGGACTTTTCTACATTTAACATTTTACCCCAAAGAGGTAATATTGCCTGAATTCTTCTCTCTCTTCCCTGCTTTGCAGAACCACCAGCTGAATCACCTTCGACAATAAATATTTCAGTCAAAGATGAATCCTTCTCAGAGCAATCTGCAAGTTTTCCAGGAAGTGTACTTGTTTCTAACGCACTTTTTCTTCTTGTTAAATCCCTAGCCTTTCTTGCAGCCTCTCTTGCCCTTGCAGCAGTAAGAGATTTGTCTAAAATAATCTTAGCTGTACCAGGGTTTTCTTCCATAAATATTGTAAGTTTTTCAGTAACAATACTCTCAACAAATCCCCTAATATCGCTATTCCCCAGCTTAGTTTTAGTTTGTCCTTCAAACTGTGGATCAAGTAATTTTATACTAATGATAGCAGTAAGACCTTCTCTAACATCTTCACCAACAAGATTTTTATCATTTTCCTTCAAAATGCCAAATTTACGAGCATAATCATTGAAAACTTTAGTTATAGCTGTTCTAAATCCAGTAAGATGAGTACCACCTTCAGACGTTGCAATATTGTTTGCATAACTAAATACTGTTTCTGTATATCCAGTGTTATACTGCAGTGCAATTTCTGCTATATTAGTATCTTTCTTACCCTCTATATAAATAACATTTTCGTGAACTGTATCCTTGTGTTTATTCAAATATTCTACAAATGAAGCAATCCCACCCTCATAATGAAGATCTTTAACGATTTTTTCCTCAGGACGCTCATCAATTAAACGTATTCTAACTCCACCATTTAAAAAAGCCATTTCACGATATCTTGTTATCATATTATCAAAATCAAATTCAATAACTTCAAAAATTTCAGGATCAGGCTTAAAAGTTGTTGTCGTTCCATGCTCATCCGTATTTCCAATTATTTCCACGCTTGTAATTGGATTACCTCTAGAATACTTCTGTCTATAAATATGCCCTTCTCTACATACAGTAACTTCCATACTCTCTGATAATGCATTTACAACTGATGCTCCAACACCATGTAAACCACCAGATACACTATATGCACCACTTCCAAACTTACCACCGGCATGTAGAATAGTATGAACAACTTCAAGAGTTGGAATCCCCATTTTAGGATGAATTCCAACTGGAATGCCACTACCATTATCTATAACAGTTACTGATTTATCTCTATGAACAATAATTTCTATTTTATCACATCTATCTGCTAAAGCTTCATCAATACTATTAGCAACAATCTCATATATTAGATGGTGTAGCCCTTTAATAGATGTACTTCCAATATACATACCAGGTCTTTTTCTTACTGCCTCTAATCCCTCTAATACTTGAATTTGGCTCTCATCATATGATGAATCAATATGTGTATTATCACTCATAATCCTATGTTTATCTTCCTTTCAAATCATTTAATAATTAGTAAATTATTTAATTAAAATACTAACTTATATTACTAACATTTATGATATAACAAAAAATTTATATAAAATATTATATATTAGTTATTTCACTTATATATTGAGATCTCTTTTTAAGAGTAACAGAAGATATAGGAGATAAATAAATTATACTTTTTTTATCCATTTCCGTTATTACAAAAGATTTTGGAAGGTCATCTGAAATACTTTTTATAAAGCCTTCTTCTTCAGCAATCTTAAGAAATTCTCTAGTATCTTTTGATATAGTCGTTGTATCAATATCCATAATGGCAATTACATCTTTTACAGGAATAACAATATCTCCACCAATATGTAAAAACATATAACATGTCCTCCCATTTAAACATCTTCTTTTAATTTTACATTATTAATAACCTTATTGCAAACTTTCGTTAAAAACTATTTATTACATTTCCGTTTTCAATTCTAAAGTATCTTTTTGAATTTTCTAATAAATTCTTAAAATTAGAATCATTTGTACAAGTAATAAATGTCTGAACATTCTTAATGCTATCCATTAAATATCTTTGCCTATTTTCATCCAACTCAGACATAACGTCATCCAAAAGTAATATAGGATACTGACCTGTTTCTTCATTAATAAGCTCAATTTCAGCTATTTTTAGTGATAAAACAGATGACCTTTGCTGCCCTTGTGATCCATATAATTTTAAGCTTTTACTATTAATTAATATATCATAATCATCTCTATGTGGGCCTATTGTTGTATATCCGATAGCAATATCACGATCAATACTTTTTTCTAATTGTTTAATATACATATCAATAATATCATTCTTTAAATTTGAATTATATATTTGAAAATTACAATCATAATCAAATGTAATTATTTCCCTATTTTTTGTTATAAACATATGCTGTTTTTGTGCTAATTCTGAAAGATTTGATGCAAATTTTTTACGCTCTAAAATTATATTTGCAGCTACTTCAGCTAGTTTACTATTCCAAACATCAATTGTGTCAATTAATCCAGTTTTAGAATATATATTTTTCAATAAAATATTCCGTTGTTTTAATATTTTAGCCAAAAGCTGAAGATTATAAAAATAAGATGGCTTAATTTGACTTAAAGTGATATCTACAAATCTTCTTCTCTCCCCTGGCCCTTGTTTAACTATAAACAAGTCTTCAGGAGCAAAAAGAACTGCATACAAATTACCCATTAATAGACCAATCTTTTTAAGTGGTATATCATTAATTTTAATTTGCTTTTTTTGGTTATTTATATATTTTATATTTATATTTCTATCTAGTCCACTATTATTTACAAGAGTACTTATATTAAAATAGTCACAGCCAAATTTAATTAATTCACTGTCCTTTGTTGTTCTATGTGATCTTCCAGATGCACATAAATAAATGGCTTCAAGAATATTAGTTTTCCCTTGGCCATTATCTCCATAAAAAATATTAAACCTCTCGCAAAATTCAATTTTAGTATCACTATGATTTCTAAAATTCTCTAACTCCAAACTTTTAACAATCATTTGATACCCCTAAACACTATTTTTGTACTACTTCATAATTTTTATCATCAAATTCTACAATATCACCATTTCGGAGTTTTTTTCCTCTTTGAATTTCTACATTGCCGTTGACTTTAACAAGTCCATCAATTATAAAACTTTTAGCCATCGCACCATTATCACATGCTCCTGACCATTTTAAAAATTGATCTAGTTTTATATAATCAGTGCTTATTTCTATTTGTTCCATATATCCTCCAAGACTTACAAATCATAATATTTAGATAAATCAGATCCTTACAGCTTGCACTAAATAAGCAAAAGCTTCACTATTTTGAATTACTGGTCTAAAAGTACAAGGAGCATTTGTAGTTATAAAATAAACTGCAGATCTTTCATCATCAATTGCTTTTAAAGCATCAATTAAATACGTTGGATTATATCCTATTTCTAAGTTATTACCTTCAATTTCACATTTTATCTCTTCTCTAACATTTCCTATTTCGGTATTAGAAGTAATAATTATTTTATCATAGTTAATAAACAATTTAACTGGACTATTTTTGTCATTCATAGAAATAAGAGAAGCTCTCTCTAAGCTTGCTTGAAATTCTTTGTTATTGATAATAACTTTTGTTTCAAATTCTTTATTTAATAGACTATTATAATTTAAAAATTTTCCTTCTATTAGCCTTGATACAATTCTCCATGATTGTGTGTCAAATACTATTTGATTATTAGAGTTATATACATATACTTCTTCATTATTTGATTGAAGTATTTTACTTATTTCGTTTAAAATTTTACCAGGTACAATAACTGAAAAATCGTTTATATCACAATCTATTAATTTTTTTCTTAAAGCAAGTCTGTATCCATCAATAGATACAAAATTAAGTTCTTTATTATTAACTTCTATTAGTGTTCCTGTTAATACAGGTCTATTTTCATCAGTACCTACTGCAAAAACAGTTTGTCTTATCATATCCTTTAGATCTGATTGTGTCAAACTTAAAATATTTTCTTTTTCAACTAGAGGTAGATTTGGATATCCAGATGGGTTAATACCCTTAATTTCAAAGTGTGAATTTTCACATTCTACTACAACTAAGTTATTTTCGGTAACTTCAATAAGAACTTCTGCATCTGGCAATCTTCTCACAATGTCACCAAACATTTTGGCATTAATAACAATAGTTCCAGTACTTCTGATATCTGCTTCTACAAAACATTCAATTCCTATTTCGAGGTCATTTCCAGTTAACTTAAACTTTTCATCAGCATTTAATAATATACCTTCAAGTATAGGTAATGTAGTTTTAGTTGATACTGCTTTTTGAACTATATTTATACCATTTAACAAATTTTCTTTTGAGCAAATAATTTTCACGGCAACCTCCGTATTTTTATATATATTTATAAATATTAAATTAGTAATAATAGTAGTAAGTGCTGTTAAATCTGTGAATAACTCTTGAAAATCAGTAGCATAAATGGTAAGACGGTGTTAATAACATGTTGATTAAATCCAACAATTTATTAACAAACAAATTACTTAATCAAAAAATCAAAGTTATACACATTTAATAATCACCAATTCAACAGAAATTGTGTATAAAGTTTCATAAAACTTAAATTTATCCACCAACGATATTTTTTCTAATGTCCTCTACTGTTCTTCTAAGCTCTGCACTACTATTCATATCACTTTTTATTTTTTCGCATGCGTGCATAACTGTTGTGTGGTCTCTACCACCAAAGTCATCACCGATTTTCGGAAGTGACATATCTGTCATCTCACGGCAGAGATACATTGCAATTTGTCGTGGAAAAGATACATCTCTAGATCTTCTCTGAGACTTAAGGTCATCAGTTTTTAAATGAAAATACCTTGAAACTGCTTCTTGTATAGTTTTAGAATTAATAATAACTGTTTTGTTATTATTAAGCATATCCTTTAATGCTTCAGTTGCCATTTCTACATTTATCTTATTTTCAGTTAAAGTTGAATATGCAATAACCCTATTTAATGCACCTTCAAGTTCACGAATGTTGGATGCAACCTTATCTGCAATAAAAACCATTACATCGTCAGATACATCTAGCTTCTCAAGTTGAGCTTTTTTTCTTAAAATAGCTATTCTTGTTTCTAAATCAGGTGGGGCAATATCTGCTATTAATCCCCATTCGAATCTAGATCTAAGCCTGTCCTCAAGAGTAACTATTTCCTTAGGAGGTTTATCACTAGATATAATAATTTGCTTATTAGCTTCATATAAGGCATTAAAGGTATGAAAAAATTCTTCTTGTGTTCTTTCTTTACCAACAATAAATTGAATATCATCTATTAGTAAAATATCAATATTTCTATATTTATATCTAAACTCTTCATTTTTGGAATCTTTTATAGCATTAATTAATTCATTAGTAAACTTTTCTGATGATACATATAAGACTTTCAATGAGGGATTCTGGCTTAAAACAAAATGTCCAATGGCATGCATAAGATGTGTTTTACCAAGTCCAACTCCTCCATATAAAAATAGAGGGTTATAAGCTTTAGCAGGTGCTTCGGCTACTGCTAAAGAAGCAGCATGTGCAAATCTATTTCCATTACCAATGACAAAAGTATCAAAAGTGTACTTTGGATTTAAAATTAATCCAGAAGTATCTTCAGAATATTCTTGAGCTGCTGGTTTTACTTGTGCTTGTGAAGGTATTGAAAAATAAATATTATAATCCTTGTGAGTTATTTGCTTAAGTGAATTTTTTATTAAGTAGGAATATCTTGATTCAAGAATTCCCTTCTGAAAGTCGGCAGGTACACCTAACGTTATTGTATTAGAATCTATAGAAATAGGTTCTATAGTTAAAATCCATGTGTTATAACTTATATCAGTCATTTCATCTTTTAGTAAATCTAATGTCCGATTCCAGATATCATTCAGCTGTACACTCATTGTATATTCGCCCACCTTGATTATAATCAAAATTATTAACAGTAAAGTGCAAAAAATATTACACCTACTTAAAATCTATAATGTTATAAAACTAAAATTTAATATTAAGTAAAATTTAATATGAATAAAAATTTATATTAAGTTAATCTTATGTGAGGTGCTTAAAAAAATAAAAACACAAAAAAATAAAAGTTATTAACAAGTAATAAAATAATAAAAACACACAAGTTATCAACAAGTATTATTAAATATAACAGAGTTTTGTGGAAAATTCAATATAAAAAACACAGGATATCCACAAAAAATAATTTTTAATAACAATTATATCCACAGGTTTTTAATTAATAAAAAAATATTAACAATATGTGGACTATAGAATAATATGAAGTACAACATATTGATTTATATTAAGGATAAACATTATAAAAAATGGCTAAAAAAAAATATTCACAAAAGTAGTAATATAAATGTACCTTGACAGTTTAAAAAGTATTAATATATAATAGATTCGGTGTCTTTAAGAGAAAAGACTTTAATAAGTTTATATAAAGAAAAGTAGAACGGGGGTGGACCAATGTTAAGAACATATCAACCTAAAAAAAGACATAGGCAAAAAGAGCACGGTTTCAGAAAAAGAATGAGTACTGCAAATGGAAGAAAAGTATTAAGAAGACGCAGACTAAAAGGAAGAAAGGTTATTTCAGCGTAAGACCGCATTTTGTGGTCTTTTTCTTTAAAACTTGCTACCTCATATAAAGATAAAACTTGTAAAGGTAGTGTAGATTAATAAGAATTAGAATGCAGATGTAAAATAACGTACCTCCACGGGTATTTTACTAATTTTTTTGATGCCTAAAGTAGGCGTGGAGGTTAGCTTACGAGCTTTAAATATAGTTGTGAAAAAGCTAGCATACCTCCACGGGTGATTACTAAACTTTTATGCTAAAAATAGTGTGGAGGTTATTATGAAAAAAGTTGAAACATTAAAAAAAAACTATGAGTTTTCAAGAGTTTTTAATAAAGGATTGTTCTATGTAGGGAGGCATATTGTAGTTTATGCTTTTCCTAATAAACAGTCTCTTAATAGAGTTGGAATATCAGTTTCTAAAAAAGCAGGAAAAGCGGTCTTGAGAAACAGAAAAAAAAGACTTATTAGAGAAATTTATAGACATTACGAAGACTGCATTCTAAAGGGTTATGATATAGTTATTGCTGCTAGAGGGGAAGATACTGTTAGTAAATATTCTGAATTGATTAAGGAATTCAAATATTTACTAAAAAAGTTGCAAATATTTGATCAGGAGAAATATAATTGTTTAAAAGAGCATTAATTTCTTTGATTCGTTTTTATCAAAAGTTTTTATCACCTTTAAAAATGAAGCCTACATGTAGGTTTTATCCGACCTGCTCGCAATATACCTTAGAGGCTATTATGAAATATGGTTGTTTTAAAGGCAGTTATATGGGAATAAAGAGAATACTAAAGTGTCACCCGTTCCATCCAGGAGGGTATGACCCTGTGAAATAGATTAAATAAACAATAGGTTTAGGAGAAAAGGTAAAATATGTTAGATTTTATTGCTCGTCCACTAGGTGAATTCCTTTATTGGATTTATGGTGGAGTAAATAACTATGGCTTAGCGCTGATTATATTCACTATAATTGTAAGAACTGCTATGTTTCCGTTAACACTTAAACAGTACAAGTCTACTGCTGAGATGCAAAAGGTTCAGCCTTTATTACAAGAAGTACAGAGAAAATATTCAAATGATAAAGAGAAATTAAACGAAGAAACTATGAAGCTTTATCAAGAGCACAAAATAAATCCTGCAGGAGGATGCTTGCCTTTACTAATTCAAATGCCTATTTTATTTGCATTGTGGAGGGTTATAGCGCAACCTCTAAAGTTTATGCTTGGTTTTTCGGATTCTGATCTAGCTAATTTAGCAAAAACAGCAAATGCAACAGGTCAATATTCTGAAATTGATACTATTACGTATTTTACTAGTATTGGACAGGGGAAAGAAGTTGGTAATTTAAACATGTTTTTCCCAAGTCATGGTGGAATAAATCTTGGTAGTATACCTACATGGCATCTTGATCAACTTACAGCGGATCCTTCAAAAATTTTATTATTGATATTACCGTTACTAGCAGTATTAACAACATTTTTAACTGTTCGTTTGTCAATGCCTAAAAAGACTAATGACAGTGCAAAAGATAAGGCAGCTAATCCTTTGGGTAATTCAATGCTGTATATATCTCCTTTAATGACATTAATATTTTCGCTCCAATTCCCTGTAGGTATGTCGCTATATTGGTTTGTTGGTAATTTATTTTCAATTGGTCAACAGTTCTATGTTAATAAATATGTCCTTAAAAAGAAGGAGGTAGTGACTAAATAATGGCTTACAGTATAGAGAAAACAGGTAAGACAGTTCAAGAGGCTATTGCAGTAGCATTGTCAGAGTTAAATCTATCAGAAGAAGACGTAGATATTGAAGTTATAGAAGAAGGAACAAAAGGTATTTTTGGTATTATAGGATCAAAAGTTGCAAGGATTAAGGCTACTGTAAGAGAAGAAGAAAGTAATAACAGATGCGATATTGCTTCTGATTTCCTATATACAATATTGAATAATATGGAAGTTGAAGCAGAGATAAGTGTAAGTGAAGATGATGAAAATATAGTAGTAGATATTAATGGTGATGATATTGGTATAATTATTGGACGCCGTGGTGAAACAATGGATGCTCTTCAATATCTCACAAGTTTGGTTATAAATAAAGGATATGAGGATTATAAGAGAGTAATTTTAAACGTTGAAAATTATAGACAAAAAAGAGAAGAGACTCTTGTAAAATTGGCTAATAGATTAGCTGAAAAAGTTATAAAGTATAAAAAGCCAGTTACACTTGAACCAATGAATCCATATGAGAGAAGGATAATTCATTCATCTCTACAAGGACATAAATATGTTGAAACATATAGTACAGGCGAAGAACCAAAAAGAAAGGTAGTTATAGCTCTAAAAAAATAAAAATATCTATATGAAGTTGAAATAGAAATAAAAATGGTTCAGGAGCTCATCCTTGAGCCATTTTGTGCGTTTTAAAAGTTATGATAAAGTTAGAGATAAAGAGGTAAATTATGTATTATGAAGATACTATTGCAGCACTCTCTACACCTATAGGTACTGGTGGTATAGGGATATTAAGGATAAGTGGTATAAGAGCATTTGAAATTGTATCAAGGATATTTGTATCAAACAAATCTATAGCTGATATACCATCACATTCAGTAACATATGGAAAAATAATAGATCCTATAAATAATACTGTTATTGACGAAGTATTATTGACTAAAATGTGTAAGCCAAAAACCTTTACAAGAGAAGACATTGTTGAAATAAATTGTCATGGCGGATTAGTTGTTATAAATAGAGTCCTTGAGCTACTGCTTAAATATGGAGCACGCCCAGCTGAAGCCGGAGAATTTACTAAACGAGCATTTTTAAATGGTAGAATTGATTTGTCACAAGCTGAAGCAATTATTGACTTAATAAATTCTAAAACAGTTGAAAGTTCTAAAGCTGCTATTAGTCATTTAGAAGGTAATTTGTCTAAAAAATTAACTGCTTTAAGAGAATCATTAGTAGGATTATTAGCGCATATAGAAGTAACAGTTGACTATCCTGAACATGACATTGAAGAGATAACAGGAGAAAAGGTTTTAGAGAGTTTAGAATTAATAAAAAATGACCTTAAGAGGCTAGCAAGGTCTTTTGATAAGGGTAAAATTCTCAGAGAAGGTATTAATATTGTTATAGCTGGTAAACCAAATGTTGGTAAATCATCATTACTAAATCAGTTATCTGGTAATACTAGAGCAATTGTTACAGATATACCTGGAACAACAAGGGATATAATTGAAGAATATATTAATATCAAAGGCATTCCTGCAAAAATTACTGATACAGCTGGAATAAGAATTACTAAAGATATTGTTGAAAAAATAGGTGTAGACAAAGCATATAAAGCAGTAGAAAATGCTGATTTAGTTATTATGGTTATTGCTGCTGACACAGGAATTCTTGAAGAAGATGCAGAAGTACTAAAAATTATTCAAGATAAGAAAAGCATTGTAATGATTAATAAGACTGACTTGGTAGATGAGTTTAAAGTGAATGATATAAAGAAACAAATTAATGTTAACATTGTAATAGAGGCCTCGGTTATTAATGAGCAGGGAATAGAGGAACTTGAGGAAAATATTTATGACTTATTTTTTAAAGGGGATATCTCTCAAAATAATGAATTAATATTAACAAATGCTAGGCATAAAAATTTAGTTGATATGAGTATAGACTCTATTAATCAAGCACTCAATTCATTTGAAATGGGTATGCCATTAGATATGGTTACTATAGATATAAAAAATTCTGCAGATTATATAGGACAAATTACAGGTGAATCAATAGACGATGCTGTTATGCACAAAATATTTAGTCAATTCTGTATTGGTAAATAATATAAATAGAATTATAATATACTTTACTTTAAAAGTTTAGTGGACGAATGTATAATATTTGCTAATAATAACGTTGCATTATAAAAATTAAGGAATGATATTTGAAGAAGAGTACAACAAAATTTGAAATAAAAGATTAATTATTATGTATAAGATATAGAAAGGAAGAATCCTAATGGATTATTTCGCAGGAAGTTATGATGTAGTAGTTGTTGGAGCTGGACATGCTGGTTGTGAAGCTGCTTTAGCTGCTTCAAGGCTAGGGTGTAAAACAATAGTTTTTTCTATTAATTTGGATAGCATAGCGAATATGCCATGCAACCCCAATATTGGTGGTACTGCAAAAGGACATTTAGTTAGAGAAATAGATGCCTTAGGCGGAGAAATGGGTAAGAATACTGATAAAACATTTATTCAGTCAAAGATACTTAATTTTTCTAAAGGGCCAGCAGTTTATTCTTTGCGAGCGCAAGTTGACAGACGCCGTTACCAGATGGAGATGAAGCATACATTAGAATTACAAGATAATCTTGATATTAGGCAGGCGGAAATAGTTGAAATATTAACTGATGATTCAAAAACAAAAATTATAGGCGTAAAAACTCATACAGGAGCAATATTTGAGTGCAAAGCTGTTGTTCTAACGACAGGAACATATTTAAAGGGAAGAATAATACTTGGAGATGTTAGCTACAGTGGGGGACCAGATGGGCTTTTCCCAGCAAACAAACTTTCTGAGAGTCTATTAAATTTAGATATTAAATTATTAAGATTCAAGACAGGAACACCAGCAAGACTTAATAAGAGAAGCTTGGATTTTTCTAAAATGATTGAACAAACAGGAGACGATAAGATTATACCATTTTCTTTTGAAACTGAGAGTATAGAAAAAGATCAAGTTTCATGCTGGCTAACATATACAAATAATGAGACTCATGATGTTATAAGAAACAATTTGCATAGATCACCTCTCTACAGTGGAGATATTACAGGTATTGGTCCTAGATATTGCCCATCAATTGAGGACAAGATTGTAAGGTTTGCTGATAAGGAAAGACATCAAGTGTTTGTAGAACCCATGGGATTAGATACTGAGGAAATGTATTTGCAGGGTATGTCTAGTAGTCTTCCAGAAGATGTTCAGATGGAGTTTATGAAAACAATTCCTGGTTTAGAGGATGTAAAGGTAATGAGAAGTGCTTATGCAATTGAATATGATGGCATTGATGCAACACAATTAAAATTATCACTTGAGTATAAAAATATAGATGGATTATTCTCAGCAGGCCAAATAAATGGCAGTTCAGGTTATGAAGAAGCTGCAGCACAAGGCCTTGTTGCAGGAATTAATGCGGCAATGAAGATTAAAGAAAGAGAACCAATGATATTGGATAGGTCTCAAGCTTATATTGGTGTACTAATAGATGATCTTGTAACTAAAGGTACAAAAGAACCTTATAGAATGATGACTTCTAGAGCTGAATACAGGTTACTACTAAGACAAGATAATGCGGATTTAAGATTAACTCCAATTGGTAGAGAGATTGGACTAATCAGTGATGAGCGTTATGCAGGGTTTTTACAAAAAAAGGAACTCGTTGAAGAAGAGATTGAGAGAATTGAAAAAACTTATTTACCGCCTAGTGAAAAGGTATTAAACTATCTTGAAAGTAGGAATAGCACAGCGATAAAAAGTGGCATTAATCTTGCTGAACTTTTGAGAAGGCCTGAAATAAGCTATGATAGCCTATCTGAAATATGTGAACTACCAAAATTGTCTAGATCTGTAAGGGAACAAGTTGAAATATCCATCAAGTATGAGGGGTATATCAAAAGACAGATTCAGCAAGTTGAACAGTTTAAAAAGCTGGAAGGTAGAAAACTACCAAATGATATAGATTATTCAGCAATTAAAAATTTAAGACTAGAAGCTAAGCAGAAGCTTTCTAAGATAAAACCAGATTCCATAGGTCAAGCCTCAAGAATAACTGGAGTATCACCAGCTGATATTACTGCACTACTTATATATCTTGAACAAATAAATAGAACTGCTAATCAGAATTAGCTCAAAAATAATTGGACATTCAGGATTAAGTTAAAAATACATGTTTTAATATTATAAGTGAAAAAGAGGTAAACAGGATAAATTATATTCTTTATAGATTAAATCAACATATTACTAGATTTTAGTGAGTTTTCTTATATTAAAACTGGGAGGAAAATATGGCATTAGATATAGAATTAAGTGAGCTTCTAATAAAAGGAGCTCTGCATTATGGAAAAGATATCAATATTCAGCAAATAGAGCAGTTTACTCAGTATATGGATATACTTAAGGATTGGAACACAAAAATGAATTTAACTGCTATAGAGGATGATAGGGAAATAATTATCAAGCATTTCATTGATTCTTTAAGTATCTTGCCATATGTAAAGGATAAGGAACAAAAAATAATTGATGTTGGGACAGGTGCTGGATTTCCCGGTATTCCCTTAAAGATTGCCAATAGTAATATTGATGTAACATTACTTGATTCATTAGAAAAAAGGGTTAAGTTTTTAAATGAAGTGATAAAATCAACAAATATTACAAAGATAAAAGCTGTCCATGGTAGAGCTGAGGACATGGGTGTCAATCCTATATATAGAGAAAAGTATGATATAGCTGTCGCAAGAGCTGTTGCAAATTTACCAGTTTTACTTGAATATTGTCTACCTTTTGTAAAAATAAATGGAATTTTTATCGCAATGAAAGGAAATAACACAGACGAATTTAACAATTGTAGCAAAGCGCTCGACATATTAGGTGGGAAAATTGAGAATATTGAGAAAATGGAATTACCTTTTACTAATATAGAAAGAAATGTTGTGGTGGTAAGAAAGTTTAGACAAACGCCGACAAAATACCCAAGGAAAGCTGGTAAACCAGGAAAAGAGCCGTTGATATAGGAATTAATTAAAATCATTTTAAAGATTTTTATCGAACGATTTTTTTCTGGGAATAAAGGAAATGAATTAAAACAAGAGAATTATCCTTTGTATGTAATTTACAATATTTGGTAGATTGCTAAAGAAAAAATCAAATTTTATACAAAGGATGGTGCCGTTATGTTAGAAAGCAAAGTTCAGTTTTCAAAGCAGGAAAAGAAAGAAGAGCTAAAAAATATTACTTATGTTGGTATTGATTTTATAAGGCCAAATCCATACCAACCAAGAAAACAATTCAATAAGTTAGCTCTCGAAGAACTGTGTGAATCTATAAAACAGTATGGAGTATTGCAACCAATTAACGTAAGAAAAATATCACTTAGCACATATGAACTTGTTGCAGGAGAAAGAAGATTAAGAGCAGCAACAATGGCTGGCTTGAAAGAAATTCCTGCAATAATAATTAATGTTGATGATAATGATTCAGCTGTAATGGCCTTAATAGAAAATTTGCAAAGAGAAGATTTAAGCTATATGGAAGAAGCAGAAGGATATAGTAATTTAATAAATGAGCATGATTTTACGCAAGAAGAATTGGCTCAGAAAATTGGAAAAAGTCAATCAACTATTGCTAACAAAATCAGATTATTAAAGTTGCCTCCGCTAGTAAAAAAGATTCTTGCAGATAACAATCTTACTGAGAGACATGCACGGGCTTTACTTAAGCTTCACGATGAACAGTTACAGCTAAAAGTATTAAGATTAGTGTGCGAAAGAGGGTTAAATGTAAAAAAGACTGAAGATCTAGTTGAGAAGGCAATAGATAAATTCTCTAAGGACATCAGAAAGAAGGCCAGTGATAGAAGAGTAACTAAATCTATAAAGGATGTAAGAATTTTTGTAAATACCATAAAGCAAGCAATTGATATAATGAAGCAATCTGGAATAAATGCTAAAGCGGCTCAAGTTGATAGAGGAGAATACATAGAATTTGTTGTACGTGTTCCTAAGAATAATATGGCTTAATATTTAAATTTCAAATAGTATGGTTTGTCAAAAATATGCCCATGTTAATATTTCGTAAAAAAAATAACAATGAAAGTGAGATTAACACAAATAGCATGGGCTAGGTGCATTATTCTCTATTTTATCTTTCAGCCTTGTAAAATGTTAATAATTATTTGTAATAATAAAAAAGTGGATTGTTACTATAGACCACTTTTTTGTTATATTAATATAAATGATATTTCTTTTATAACGAGGCAAGATAATGTCTCCTACTTCTATAAGGGGCGGTTACTGCTTTGGCTTTCAGGCGGTGAGAATATCTCCCGACTCGTTGGAACTAGGCGTTATAAGACTATAAATAAGCATATTCTATTTAATAACGAAAGATTAATTAAGGATATTATTGGAAATAATATTAGTAACTTATACTAGTCGTTAATAAAACAAATTAAAATAGTAAGTAAATTATACTAATATAAATATATAGTTACAAAAAAGTGGACAGGTAGCCAAAAGTTTATTACAATATATAGTGGATTTGATTGTTTTTAAAATATGAAAAGAGGTAAAAAGTTTAATGGCAGATGAAATAAGGGAGCAAAAAATTATTCCTATAGACATAGAAGAAGAGATGAAAAAGTCTTTTATAGACTATGCTATGAGTGTAATTATAGACAGAGCACTACCTGATGTTCGAGATGGATTAAAACCAGTTCACAGGCGTATACTTTACACTATGTATGCATCTGGTTTTACACCTGAAAAGGCATATAGAAAATCTGTTGCGACCGTTGGTGAATGCTTAAAAAGCTATCATCCACATGGTGATGCTGCTGTTTATGATAGTCTTGTACGTATGGCACAGGACTTTTCACTAAGACATACCCTTGTTGATGGACATGGAAACTTTGGTTCTAGAGATGGTGATTGTGCAGCTGCAATGAGGTATACTGAGGCAAAGTTAACAAAGATATCAATGGAAATGCTTGCTGACATAAATAAGGATACTGTAGACTTTAAACCAAATTTTGATGAGCATGAAGTTGAACCGGTTGTTTTACCATCTAGGTTTCCAAATCTATTGGTAAATGGTTCTCAGGGTATTGCAGTTGGTATGGCGACAAATATTCCGCCTCATAATTTAGGTGAGGTAATTGATGGTGTTTGTGCAGTAATAGATAATCCAGAAATAACTATTGATGAATTAATGAAATATATTAAGGGGCCTGATTTCCCTACAGCTGCTAAAATAGTAGGAAAAAAAGGTATAAGAGAAGCATACAGAACTGGTAGAGGCAGAATGGTAGTTCGTTCTGAAGCTACTATAGAAGAAATGCCTGGTAATAGGCACAGAATAATTATTTCTGAAATACCATATATGGTTAATAAAGCACGCCTTATAGAGAAAATTGCTGATCTTGTTAAAGAAAAGAGAATAGAAGGAATATCATTCTTACAGGATGAATCAGGGAGAGAAGAACCTGTAAGAATTGTAATTGAGCTTAAGCGTGATGCAAATCCAGGTGTAGTATTAAACCAGCTATACAAGAACACACAGCTTCAAGAGACCTTTAGTGCAAATATGGTAGCAATAGTACCTACAGAAGACAATCTTTATGAGCCGAGAACGCTTAATTTAAGAGAAATTCTTGATTATTACATAGCTCATCAAAAAGATGTTATTAGGCGTAGAACAAAGTTTGAGCTTGATAAGGCTGAGGCTCGAGCGCATATATTAGAGGGGTTAAGGATTGCGCTTGATCATTTAGATGAGGTTATCAAAATAATTAGATCATCCAAAACTGAGGCAAATGCTAAGGAAGGCTTAATTGAAAGGTTTGGATTTAGTGAAAAGCAAGCCCAGGCTATTGTAGATATGAGATTGGGCCGTTTAACAGGTTTAGAAAGAGAAAAGATAGATAATGAATACAATGAACTTATTGTAAAGATAAATTATTATAAGGATGTTTTAGCTAATGAAGTTCTCGTATTTGGAATAATAAAAGATGAATTAAGAGTTATTAGAGATAAATACGCTAATGAAAGAAGAACAAAGATAGAAATTGATGAGTATGAAATAGATATGGAAGATCTCATTGAAGAAGAGGAAAGCGTAATCACCTTGACTCATTTTGGGTATATTAAGAGATTACCTGCTGACACTTATACCAGTCAGAGACGTGGTGGAAAAGGAATTATAGGCCTAAGTACCAGAGAAGAAGACTTTGTTAAGGATTTATTTGTCACATCTACTCACCATTATATTATGTTCTTTACTAATAAAGGAAGAGTTTATAGACTAAAGGCATATGAGATTCCGGAGTCAGGAAGACAGGCAAAAGGAACGGCAATAGTAAACTTACTGCAGCTTGATGGAGACGAAAAAATAACAACAGTTATCCCTATTAAGGAGTATAAAGATGGACAATATCTTGTTATGGCTACTCGTAATGGCTTAGTAAAGAAAACTGATGTTATGGAGTATAGCAATATTAGGAAGGGCGGACTTGCTGCAGTTTCATTAAGAGAAGATGATCAACTTATAGATGTAAAACTCACTGATGGAAATCAGGATATTATAATTTCTACTTTTGATGGAATGGCTATACGTTTCAATGAATCTGATGCTAGACCGATAGGAAGAGTTTCACAGGGAGTTAAAGGGATAGATCTTGATAATGATGACTATGTTATCGGTATGGATGTTTGTACAGATAATAATACTCTATTGGTTGTAACGGAGAATGGATTTGGTAAAAGAACTGAATTAGATGAGTATAAGGTGCAAAATAGGGGCGGTAAAGGTGTTCTTACTTATAGAATCACTGAAAAGACAGGCAAATCTGTTGGAATGATGATTGTATCAGATGAAGATGATATTATGTTAATCAGTAGTGACGGAACAATTATCCGTATGAAAGTTAGTGAAATTAGTATTCTTGGTAGAGCAACCCAAGGTGTTACACTAATGAGAATGGCTGATGATGTTAAAGTTGTAAGCATGGCAAAAATGGTAAAAGAAGATGATGTGGATAGTGAAGACAGTACAGAGTCTACTGATGATGTTGATGATATAGGAAATGACAATTTAGATTCCAATTTATCAGAAACTTCAGAAGATGGTGAGATATAATAGTATTTAAATTTAATAGAGATGTGAATTTTTAATAAAAGTAATACAAAGGAGGCTATATGAGAAATCATGTAGCTTTTTTTAGGTCAATACTTTTATTTATTTATAAAAAGGTGATAAGTGTGAAAAATTATGCTGAACAATTTGAAATAGAAAAATTACATTTGAATAGTATAAAACTCTATGTTAAAGAACAGCTAGAAAAAGAATTAAAAGTAAGAGTAAACAAAAGAAATGATCTTATTGCTGCTAGGAAAGATATGTACGATAATACTATTCACTCATCTGATGATTTTGATAAACTATCAGAGGCAGTACAATATTTAAGCTCTATTGAAGTACAAACTAATGATTATAGATCAATAGATGCACGTATTAATAAATATGAAAAAATGCTTAAATCACCTTATTTTGCAAGAATAGATTTTACTGAGGAGGGCTGTGACTTAGAAAGTATATATATAGGGCTTGGAAATCTTGTTAACATTAAAACACATCAAGTATATATATGTGACTGGAGAGCGCCAATTTCAAGCATTTTTTATAGATATGGACTGGGTAAAGCAAGTTATAAAGCTCCTTATGGTATGATTAATGGAGATATAAAGTTAAAACGCCAGTTTGATATAAAAAACGGTGAACTGAAGCACTTTTTAGATTCAAGCCTAACTATTATGGATGATATACTTAAGCTGGCTCTTTCACAAAATTCTTCACCCAAAATGAAAAATATTGTAGAAACAATACAGAGAGAACAGGACATTATTATTCGTGATATAGAAAATGAAGTATTAATTGTACAAGGGGTTGCAGGGAGTGGTAAAACTTCTATTGCGTTGCATAGAGTTGCATTTTTATTGTTCCATGGTCTCAATACAAATTTGAATACCAATAATATTGTTTTGATTGCACCTAATTCTCTTTTTGAAAAATATATAGACAATGTGTTACCTGAACTTGGTGAGAAAAACATTCAAACACTAACACTAGAAGATATATTTATAGATGTTTTTGAAAATAGATTAAGTATTAATAATAGAAACTCTTTAATTGAGAAAATAGTGAATATTCCTGATTTAGAAAAGAAGAATCTAATAAAATCAAGTATTAATTTTAAACTTTCTAAAGATTTTATACTAATTCTCGAACGATTCTTGGATTATTATACTCATAAAATGATTGAATTTAGTGATGTTTATTATAATAGTGATTGCATAGCAAATAGACATTTATTAAAAGATGAATTAATTAGATATAATAATACAATGCCATTAGAAAAAAGTCTTGCTACCATAGAGAGTCGTATTATGAGTAAGATACAAGACCTGAGAAAATTACGTCTGGTAAAGCTGGAGAAGTTTATAAGCAACTATCCGGAACATAGCTTTGAGATAAAATCATATGCTAGATTACTGTCATTAAAAGAAAGTTCTATTCTTAAGAAGGAAATTTACAAGTTTACAAGAATTGAAGCACTCCAAATGTATAAGAAATTAATACAGAATAAATTTCTATTTTATAAGCTATCTTATGGAATTAACCTTCCTGAAAACATTGAGACAATCTTATTTTACACTAATGATAATATAGAAAATTCCTCTTTCGAATATGAAGATGGGATGGTTTTACTTTATTTAAAGCTAAAAATGTCAGGCTGCAGTCTTTACAAAGATATTAAACAAGTTGTGGTTGATGAAGCACAAGACTACTACCCATTACAATACGAAATATTAAAAAGGTCTTTTAAGGATGCAAAATATACAATAATGGGGGATGTTAATCAATCAATTGAAAAAGAAGTTAATTTATCTATATATGATGATATAAAGACAGTTCTAAATAGAAAAAGGTGTTCAACTGTTTTTATGAAAAAAAGCTTTAGATGTTCATATGAAATAAGCAGGTTTAGTTCATATTTTATAGATGAAAACATTGATATTGAAAGCTTTGACAGGCATGAGGATAAACCAAAGCTATATTTAGCTATTGATCATGCCCAGTTAGAGGCATCAATAATAGACGAAATTATAGAGTGTAAAAAAGCTGGATATGAATCTATTGCTATTATATGTAAAAGCGTGAGCGAATCAGAAAAACTATATAATAAAATAGGTATAAAAGCAGGAGCGAAATTAATTAATAGCAATTCGTATAAAATTTCAGCAGGCGTATCTATTTTACCTATATATATGGCAAAGGGGCTTGAATTTGACGCTGTTATACTATATCAAACAAATGATGATAACTACAATAATATATATGACAAAAAGCTATTATATATTGGATGTACAAGGGCGCTTCATAAGCTGTCAATGTTTTATACTGGTGAGATAAGCAGACTTATTCCAAAGTATTTAGCTTAAAAAATAAAGAATATTATATACAAAGTAAGAGATAATAAAGCAAGGAATTCACGTAATATGAACTAAAGTAAAAGTTTAATAATTTGTATTGAAAGTAGAGTATATTCATAATAATCAAGGTATTTTAAAAGAATATAGCAGTATTCTATTGATAAATTACGAAAATGGAGTAATATGAGGTCGTTTTATGTTGGCAATGTGATAAGTATGGTGATATACTAACCTAGCTGTCTGAGGGAAACACAAAATATTATGAATGTTGAGGGTTTGATTAAGAACCTAAAATAAAAATAAAAAAAGTGTTGACAAAGGAACAGCGAGATGGTATTATAAATAAGCACTTGCGGCGAGCAAGTAGCGAAACCTTGAAAAGCAGATAAAATGATGCTTTTGAGGATTGGACTTTGAAAAGTAAACAGTGATAATAGTCTTTTAAATAAGACCATGTAAAGGACTCAAATAAATTCCAAAGTCTATCGAAGACCAAAATCTACAGGTAGATTTAAAAAATTGAGTAACTTGCGAACTTTACAACCTGGTTTTTGGAAACAAGAACTAGAAATAAAAGTCAGCAATTTTAATGAGCTAATTAAATTTTTCAAATATTAATTTGAGAGTTTGATCCTGGCTCA
>JAEZRV010000008.1 GCA_023444055.1 Bacillota bacterium
AGATGGGACAGCAACTATTGCTGATAATGATTATATAGCTAAAACAACGACTACATTGACCTTTGCTCCAGGAGACACAACTGAAACAATTACAGTGACGGTAAATGGTGACATTGTGTTGGAAGCAGATGAAACAGTTTTAGTTAAACTGACTAATCCTACTAATACATCAATTACGCAGGATACAGGTACTGGAACAATTACAAATGATGATAGACCTGTTATTGACGTTTATGTAAAAGATGTAGATAGTGGAAATAATGTAAAGCTCACTAATAATGATACTACACCTATTAACTTTGGAAGCAAAAAGGTTGAAGGTGAATCAGTAGTAAGAGAATTTACAATAAAAAATAATGGAAATACTACATTATTTTTGTCAGGAACATCACCATATATAACAATATCAGGTACTAATTCATCAGATTTTACAGTTGTAACGGGTCCAGCTATTTCTTTAAAGAATGGTGAAACTACTATCTTTTCAGTTAAATTTGACCCTAGTTCTTCTGGAACAAGAAATGCAAGCATAAGCATTGCTAACAATGATAACATCAATAATCCTTTTGTTTTTGGTATTAAAGGAGAAGGTTTGGTACCATCAACACGATCAACACCATCAACACCACCAAGCGATGATTTGATAGAACTATTCTTTGGGGACGATAATCAAAAGGCTGCAATTGCTAAGGTATTTCAAAAAGATGGTATAAAATCAACTTTTGTAATATTTAATGATGCAGCAGTAAATGAGAATCTTGATAAAATGGTAAAAAAGAATACAGATGGTCATAAAGCCAATATTATTACAGTTCCTGTAAGAAACAATTCTGATATTGTTATAGCACAGCTCAATGGTCAGACAGTCAAGAATATGGAAAATAAGAATGCTATTCTTGAGATTAAGGCAGGGAATATCTGTTACACAATACCAGCAGAGGATATAAACATTGACAGCGTTTCCAAAAAACTTGGAACTCAGATTCAATTGAAAGATATTCAAGTTAATATCAGTGTTTCTAAATCATCTAAGGAAACAATAACAAAAGCTGAAATCTCAGCGCGAAAAAATAATCACCAATTAGTAGTTAACCCTGTTGAATTTGAAGTAACTTGTCAACATGGAAAAGATACCGTAAATGTATCCAAATTTAATAGCTATGTTATGAGAACAGTTGAAATTCCAGATGGATTTGATCTAACAAACATAACTACTGGTGTTGTGTTAAACGAGGACGGTACATTCTCACATGTTCCTACTGAGGTATATAAAAAAAATGAAAAAGATAAAGATACAGGTAGAGATGTTGAAAAGTATTACGCAAAGATAAATAGTCTTACAAATAGTACATATACAGTTATCTTTAATCCTATAACATTTAATGATGTTAAAAACCATTGGTCAAAGAACTATGTAAATGATGTTGGTTCAAGATTGATTGATGATGGAATTGGAAATAAAAACTTTGCTCCAAATAGAGCTATTACAAGAGCAGAGTTTGCTTCAATGATTGTCAAAGCACTTGGAATAAAAGCTACAGATTTAACTGAAAAGTTTAGTGATGTTAAAAAGAGTGATTCATCTTATAACTATATTAATGCAGCATATGAATATGGTATACTTGCAGGCTATCCTAACGGAAAGTTTGGACCACAGGACTTAATTACCAGAGAACAGGCTATGACAATGCTTGCAAAAGCGATGGAGATTACGGGCATGGATGTCAGTGTAACAGATATTGATGTCAGCGATCAACTCAAGAAGTTTATAGATAATACTAATATTTCAGCATATGCAAAAAAGACTGCTACAGTTTGTGTAAAGAATAACATTTTTGCAGGAGATACAAAGGGAAGGCTTACTCCAAAAGACAACTTTACAAGAGCAGAAAGTGCAACTGTATTAATAAAACTTTTGAGAAAAGCTGGATTGATTAATTCAAACTATTAAATAAAATAATACTCGATTTCCGAGTAATAAAGCAAAAATGACTGAAGCAATTAACTAAAGCTTCAGTCATTTTTGTTTTATATACTTTGATAAATAAAAATTTAAAGAACCATATTTCACAAAAAATATTACACAATTTGTTTCATTTAACCTAATTTAAAAATTTTAACGTGTATTAATCAAGTTTTTTCTTTTAGTTCATCAATTCTAAACTCTGCCATTTGAGCATAAGTTTTGTTTCCGCCTCTTTGCTTACGAGCTGACATTAAGTATTTAAAGGCATCCTCAGATTTGTTATTTAATAAGCATAACTCTGCAAGAATTATACAAAGTTGTTGCTCAGTCTCAGGCTTCATAGCGCTATCACATTTGAGGTATGCTTCTTGATAAAAGTTTAAAGCAGAGGCAGAGGACACTTTTACCATTTCTTCATCACCGCAATCTGAGTATAACCACATTAAATTCATCCATATTTTACCTAACTTTATGTTGGGAGATTTATCAGCTTCAGCACAGTACATTGCGAGATAATATTTAGTGAAAAGTTGATTTATATCTACATCTTTGGTAATGGTAAGCTTTTGACCATTTAATATTGAATTTAGTTTTGCCGTAACAAATTTAAACTTTGATGGTGAAAGATTAGGAAATTCATTATAGAAATTTGAGTAATAACACTCAGAGCATGTCCAAATATTAAACCATAGAGGATCAAAGTTTTCATATCTTCTTCTCAAGTCTTTGTCTATACCATTAGATCTTAATTTGGATACTTTTTGACCGTATGTTAAAAAGTTACTTCCACAAATAGGGCAATGTACTGTTTTTTCGAATATATAATCAGAACTGTCAAATGCAGGAACAAGACTATATGTTTTATGTTCTTCAGGGAAAAAAGCTTTAACTACATTAACGTGCTGAGTCTGTGATGATGACTCACCACTTGGTGTGCTGGAAGAAGCATCTGAAATAGATGAATCTGAATTAGCTACGGCTTTCGATAAGGCAGAGTTTACAACTCTAAGACGTGAAGCCAAGGCTTTCATCATTTTAAAGGCCATATCAGGCTGACGGCTAATAAAAATTTCAAAATGATTCTTGTCAATTTCTAGAACACTTAATGGTTCTAATGCAATAACGGTAGCACTTCTAGGAAGTTCATCAAGTAAACTCATTTCACCAAAAACTTCACCGACGCCTAACTCTGTAAGTTTAACAGCATCATCAGTGAATGTATTTAAATAAATACCTACCTTTCCAGATAAGATGAAATACATTTCTTGTGCATTTTCACCTTCAAGAGTGACAACGGCATCAGTATTATATCTTTTTATTGTCCCACAAGACCTAAGTAGTTCAAGATCCATTTTATGTCCTCCATTATCAGTATAATCATATTTTTACGTATCGACAAAATAAAATCTTAATAACATTATAACAAAAAATGAATAAAAAGTGTAAAATGAATTAAAAAAGCCACAAATAATTATATTATAATTAAATTATTTGTGGCAATTTTGTAATTAACCGTTATATATTCTTCTTGTAATGCTTATTATTCGAGAAACTTTGTTTTCTTTTAGAATTAGCACCATTACGACCTGGTGCATGTGTATTTGAGCTCTTTTTGCGTGCTGTAGATTTTTCGATATTTATTCTTTTACCCTTGATTGTATAATTTTTCATTGATTTCAGAACTTCTGGTGCAAATTCCTTTGGGACTTCTACAAAAGAATATCTATCATGTATATCTATAGAGCCTACCAGTTTCCCAGGAACACCAGACGAAGCAACGAGACTTTCTATTATGTGCTTAGGCTGAATTTTATTTTCGCTTCCGATATTGATAAAAAATCTAACCATATCGCCTTCAGAAGTAAATTCTGTAACATCGTCAATCTCACTAACTTTATTTGTTTGAGTACCTGTTTGCTCCATATAAAGTGCTAATAATGCAGCAGCAATATCATGAGAGGAAACAAAACTTTCCTCTGAACCTTCAGAATCTGATGAGTCAGAATTTATTTCCTCAACAAATTTTTCAACTTGCCCTGTAAACTTGGCAATTTGTTCTTTTGCTAAGGCTTCCTTAATCGAGTTGAGGATATTAGACATTTTCTTCTCTTCAACATCATTTATGCTAGGCGGCTTTATAAATTTAATAGTAGACTTAGTATATCGTTGAATATCTTTCAGCTTATATATTTCTCTTCCTGATATGAAAGTAAATGCTTTACCGGTTCTTCCAGCTCTACCGGTTCTACCTATTCTATGGACATAATATTCATCGTCGCTTGGTAAATCGTAGTTAAATACAGCTTCAACGTCATCAACATCAATGCCTCTAGCAGCTACATCTGTTGCAATTAGGATATCAATATTACCTTTCCTGAACATGTTCATAACTTTATCTCTTTGTTCTTGCCTCATATCACCATGAAGGGCTTCAGCTGAAAATCCTCTCGATTGAAGACTTGCCTTTAGTTCATCAACCTTTCTTTTGGTGTTACAGAAGACTAGTGAAAGCTTGATGTCATTAGTATCAAGTAATCGTGACAAAACCTCAAGTTTTGCTGTTTCTTTTACTTCAAGATAATACTGTTCAATGAGTGGTACTGTTAGTTCCTTGTGAGCTATCTTGATATGAACAGGATTCTTTTGGTATTTTTTTGTGATATCTAGAATTTCTCTTGACATAGTAGCAGAAAATAGTATTGTCTGCCTTTGTTCAGGAACCTTCTCCAAGATAGTATCGATATCTTCTCTAAAGCCCATATTAAGCATTTCATCAGCTTCATCTAAAACTATCATTTTTAAGTATTCTAACTTTAATGTCTTACGTCTCATGTGATCCATTACACGACCAGGGGTTCCGATAATAATCTGTGGTCGCTTTTTTAATGCCATAATTTGTCTATCAATTGGCTGACCGCCATATACAGGGAGAATTCGTATGCCTTCTTTGTATTTTAAGAGGCTTTTGATTTCCTCTGAAGACTGAATTGCAAGCTCCCTTGTAGGACAAAGTACTAATACTTGAATAGAATCTATTTCAGGGTTAATCAATTCAACCGCAGGTATTCCAAAAGCACAAGTTTTTCCGGTTCCAGTTTGGGCTTGACCTATCAAGTCATTACCATCTAGGATGTGGGGAATTGATTGAGATTGAATTGGTGTTGCTTCTTCAAACCCCATATCTGTTATTGCTTTTTGAAGCTCATTTGAAAGGTTGAGATCCTTAAAACTTAAATTTTCCATTTTTATTCCTTTACCTTAAATAATTTTTTACACTATATAATAATAAATATTATTAGCAAGTTTTGCAATCATTATTTACAATAAACGGGTTTAGTTAAACAAGGGTGGAAAAAATCTAGGGGGATTTTGTCTAAAAACAAACTTAGATTGATAGTAATTGACCTCATTTTAAAAATTAGAATTATACTATAAATTATGATATGATAAGTGAGTTGAAAAGAATTATCTTTTTATTGCTAAAAACGAATAAACTATTTTTTACTCAAGGAGAAATTGATGTTATTTAATGAATTAAATTTGATAGAACCTATTTTAAAAGCTGTTAAATATGAGAAATATGAGAATCCTACTCCAATTCAGGAACAAGCGATACCACCAATATTAGAAGGAAAAGATTTATTAGGATGTGCACAAACAGGTACTGGCAAAACAGCGGCATTCGCTATACCAATACTACAGATACTTTCTAGTGAACCTATAATCAAAAAGAAAGCTAGACCTATAAGAGCACTAATTCTTACACCGACGAGAGAACTAGCAGTTCAAATAATGGAGAGCTTTGAGGCATATGGTAGATTTTTGAACATAAAAAATTGTGTGGTTTTTGGGGGTGTTGCTCAAAAACCACAAACAGATAAATTACAGGCTGGTATTGATGTGTTAATTGCAACACCAGGAAGACTATTGGATCTGATAAACCAAAAATATATTGATTTACAGTATATAAAGTGTTTTGTTCTTGATGAAGCAGATAGAATGCTGGATATGGGTTTTGGGCAGGACGTTCAAAAAATAATTAAGCTGGTTCCCAATACTAGACAGACGCTTTTATTCTCTGCGACTATGCCAGGTGAAATTGAAAAGCTTGCTAATAATCTGCTAACTGATCCAGTGAAGGTGTCAGTGACTCCAGTATCATCCACAGTAGATACTATTGAACAGTCGGTTTATTTTGTTAGCAAAAAGGATAAAAGAAATCTATTGGTCAGCCTTTTAATGGACAAGACTATTGAATCAGCATTAGTCTTTGCTAGAACAAAGCATGGGGCTGATAGAGTAGCAAAGACACTTGTTACTGCAGGCATTAAAGCACAGGCAATTCATGGAGATAAATCTCAAGGAGCACGTCAGTATGCATTGAGTTGTTTCAAGGAAAAAAAGATTAGAGTTTTAGTAGCAACTGATATTGCGGCCAGAGGTATTGACATTGATAAGCTTTCACATGTTTTTAATTTTGATTTACCTGATTCACCTGAAACCTATGTACATCGAATTGGCCGTACTGGTAGGGCTGGTCTCGATGGTATATCAATATCCTTTTGTGATGAGGATGAAACTAAGTATCTAAAGAATATTGAAAAGTTAATCTGCAAAAAGATTTCTGTTATTAAAAATCACAAATTCTCAATTACGGATCAAGTTCATGTTAATACGAAAAGTGTTGATAAAAGAACGCAGCATAAGTCAGCACAGCAAAAAAAGATGCATAATAAAAACCCAAAGGACAGGAAAGCAAACGATAATAAATCGCGGGATATGAAGCCACAAAATCAAGATAGTAAATTACAGAGTGCAAAGCTACAGAATAAGGGCGATAAGTTACAGAGTAGGGAGCCTCAGAATCAAGATAATAAATTACAGAATGCAAAGCTACAGAATAAGGGCAATAAGTTACAGGATAGAAAGCCACAGAATCAAGATAACAAGCTCCGGAATACAAAGCAGCATAATCAGGATAATAAATTGCAGAATATGAAGCAACATAATTATGATAATAAGTTGCAGAATATAGAGCAAGGAAATAAGGATAATAAATTTCAGAATATCAAACAACAGAATAAGGGGAATAATATACAGAATACGAAGCAACAAAATAAGGATAATAAGCTGAAGAATTTGAAGCAGCAGAATGACACAACACAAAGCAAGCAATTACAGAACAAAGCTCCTCAGAATAAGCAGATACAGAATTAAATTCATCGGTGGAAAACAATGCAGAATAAGGCAAAACAGGATAACAATATAAAATAGACTTTTTAAAAGAAGGTGGACAGAATGAAAAAATTCGCTTTTGTATCAGATTTTGATGGTACACTAACAGATCGTGATTTTTACCACATTGTGATGGATAAATACTTAAAGGATTGGGCATGGGAATATTATTATGAATGGAGAAAAACAAAAAAAATAAATGTTGAGTTTCTAAATAAAATATTTGGCTCAATGGACAGAAGTGAAGAGGAGATTCTTGAGGATATACTTAATCTTCCTTTAGATCCATATGCAATAGACTTTATAAAAAGGGTTGAAAGTTGTGGTGGTGACTTCTATATATTAAGTGCAGGGACATCATATTATATTAAGAAGCTGCTAGCACATTATAATATAAATAATGTTACTGTTATCTCTATGGAGGGAATATATAAAAACAGAGGAATTCAAATATTACCTGATTCAAAAAGTGAGTTTTATTCAGAGACATTCGGTTTAGATAAGGCAAAGGTAATACTAACTTTAAAACAAAAATATTCCAAAGTTTATTTTTCAGGTGATAGTGAACCAGACGTGGGTGCTGCTAATGAAGCCGACTGTGCTTTTGCGAGAAATGATTTAAAGGAACTGTTAAGTGAGAAAAATATACCTTTTGTATCTTTTAATAAGTTTAATGAAGTAGAAACATATATGCTACAGCAGGGCTGGATTAAGTAGGAATAGATTATTTGTAAAAACTGTTTGTATTGTGATTTATAGGGTATCATAAATAATGTGACTAAACAGGCTTGAACATGGGTAGTATTATAAGCAAAAATTATCATGTGTTTTCAGAAGGTGGCGTGGGGGTTAGCTGTAATAATCCGGTTGCAGGTATAAAAAATAAGTTGCGTACCTCCACGAAAACAACACGATTTTATTATGTCAGAAGGTGGCGTGGAGGTTAGCGATAATAATCTAGTTGCAGATATAAAAATAAGTTGCGTACCTCCACGAAAACAAATCGATTTTAATATGCCAATAGTCGGCGTGGAGGTTAGTATGAGTACAGCAGTGCATAGAATTGAAATTCCTACGATAATGGAAGTGGACAGTAATATACTGGGAAATGTCGGCTCATATATTTGTAGGGCTGGAATAAAAAAGATAGTAATTTTATTTGGAGATGGAATTAGGGAACTATTTGGACAAAAGATAATTGATTCAATAAATTCAAATTCTAATTTAAATATTCTTGAAACGTATGATTATGATGATATAAGAATAGAGAACCTTATGCCAATGGCATTCTCAATATCATCGAATGCTGAGGCAATAATAGGAGTTGGTGGAGGTAAGGTACTTGATGCGGCAAAATATATAGCATTTTTGCGAAACCTGCCATTTGTAAGTATTCCTACATCAACATCTAACGACGGATTTTCCAGCTCAGGATGTTCTCTGATTATAAATGGGAAAAGAACATCTGTACATGCGGCGATGCCTTTTGGAATAATAGTTGATATAGCTGTTATAAAGAATGCACCTATGAAGTTTATATATTCAGGCTTAGGAGACATTGTTTCAAAAATAACTGCAGTTTTTGATTGGTATTTTGAAGAGAATAACAAAGCAGCAAGGGTGAATGATTTTGCAGCCATGTTAGCAAAAAAATCTGTAAATAGTATTGTAAGAATGCCATATACACAAGTAACTGAAGAGTTTTTTCTTAAAGAAATGGTAGATTCATTAACGATGAGCGGAATAGCTATGCAAATTGCAGATAACAGTGCTCCAGCAAGTGGAAGTGAACATCTTATATCTCATGCACTGGATAAAATACTTGATAAGCCACAGCTACATGGTATTCAAGTTGGAATTGCAACATATCTTATGAGCTTAGTACAGCAGCACAGGTATCAAAGAATTGAAAAATTTTTAAGTGATACAGGATTTTTTGACTATGTAGAAACCCTGCAATTAAAGGCAGTTGACTTTGAAAAAGCAATTGATTTAGCTCCAACAATAAAACCTAACAGACATACTTACCTACATGTTGAAGAAAACAGAGTAAAGGCTAAAGCAACTTTGGGAAGTAACGAGATTTTAAAAAGAATATTAAAATAATAAAAAATGACTATCATAAAAATAACACTCAATTAACTTATTTTTCTTAGTTCAATAAATTAAGTACATGATATTATTTCAGAAACTTATCGTGTTGGTAACAGTCTGCTTATTGAAAACAGGTTGTTACCAACACGATTTTTTGTTTAACTAGTACGATTCCAAGTATAAAAAGATTTAGAAAAGTAAATGTATGGTGTCCAATTTATTGTAAGTTTCCACTAACTAGTCAAGTAAATTATAACAATAAAAATATATGAAAAATATTTAAAGATTAATGATAATGTGATAAAATTAAAAACAGGTATGGAAATTAATGGATTAAATATAATTAAATTAAAAAAATGTTATATATAAGCACAAATATATTTTATGGACATTAGAATTTAATTGAAATATTACAATCTTTATTATAAAATGGTATAGTAAATATTATGTAATTATGTTTTTTGTGTAAGAAGTAATAATAAATTAAATAAATATAAAAAGATAGAAGAGGAGGATCAAGCCCTTGTCATTTTTGTCGTGAAGGGATGCATCTTTGATGTTTTTTGTACGAAATGTTGGACATGGGTATATTTATGCAAGTATTAATTCATCAGCAGATGAATATTATTTCAGCAGCAGTAATGTTGTTTTTTATAATATATTCATATAATGTTTTTGATAAAAAATTAAAACTTAATAAGCTATACTTGACCTCACTGATATTAAATTTACTTCTTATTATGCTAGACACGATACTTGCATTTCTTATTGGAAAGGATAGCACACCATTATTGGTTTTAACTCGGCTTATAAGAGTTCTTGTAATTGCAATCGTTCCTTATCTGACATTTATCTTTATAAAAGTAGTATGCAATTATTTCCCTAAGCCATTTAAAATAAAAAGTTCTACACAGTCTGTTTTTTACATACTTATGTTGATTAATGCTACAATTGCTATTTCTGCTTTATTCAATCCAAAAGTACTTAATAAAATTGTAGAAGGTATAGTACCACTTTTGCTGAGTGTTATTTTTGTAGCGTATAGTATTTTTATTGTATTCAGAAGCAAAAAGATGGTTATTAGATTCGAGTTCGCTTCTATTCTTGCAATAACCTTAATAGCAATTGCAACTCTAATTTCGCAGATTATAGTAAGTACTAGTAGTTCTTCATGGCATGACAATACAATTATACTAATATTTATGTTTGTTATAATTCAACAAAGGGAACTTTATAGGGATTCACTTACAGGAGCTCGAAATAGAGTTGTGCTAAAGAAGTGTATTGATGCGCATGCAAATAAACCAAATGACAAATTAGCCGCCATTATGGTAGACTTAGATTATTTCAAAAGCATAAATGATTCTTTCGGACACTCAGAAGGGGATTATGCACTCAAAACCTTTGTAAAAATATTGCAAAGGGCTTATTCGGATCATGGTGTCGTCATACGAATGGGTGGGGATGAGTTTCTCATTTTAATTGAAAATGTTTCTACAAAAGAAATAAACGATATGATTATGAGAATGTCAAAAATGATTGATAGTTTTAATGGCAAAAGTGAGAAGCCTTACCATATTAGGTATAGTTATGCTAGTGGCGTATACGATAATCGAAATATTAGCATTGAGCAGTTTATTCATGATCTTGACATGAAGATGTATCAAAATAAAAAGGGTAAAAGAGAGCGGATTTGGGGCGTTAAAAACTTATAAGCTGATAACGTTGGTGAAACTTCAGTATATTTATTTGGGCACATGAAATTTCTATGGCACAAATTAGAGTATACCCTAATCTCCATTTTTATACATCGAATACCATTTGCTTATACTTCAAATTTTTGAAGCCGACTCTTTCGTAAAGTCTAATTGCGTCTGGATTGCTGTTACATACCTCAAGACGATAACGCACAGCCTTGCTCTTATATTCGCTCAGTATCCACTTCAAGGCATATGAACCAAGCCCCTTTCTTTGAAATTTAGGTTCAACATAAATTTCCTCTATTAAAACTACAAATCCATTGCACTCATTTGAGTAAGTAAATGATAGGTTTACATATCCGGCAACGAAAGAGTCATATTTTATGACTAATCCTCTAAGATATGGGCTATTATTCATTATTTCATTAAAGGTCTTAGACATAGCATCTTGGGAAAGTGAATTTAGTGCTGCACCTGTTGAATAAAAGCTTGTACACATATTTATAAAGTTTGATCTGTCTTGTTCTACAAAATCTCTAATATTTATCATATATTTACAAACTCCTTTGAAATATTAACTCTTCTTTTAATTCGATATATAACATCTAATATTCTCATAGTCAAACATAGATAAGGTACCATACTCTGTATAACGATTTTTTATATCCTCTATTATATTATCTCAAGTAATTCAGATGGTTTTTCAAAATAATAGTCTGCACTAATTTCTTTTGCATTATTTGTACCCCAAACTGCCAATGCAAATTTGACGCCTGAGCTTTTTGCGCACATAGAATCAAAAATGGTATCCCCTATATATATTGTTTTTGAAGGGTCTGCATTCATTTTCTCGATGACTTTAAGAAGGGGATCTGGATTTGGCTTGTGCTTTGTTGTATCATCTGTACATACAACTGAATCAAAATTACTGATTAAATCTTGTAAACTAGAATCAATGTCTATTTCATATTTACATCTTGAAGTAACTATACCGATTGGAATGTTTCTAGACTTTAAACTATCAATTACTTCAACAATACCCTCAAAGACGGAACAGCGTTTAAAACCTTCTTCAAGGTATTTATAATAAACTTTTATAGCAGCATCTATATCTGTAAATCCATAGTTAGCTAGAGCTTGGGGAGTAGGTACTCCATATCCCTTTAAAAACTCTTCATCAGTAAAATATCTGCCATACTTTTTAAATATTACTTTTTGATATGCATATATAACAGCTTCTTCAGTATCAATCATAGTTCCATCAACATCAAATACTACATATTTAAACATTTTATCCTCCGAGTATTAAAACTTTATGACAAAAAAATATTATACCATATGATTTTAGTTATTGCTCATTTGATTGCAAAATTTAGATAGGTAAAATATAGATATAAAGCAAATTATAGTAGAAATAAAAACATTAAATACAATAAAGGTATCGGGAATAAGAGTACTAGCAAGCTTTATAGTCATATATCCTATTAGTCCGATAACTATAAAAATCAAAGAACTCTTAAAAGATAACCTTATTTCACAGGTCTTATTGATTTCAAAAAGATTCATCAAAAGACCCGTTATCGAGGTCAGAATAATAGAAATTCCATACCCATATATATTTATAGATGGAATACCAGTGAGAATAAATACTAGTATTAGTCCTTCAACAGAAACAATGATTGAATTTCGTAAGTTTATGTTTTGTTTTCCCGAAGCATTTAATATTCCAAAGGATGCAGAAGCAGCATAACTCATAAAACTGCATATTCCTGCCACTTTAATCATATTACCGAGGTCATTTCTTGAATAAAAAAGCATACCTAGCTTTTGCGGAATACATGTAGAAACTATTAATGTGCCTAACCCTACAAGAAATGAAATCTTTAAAACCTGAGATATTCTTCGTTCAGTACTCCATAAATCTTTTTTGCTTAAACTTAGTGACATATCTGGAATAAGTACGGTCATCATAGAACCAATTATTATAAACGGAAGACTAACCGTTGTAAGCGACATGCCAAGGAATTTCCCTATTAGCTCTAATGCATTGTCATAGCTTATTCCTGTGCTTATTAATCGTCTAGGCAATATTAGTGTTGATGCTGTATTTAATACAGAGGATAAAAATCCATTTAAACATAATGGGCTTGAGATGACAAGTATATCAACTAATAACTGCAGTGGGTTCTTGACCTTTGTTTTTACAGGCACAAGTTTTTTGAAAAACAATTTATAAGCTGTTAGCAACATTAAAAGGCTGATAGCTTCCCCTATTGCTAAGGCTAAATAGGCAGCAGTTACAGCACCTTTTACGTTATTAATTGTTAATATGGCCATTGTAGCTAAAAGTATTGTTATTCGGATACCCTTTTCTAAAATATCTATACCAGCTGGAATAGTAAACTTTTCAACACCATAAAAGAAACCTTTAATTATTGCAGAAAAGGGAATGAATATTAGTGCTGGACATAATATCTTTAAGGCATTTGTGGCTCTTGTATCCTTTATAATAAAAGTACTGATGTTGGAAGCATTAAAAAAAACAAGTATTGCCACAGAAATACTCCAAAGCCCTATAAAGAAAATCACAACCTTCATAGTTCTGTGAAGGTTTCTGTAATCCTTTTTGCTGCTATATACTGCACAAGTTTTTGAAACTGCAGTAATCAAGCCATCTGCTGTTAGACATATAAGCAGAGAATATATCGGCATAATAAGGCCGTACAGACCAAGACCTTGAGCACCAAGCTTTTTAGAAAGTACAATTGAAAATGCAAATCCAATAAAGCCAGTTATGAAATTTGACAATGTTAGTATTGCTGAATTTTTATAGAACCTATCAGAACTCATTAGTGTAACCCCGTTTTTACTATTATTAAAGGGTATTCAATTAAGTTCATCTTTATTACAAACAAGAAACTAAAGAATAATTAAAAAATGCAGATTCGTAATAAACATCAATACATAACGCAAATAAAGCTAACATCCTCACAGATTAAACTTTATTTGTTAGATAGGTAATATATAAATACAATCTGAGCTAATATAATTAAGGGTATGATAGTCATAAAATACCAGTGACGTGTTTTGTGATTGAATAAGAACAGTCCGATATATACACCAACACTACCACCAAGTATAGACAGGATAAAAAATGATCTTTCAGGTATCCTCCACAATCTATTTTTTGCTTTGAATTTATCTAAGGATACTAATATAAAGCCGAATATATTTAGAATTAATAATAAAAAAATTACGAATTTTTGCATAAAGTACCCATGCCAAGCATTCTCATAACTCTATGTTAGAGTATTAGCATGGATTTTGCCCCCTTTTTTTGAATAATGATTTGCTACTTTTTAATAACATACTATTTATATAATCAACTAATTTTTAAAATAAAAATCATCCACACCTACAATTTCAGCTGCAAAAGTGAGCTGATTATAATTTCTACAACATTGTTTTTTTAATATAAAAATCTTTTATCAAAGTACAATACTATTATACTTCTAAAGAGTAGAGTTTGTTTAGTCTTTTTTATGAATTTTTTGATATAAAATACAAATTTATATATAGCCGAGTTTGTAAATTTCAGAGTATTTGTATATAATAAGGTTAAGAAATATAATTTTAGTGATTTAAAAACGTTGAAAAATGTAGGTGAGCTATGAATTTTAATATTCTAGATTTAAGCTTTTTATCAGCAGTATTTAAGGTAGTGCTGGTAATAATTATATTTGTTATAATACTTCAAGCCTTAAAGATTATGTCTAAAGATGTAAAAAGAAGTGGACTAAGAGACGGAAAAAATTTAGGTTGGAAGCTTAGACTTGAGTACTCAGGTGATGGAGGAAGCTTTATCTCTGGTGATATAATACCAATAGGTAATAAAATTTCTATAGGTAGAAATCATTCAAATCAACTTCTGTTGTCCTCGCAGTCAGTATCAGCCTATCATGCACAAATTTATTTTGAGGATGGGCGATATATGCTTGAAGACTTGAAATCGACAAATGGTACTTATATAAATGGGGTCAGGATAAATAAAAAAAGCTTACAGCCTGGTGATGAAATACGTATTTCACAGACTGTGTTTATAGTTCTAGATGATGAATAACGATTAATGCTGAAATGATATGATAATAAAACAGTTATGTTGAAAATTATAAGACAATATTAATCATTATGCTATATAGACCCATAATGGTCATTTCGTGTGATAATTTGTATATCTAATTAGTTCGTCTATAAAACATCTTCTTCATCATAGTTTATCTATCATACAGTCTGTTTATCATAGTTTGTCAGTGTAATGCGGCGCCAGCATTTTAGAAATAAGGGGTTATAGTTTATTATGACTAAAAGTTTAAGAACTCTTCAATTCTGTGTATATTTGTTTATTTTCGTGGGCTTTTTGAATCTTGCTCTTTTGAAAAATCCGCTAGATCCATTAGCAGGAGTATTTTTCGCAGGATTAATTGTAATAATTGGGCTCACTACCTGGGTCTTAAAAAAATATTATTCTATGGGAGATCGGCTTATATTTTTATTAGCTATTTCTCTATGCTCAATAGGTCTTATAATGCTTTTTAGATTGAACAAAACTATAGCTATTAAACAGTTAGTATGGCTAGGAATAGCAATTGTATCGTTCTTGTTTATCGTATTATATCTAAAAAAGGGAATAGCTAAATTTTCTAAATATAGATACGT
The DNA here is from genome assembly GCA_023444055.1 of Bacillota bacterium. Classification (GTDB taxonomy): domain Bacteria; phylum Bacillota; class Clostridia; order Acetivibrionales; family DSM-1351; genus Ruminiclostridium. Next base: position 15,712 of record JAEZRV010000008.1, read on the forward strand.
ATTTTTAGCTGGAACTATTCTATTTATGGCAATGGCTACTTTCTTTGGGGTAGAAATATTAGGAGCAAAAAACTGGGTGAAAATAGGTCCTATCGGCTTTCAACCATCAGAATTTGGGAAGATATTATTAATATTATATTTAGCTTCATCACTTTCAGACATATGCTCGAGAAAGCAGCTAATAGAACCATGTGCTGTCATTGGAATTTCATTAGGGTTTATGGTAATACAAAAGGATCTTGGTACAGCATTGATAATATTTGCTATTGCAGTAACAATGGTGTATCTAGCAACATCAAAAACCCAGTATGTGCTATTTTCACTAGGTTTATTCTCAGTAGGAGGGTTAGCTAGCTACGCAATGTTCAGCCATATCCAAAGAAGAATAATGATTTGGTTGAATCCTTGGTTATATGTCTATAATGAAAGTTATCAGGTAGTTCAGTCAATGTACGCAATTGCTATGGGAGGTTTCTTTGGGAGAGGTCTTGGAATGGGAAACCCTGAATATGTAGCTGTAAATGAATCTGATTTTATTTTCTCTGTTATATGTGAGGAAATGGGTTTGTTAATGGGTTTTGCTATTTTGATTCTACATTTTCTATTATTTTATCGCTCTATAAGAAGCGCAATTCATGCTCAAAACAATTTCACAAAGCTACTTGCTTCAGGATTGAGTATTATGATTGCCACTCAGACTTTAGTAATTGTTGGGGGAGTGACAGGCTTTATTCCTCTGACAGGAATAACTCTTCCATTCGTAAGTTATGGTGGAACTTCTTTAATAATCAGTTTTTTGGCACTGGGAATAATTCAAAAAGTTTCAGAAGGCGATGAAATTGAGAAACAATAGAAAATTATAGATTTATGCAGGATAAGATTTTGCTAGATGTTAAAATACTATGCTAGAGTAAAACATTTGTAAGGGTTATCATAGTACAAATAGGTGTAAAGGGTTTAATGATATGGATAATTTAACAACAAATATAAAGCGAGTCATGATTGTTTTTTTAATAGTATTTATAATTTTGATGGGATATTTATCATATTTCACTTTATTCAAAGGCCCTAAAATTGTGGTTAGACCTGACAATAGAAGAATGTGGGACGTTAGAAACGAGGTTGTCAGAGGGACTATATATGATAGAGATGGAAAGGCGTTATCCTTAAGTAAAAAAGCAGGGAGCAAAGGTTATAAACGCGAATATAAGGGTGGAGCAGTAACAGCGCATATACTAGGCTATTATGATGAACAATATGGAATAACTGGCTTGGAAAATTTATATGACAGATATTTATCCAGTAATATATCTACTTCGTTTTTAGCATGGGTTGGTAATGGATTTAAGAAAGTTGACAGAAAAGGTGACGATGTATATACCAGCATAGACTATGATTTGCAAAAAACAGCTTATAATGCTTTGGGAGATACTAGAGGATCTGTGGTTGTATTAAAGGTTGATACTGGGGAGATTTTAGCAATGATTTCCAAGCCTTCCTATAATCCTAATAACTTGAATGATATTTGGGAGTCTTTGAATGAAAATGAGCACAGACCACTTTTAAATAGGGCAGTTTCTGGTTTATATGCACCTGGTTCTGCCTTTAAAGTGGTTACAGGAATAAGTGCTCTTGAAAACATAGAGGGAATATCTGAAGAAACCTTTAACGATACGGGAAAAATGGATTTAGGTGGAGGCTACACTCTTAGCAATGATAAGGGAAAAGCGTTGGGGAAAATCAATTTTGGGCAGGCTGTGATAAAATCTAGTAATTTATATTTCGGAGATTTAAGTATAAGGCTTGAAGATGGATTGCTGAAAACAGCTGAAAAGTTCAGATTTAATAAAAACATTCCTGCAGAAGGAATTATCATTGATAATAGCAGGTTTCCAAAATACAAATCCAGTGAAAAGGGTAATATGGCTCAAAGCGGATTCGGGCAGGCAGAAGTGTTAGCAACGCCTATTCAGATGGCTTTGGTAGCTCAGACTATAGCAAATGATGGCATTATGATGAGACCAACACTTATAAATAAGGTTGTCGATTATAGTGGAAATGTGGTAAAGAGCTTGAATGCTTCATCTATCGGAGAGATTACGACAACGCAATATGCTGCTGAGATGAGAAATTACATGAGAGATGTTGTCTCAAAGGGTACAGGGACCAGAGCACAAGTGAGAGCAATACAAGTTTGCGGAAAAACTGGTACTGCTCAGCATATAGAAAGCAAAATACCACATAGCTGGTTTATTGGGTTTGCTCCTTATAAAAAACCTGAGATTGCAATTGCCGTTATTGTTGAGGAGGGTGGCTATGGCGGAGTTACAGCGGCTAGGATATCTTCTGCGGTTATGAGTGAGTACTTTAGAAAATAAAATCGGTATTGCTGTATATACATGTGTTTACGAAATATAGTTGTTGCCTCGAACCCAAACTACAGATTTTAGTAGACAGTAAATGACCTTGTCAAATAAAGAAAACCAAGACTTTTTCAAGTATCAAAGTCAACTCATACTAAAGATAACTAGAGCTTATTGTAAAGGCGATTGACTTTTCTTATATATTGAAGTCAATTTCCAGACTAAAGATAATCTGGAAATTGACTCAGCCAATTCGGTTTTAGCAATTCAATAATTCTTATAATATTTTACAGCAACTTTGACAATACAGTTGCAATTTCAGCTCTTGATGTCAAACCCTTTGGATTGATTTTATTCCCAGAACCGCTGATATATCCGTTTTTAATCAAGGTAGCTATAGCTTCTTTTGCATAATTACTTATTTGAGAGCTATCGCTGAATTTGTTTAATTCGGAGACATCTGCTTCAATAAGCGGGATGCCTGAGATTTTCATTGCTTTATATACCTGCACCATCATATCCTGTCTAGTTATATTGCTTTTTGGCTCAAATTTATTATTACCTGTCCCGCTTGTAATTCCTAGTGCTCTGGCAGTTCCTATTGCATCATAGTAATATGAATTCTCAGGAACGTCAGAAAAATTGTCATTGAAAGTAGCTTCTAAATTCAGAGTTTTAATTAGCATAAGGATAAAATCTCCACGTGTACTGTTATTACTAGGCAGAAAATATCCGTTACCCACACCTGAAACAATGTTATTCTCATAAAGTTTGTCGATTGGGTCAATTGCCCAGGACACATTTTGACCAACGTCTTTAAAGTACTTTGATTTATAGCTTATTTTTAAAGGATTACTTTCATTGTGAAGTCTATCTAAGGCAGTTACAACGTAAACTACTCCATTCAAGCTACTTCTGGAATTGTCAATAAACTCCTGCGTTCCATTAGTTGTTTTTCGTATAGTTGTAACCAAATGTTTTGCGCTTTCATCAGAGTTTATATCTATTGTCTCGCTATTTAAATATCGGTAGACAGCAAAGTAAGCGGTTTTGCTGTCATTATCAGTCCAAGTTGTTTTTGTACTGCTTGAGACAGTACTGATAGAACCGCTTGTAGGAGTATTGGGAGCTTTACCACCCTTCCATGGCATTACAGGTACTAATGTTTTAGCAGCCCATAAATTATTTTTTAGTACAGAAACAAAGGGTTGCGTAGCGCTAGAAAATAGATAGTTCGCTCTAAATAGGACACTACCCTCAACTCTAGACATTGTTGTATTCTGTTTCATCTGACGAGTCATCTCAGGGACTCCATTATCAACAGAGAAATCCTTATCCGTAGTAGCTACTTCGTTTATCCTGTATAATGCCTGCCCGATATAGAGATGAACATTTTTGTTTTTAACTAAGTTTGACCACCAGGTAACAAGCTCACCATAGGGTGCGGCAGTGTTTGCATAAGTGAAATATATCTGTGGGCAGATGTAGTCAATGAGTTCTTCATCAACCCACTTCTTTGTATCTGCATAGCATTTATCATAGTTTGTATAGGATGAGTTAGTATTTGAACCAGCAGCGTTATCTTTTTTATTTCTCCAAATAGCAGAAGGGCTTACACCAAATTTTATCCAGCTCTTAGCAGAAGAAATCTTTGCTGACAGCTCTTTAATCAATAGATACGTGTTATTTCTTCTCCAATCTGCCTTGCTTGAAAATTGTCCTTTATTATATTTCTGATAGGTTGTGTCATCACCCATTTCGTTTGTTACAGCTTCATAATAAAAGTAATCGTCAAAGTGAATTCCATCAATGTCATAGTTATTTACAACCTCCATGACACAATCTTCAACCCATTTTCTTGCTTCGGGAATGCCAGGGTCTACGACAAATCTGTTGTTTGCAACTTTAATCCATTCAGGATGCTCTTTATAAACACTTTTATCTACGTTAAGAGAAGCGATAGTGCTGGCACTGGTATTCATTGAAACACGGTATGGATTAAACCATGCGTGCAGTTCAAGATTTCTTTTATGTGCCTCAACTATTGCAAATTGAAGTGGGTCAAAGCCGGGATATTTGCCCAAAGTACCTGTCAAATAGCTTGACCAGGGCACAAGATCTGATTCATATATAGCGTCACTGGCAGAGCGAACCTGTAAAAAAACAGCGTTCATATTATTATTAACAGCCTCATCTAAAAGTTTAATGAGTTCTTCTTTTGTTTTTTGGATTCGCTGAGAATCATTTACTATAGCCTTAGTTTGTGCAGAAGGCCAGTCTAAATTAACAACTGTGCTAATCCATGTACCACGAAGTTCGTTTTTTGTAACAGGTGTATAGCTAGGTATATACTGTGAATATAGATCCCATGCTGCTGCAAAAACATTTCCAGGGATAGAAAATAAAATTGATAACATTAGAATAGTAGCTGTAAGTATGCTAAGAATACCTCTTTTTCTCATTAAATGCCCCCCCATTAAAATAAGACAAAGTTTACATAATGCCTTCTGCGAGTAAAAAACTTTCTAAGCGCATTAAAATCAAATAAAACCCCTAATATGGACTCCTTTTCGTTATCCAGCATTACGCACTATGGTCAAAAAGCAGACTTTTTTATCTTTTGAGCTACTAGGGCTTAACTAATTTGCATTAAAAAATAGTTCCTCTATTTTTTAATACGAAAAAGTATTCAATGTGATATATATAGGAAAGCTGAATTAATAACGAATAAATCCAACTAATTATTAAACTAAAAACTAAATTAATTAAATTGTGGGTGATAATATCCATTTAGTATAAAGCTTAGAAAGCTCTAAACAGCTAGATACAATATTGGTTAAACATACTAAATAAATACAAAAGATATTTAAATCTAAAGTGCATAAATACTAATCTAGCTTTGCTTATGTGATATAGAAATTACCATGAAAACAATAATAGTATGATAACATACAATAATATATTATGTCAACTTGCGGGGACATGTGATAGAAATATGAAGTAAAATGAATAAATATTTACGAGTTTTAATAACATGAAAAAAATAGACATATAAAGTTCGGGTTATGGAGAGCAAAATAATTTTATTTGGATGTTTTCTATTATAAAAATCTTACTGATATATGAATGGATTTTGACAAGAAGATTATAAGCTTTAACCAGTATATTATAGGTAATAGACTAAGCATACATATTTACAAAATGATAATGTAAACTATGGAAAATTTCAATGCAAAGCTTTCAGTAATAATTATATTCAAATAGACAATTTTGAATATATATGGTAAAATATTAATGTGCTTTATACAAATTCATACAAAATGTGACAAAAATTTCTGTGGGTAATATTATAGTTTGACTTATTTTGGACAAGTTCTTGCTTAGCATTATATATATTAGAATAATGCAAGGAGGAAAATGTCATGGGAAAACTTATTCAAATAGATAGAGGGAGAGACAGAAGGAATATGAAAAATGAGCTGTTGGATAAGATAAGAAAATCAAATCTGAATATTGATAATATGGAAGATATTTCAGGTATGCTCATTGAGCACTACGGGGTTGCTTCTATACCCATTCCTATTATTGATATTATGAAGGATATTGGGTTCAATATTTACAAACACAAATTAGAGGATGATTTATCAGGGTACATAATTATTAATGATGAGTTGAAAAATGTAACTGGAACATCAAAAATAGTCTGCGTAAATGAACTGGATAATGTAGGACATCAGAGATTTACAGTTGCACATGAATTAGCGCATTACCTATTTGATTATAAAGAAAATGAACCGTATTTTAATACATATAAAACTACTGATAATGCTACCAATTTGCCTGAAAGACGCGCTAACAAATTTGCGGCAAATCTTTTAATGCCTAAGACCTTTTTTATTGATGAATACAATAGCATAAAAAATAAAGATATAAACATACTGGCATACCTTGCTGATCGCTTTAAAGTATCTTCTAAAGCAATAGAAAAACGAATGGAGGAATTAAAGCTTGCATAGAAATGCTAATAATGTAAATTCTTCTTATATTGCTCAATTACTTACTAACATTAGTAGCTATAAAACAATAAATTCTGATGAAGAATTGTTGCGTGACAGTGATACTATATCAATGAAATTACATAATAATCAGTATGATGAATTGCTTACTTGCTATGTAGTGCACACAAAGAGCTCTTTTAAAACAAAGCAGTTATATAAAAAAATATTTTTTTGGTGTTCAATTGGGATATTGGTTTCTATAGTTATCCTTTTAATTTTTACTACTATAGTATGTATTTTCAGAAAGTTTGATACTTCTGTTATCAGCATACTTGTTCCTGTTGCAACATCATTTTTAACAGTATTTATTGTTATTCCTCAAATTATTACTAAATATTTGTTCAATGAAATGGAAGAAGAAAATATGTCTAAAATGGTTGGAAATATTCAACAAATGGATAGAGAAATTAGAAAAAATATATTTTCGAATAATTTACTTGCTTCAAATAATAAGGAGATGTCCGATTAGGAAAAACGAGATTATTAAGTGACAACCTCGAAATATTAATTGTTATATAATTAAATAAAAAAAGCAACCAACGCCTATTTCACAAGCATTTGTTGCTCTTTTTATTTAATTAGGCTATTTATTTACTTTAATGGCTTTGTAAACATTTGAGTCCAGTAACACACGCCACTGCTGGTTTTAGCAAGTCCAACACCAATATGTGTATAAGATGGACTCAAAATATTTGCTCTATGTCCTGATGAGTTCATCCAGCTATTCATGACTGCTGCTGGAGTTTTCTGACCATAGGCAATATTTTCACCGGCTGAAGAAAATCTTATTCCAAAAGTTTCAAGCATTTTAAAAGGTGAACCGTATGTGGGAGAGGTATGGGAAAAGTATTTCTTATTAATCATATCTTGAGATTTATACCTAGCTACCCTCGAAATTTCCCAATCTGCTTTTAAAGCCTGCAGACCTTTTTTAGATCTCTCAATGTTAACCAATCTGATTACTTCAGCTTCTAGAGCTTTAACGCTACTTTGATCTGGTATTGTAAGCTTTTGCCCAGGATAAATTAAACTAGGATTCTTAACTTGAGGATTTTTAGCTAAAATTTCACTAACACCTGTTTCATGCTTTACAGCGATTTTCCAGATGCTATCACCGGATTTCACAGTGTAGGTTGTTTGGGCAAACACCTCTGTCATACAAAGAGTAAGGATTATTAGTACTAATAGTATTCTCTTTTTCATAATTATATCCATGTCCTAAATCCCACGCAAAATAGCATGAAATAAATGAAATGGATTTAACACCTCCAATTAGAAAATTTGTATAGCTTTTAGCTTGTCAACTCATATTATTTGAGAAAGGAAATGCTATTATGTCAAGAAAATATTTAATGTATATGAAAAAATAGACTATTTGATACAGTTTTCTATATAAAAAGTCATAATCACTGGCACCTAATATTTTCAAAGCTTCATTAAATTCGTTTAGTTTAATATTTTTAAAGCTTCATTCAAATTGTTTAATGAAAATTAGTGTAATAAAATAAGGGCAATCCGAAATAGATTGCTCTTAAAATTAATACCAATATTTATCATGTTATAAACCAGCAAAAATATTATATTACTTTACATGGTGATTTCTACACAAACTATTTCACTTCTCCTATTACCTTTTTTGGATCACTGTAAAATGCTAAAAGTAAAATAGCAAGTATACTAAATACAGACACAGTAATATACATTTGTTTGAAACCATTTCCAAGAGTGGATTGGAAGAATTTCTCTATTTCAGGCTTCATATTGTCTATAGATTTATAATAATCTACTTTAGATTGCTCGAAAGCTTCAGGTATATACTTGTCTTTCAAATCTTTCATTTTAGTAAGAGTTTTATTAAAACTTACTTTTTGCTGTTCCATTGATGGTATGCTGTTTTTCATTGCTTGCTGATTTTGCTTCATATCTTCAACCTGCTTTTCAAGAGCCTCCTTTTGGGCTAATGTTTTGTTATATTTTGCTTTAAGAGTATCCTTTGCAGCAGTTAATTTGTTGATTTCAGCTTTTAAAAGGCTAGGATTTTTTGTGTATTTTTGCATATCAGCACCACTAGGCATACCGGCACCGCTAGGCATTCCGGCACCGCTAGGCATTTCAGCACCACTTGGCATTCCAGCACCACTTGGAGCAGAAGGAGCGCCAGATTTCATTTGTGAATTTGATCCGTTAGCACCTTTTGCAGTTTCTGATGTTAACTCGTTGTACGTATTTGTAAGTTGCTTAATAAGTGCTTCTTGCTGGCTTATCCCTGTTTCCATTCCGTCAAGTGCTTTAGTTAAACCTTCTATTGGCTTAGACATTTCAGCTATAGCTTTATCCAGGCCTGTAATGCCTTCTTGGATTTGTGTAATTCCAGTATCTATACCACTGATACCAGGACTCATTGCATCTATACCCTTCTGAACACCTTCTTGAGCTTTACTCATAGCAGTAGGTAAATTTTCATCCATCATGTATTTTGCAATTTCTTTTGACTTATCCACAATATTTGTTACATCGGCAGATTGCATTGACTTCACTAATTCGTCTGGAAGAGATCCACCGCCACTCATATCAAAATTCATTTCACCCATTTTACTTAGGTCTGGAATATCAACGCCTTCTAGCATTTTTGCCATATTAGGGTCGCTTTTCATTTTTTTAATTTCCTCATTAAGCTCTACAGCCTGTTTAATTTCTGGTGCTGTTGGCTTAGGAAGCATAGTCATTAGATTATCCTGCGCAACAAGACCAGCCTGAGCAAGGAAACCAATCATAATCGATGGTGCGATTACTGTTCCTATTGACCTGATAAGAGAAAGCGTTGCAAGTGCAGAGTTTGCTTCCTCTTTTTTAGTGTTTCCCAGCATCATATAGTTTAGTGGTGAGCCCATAACAAAACCTAAACCAGTACCAATTAATGCAAGGCTGACAATAACTGTCAACAAACTACTTATCGGAACGGCGATAAAGGCTAAGAATAAAGAGCCTATTAAAGATACAAAAAAGCCCCCTAATAAGATTTTTTTTGCACCAAATTTATCAACAAGTGTACCACTCATTGGAGCCCCTATTGCTGTAAAAACTCCAAGAATAGTAACAAAATATCCACCCTTACCAGTAGCAATTCTTAAAGAGTTTTCTGAAAATTGAGGAACAAATATCATTCCCATCATACATACTCCTACAAAGAAGCTTACAATCAATGTAATAAGTATCTTTGGTGTTGTAAAGTATGAAAGATTCAATATTGGGTCATCTGCTCTTCCTTCATTAAATACAAAAACCGGTAATAGAACTACAAATATAATTAAAAAAGGATATACAGAAGTACTCTTAAAGGATTCACTAAAATTAAAGAAATCTATGTTCTTTAAGCCGTACATCACAGACAGAATCATAACTACAAGAAATAATGTACCCCAAATGTCGATTTTCTTTGGAGCTTCTGTAGATTTATTAACAGGCAAAAATTTAATTCCAAAAACAATAATTATCAAGCTTATTGGAAGATTGATATAGAATAAGAACTGCCAATTTTCTATACCAAAAATATCAAGGATAGCGCTACCCAATGAAGACCCCATTATATTTGCTAAACCATAGACTCCACCTATAAGCCCTAGAGCCATACCACGCTTCTCTTCTGGGAAAGAAGTTCCAAACTCGGCATTAGCTATTGGCATAATTCCACCGCCACCAATGGCCTGAATAACACGACCAATTAACAACATAGTGAAGCTGCCGAAGCTCGAAGAAAGGCCACATATTAGAGAGCCCGCTCCGAACAATATAATACAAACAAGATAAACATGCTTTCTTCCAATTCTATCTGCGATTTTGCCAGCAATAGGAATGGAAGCTGCATATGATAATGTAAAGATAGTAATCATCCATATACCAAGTTTGTCATTAACACCTAAACCTGACTGTATAACCGTTCTTGCAGGTGTTACGATACCTGTATCAATAGCACCCATAAAAATTCCAAGCATGTATAAAAACATTATCATGCCTAAACCAAATTTCTTCTTTTCGATACTTTGTTCCATAATAATATCCATGATTGTATTTGACGAAAATCCATCAAAGAACTTACATGGATTTGGCACCTCCTTTATAAATTTTTTATTTAAAAACTATTAAAATCTTTCCAATACGCAATTAAGAATTATTTTTTCTTTTCTATGCCATCTACAAGGGCAGAAAGTGAACTCCTTAACTTGCTAAAATCACTTTTTTCATTTGAATATGCTATCAAAATAATTGATATAGTATGGCAAATGTTCGTTGCTTCATCATTAAAGGGTTCACTATTGCCAATAAAGGAAATTATTTTTTCTGATAGCTGATTTCTTAAAAGTTGCTTCTTTTCCTTTATTGTACAGATGCTCATTTCATTGTCGTTACCGATTGGATAAGTGTCAAAACAAAACCCGTGAACATTGTTCATAAAATAATTAAGCTCGTTAAACATTATTTCAAGCTTATCAATTACGCTGAGGGAAGTCTTTGTGCTCTGATCAATTCTACGCAACATTAGGTTCCATTCATTATTAAGTATTTCTGCAATTATCTCATTTTTTGAGCTATAGTAATTGTAAACAGTACCTGAAGCAACGCCACATTTAGCAGCAATGTTTCTTATACTTAAGTTGGAATAACCCGTTTCTTTAAGTAATTGCCTTGTAACTAATAATATATCTTCCTTTACGTTGTTTAAATTTTTGGGCATACTAACCTCCACGCCAACTCATGGCAAAAAAATAACTGTATTATCGTGGAGGTACGCATCGCATTTAACATAGTGTGCGGATTTATTTTAAGCTAACCTCCACGCCAACTCATGGCATAAAAAATATAATTATAATGAACAATGTTCATTATAATATATATTAATATTATTATCAATATATACTTTATATAAAAATGAAGCTGGCGATGAAATAGTATTGCAATTATTATTTTGGCAACAAACCATTTTTAAGTTTGAACACCGATGGGTTTTTATGTGGGAAAGTTGAATTAAGATTCTAAAAACAGATGGAAATTTAGGAAAACTAATTGCCATCTGTTTTGCTATTCAAGGTAAAAAAACACAGAAATATCTTTATTTAAGTCGAAAAAGAGACTATAATGTTGTAAGAGCTTCTGAGCTATACTTTCTTGTATATAGAAATAATAACGTATGCAGCAAAAGAGTATAAACATACACTACATTATGGAGGAGATTATATTGACTTCTAATTCAGGCACTACTCGCGAAATGATTGATATGGAAGCTAAAAAATACTTTTTATGGATTGTAACAGCAGTTTGTACTGCAATGATTATCGTTACTTTGGGCACAACTATTGTTGGAATTGCCAGTGAAAACATGACATTTGGAATAATGGGCGCATCATTTGCAACAGTTGTGCTGAATGCATTACTTGTAAAGTGGTTAAGCAAGAAATATGCAGATAAGTCATGGTCTAAATGGCTTATGATGCTGGCTCTGACCATCGTGATTATACTTATGCGCCTGGCTACCGTAGATGCACCTGAGACCCATGCTTTGGGATATTTCATGATTGCAGTATCAATACTACTCTTTGATGCAAAGGTAATATGGTATTCCTTTATAGCTTCTGTTGGGATTGATATTGCCATGTGGAATTTTTTTGCAGTAGAAATGGATGCTTTTATTAAATTCCCAAGAGATGTAGCTGTCAGGTACAGCTGTTATCTTTGGTTAACTTTGGCTGCAATTTTTATTGTAAAAGCCTTTAATAAGTTGTTTGCACTTGCAGCAGAAGGTGAAAATAAAGCGAAATCAATGGCATCCCAGCTTCAGAATATACTTAACAGGGTACGGAGCCTTTCGACTGATTTATTCAGTAATACGGTAGCATTGAAAAATACCTCAGATGATAACGCAGACAGCTTTAAAGTAATCCAATCACAGGCGATGTCCCTTAATGAAATCTCACAGGATCAGTCTGTCCATATGCATAAAAATGTAACTGTTTTGAACGAAATTGGAGTGGAAATACGCAATGTTGCTGAAAATACAATGGGGATAAGTTCAAGAATATCTGAGTTTTTAAGTGCTATACATCTGGGAAATCAGGCGATTGGAAGTCAGAAGGAAAGTCTTAATGACTCTGAGAAAACCAATCAGCAAATCATGTTGGCTGTTAATGAATTGGAGTATAATTCCCAGAAGATCGCTTCGATTGTAGACACTATTATGAGTATCGCAGACCAGACAAATCTGTTGGCTTTGAATGCTGCTATAGAAGCAGCTAGAGCGGGTGAACATGGCAAGGGATTTGCTGTAGTGGCAGATGAGGTCAGAAAGCTTGCTGATGACACAAAAGCGGCTGTTTCTACCATTGATTTGCTAGTCAAATCAAATAAACTGAGTACAGAAAACACAGCTGAAAAAATCAACCAGTCAACAATAGCACTTGCAGGACAACGTAAAGCAATGAATGTCACTCTTGACACATTCAACACCATACAAAAAGAATCCATAGCAATCAGTACTGTTGTTCAGGAGATTTCTTCGTGTGTGGAAGAATTACTTGCATCTTCAGAAGAATCCAGTGATTTGGTGGATAAGGTGTCTAAACTTTCTGAGAAGGCATTTGGCTGTACGAATGACATCACGTCTGAAATCGAAATGTACCATGCAATGATTAACAGGCTGGAGGAGCAAATTACCCAGTTTGGAGAGCTTGCACAGGCGTTGCAGACTGAAGCAAACCAGGCTACTTAAGAATATTTCGGTTAGTTACTATTCAGCCATTGATAAGTATGAACACCAATGTACTTTTGATGTAGGAAAGCTGAGTTAATAATCTATATTATATGGCTGAATATAACAATTTTGATGTGCTAGCTATGGATAGTATTCTGTATTTCCTTGACTCTGAATCCAACTAAAAGTATAATTATTTTTTGGGAATGTATTATGATGCTAATTTGTATTCAAAATATACAAAAGACATATTTTAAATACAAATTAGTATAAGAATTAAAACTAAGGATTATGGATATTATGAGTATTTTTGAAGAAAAAGATTATTTTCTATTTGACGGGGCTATTGGCACCTACTACTCATCTAAGTTTAATACGAATACAGCTTGTGAACTAGCAAATCTTTTTGACAGGGATTCTATTTATAAAATTCATCGAGAGTATATAGAAGCTGGTGCTAATGCTATTAAGACTAATACATTTGGTGCAAATAGGTTATCATTAGCTTGTGACCAACAAGAAGTAGATAAAATAATAAAAAAGGGCTGGGAAATAGCTAAAAGTGCAGCAGAGGGAACAAATGTTGCAGTTTTTGCTGATATCGGTCCAATACCTGTAGCCGAAGGAATTACAGTTCTTGAAGAATATAAAAAGATTGTTGATATATTTAAGGATTGTGGTGCAGAGTGTTTTTTGTTTGAAACCTTTGCAAATTATAATATTTTGCTGGAGTTATCAGCATATATACGTTTGAGCAAACCACATGCAGTGATAATAACTTCTTTTGCAGTTTATCCAGATGGATATTCAAAAGAAGGTGCATTTTATTTAGATATTATTAATAAGGTCAGTGCAAGTGGATTAGTCGATGCTTTTGGTCTAAATTGTATCAGTGGGCCTGCTCATATGTGCAGACTGATTAAGGATTTAAATATTAATGGCGAAAATATTATAATTATGCCAAATTCAGGATATCCATCTTCTGAACGAGGAAGAGCAGTGTATATTGATAACTCAGAATATTTTGCAGAGAAAATCCTTGATTTAAAACAAATGGGAGTAAAAATATTAGGAGGCTGCTGTGGAACTACTCCACATCATATAGCTGCTGCAGCAAGGCTGCTTACTGAAAATATTACATCTATAGAAAGAGTAAGACAGACTGAAAGCAAAGTAGAAAGTGCAATTTCAAAGGAAAATGTTCTATACAAGCTATTAGAGCGCAAAAAACCTATTTTAGTAGAAATAGATCCACCATTTGATACTAAGTGGGAGTACATGCTAAAGGATGCTTTCATGATAAAACAAGCAGGCGCCGATATGATTACTATTTCTGATTCACCACTGGCAAAGGCACGTGCAGATAGCTCAATCCTAGCTGCTAAGATTTATAGAGAAGCAGGAATACCTACTATGCCTCATATTACATGCAGAGACAAAAACTTGTTAGGCATTAAGGCAACGCTTTTGGGGCTTCATATTGAAGGAATTAGAAATGTTTTAACAATTACTGGTGATCCTATTGCGCATACTGAACGGGAAAATATTAAGGGAGTATTCAGTATTAATTCATCAAAGCTTGCAGATTACATTTCCAGTTTAAATAGTAATGTATTTTTTGACGAGGAATTTAAAATCGGAGGAGCATTAAACGTTAATGCTGCAAATTTTGAAGCTGAGCTAAGACGTTCATTTACTAAAATTGAAAATGGAATTGGTTATTTTCTTACTCAGGCTGTATATACTGAGACAGGTATATATAATCTGATTAAGGCTACTAAAGCATTGAATGTGCCTATATTTGCTGGAATAATGCCATTAGTGGGATATAAAAATGCTCAATTTATAAATAATGAGGTTCCGGGAATAAAAATTGATGAAGAAATAATTGCTATGTTCAAGGATAAAAACCGTGAAGAATCTGAAATCATTGGAATAAATATTTCTATTGATATTATAAATAAACTGTATGAACATGTATCAGGATTTTATTTAATGACTCCTTTAAGAAGAACTCATGTGATTTGTGAATTAATAAAAAAGATTAAAGAAATTAAGGTATGATTGTTTGTATTCAATTTATTATGCAATTATCGTATGATAAATTGATAATATTATAGTAAGAAGTAAAATAAAATGAGATACTTTAAATGAATATGCATTAAATAAATTTTGTGCCCAAAGTCGGCGTGGAGGTAATATGAGAAATATACCATTGTATGAAGTTAGACAAATTTCAAATCTAAAAGATATGATTGAGCAAAGTGCCAAGTTATATGGAAATAAGCCAGCTTTTTTGGTTAAAGAGAAAGAAAATTCTAATTATTCTCCTATTTCTTACAGCAAGTATAAATCAGATATAGATGCTCTGGGTACAGCCTTGATAAACCTGGGATTGAAGGATAAGAGGATTGCAATAATTGGTGAAAACAGATATGAATGGTCTACATCCTACTTGGGAGTTTGTAATGGTACTGGCATTGTTGTTCCTTTAGACAGAGAACTTCCACAAAATGAAATAGAGAATTGTATGCAGAGAAGTTACACAGATGCTATTATTTTTTCGGGTACTGTTTCTGAAAAAATTGATAATATTATGAAGAACGAAATCACTTGTAAATACTATATAAATATGGACTTAGAAGATGATGCTGATGGTCAGCTTTCATATAGCAAATTACTAAAAAATGGACATGAATTAGTTAAACAAGGAAATAGAGAATTCCTTGATGCACAAATTGACAATGATGCAATGAGTATACTTCTATTTACTTCAGGAACTACTGATAAATCAAAGGCAGTTATGCTATCACATACGAATATTACTGCTAATCTTATGGCAATGTGCTCTATGCTGTATATAGATGAAAAGGATACTTTCCTGTCAGTATTACCTCCACATCACACATATGAATGTACTTGTGGATTTCTTTGCCAAATGTACAGAGGATGTACAATAGCCTATTGTGAGGGACTTAGACATATTGTCAAGAACCTGAGAGAATCAAAATGTACAGTTATGAATGGCGTTCCTTTAATTTTCGAATCTATTTACAAGCAGCTTATTAATACTGTTAAAAAGAAACCAGGAGCAGAGAAAAAATTAAAATTTGGTATTAAATTATGCAATTTCCTAAGTGCTTTTCATATAGATATTAGAAGAAAGCTTTTTGCTGAGATATATGAAGCGTTAGGAGGACATTTAAGGCTATTTATTAGCGGTGCAGCTGCAATTGATCCAGCTGTTTGTAAAGGCTTTAAAGATTTAGGGATAAAGCTTGTACAGGGATATGGTTTGACTGAATGTGCACCTATAGTTGCATTAAATAGAGACTCCTGGTTCAAGTTTGATGCGGCTGGTCTTCCATTGCCTGGATTAAAAGTAGTTATTGACAATCCAAGCCAAGAAGGCATTGGCGAAATTAAGGTATCAGGGCCTAGTGTAATGCTAGGGTACTATGAGGATCAAGAAGCCACTGATAAAGTTGTCAGAGATGGATGGTTCTATACTGGAGATATGGGTTATTTTGATGCGGATGGTTTTGTCCATATAACTGGAAGAATGAAAAATATGATTTTAACTAAAAACGGCAAAAATGTATATCCTGAAGAAATAGAAACACTTCTAGGCAGAAGTGATTATATTAAAGAGTCTTTGGTATATGGTAGGGACGGCAAAGATGATGTCATTGTCTGTGCTAAAATAGTTCCAGATAAAGAAAAGATAGCAGAAGATATTAAAGGTGGTGTAATCCCTCAACAGGATATATATTCGATAATTAATGCTGAAGTTAAAAGAATTAATAAGGAATTGATTAATTATAAGGCAGTAAAAGAATTCTCACTTAAAGATGAGGAATTTGAAAAAACAACAACGAAAAAGATAAAGAGGTATCAAGAATTCAAATGAAAACAATAGACAAAGCAATTGAACAAGCACAAACTTTAATAAGAGAAGCT
The DNA here is from genome assembly GCA_023444055.1 of Bacillota bacterium. Lineage (GTDB taxonomy): Bacteria > Bacillota > Clostridia > Acetivibrionales > DSM-1351 > Ruminiclostridium. The sequence goes on from JAEZRV010000008.1 coordinate 32,835, forward strand.
GGAGAGATGCTTCTAGTCAATATGGATGACAAAAAGGTAGTTTCAAAAACAGGTACAGCAAATTTTGTTACAGAAATAGATATAAAGGTTCAAGAAAGAGTTGTTAGTGGGTTAAAGTGGATAATTCCAGAAAGTAATATTATTGCTGAGGAAACAGCTGCAAATGAATTCTCATTAGGAAAATACACTTGGATTCTTGATCCGGTTGATGGGACAACTAATCTAATGTATGGTTTTAAATATTCAGCTATTGCATTAGGTCTTGTTGTAGATGGGATTCCATATGCTGGAATAGTATTTAACCCCTATTTAAATGAGATGTTTACAGCCCAAAAGGGTAAAGGAGCCTATATAAATGAAAACCGAATAAAAGTGACTGAGAATAGATTACTTAAGGATAGTTTATTAACTTTTGGTACGTCTCCATATGACAGAGGCAAAGCTGACGAGACCTTTAGGATAACAAAAAATGTATTTTCGAAATGCCGTGATGTTAGGCGTACAGGTTCGGCTGCTTTAGATATATGTAACGTTGCAGCAGGACGTATGGATGGCTTCTACGAGATGGAACTTCAGCCTTGGGATTATGCAGGAGCATCAATAATACTAGAAGAGGCTGGCGGTAAAATCACCGATTGGCAAGGCAAAAAGCTCAGCTATATCAGCAAGACAGCTGCGATTGCATCAAATAGCCATATCCATGATGAGCTAATGGAAGCTATTAAATAGAACCTTTCATTAATTAAACAAGTGGGATGTCTGCTTTTCTTACACAGCATCAAATGTCCTGCTACAATTGGTTTAATAATGTGCGCGACCAAGTAAGAAGAGCATTTATATTCGCGCGCAGATATAGTTCAACATAAAAGACATGTATAAGAGATAATAATATATTCTAGTTTTAATTTTATGTACCCCGCAATCAAATGGTTAATTTAATTGCGAGGTATATTTTTTGATATTTATTGAAATTTTCTTATTGAAATGTTTCGTACTTTTAGCTCAAGGTTGATAGAAATATAAAAGATAAATGAAGAAGGTACCGAGCCCATGCCATTTCTGTCATGATGTTTTGTGCGAAATGATGGGCATGGCATAAATATGTATGCATGAAATGAAATATTCTGTCAGAACATAGAAAAATAATTTTAAAATAGGGACAATATGATATAATTAAATATATAATGGAAAATATTAGATATACCAAAACTTTTTTAGTTGTTATGAAAAAATTTTAGAGAGGAGATAATGTAAAATGGATTTCAAAAACAAAAGAATGAAAAGGAGATTGTTTGTAACAATTTTTATGGTTATTTCAATGTTGCTAGGCAATATGGGGATTTCTTGTATGGCAGCAGAGGAGAAATACTATGGTGACTTAAATGAAGATGGCTTTGTAGATTCAATTGATTTTGCATTGCTGAAGTCATATCTTTTAGGTAAAGACAGTCTGATAAGCGTGGAAGCTGCAGACATTAATGTTGATGATAGTATAGATTCTATTGATCTTGCAAACTTGAAACTAATATTATTGGAAAATCGTACACCTCAACCTATAAAACCAAAAAATACAGTTTTGTTGCCAAGCGTTGGAATAAATGCTATGACTAAGGCGACTCAGAATTTCTATGATGTATGGAAGAACACATATATTGTACATAACCCATACACTCAGCAGGCTCAATATTATGTATGGTATAGCGGACAGAAATACAATGCGAATAATCCTCCAGCAGGAGCAGGCGTGGCAGTTACTGTTTCAGAAGCACATGGATATGGAATGCTTATTACAGCCCTAATGGCAGACTATGATAAAGGAGCAAAGATCATTTTTGACGGGCTTTACCGTTTCTATAAAGCACACCCAAGTTCTATTGGTACTAACCTGATGGCTTGGCAGCAAGCAGATAACGGTAAAATGATATTTGATTGTGAAAACGATGGATATAATGCTACTAATACTCCAGATTCTGCAACAGATGGAGATATAGATATTGCATATGCTCTACTTCTTGCAGATGCAAAGTGGGGAAGTAGTGGTGAAATTAACTATAAAAAGGCTGCACTAGCCGTTATTAATGACATAATGACTTATGAAGTTAACAAGAAGGACTGGACATTACAATTGGGCTCATGGTGTAGTACCTGTGATTATAATGAGGACTATTACACGGCAACAAGATGTTCAGATTTTATAATGCAACAGATTAAGGCATTTGCCGAAGCAACAGGCAATAATGACTGGAATAAAGTAATAGATGCATCATATTCTATTGCATTAGATATTATAAAAGGGAGTGGATATAATACAGGTTTGTTGCCTGATTTTGTAATTAAAAATGATAACGGCTCCTATGGTCCTGCTTACGAGAACTTCTTGGAAGATGTGACTGATGACGATTATGCATATAATTCATGTCGTACTCCTTGGAGATTTGCAACAGATTATATCATGACAGGAGATAAAAGGGCAAAAGAAATTCTTGATATGCAAAACAGCTGGATAATGAAGTCAACAGGTGGCAATCCTGATAAAATAATGGGGAGCTATGACCTCAAAGGAAATGCCCTCGTTAATTATAATGATACATGTTTTACTCTGCCATTCCTATTAGCGGCAATGTGCCAAGACAATTCGGTAGCAGGTGCACAAAAATGGGTGGATACGCTCTGGACTGCTTCATCTGACACAGGAGTGTATGATTATTATGGCGATAGCATTAAAATGCTTACACTCATTACTGCAAGCGGAAAATGGCAAAAGCCTTGATTGAACCTATTTAATCAAAGTCAAAGTGACATTAGCTAGTCATAGCCGGCGTAAAAGTAATAAAGGCCCTTATTCTAGTATTTCTTAGAATAGGGGTCTTAGTTTTAAAAAGGGTGATTGAACCATTTGAGCGAATATTCATAATTATTTACAAAATTAACATAGTATTATGTAGGTAGAATTGGTATTATAAACATTAGTGATGTTTGGTAAAAATCAAAAATATAGAATACAACAAATGGAATAAATACAATAAAATTATTTCAAAATAAAAAATCAGAACTTTATGGAGGAAATGCAATGACAGTACCTGAGAAAAAATATCAAAAAAGAGTAGATGTATATTCTGATATATTAAATATATACACACAGAAAAGCAGTTCTTTAGGCAACTATAAGCTGTTGATATTTTTTATTGGAATAGCGGTAGCTATAGCGCTTTATTTATTTAATCAATTTATTTTAATGGCTGCTCAGATAATAATATTTTTAACTGCCTTTATATATCTTGCTGTTGCTCACAATCGTGTTTTGAAAAATAAAAATTATTCATTTGCTATGCTACAAATTAATAAAATGTGTTTGAAGAGAATAAATGGAGAATGGACTAAATTTACTGATATAGGTGAGGAATTTGAGAATCATGAGCACAATTACTCATATGATTTAGATATATTCGGTAAAAATTCATTATTCCAAATGATAAATATGACTTCAACATATTCAGGAAGACATAAGTTAGCGGAAATGTTACTGAATCCACTAGAAAAAAAGGAAGATATTTTAGAGCGGCAAGAGGCAATTGCTGAACTTTCCGAGAAACTTATATTCAGACATAGAATTCTTTCAAACGCATTAATATCAAATAAGAATTTAATGCTGATTGACGATGAAGAAAATAGCGATTCAGATAAAAATGATGCAGGTCGAAAAGCTAATAATGTATATTCAAATAGAAAGAAAAGTAAAACTTTACTTGATACCATAACCAAATTAGAAGATATATATAGGTGGACAAAAGAAGAAAACAAGCTTTATAGTTCATTTGGTTTTAAATTCTTAATAACGGCACTTCCTTTGCTGACATTAGTTTTATTGATACTAGCTATTTTTAAGGTAGTATCTGCGTATCTGCCTGTCGCCGGCTACGTTATACAGTTTACTATGCTGGCATTTAGAGTTAACTATAGAAATAAGAGCTTTGAAATAGTAGAAAAGTATGCTAATACATTAAAAGTATACAGTAGTGTTCTTAAGCAGTTTGAATCAGAAAAATTTGAAAGCAAGTACATTAATAAATTAAAGGATACGCTCAAAGGAAAATCAGATATACCTGCTTGGAAGCAGATAGACAAGCTATCAAAACTATGGGAATTAATTGCTAATAGGTATAACTTCCTTCATGTAGTTATAAATGCCGCTACTTTGTGGGATTTTCATTGCCTTGTAAGCTTAGAAAAATGGAAAATTAACAGCGGTAGAAATGTAGAAAAGTGGTTTGACGTTATAGGCGAGGTAGAGGCATTAAGCAGCATGTCGATCCTTAAACATGATAACCCTGAGTATATTATGCCTCAAATATCTGAAAACTTGAGTTCTGGAATAGTTGCAGAACAGCTTGGACACCCTCTGCTAAATAAAAGCAGAAAATGTAATGACATAAGTTTGGACAGCAAACAGCCTATAATTCTAATAACAGGTTCAAATATGTCGGGAAAGAGTACCTTCTTGAGAACTGTTGGTATTAGTCTGCTTTTAGCTAATTTAGGCATGCCTGTTTGTGCTAAAATATTCAAATGTCCAATATTTAAGGTTTATGCATGTATGAGAACCAGTGATAATTTAGGGCAAAACGTGTCGTCATTTTATGCCGAATTGCTTAGAGTCAAGATGGTTGTAGAAGCAGTTGACAGGAATGAGAGAGTGTTTTTCTTATTGGATGAAATATTCAAAGGTACCAATTCAGCAGATAGGCATATGGGTGCTAAAATGCTCATTAATCAATTATTCAAAAAGGCTGCGTGGGGTATGGTATCAACACATGATCTGGAATTAGCTGATATGGAAAAGGAAAGCAATGGTCACATAAGGAACTATCACTTTAAGGAATATTATAAAGATAATAAAATATACTTTGATTATTTGCTAAGAAAAGGAGTATCTGACACACGTAATGCGATTTTCTTAATGAGGATGGCAGGGGTTAGTGTTGAAAATCAAGAAGAGTCTATGTAATAGGTTTAAATTTAATACGTATAGTATAAAGATTTAAAAAATGTAAATAGTATTATGTAAGGAAACAGTGAAATTCTCCTCCTTGGCAAGAATTAGTGATAATAATTGTCAGGGAGGAGATTTTTGTTTAATTGCTATCATAGAGACAGATGATAATAGTCAAACATAATTAATTAAATCTTTTAAAAATATATATTGACTACACCTTTATGCTACACTATAATTAGATTATAAAAGATAGAATATTACAAAAAATGCTTTCAAAAAACAAATATCCACACCATTGAATTAAATCTATTAATTAAATAAAACTCATTAAATGAAAGGGGAATATGTAATGGATAATCAATTTGATTTTTATATGCCAACTAAGGTATGTTTTGAGGCTGGTATAACAAAAAAGCTAGATAAGTATGTAGAGGGGAAAAATGTATTGATTATATCTGATCCGTTTCTTTACAAGGCTGGTGTAGCAACCCAAATTGGTGAAAGTATGCTTGGAAAAAACATAGCATATTTTAGCGACATAGAACCTAATCCATCCTGTGAAAGTGTTGATAAAGCAGCTGAAGTCGCAAGAAATATGAAAGCGGATTGTGTTATTGGTTTAGGTGGAGGAAGTTCGCTAGATGTATCAAAAATAGTTGCGTGCCTAGTTACAAATGAAGGCAGCATTTATGATTATTACAGCGGCGGTACCAGAACCTTATCAAAAAGAAAAACTACCCTAATATGTATTCCTACTACAGCAGGAACCGGAAGTGAAGTAACTAATGTTGGTGTATTTACAAATAAAAAAGCCGGAATTAAAATGCCAATGGTTAATAATGAGTTCTGGCCTGATTATTCAGTAATTGATGCCGAACTGACATATACATTGCCTGCCCCTATTACTGCTTCAACAGGTATGGATGCGTTTTGTCATGCAATAGAAGCCTATTGGAATAAGTCATCTCAACCTATTTGCGATATGTTGGCAATGGGAGCGATGAAATTAATTCTTGAAAATATAAAAACCGCATACGATGAGCCTTCCAATGTTGGAGCCAGAGCGGCAATGATAAAGGCAAGCTTAATTGCTGGAATTGCCTTCAGCCAGACAAGAACAACAGGAATCCATGCTATTAGCTTTCCTTTAACTACTGAATTTGGAGCTAATCATGGTACTGCATGCTCAATTACATTACCTGCATTTATCAAAAAAAGCAGTGAGCAGGCAGAAAGTAAAATGCAGGCTTTAATAAATTATTTAGGTTTTGAAAATATAGATGAATTTGCTGATGGTATAGAGGAATTGATGAAAAGTATGAACATGCCTGTTAGATTGAATCAAATAGGCGTTAAAGAAGAGGATTTACAGCATATTACAGAGGTGGGACTTGGAGCAGCGATTATTCAGCTTACTCCAGCTGTAATGAATGAAGAAACAGTTTATGCATTGTTAAAATCAATTTTATAAATAGCATTAAAGTAGAAAAGGAGCGGTTATGATGAATAATAAGGTAAAACTGCTTGAAGAAAAAGCTTGTGAAATACGTAAATTAACTATTCAGGCAGTTGGTAAGCTTGGGGTGGGACATATTGGAGGAGCATTATCACTTTGTGAGGTGTTGTCAGTATTGTATTTTGACTCTATGAATATAGATCCCAGTAATTCTAAATTAGAAAATAGAGATAGGTTTGTTTTGTCAAAAGGTCATGGAGGACCTGCAGTATATGCAACATTAGCAATCAAGGGATTTATTCCGCTAGAGGAACTAGATACCTTGAACAGACCAAATACGCATTTGCCAAGCCATTGTGATATGAGACTAACTAATGGAATCGATATGTCCACAGGCTCTTTAGGACAAGGATTTTCAGCTGCTACAGGAATGGCTATTGCTGCAAAGCTGGATAAGAGTGATTTAAATATATACACAATTATCGGAGATGGTGAAAGTCAAGAGGGACAAATCTGGGAAGCGGCAATGTGTGCTGGCGGTAGAAGACTTGATAATCTTATTGCATTTACTGATTACAACAAGATGCAGATTGACGGGTTTATAGAGGATGTAAATGGATTGGAACCTCTTGATAAAAAATGGGAAGCCTTTGGCTGGCATGTACAAATAGTTGATGGACATGATATTAAGCAAATATTATATTCAGTTGATAATGCCAAGAAGCTTAAAGGTAAGCCACATATGATTATATTAAATACAATAAAGGGTAAAGGCGGATATTTTTGTGAGAACATGTTATCCTCCCACAATATGAATATTTCTGAAGAACAATGGAAAAAGGCAATTGATTTATTGGAAGAGAGGGAGGAGGCATAGTATGTTACTTGAAGATAGATGGTTAAGAGAAACTTATGTTGACTTATTAATTGAATATGCCAAAAAAGACAGCAGATTAGTTATAGTGGAAGCTGACCTTATGAAAGCAGCTGCTACAGTAAGATTTGGAAGCGAATTTCCGGAGAGAACAGTTAACGTAGGTGTTCAAGAAGCTAATATGATTGGTGTTGCAGCAGGAATGTCTGCAATGGGTAAAATTCCTTTTACTCACACATTTACTCCTTTTTCTACAAGACGTGTGTGCGACCAGGTAACCTTGTCAGTAGCATATGCAGGCTTAAATGTAAAAATCATGGGAAGTGATCCTGGTGTAACTGCAGAGCTTAATGGCGGAACTCATATGAGTATGGAAGATGTGGCAATTATGAGAAATATCCCTAATATGATTATTTATGAGCCTGTTGACAGTGCACAATTGAAAAAAATATTCCCTCAGATACTTGAGCATTATGGACCTGTGTATATTAGGTTACTTAGAAGAAATGCGGTTCAGATTTTTGACGATAATTGCAATTTTAAACTTGGTAAGGGCACAGTGTTAAAAGAAGGTAAGGATGTAACTGTTATAGCTAGCGGAATAATGGTAGCTGAAGCTTTGAAGGCTGAAAAGGCATTAACTGAAATGGGAATTGATGCTGAAATTATTAATATACACACAATAAAGCCTTTAGATGAAGAGCTTGTTTTAGAAAGTGCTAAAAAGACAGGAGCAGTTGTAACAGCTGAAAATCATTCTATATTAAATGGACTTGGTGGTGCTGTAGCTGAGTTCTTAAGTGAAAATTATCCTGTTCCAGTACAAAGAGTGGGTGTAAAGGATCATTTTGGTGAGGTTGGATTTACTGAATTCTTGAAAGGCAAATATGGTCTTACAGAAAAGGAAATTGTACAGGCGGCACAAAAAGCAATTTCATTAAAAAGATAAACGGAGGTTTTGTATATGAAGAAAATAATAATTGGCTCAGATAAATCAGGATTTCCATTAAAGGAAGCTGTTAAAGCTCATTTAATAAATTCGGGGTATGAGGTTGTTGATGGTGGAACAACAAATGAAGACGAACCAAAGCCTTATTTTGAAGTTGCAGCAGCAGTTGCAAAAAGAGTGTCTGCGGGAGAATTTGAAAAAGCTATTTTAATTTGCGGTACAGGTATGGGAATGTCAATTGTAGCTAATAAGTATAAAGGCGTATATGCAGCAGTATGCGAAAATACCTTTGCAGCAGAAAAAGCCAGAGCTATTAATGATGCAAATATATTAACTATGGGTGGATGGATAACACCTGAATTTGTAGGCTGTGTAATGGTGGATACCTTTCTGAATACAGAGTTTACACAGAATTTAGAGGATTGGCGTGCTAAGAATTTGCAAAATGCAAGAATTCAAGTAAAAAGGATCGAAGAAGAAATTTATAAATAAAATTTAAAACGAAGGAGAGATACTGATGAAATACTTTTTGGACAGTGCCAAATTAGATGAAATTAAGTATGCATATGAGAATTATGGAATTGATGGAGTTACAACAAATCCAAGACATATTAAATTGAGCGGAAAACCATTTATGCAGGTTGTAAAGGATGTTGCTGCCTGGATCAAGGAAGAGGGATTAGAGGGTATGGATAAATTTCCAGTTTCTTTTGAGATTAATCCACACCATGATAAGTGGGAAGATATTGTTGAGGCTGGAAAAGAAGTGGCTTCCTATTCTCCAAACTATGTAATTAAGGTTCCGTGTACAGAGCAAGGCTTGATTGCTGCTAGGAAGCTCGAAAAAATTGGAATAAGAACAAATGTCACATTAGTATTCTCTCCCTCACAAGCAATACCTGTCGGCAAGCTGGGGGCAAAGTTTGTTTCTCCTTTCGTAGGCTGGAAAGAAAACAGCGGAGATGATGCTTTGGATTATATATCAAATATAGTTCAAATATACAGAAATTATGGAATGAAAACAGAAATAATTGTTGCAGCTGTAAGAAACGGAAAGCAAATAGGCGATTATGCGCGAGTGGGTGCAGATATAGTTACTTGTGGCTTGGATGTATATAAGGCAAGTTTTGAACATCCATTTACCACATATGGACTTGGTGTTTTCAGAGATGCTTGGGATGGTACTGCTAAATAACTTAACTTTCCAATTTTACATTATAGGTGCTCAAATTGTTAATAGGAAGTTGCGTGGAAAATAATTGTATTAACCATACTTATTTCTGCATTTATTTTGGAAACAAACCATTGATAAGTTTGAATGCAGATAGACTTTTTTGTTGGAAACTTGATTAACTAAAAAATAAAGGAGAAAAATTATGCTTCAGAAAATTAAATTAGGTGTTGTTTGCTTAACAAGAACAACCTATGAATATAAAACAGCCCAGAAAATGTTCAATGAAACAATGGAAGATTTAAAAAAGATTCCTGAAGTTGAGTACACTTTTATAAAAGAATGTGTGATTGAGGTGGCTGATGCAGAAGCTGCTGCAACAAAATTATTAGCTGCAAATGTGGACGGAGTAGTTATTATAAGCGGAACCTTCCATTTAGGACATCTTGCATTAGTGTTTGCTAAGTATATTAAAAAGCCATTTCTGTTATGGGCGTATAATGAACTGCCTTATGATGGAGGTAAAATACGTTTAAATTCTGTATGCGGTTTGAATCTAAATGCTTCTAACTTATATAAAACAGGCAAGGATGATTATAACTGCATAATTGGAGATAAGATTGATGAAAAGTGGATAGCAGCATTAAGAATAAAGGTAGCTTTGGAAAATGCTAAAATTGGTCTTGTAGGCTATCGTGCACATGGTTTTTTCAATGTTGGTGTAGATGATATGGATTTATATCAAAAAACTGGCATATTAGTTGATCATTATGAAATTTCTGATATGTACTCACAACCAGTAACTGATGAAGAGCTTGAAGTAGCAGAGAAAGAGGTAAGAGAATTATTTATATGCCGAGAAGTTAATGACACACAAGTCAAGAACGTTGCAAGACTTTGTGTAAGTGCTACTAAATTTATTGGAAAAAATAATTTGTCAGCAGTAGCAGTTAGATGTTGGCCTGAATTTGCTACAAATTATGGTGTATCTCCTTGCGCAGCAATGTCTATTTTGCAATCAAAGGGTTTGATATTAGCATGTGAAGGTGATATTGAAGGTGCATTGTCAATGATGGCAGGTGCTGCTATTGGTGCTGAAACTCCGTTTTTAGCAGACCTTTCACAGGTGGATTTAAAAGAAGATTTTGCTTTGCTGTGGCATTGTGGAGTTGCTCCTGCAAATCTTTGGGATGGTAAATGTGAGAGAACACTTGATACTTATTTTGCTGGAGGAAAGGGAGTTACAGCCGGATTTGTTATGAAAGAAGGTCATGTAAATCTTCTCAGATTTGATACTGCAAGAGGTAAGACAAGAATGTTTATAGCTGCCGGTGAATCTATAGAGATGAAAAAACAGCTCTGTGGAACTTATACCAAGGTTAAATTTGAGCAGAGTATTTCAGAATTATTAGATAGGGTTACCGAAACTGGCGTTGCACATCATTTAGCTATGTTCTACGGAGAGTACAGAGACATTTTGAAGATGGTTGCTAAGATGATGAATTATGAAGTTATTGAGTAATTTGGTATATGGGATATTACATCGAAATTAATGGAGGTAAACAATGAACACATTTAAAGGTAAACTACATGAAACTGCAGTAAAATTCCCTAATACACATATTTGGATGGATTCATGCGGAGAAGTTGAACTGGATTATGCATTAGAAAGAGGATGCGTTGGAGCAACAAGCAATCCTGCAATAGTTGGAGCTGTTATAAAACAGGAGCTCACAAAGTGGCAAGCTCGTATAAAGGATATGGCAGCACAAAGAAAAGACATTACAGAGGATGATATTGCATACGGTATCATCTATGAAATGGGTGTGGAAAGATCCGAAAAGCTACTTCCTATTTTTGATGAGTTTAAAGGTAAAAAAGGAAGATTATCAATACAAACCAATCCTAAATATTATAGAGATGCAGGGAAAATGATAGAACAAGCAAATATTCTTAATAGCTTAGGAAGAAATATGCAAGTAAAGATGCCTGCTTCTGAGGCTGGTATTAAGGCAATGGAAGAAGCAACCTACAAAGGTATAAGTATCAACGCTACTGTTTCTTTCACTGTAGCTCAAGCAGTTGCTGTTGCTGAAGCCGTTGAGAGAGGCTTAAAAAGAAGAGCAGCAGAAGGACTTCCAACAGAGGAAATGTCTCCAGTATGTACAATTATGATTGGAAGAACAGATGATTGGCTCAAGAAATATACTAATGATAATGATATACTTGTTGATCCTGAGTGCCTTGAATGGGCAGGACTGGCAGTTATGAAAGAGGCTTATAGGATTTATAAGGAAAGAGGCTATAGGACAAGATTGCTCTCTGCTGCTTGCAGAAACCACCATCATTGGTCACAATTAATTGGCGGAGAATTATCAATGACGATTCCTTACAATTGGCATTTAAAAATTAATGCGTGCGATGTTGAGGTGAAAAGCAGAATTGATGAACCTATAAAGCCGGAATATATGAACGAATTAAATAAGCTAAGTGAGTTTAAAAAATCCTTTGATGAGAATGGTATGACACCTGCAGAATTTGAAAAGTACGGCGGATTTAGAGCTACTGTAGCAGGATTTATTTCAGGCTATGATGATTTGGTGAAGTTAGTGAGAGGTTATATGATATAGGTCATAGATTATTTAATAAGTAATGAAGCATAAGTGCAATAATAAAATGCCCGAACTCTACTAAGTAGAGATTCTCCACAGATATTATCCATTGTTTTTTGTGACTGAAGTGGGCGTGGAGGTTAGAATGAAAATAAAACAGACTGCACCATTAATTGTTTTAGCTATAATTTGGGGAGCCTATTATGTAGCAAGCCAGAGGGCAGTATCGCAAATGTCTGTGTTTACTGTCGGCATAGCAGTTAGATTTTTAACAATGGTATTACTAACTATAATTATGGCTAAAAGGAATGAATTTAAATTACTATTTAAAACAAAAGGAATTCTTCCTAGACTTATTTTGATTGGAATTCTAGGCTTTTTACTAGACCTCACTGCATTTATCGGTCTCAGCTTTTCCCATGCCGGAAGTGGGACAGCTTTACTGAAATGCGATATTATATTTGTAAATTTAATTTCTGTAATTATTTATAAAGAAAAATTCACAAAACTTGATTGGGGTTATACAGTAATGATGCTCTTTGGGGTATTAATGGTAATGGGCATTGATATAACTGAGTTGCGTTTTGGAAATAAGGGAGATATATTCTTTATACTAAGTGCACTGTTTGTTTCTATTAATGCATTTGTGATAAAGAGTGTTCAGTTGGACAAAAAAAATCCTGCAGCAGATAATGTAGTTGCGTATTATAATAATTTTATAACAATGATTTTATTTACTATTTCGGCTATTTTTATGGGTGCTCTTGGACAGCTAAAGCTATTGACAGAAAATATGCCTTTATTGATAGCTACATTGTTTGCAGGTTTAGGACAAACCCTGATTTATATTGTATACTATTACAATTTAAGACGCTTTCCTGTTTGGATAGTAAAAGTATTTTTACTATTAATGCCTATTGTAGCTGCTGTAATTGCATTTATTCTATTTAATGATGTTATGGTTACAAGCCAGTATATTGGAATTGCAATAGTATTATCAGGCGCTTTCGGAATACTGATAGAGCAAAAAAAGAAAGCTGAAATGAGAGTTTTAGAAAGCAGTAATTGAATATTTATGGTAAAAAAATAAGAGAAACCCACTGACTTATTGCCGGTGGGTTTTACTGTTTTGCGGAAGCTAAACGGTTAATTCTTATCTGTATTAGATAAACCGCCGATTTGAAAGAAGTAATTAACAATTGTTGAAGCCGGACCAAGAGTTTCCAATTGTAAATTTAAGCGACTAAAAGTAACTTTTTTATAACCTGAATATCGTGATAATTGCATGTGAAGGTTTGCTCTAAACTTGTCTATTTCGAAAAATTCACCATATAATATAACTGATTCGGGATCAAATAAGCACATTGAATTTTTTATAGCAATAGCAAGATAGTATATAGACCTGTTAATTATACTTTCTATTGCTTTATCGCCTTCTTCATAAGCCTTAGAGATGAGGCGAATATTGACATTATTTATATTTCCGTCAGCAAGTCTGTATAGAACTGGTGATAGATTTTTTGACATTAATTCAATTGCGTTGCTCTGAATTGCATCAAAACCAGCTATTGTCTCTAAACATCCCTGATTTCCGCACATACAAACTATACCATTTGGGTCGGATATTGTATGACCAAGCTGAATTGCATTAAAGTCATATACACTTAATGTGTCCTGATATGTTACTCTTGCAGCCCCAACGCCGGGACCATATTTTATAAAAAGCATATTATCAGCATGAACTAATTGGGAGAAGAAGCTCTCACCGTGAGCAAGTGAGCAGATATTATTGGTTAAAATAATAGGTACATTAAGCTTCTTTTGTAAATAATCAACAACATTAACGTTGTCTTCCCATATTTCATATGAATTTATGCTGATTCCCTTTCTGGAGTTAACAATACCTTTAACGCTAACACCAACACCTAATAATGTTCTTGTTCTTAAAACATCATAGTTTATAAGATCAATATTAAGGATCGTACAAATCTTATCCAAAATAGCAGATGATTGTTTATGACAGTCTGCTGTATATATAGTATTCTCAAATAAAATGTTATTTTTTAGATCGATACAAACAATTTGAAACTTATTTCTGCTTATATAAACGCCCACTGCAGCGAATTTCTGGCTGTTTATTTCCAGTATTATCTCTTTGCGGCCCTTACGATTATTGTTTTGTTCTACGTAAGATTCAATAAGGATACCTTCGTTTATTAAGTCGGTTGTTATCAGTGTTATTGCGGCTGGTGTTAAATTGAGCTTATTGGCAATTTCTTTTCGAGAAATACCCCCAGTACGATAAATTAAATTGAGAATAGAGCTTCTGTTTTTTATTTTTACACCAAGCATATTGATTCCATTAGTTTTATTATCCATAGAGTCACATCTTTTCTTCTATAAGTCTGTTTAGTATTCTATTTCTATATTATATCCTATTATTCCTGCAAAAGCTCCTTTTGAGGCAGGAATACTTTCTTCATGGGCAATTAGCCACTTGTTTTGCATCCATAGTAGCTTATCTTCATCGTTCTTTGGCATTGGTAGCTTACATAGTGGTTCGTTCGTTCCTTTTGTTAATACAATTATACTTTTAAAACCGCTGTTAGAGACTGTGCAAGGTGCAAAATGAAGAGTTGTGCTGTACAATTCAATAGCTGTATTAGCAGGAACGTAAAATACCTTGGCTAATGAGCTTGGATATTGATTTTGATTTATATCTCTTATGTCACCTAATATCAATACTAGATCGGTAACAGCTACATCAATTTCAGAGCATTTATGATATTCAAGTGCATTTAGCTTATTACTATTTCCGTTACAAAATCCAATTTGAATTGGTGAGCCTCCGTAGAAGTTATTAGATAGCTCTCTTGAAAGAGTGGTATCCATAAGCTCGTTATCACAAGCAACGTAAGTATTACCGGCTGCAGGTATACTTCGGTTTTGCATAATTTTGATACATTCTGAAAAGTCATAGCCTAGAATTACTTTGCCAAAATTATTAAATGAATTATCAAATATGCTGTTTATTTCCATTACTGGGTTTAATTTTCTTAAGTGATTTAACATAATTATCTCCTTTTTAATAAAAATAAATTAATACTAAAATATTTACTTGTTTAATATACAAATTCAATTATTTCGACACTTATAGAAGTGGGGGACATTTTCTTGCCTCGTTATAGCGATAAATTAATATGAAAGCTATTAGATGTTTAGTCTTTAAAATATATTAATGGGTTACAGCACTTTTTTTCAGAATAGACAATTAATTATAGGGGTTAATAAAATGCTTTGGAACCATTAAATTAATATCATAATGCCTTATACATAGAATATCACATGTAAAATAAACTTTCAATATAGGCCGCGATTTTATTTAGAAGAATAAAAGTTAATAAAAGTGACTTTGTGAAAATACCGGTTTATGTAAAAAAAGTACAGTTTAACTACAAATATGTTAAATAAATAATTAAACAATTTAAAAAAATAATCTATGTATAATAAATGTAATAAATGCTCAATATAAATATATATAAAATTATTGTTATTATATATTTACTTTGTGACAATTATAATATATAATTAATTTCACAGAGCGGAAATTTAGTAATATTGTATAGAATAAAGTCATATTATGTCATTTGATATTGCGTAGTTCTATACAGGAAGTAAGTAAAATTTTTAAAGGATTAAATTAAAAGTTTTAATTTAATTCAGCTTATCTAAGAATGTTTGTAAAATCAGTACAAGCAAAAATCATCAGCAACCACTAATTAAAGAAAAGAGGGAATAATTTATGGGAAAATTTGCAAAACGTATAATAGCAATGTTAATGGCCGTTACTGTAAGCACAATAGCATTTGCAGGATGTGGAACAAAGGAACAATCTCAATCAACTAATTCAGCTGTAGGGACTTCAACGAGTACTGAGGCAATCAAAATTACATTTCCAACAATTTGGGTGGGAACTGATGGTAAAGCTCAAGTATTCGGGGAAATGGTAAAATCTTTTAATCAAGAAAATGAGGGAAAGATTCAAGTTGTATTGGAAGAATATACTGATTATGATGCATATGAAGATAAGATGAGAACAACAATATCAACTGGTAATGCACCAGATATCTTTACTTTCAAGTCATATGCTGATTTACAACTATATTCACAATCAGGGAAATTAATGGATTTAACTTCTTACTTACAGGATGGAACATGGTCTGCTAATTTTGCAGAGGGAGTAATAGCGGCATCACAATATGAAGGAAAGAATTTTAGCGTACCATATGAGAATGCAGTTATTGCAATGATGTATAATAAAAAGCTTTTAAAAGATGCAGGTATTGATAAGGTACCTACAACTTATGATGAGTTATGGACTGCATGTGAAAAATTAAAAGCAAAAGGTATATATCCAACTACTCAAATGACTAACAAGAATGCCTGGACTTCTATGCTATGGTATTCATATGCTTTAGCTTCAGTAGGGGGAAAGGATGTTTACAGCAAAGGATTGGAGGATCCTGCATTCTTAGAAGCAGCAAAGATTATGCAAAAAATGTTTTCTTATACATCTCCTGATGCCGTAGGAGCTGATGCTACTGTTGTAAATGGTCACTTCTTTAATGAAAGAGCTGCTGTTTATACAAATGGTTCATGGATATTATCAAGAATAAAAACTGAAGGTGTTGCAGGACTTTACGATAATTTGGAAATTGGTGCTGGTTTAGGCTATAACGGCGGCGAAGCTGGTGCATATATAAACACAGTTCAAGCTTATATTGCATGTGGCAAACAGACTGATCCTGCAAAAGAAGAGGCAATTGTTAAATTCCTAAAATATATAACAGATCCTGATAGAGTAACAGAATTGTCAAATTCATCTGGTTCTTTATTTGCAATAAAAACTAAGATAACTGATAAAACAGAAAAGCTTCAGGCTACTATGGTTGAGCAGAGCGCTAAGGCACCATATATGATTGGCACATTTGAATCAACTATGCCAACTAAGGTTGTAGCTGCTTTCCCAGCGGCATTGGAATCTCTAGTACTTGGAGAATATACACCTGAACAGTTTGTTAATGCATTAAAAGATGCTCAGTAGGACAAGTTAGAATTATTATTGATAGGCAGGTCAGAAATGAGCTGCCTATCAATAAAACAACAGAGCATCGGAACTATCATGAACTTTCAAATGGAGGTTTTAGCAATGGATGTTAAAAAAGAAGACATAATAAAGATATGTATTTTTATATTTCCCGGTCTAGCTCTGTTTATACTATTTTTTATTATACCCGTAGGATACGTAGGCGTTACTAGCTTCTTTGACTGGAATGGTATAACAGAACCTATTTTTAAAGGATTATATAATTACAAAGATATTTTTGGAGATAAGGTTTTTTGGCTCAGCGTTAGAAATAATGTAATATGGGCTCTTGTGGCAGGCTTGATACAAGTTCCACTTGCGTTATTAATGGCTTTAATTTTATCAAAAAAGCCATTTGGTTGGAAAATTTTTAGAACAGTGTATTTTTTTCCTCAGGTCATATCAGGTATAGCATTAGCAATGCTATGGTCAGCAATGTACAATAGTCAGTTTGGCTTGATAAATGGTATGCTAAGAGCAGTAGGACTTGGAGAACATGCAAAAAACTGGCTTGGAACAATTGATACAGCTTTTCCTGCTATGTTAATTTATTGGGTATTTTATATAGGATATTATATGGTAATAATGCTTGCTGATATTACGAACATAGATGAAGCTTATTATGAAGCAGCTCAGATTGATGGAGCTAGTGGAATAATGCAGCACATTCATATTACTATTCCCTTAATAAGAGGTTCTTTTCAGACATGTGTTACTTTAGCAATGATATTTGGTTTAAGAACATTTGAGCAGGTTTACTTATTAACAAATGGTGGTCCTGCAAATAGAACGTCAGTACTTGTTCTTTATTTATACAATCAAATGAAAACCAACGATTATGGTGGGGCTAATGCATCTAGTGTAATGCTTATATTAACTGGTGCATGCGTTATACTATTAATTCGAGGTGTTTTTGCAAAAATTAATAAGGAGTAAAGGAGAATGTGAAATATGTCTAATATAAGTACTACAAAAGAACTGCGTATAATGGATATTATTCTTTCTATTTTAAAATGGACATTAATTATATTCTTTGCAGTATATACACTATTCCCGTTAATATGGCTGTTTATTACATCATTAAAGACTAATGCGGAATATTTCAATAATCCATTCTCCTTACCAGCAGTACCTCAGTTTCAAAATTATGTAAATGCATTTACAAAAGCAAACTTGGGGAGAATGATCACAAATTCTGTTATAGTAGCTATACTTGCAACAGCAATAAATATAATGGTTGCATCAATGTTGTCTTATTGTATATCGCGATTTAAATTTAAAGGGCGAGAAACTATTTTTACCTTCTTCTCAGTTGGTGTTCTGGTCCCTCTTAATGCTTTAATGGTTCCTTACTTTACTATATTCAGTAAAATAGGACTCTTAGATTCACTTGCATCATTAGTAATTTTATATGCTGCTATTGGCTTACCCATATCAACATTTATTATTAAGGGCTTTATGGCAGGCTTTCCGACTGAAATTGAAGAAGCGGCATATATCGACGGATGCGGATTTTACGGTAGATTTTTCAGAATGGTATTGCCTTTAACAAAAACAGGTTTAGTAACTGCAGGTACTTTTGAATTTATTACATGCTGGAATGAATTTGTATATGCAAATCTATTAACTTCATCGCCAATGACAAAGACAATTCAAATAGGTATAAGATATTTTACGAACCAGTTCACAACAGATTATGTTTCTATGTATGCAGCAATTATAATCAGTATCGCGCCAAGTATAATTGGTTATATGCTGTTCCAAAAGCAAGTTATTTCAGGATTAACAAGTGGTGCCGTTAAGGGGTAATTCATAAGAATTATAGTTGAAAACCAAAGAGTGTTCTCAAAACCCTTAAGGTGTACTATACATTAGTTTTAATAGTGCAATAACAATGTGGAGGTCTTTAATAGAGTTTCATCGCTTTATACCTCTATCAAATTGAAGGGGATGATTTTAATATGAATTTTGTCTTACTTGAAAATGGATTCAAGCTGATACATGATACACAGGAAATAATTACGCATACAATGGACAAACCTTTTATTTATATAGGTTATGGTCAGGAAAAGGTTGATATGTATCGTGGTAATTTTAAGATAGATGATTATGTTATTGAAAGATATCCAATTAAAAATTTTAAAATTGAGCAGCAGAACGAGAAATTTCACTTGAATTTTGAAGATAAGATAAGAGTTATTATTGAGATAAATGATGAGAAGGTCATAATTAACTTTGAAAAGCTAGAAAATAACATAAATCGATTCTGGATACGTATCGACGCAGATGAAAATGAAAAATGTTACGGCTGCGGAGAACAGATGTCATATTTTAATTTACGTGGAAGGAATTTTCCATTATGGACATCAGAACCGGGTGTCGGCAGAGACAAGAGTACTTATGTTACATGGAGATCTGATGTGGAAAACAAAGCTGGCGGTGACTATTACAATACTAATTATCCTCAGCCAACATATGTGTCAAGTAAGCATTATTATTTGCATGTAGATTCAACAGCTTATGCCGATTTTAATTTTAAAAACACAGATTACCACGAGTTGCAGATTTGGGAAGTTCCAAAGGAGATAAGAATTGAAGCAGCACCTAACTTTGTGGAATTACTTAAAAAGCTAACAGATTATTTCGGAAGGCAGCCAGAATTGCCAGAGTGGGTATACAATGGAGCGATTTTAGGGCTCCAGGGTGGAACAGAACGATCTTTTGGACTTGTTGAGCGTTCATTAAAAAATGGTATAAAGGTATCAGGACTATGGTGTCAAGATTGGGTAGGTCAACGGATTACAACCTTTGGTAAGCGTCTAAATTGGAATTGGAAATGGAATAGTCAGATGTATCCTGATCTCTCTGAAAAGCTCAAAGAATACAAAGAAAAGGGAATTAGATTCCTTGCATACAATAATCCTTACCTAGTTATGGAGGGGGACTTATATGCAGAAGGAAAGAAAAAGGGATATTTTGCAACACAGGTAGACGGAAGCGAATACCTTGTTGATTTTGGTGAGTTTTACTGCGGAGTTGTTGACTTTACAAATAAGGAAGCCTATGACTGGTACAAGGAATTAATTAAAAAGCATCTTATTGAGTTTGGTATAGATGGTTGGATGGCTGACTTTGGTGAATATCTGCCAACCGATTTAAAGCTTCACAATAATGTGTCCCCTATGTTGGAGCATAATCATTGGCCAGTGCTTTGGGCAAAATGTAACTATGAAGCGTTGGTAGAGACAGGAAAGCTTGGAAAAATAGTTTACTTTATGAGAGCAGGTGGAACAGGAACTCAAAAGTATTGTACTTTACTTTGGGCAGGGGATCAGAGTGTTGATTTTAGTATTCACGATGGATTAGCAACAGTCATATGCGGAGCACTTAGCAGCGGTATGATTGGCTGTGGCCTGCACCATAGTGACATTGGGGGATATACCTCATTATTTAATAATTGCCGTACTAAGGAACTGTTTTTAAGATGGGCTGAGATGGCAGTATTTACTCCTGTTATGAGAACACATGAAGGAAACAGACCTGAGGAAAATTTTCAGTATTATGATGATGCTGATACTTTGGAGCAGTTTGGTAGGTTAACAGAAATCTATACCATGCTGGCACCTTATATAAAGGAATTGGTTAAAATTAATGCAGAAACAGGTTTGCCTGTTCAAAGAGCATTGTTTATTCATTATGAAAATGACCAGGCTGCTTATGATATTCAAACAGAGTATTTGTTTGGAGAGGATATGTTGGTTGCTCCAGTTTATCTGTCAGGTGTGGAGGATTGGGAAGTTTATCTACCAGAAGACAATTGGGTACATCTTTGGACAGGTGTTGAATATCGCGGTGGAAAAGTAACAGTAAAAGCACCAATAGGATACACACCAGCATTTTATAAAAAGGATTCCAAATATGTCAACATATTTGAAGAAATAAGATTGAAATTTGGCAACTAAAAGTAAAGAAAAAAATTGTTAAAAATCCAACTAAAAGTAAAGATTAAAAAGGTTATTAAAAATCCAGCTAAAAGCATTATAATTTTAAGAATTTAAAAGGAGTGGTTTTATTATGAAGAAAATAATGATATCGCCTTCAAAGTACGTTCAGGGTGAAGATGAACTTAACAACTTAGGCACATATGTTAAAGAGTTTTCGGACAGAGCATTATTAGTTGCATCTAAGGTAGACCAAGCGAGAGTGCAGAATTATTTAGATAGTGCAACTCAAAAAGATTCCTTCATGATATTCTATGGTGAATTTAGAGAGGAATGTACAAAAAATGAGATTGAAAGAATGAGAAAGCTTGCTGAGGAAAATAATTGCGGAGTATTTATCGGATTAGGTGGAGGTAAGGCACTTGATACTGCAAAGGCTGCATCTTTCCTTTCGAAAAAGCCTGTTATTATAGTTCCTACAATTGCATCCACTGATGCACCTACGAGTAAACTTGCTATAATTTACAATGAGAAAAATGAATTTGAAGAATATTTCCACTTGAATAAAAATCCGGATCTCGTTTTGGTTGATACAGGTATTATTGCCAAAGCACCTGTAAGATTCCTCGTTGCAGGTATGGGTGATGCATTAGCAACCTTCTTTGAAGCTAGATCCTGTATAAGGTCAGGAGCCAACAACATGCCAGGCGGCAAGAGTACAAAGGCTGCCTTTGCATTGGCAACAACTTGTTTTGAAACATTGATGGAGGATTCAATAAAAGCTAAAGCTGCATGTGAGAATAATGTTGTAACTCAAGCTCTTGAAAATATCGTTGAGGCAAATATTCTTTTAAGCGGTCTTGGATTTGAAAGTAGCGGATTAGCAGCAGCTCATTCTATACATGACGGATTAACTGTTCTTGAAGAAACACATCACTATATGCATGGAGAAAAGGTATCTTTTGGAACAATAGTGCACCTTGTTTTGGAAAATGCTCCTGCTGATGAATTGACAAATGTTATTGATTATTGTAAATCAATAGGATTACCTACATGTTTGAAGGATTTGGGAATAGTTGATGTTACAGAAGAAAAGATAATGGCTGTTGCAAAGGCTTCAGTGGATCCTACAGAAACCATACACAATATGCCTTTCCCTGTTACAGCGAAAGATGTATATGCTGCAATACTTACAGCTGACAAGTTAGGTCAATAAATCAACTTTTAAACAAAAAATCAATTGGTGCTCAAGCTTTTTAATGGTTTGTTGCCAAATAATTGATAAATTAAATAATGGGTTGTATATCAGCAACTTATTCATGCAATTATTCAATCTAACATTCCATTAACAAGTTTGAACACCTACAATTTTAAGATGGAAAAGTTGAGTCAATAAGCAAATTGCATATGATATTCATTTCTTAGAGCCGGGAGGTAACAATGAAGAAATTAATTAATAAAGTTGAAGATGTAGTAATAGAGATGTGCAAAGGAATTGTAAAAGCTCATCCTGAATTATCACTTAATGAAAAATATAAAATTATTTCAAGAAATGAGATAAACAAACAAAAGGTTACTTTAATCAGTGGTGGCGGTAGCGGACATGAACCTTCACATGCGGGATTTGTAGGTAAAGGGATGCTAGATGCTGCAGTTTGTGGAGATGTATTTGCTTCACCCTCTACAATGCAGGTATACAATGCAATTGTTAAAACTCAGTCTGATAAGGGCACACTTTTAATAATAAAAAACTACTCGGGTGACTGCATGAATTTTGATGCAGCCGCAGAGATGGCTGAGGATGATGATATTACTGTGGAAAAGGTTTATGTAAATGATGATATTGCGGTAAAAGATAGTTTGTATACTGTTGGACGAAGAGGTGTAGCAGGTACTATATTTGTACACAAAATAGCAGGTGCGGCTGCAGAAGAGGGCTTGGATCTAAAACAGGTAAAAAATGTAGCTCAAAAGGTAATTGACAATGTTCGTACTATAGGATTTGCTTTGACATCCTGCACTGTTCCTGCAAAGGGTTCTCCAACCTTTAAAATCGAGGATGATGAAATGGAATTTGGTGTAGGAATACACGGAGAACCTGGCATAGCTCGTGAAAAACTTGCTACAGCTGATGAATTAGCTGTTAGAATGGTTGATTTGCTTGCAGGTGATTTACCTTTTAACTCTGGTGATGAGGTTGCGCTTCTTATAAACGGATTAGGAGGAACTCCATTACAGGAGCTGTATTTATTCAACAACTCAGTTGTAAATGCGATGAATGATAAAAATCTAAAAATATATAAAACCTTTGTCGGAAATTATATGACATCGATAGATATGGCAGGTGCTTCTATATCACTTTTAAAGCTGGATGATGAACTGAAGAGATATTTGGATGCGGAAGCTGCTACACCGGCACTAAAAATATAGTTTGGGAGGGATTACCTAATTATGTTGAATGTAAATAATATTATAAACTTAGTAGATAAAATGTCGGATATAATAATAGAAAATGAAGTGTATTTTTGTGAACTGGATTCTGTAGCAGGTGACGGAGATTTTGGAATGTCAGTTGCTAAAGGCTTCAAGCAACTGAAGCAAGATTGGAATGAACTTTCAAAGGACGATATTGGTGCTTTTCTTAAAGATTGTGGTATGGTAATTACTGAATACTGTGGAGGAGCATCTGGACCAATTTGGGGCTCTGCATTCAGAAGTGCTGCAAAATATGCTGCAGGAAAGAAGGAGCTAAATCTCTTTGAATTAGCACAGATGATGCAAAATGCGGTGGATGGAATTCAGAAAAGAGGCGGAGCAAAGCTAGGAGATAAAACTTTGCTTGATGCTTTGATACCAACAGTGGAATCATTGAAAAACAGTGCAGAAGCAGGTGAGGAAATGCTTACTGCTATGAAAAAAGGTGCACAGGCAGCTGTGGATGGAGCTGAAAAGACAAAGGAAATGGTGGCTTCTAAGGGCAGAGCAAGCTATGTGGGAGAAAGAAGTATCAACCATCCTGATGCCGGTGCAGTTGCGATAGGTATCATATTTACTGGGATAACAAAGGACTTAAGTATATAAATTAATTAATAAAATTTTCTGATATAAAATATAAACCTATGAATAGATTAAGCTCATTCATAGGTTTATGTTTTGTTTTAGACTATAGTGATGTGTGATAACTGTAACAGCTCTTGTTTAGGTACTATTTTTTCTGCGTGTTGGGATTTCCTGCTGCCATTGCACCACGTGGTATGCGCTTCTGATCACCTAAATCCTGTGTATTAGTGAAATTTTCTACTCCGTCTGATTTTGTACTTTTGTTTTTTCCCATAGTTTCCTCCAGTAGTTTTTAAAAATTTTAAGACAACGAGATTTTAATATTATTTGATGACATTATGGGAATTATACATGATGTATTTGTTCTCATTACTATGATTAAGATTACTCATTGAATATAGCAAATAGTAACTTTATAGTTATCTATATAAATGGTAAGGTCTATAACAACAGGCTAGATTACATGTAAATAATCTTGAACAGATATTTAAAGAGTCTTACCTCATGTACCACACGTTTTACATCACATGACTGATTTTTATTAAACTATATGTTTAGACACTTTAGTGTATCTCTCTTTATTCTTTGTTAAAAATTAAGTATTATTAGATGTTTAAACTATAGTTTTTTAGTCAAAATTCAATATAATTATTTAGTTCATTCTGATATAATATGTAAGTGATTATTTAAAACCCAGATAATGGTTAGAATTAATAGTGAATAAATGGAGAAATGCGAATGAGATCAAAGAGAACAAAACAGAAAAGTGTGCTTCCTGCATTGATAGTATTTACTGTAGTATTAATACTATCGTTAACAGCCTTGGTGCTTATGTATTTTGGAAAATTTCCAGGGTTAAAACCAATTAGTGCGGAGCAATCTGAAAAGGCATCGTTAACTCAATCACAGACTGATTCAAGCAGTGTGAGTGTCTCAACAGAATCCCAGCAACAGGCATTAAAGACAACTGAACCGAAAAAAGAGCCAATTGAGAGCACAAATCCGGATGACCTTATTATATCTTGGAAGAATCCAGAAGGCTTTATTTCAAAGAAAGTTATGAATGATGGATCTGCAAAAAAAACATTTAAAGATGGTGGAAATATTCAGTTTTGGGCACTAGTAAAAAACAAAACTGTTAAGGATTATAAAGCTCCATATAATATTGCTTTTGGTTCACCTGAAATGTATTCAGAGCTTGAAGGAGTGACTACATTTAGGGGGAATAATTACAGAACTGCTCCATCTTGGGGGAGTTGCGACGTAAAAGAAAAGAAGCTGGAAATAGTATGGACTCATGATATTGGTGCTGTATCAGGTGTTGATAGCTATTGGCCTGGTGCTGGTTGGACTGGACAGCCTTTGCTAGTTCACTGGTCTGATGAAGTTAGAAATATAATGAATATAAATGAAGATTTAAAATCAAAAGACCTAGTGGAGGTTATTTATCCTGTATTTGATGGGAATGTATACTTCTTGGACATAGAGACAGGGAAAGCATCAAGACCAAAGATGAATATTGGCTTTACTACTAAAGGTACAGGTATGGTTGACTCTAGGGGATATCCTCTCCTCTACTCTGGACAAGGTTT
Organism: Bacillota bacterium; assembly: GCA_023444055.1. Lineage (GTDB taxonomy): Bacteria > Bacillota > Clostridia > Acetivibrionales > DSM-1351 > Ruminiclostridium. Next base: position 58,629 of record JAEZRV010000008.1, read on the forward strand.
AAATGAGAATAACGGGAAAAAAGGTCCTTTTAAATATAGAATATTTGACTTGATAAACCAAAAGGAGGTATTTTCGCTTCAAGGAAGTGATCCAGTTGCATTTAGATCATGGGGAGCAAATGACTCTTCCGCATTACTTAATAGATATACAGATACACTAATCAATTGCGGAGAAAATGGATTGATATATAAGGTCAAGCTAAATACCGATTTTGATAAAACAGCAGGAACTATTTCAATTGACCCAGAAGTGACTAAATATCGATATAAGAGTAGCTATAATGCTAATCAGGGAATAGAAAACTCACCAGCATTTTATAGGAATCTGATGTATTTTGCTGACAATGGTGGTACTATTCAGTGCCTTGATATAAACACTCTTGAGCCAGTCTGGATATACAAAGCAGGTGATGATACCGATAGTACTATTACAATAGAGGAAACAGACAAAGGCGTTTTCTTATATACTGCTAATGAAATTGATAAGAGGGGTAAGGCAGGAACAAGAGCCGATTGCAATATTAGGAAGCTCAATGCGCTTACTGGTGAACTTATATGGCAACGAGATTATTCATGTGCATACCAGAATTATATTAATGGTGGTGCTTTAGCAACGCCTGTAGTTGGTAAAAACGACATAAGTGATATTGTTATATTTAATATTGCACTAACTGGAACAACTAATGATGGTACACTTGTTGCTATAGATAAAAACACTGGTAAAGAGGTTTGGAACAGACATCTTAAAGCCTATAGCTGGAGTTCACCTGTTGACTTTAAAAGTGACGATGGGAAGACATACTTGATTCTATGCGATTTCTTAGGAGATATGCATTTAATTGATCCTAAAACTGGTCAGGATTTGGATAAAATTTCCGTGGGTGGAAATGTTGAAGCATCACCTTCAATCTATAATAACATGGCTGTAGTAGGAACATATGCGAAAAAAGTTTATGGTGTTAAAATTAAATAAATTAAGTTTTTGTGTTAAAATAAAATAGGTTAAAAAAGCTTAGTGATAATAATCCACATACTTATGAAACAACACATGTAATAAATGCACATGCTTATGAAACAACGCGTGTAATAATCTACATGCTTATGAAAAAACGCATATGGCAGAATACGTACTATGAAACAACACAGGTGATAGAACACAGCTTATGTTTGTAAAAAAAGGAGGAGCGAGAACCATGCCAGTACTTTAATGTAGGCTTGACCTAACATTGAGGCATGGATATTATTATGAGAAGACATAGAAGAAGAGTAACAAATAGATTAAAGATACTATTAACAGTATTATGCCTTGCTATAGTTGCCGCAGGGATTTGGATATTATTTGGTGATAAGATTGAATCTGCTAGAAGCAATGTTCCGACATCTAATTCAGTTGAAAGTGCAAATACTACAGTTGAAGATGCAAATACTACAGTATTAGATGAACCAGAGCCAGAACCAGTTGCAGACCCTATTCCTGCTGAGCTGACAGATCTAGAGAAGTTAAAGAGCTCATGGACTGAGGAATCTACCTTTGACGGTGCAAAGGCATTTTCTGAATTTACAATTAATAATGTACTTGCAAACGGTACAAGCATTAAATCATGGATATTTAGAAATAACACGCCACTACACTCATTTTCAGTAAAACAAAAGAATAAGATTGAGTTTGGAGCAGGTAGTCAATATTCTGATCTTGAGGGTGTAACTGCATTCAGGGGGAATAACTATAGAGATAGCGCTACATTTGGTTCGAGAACAGTTTCACAGAAGAAGCTAGAAATTGTATGGAAAAAAGATGGACTTGGCGTTATATCGGCTCATAATAGTTCTTGGCCTGGAACCGGATGGACAGGACAGCCCCTTCTGGTACATTGGTCAGAGGATGTTAAAAAGCTAATGAATATAAATGATGATATGAAGGCAAAGGACTTAGTTGAAGTAATATATCCTGCACTTGATGGCAATATATACTTTCTTGACCTAGAAACAGGTAAGCCTACAAGAAATAAAATCGAGATTGGATATCCAATAAAAGGAACAGCAATGATTGATCCTAGAGGATATCCAGTATTATATACGGGTATGGGTATAAATGAAAATAGTGGTAAGTATACAGAGTATAAGTACAGATTCATAAATCTCCTTGACCAGAAGGAAATATACACAATATTTGGTAGGGATGAAGTGGCTTTTAGAGGTTGGGGGGCAAATGACAGCTCAGCGTTATTGGACAAAAAGACAGATACCTTGCTAAACTGCGGTGAAAATGGTTTGGTATACAGGGTAAAATTGAATACGAAATTTGATAAAACTGCTGGAACTTTAACAATGGCTCCGCAAATAACTAAATATCGTTACAGAAGTCCATATAATGATGAACAAGGTATAGAAAATTCACCTGCAATTTATAAGAATTATATGTACTTCAACGATAATGGCGGTACAATGCAATGTATCAACTTAAACACTTTGAAGCCGGTTTGGATTTATGAAACTGGTGATGATACAGATGCTACTACTGTTATAGAGGAAACTAAACAAGGTGTATTCCTATATACTGCGAACCAGGTAGATAAACGTGGTAATGGAGGGAAAAATCCATTTGCTGATTGCAATATAAGAAAATTTAATGCATTGACAGGGGAATTAATCTGGCAAAAAGACTACAAATGTGTGTATAATTATTATATAAACGGTGGTGCTCTTGGAACTCCTGTTTTAGGCAAAGATGACATTAGTAATATGGTTATTTTTAATATATGTTTTACGGGCTCAAATAGTGATGGAACAATGGTTGCGCTTGATAAAAATACTGGTGAAGAGATTTGGAAAAAGAAGCTAGCATCCTATAGCTGGTGTTCCCCTGTTGATTTCAGAAGCTCTGACAGTAAGACATATATGGTTTACTGTGACTTCGCAGGATATATGCATCTTGTAGACCCGATGACAGGGAATACTCTAGACTCGGTTTCATTAGGACAAAATGTTGAATCATCACCTGCGATTTATAATGACACTATTGTTGTAGGAAGTTATGCGAAAAAAATATTTGGAATAAAAGTACGTTAAATGACAAAATGCTATTGGTTTTATCAGACATATTTATTAATAGGTGAGTAATTTATAAATATGGGTTCTATAAAAATATCAAAAGTATGTGCAGCTCATGTTATTTCTGTAGGGGGAATACGCATTTTGATTATGTTTTTTACGATTTGCTGGGGTGTGTATATAGTAAATAGGGGGAAAATATATGAAATTATTAAAAGAGACATTAAATTGGTTTGGAACAGTCGTATTAGCAGTGATTGTTGCATTATTTATAATTATTTTTCTATTTCAGCCAACAAGTGTAAGTGGGTCGTCTATGGAAAACACTTTACATGACAAAAATAAAATTATAATAAATAAAACTCAAAATATATTTCATGGTGCACCTGATTATGGAAATATAGTTATAATTGACAGTAGAGTAGATAGGGAAAGGACATTTTGGGACAATGTTATAGAACCGTTAAAATATAATGTTTTTGTCTCTAAAATTTCAGGAAATATGGATGAAATTTTCTGGATTAAGAGGGTTATAGGAAAAGAAGGAGATGTACTTGAGTTCAAAGATGGTAAAGTTATTAGAAATGGCATTGAGTTAGAAGAAAATTATATTAAAGAACCAATGCTCTATGAGTCAGAGGATAAAGTAACTGTACCAAAGGGCAGTATATTTGTAATGGGTGACAATAGAAATAATAGCTCCGACAGCAGGGTTATAGGATGTGTACCTTTAGACCATGTGGTTGGTAAGTATCTAATAAAAATAGGTTTTTAAAAAGAATAAGATTAGAATAAATATTATATGACTTAAGTTTTGAAAATATGGTTACAAACCATGAGCAGGCTAATGAGTAGAATAAATATTATATGATTCAAGGGAGGTTCCTAATCTATATCATTTTATATAGTCTTTTCTATATTTTAAATGCGAAATAGTATTAAATTGTATTCAGTAAATGATAAGATATGGATTTAAATATGGATAAATTATCTTTATATACAAAAATGTTTTGTGTTGAGTATGGTGACTCAGATTATTATAAGAGGTTGAAACTAAGCTCTCTATTCAACTATCTACAATATATTTCAAGTCTGCATTCAAAAAACTTGGGGGTTGGTATAGATGATATAGAGGAAGAGCATGGTCTTGCTTGGGTCATGGCACGTATTATGATTGATGTAATTAAAATGCCAATTTGGAACGATGAACTATATATTGAGACATGGCCTATTAGGCCCAAAAAGCTGGAATTTGAAAGAGACTACCGTGTAAAGGACAAGGATGGAAATGTTTTGATAAACGCAATATCCAGTTGGGTGCTTCTTGACATTGAGAAACGTGAAATAGCAAAGACAGACTCTGTTAATATAGGTTTTCCCCCATTTATTGAGCAGAGGGCTATTGATAAACGAATGGCAAAGTTAAAACCTAATGGCAATTCAATATTTGTATATAACAAAAAAATAGGATATAGTGAAATAGATATAAATGGTCACTTAAATAATTCAAAATACATTGATTTTATTGCTGATTGTTTTTCGATCGAAATGCATAGTACTTACTTGGTTGAAAATATACAGGTAAATTATATAAACGAAGCACTTGCTGGAGAGACAATTTCTCTATACAAAGACATTTCTGAGCTTGAGTCCGGAAATTTATATGTTGAAGGCATCAATGAAGAACAAAATAAAATATATTTTAAATCTTGTATACACTTAGGAGGTCAAAATGAGTAAAGATAAAAAACTAGCAATTATTGTTGGTGCGCTGTTCGTTTTTGTTATCATACTTGTAGCATTTCTTGTATATGCTATAAACATTAACAAAAATGGTAATACAGCAGTTGATACATCAGATTCAACAAATTATAGTATAAACCAAACTGTAGATTCTACGGTAGGTGCTTCTGAGCAAAGTACAAATAAACCTGGTGAAGTACAGGATACTATGGATTTAAAACTGTATTATTATGATGCAGATGATTATGAGAATCCAAAAGAGGTTAGCACAGTTGTAGTTGATAAAAAATTATATTCAGAGGATATCACTTCTGCTATTAATAAGGTACTAGCATCAACAACTTTAAAGATAAATAAAGCTGTTGTAAATGGAAAACTAATTACAGTTGATTTACCGAAGGAGGTAGCGCTTAAATTCAACAGTGGAAGCGCTGGAGGTATAACAAATACTAATATTTTAGCTATGACTATTTTAAATTTGCCTGACATAGAGGAGCTGGAGGTTACTGTTGATGGAGTAACTGGAGTAGAAGCTGATCACTTTAGCTTTAATGGTAAATTTATGAAAGAAGAAAGCGGAAAAAAATATAAATTTCTTAGGTCAGACAAGCAAAGTAATTTATTAGAGTTTTAGAATGTAAGAATGCTTAAGGGTTGATGCAAGCGAGAAATCTGCATTAACCCTTTTTAGGTATATAAGCACGTTCGTAATGCTACCACACCAATAGATTTTTCATGTGCGAAGTTTGAGTTAATTAAAGCAGTATTTAGAATAAGAATACAGAAGAGGTGTAAAGTGAAAAGAAGTAAACTTATTAAAATTATATTTTTGATTATAGCTGCTATATGTATAATAGACACCATTATATTGATTATTAGAAGCGGTAATGTGGATACAGGCATTGTTCTTCCTTCTATCGGAGGGATTTGCATAATATTTGTAATTATATTTCTAAAGACTGAACTATATAGGAAAAACGTCAAATTTTTTAAAAAGGTAGGGAAAGTATTTTTAGGATTATTTATAGTATGGTTTATATCGTTTGTAGTTTTAATGACAGTAATTCTTACTTCTTCTGTTTCTCAGAAAAATGAGAAAGTTGATAGTGTAATAGTACTAGGAGCGGGATTAAAAGGTGAAACTCCTACGTTGGTATTAAAAGAACGCTTAGATTATGCTATTGATTATTTAAATAGGAATACCGATGCGGTAGCCATAGTTTCTGGTGGTCAGGGATTTGGCGAAACAATAACAGAAGCAGAAGGCATGAAAAGGTATTTGATGAGCCATAATATTTCTGAAAGTAGAATTATTAAGGAAGAGAAATCGACTAGTACATATGAAAATATGATTTTTTCTAAAAAGCTTTATGAAGAGACCATAGGTAAAAAGCTAGATAAAATAATGATTATCACAAATGATTTTCATATGTTTAGATCAAAACATCTAGCAAAGAGGGCAGGGCTTGAACCTTATGGAATAAGCTCTAGAACCCCCTGGTATATATATCCAAACGTACTTTTAAGAGAATACCTTGCAGTATTTAAATCTTATATATTTGATAGATAGCATTATTATTTGTTTCTTTTAAAGAGGCTGATATTCTTCTCTTCCTTATCGTATACCATTGGGAGTACAAAAATTATGGAGCATATCATAAGGATAGATGAAACTATAAACAGAATGTGAAAATTGCTAAGAACTTGACTGCCAAATATAGCAGTATTAGCTTTATAAATTAAATCTTTTGAAACTTCCATAAAGGTACCTGCACAAATATATGAAATGCCGCTTGAAAGCATTGTAATAATTGAGAAGTTAGCTAAAAACATTGATCTGTTTTTCTCTGGAGCAAGCCATATGGAAAAGTTATTTGACAAAATCATAATTCCTTGACCAAATATTCCAAATAGCATAAAACTTATCGACATTACAACAATATAACTAGATGGAGTTGCAATACACCACAGCAGTGGCAATATACATACAAAGTAACAGCATAAACGCAAGATTGGCTTAGTTCCATATTTATCAGAAAGTATTCCAATTTTACTAATAAAGAACACTGTTGTAATTCCGCCTAAGAATTGTTGAAATATTGATATAGTAAAATAATCAATTTTTAACTGCTCAAGCATGTATATATTTAAAAATGGTAAAGAAAAGTTGAAACCAATATTCCAGCATGAACAAAATATTATTAGTTTTAAGTAGTTTTTATCTTTAAATGGTTCAATAAGCATAGTAATAAATGAAGAATTTTTTTCTGGAGGGGTCATTGGCGGTTCTTTAACGCCAATAAAGCAGCTGGCATCCAATGCACCAAATATTGATGCTATTATAAAAACAATTGCAAAACCTACCATTGAACTTATATTATCAAGGTATTTACCAAAGGCTACCCCTGCTAAAATACCTGTTACAGCAGATATTGCAGTCCTTTTACCAAAGAAACTACCTTTTTGATTTGATGGAACAATATCACCCATCCAAGAATTATAGCTGATATTTACAACTGAGTTTGCTATTGAATAAATAATAATAAGTACGGTTATTATCATCAAAGCAATATTCTTTTTTTCGCTGGGGACCAGTAAAGGCATTAAGACAATTGGAATCCATATTAGTCTATGAACATAACCTGAAATCAGAAACATTATTTTTCGTTTACCTGTTTTTTCTAAGGCATATGATGCAAATATTTGTAAAACTCCTGCTAGATATGGAGTAGCAGCAATAATGCTATATAACAAGTCATTAGCACCTAATTCACGCAAAAATCCGGTAAAGGGTGCACCGTTAATGGTCACATAAAATACTTTGCCGAAAATAACAGCGGCTGTAATTAAAAATAAACTTTTCTTGATTTCTTGCTGAGTAAAGTTTTCCAATTTATTCATTGTATTATCCCCGATTTTGTATAAGTTAAAATGATTACTGCTAATGTATAAAAGCAACACTTTTTGAGCTCCGACAAAAAACAGAGCAAATAGTCTTTACTTTTATTTGCTGAAATAAAGCACATCTCAATTGTATTAGAAAAAGTTAATTTTGGCTTGTCGACTTTTGCTAAAAAATGCTCAAATTTTGTTGAATATATCTTAATTCTTGAGAAAAATATTAAATACATTAAAACCCTGGCATACTTGGAATATAGAGGTTACGTCGCTACATTCTTAGTAAAAAGTTTTACTAGGAATATGGTGGGGAAGTAATAAAGACCTTATACCATATGGATAAAGTCAACTTATATTTAAAAAGTTTACAAAAGTTGACCAATACTGTAGAAAATATTTATCAGCGAGCTGAGATAATTTAATTTAGTATAAAATGTAATTTTAAATAATATAAATTATTAAAGCAACTTACCTGCATAAAATAGTTTTGAACAATATTTGCGGACTTTGCCATAATGCCGCATATTCAGCTGTTTTAAATGTGATTCCACACTTTAATACAAATTAGTATAAATGTTAAAACTCACTAATTAAAATATAAGATGTCAGGAGGAACTATTTTGAAAAATTATTTTTTTGCATATATAGATGACATTCCGAAGGAACTACATAGCAATATCTTTTCCAACCAGCATATTTTAACTATTAGCATAGTCATTATTTTGGGGATAATTCTAACTCTTATTTTTAAAGATATGAATTTGAAAATAAAGTGGAGGTTTATTACGTTAACCAGCTTGATGCTACCATTACTGGAGATTTCTCAGATGGTATGGTACAAGAGTGTTGGACATTTCTCATTTGGATATGCTCTTCCGCTTCATTTATGCAGTCTGATGAGTGTGATTTTGCCTATTATGATTTTTACAAGAAATAAGTTGCTCATGGAATACTCATATGCTATGGGGCTAGCTCCATCATTTTTGACATTGATTACTCCGGATGTGTACTATTATCCAAATTTTTCATATATATATCTACAGTCAATGCTTATTCATGGCATAATATGTTTCATTCCTATATTTTTAATTTTCGGCATTAGATTTAGACCTAACATCAGAAATCTACCAAAGGCAGTAGCACTGCTTTTTGGATTGGCATTAATGATATTGCCTATCAATTATATTACAGATGGAAATTACTTCTTTTTGAGATATCCTGCACCAGGTTCAATTATGGAGTTCTTTGCTAATATAGTTGGTAGTCCGGGATATCTTTTTCCCACATTTTTATTGGGTTGTATGCTTTGGCTGCTAATGTATCTGCCATTTATCGTAATTGAGTTAAAGGAGAAACGCAATCAGCAAATTTACTTTAAGCAACAACGATATCAAAATAGAGATATTAAAACGAGAAATGTCAATATAGGGAGCTGAACTAACAGAGAGGAAAGAGCTAAAAGAGCTAAAACAACTGAAAGAGCGACTTAAGGGATTGTAAGAATTTCTTGATTTACATAATTTAATATTTTCTTAATCCTATGTTAATTGAATTGTAACAAATAACTGATATAATATGTATAAATAGAAAAGTTAATTATTAAGTTGAAAATTCAATGCTATCAGTCGATAGTGAGTTTAGTACAACTCTTAGAAACCCAACGGTTAAAAACTTAAAAATAACATGCTTCTTATAGTGAGATGATTTTAAGCGTCTTATTAGAGGTAATAGAGTATATTATTTGAGGCAAGGATTTCAATCGTATTTTACTAAAGCCAATTACGGTTTAGGCGAATTATGCTTTTAATGCATTTTGGGTTTAAACCTTATTTTATAACATATAGGAGGCTTTAGACGATAGTAATTGACTTTATGGAAGGAGGAGATATATGTATAAGTTTAAAACAATTAGATGCAGAAGTTGTGGTTCAGTTGTTTACAATCTGCCAGTAAATGAAACTAAAAAACTGAAGGTTGTAAATTTAAGATGTGAAGATTGCATAGACCATAGTGCTTCTGAAAAATTTAAAGTAAAAAAATAATCTAGAAAAATTATAACGACTAGAATAATTAAAGCTGCTATATCAATTAAAGCAAGATAAATAAACTGAAAGATACAAGTTAAAAATTGATGTCCAAAAGTAAAAATAAATCGCTTATTATAGGCGCTTTTTTTATGCCCTTTTTGGGGTACTGAGGACAGTAAGAAGATATAGTTGTGCCATCAAAATAGATGACACACCATATCAACTACTTCTTGAGTATTAACAACTACCTAGGTCTCATTTCATTAAAACAGCTATCTAAGCCTTTCTAATGGCTTTATCGCTGGTCCTTCAATTACATTGCCTTTGTAGTCAAATCTTGATGCATGGCATGGGCAATCCCATGTTTTTTCAGCTGAGTTCCAGCGTACTTCACAGCCCAGATGTGTACAAGTTGTGTCAACAACAAATATATTGCCGTCTTTGTCTCGATAGGCGCCTGCTTTTTTTCCATCTACTTTGACTGGTTTGCCTTCTTCTAATTCTAAACTAAATTCTTCTGGTAAAGATTTTGTTTTTCCTGCAATAAGATTCTCTACAACATTTAAATTTTGTTCATAAAAGTTTTTAGAAAAAACAGGCTTCAACCTAGAAGGCGAGAAGATATAATTATAATCGCTGTTGCCTGATAAAATTAAGTCTCTAATGATCATAGCCGCAGAGGTGCTACTAGTCATACCCCATTTAGCAAAACCAGTTGCAACAAATATATTATGTTTTTCAGAAGTAATATATCCGATATAGGGAACGTCATCCATGACAGTATAATCCTGTGCTGACCAACGGTATGGAATATCAAATGCAGAAAAAGTATTGCTTGCATATAATATCAAGTTCTTATAATGGTCATTTTCTTTATCATCCTGACCTGTTTTGTGATGCTCACCACCAATTAAAATAAGCTGTTCATCGTTTTCAATTGGTTGATATCTCAAAGATCTACTAGGATCTTCATAAGATATATACATACCACCAGGGAATTTATTCGGTGATTTGGCAGCCACTATATAAGAGCGTTCAGCATACATTTTTGTGGCATAAAGTCCTCCGCCATCATAAAACGGAAACTGTGTTGTTACTATTACTTTATTTGATGTAATTTTTAAGTCACCTTTTATTGATGTTATACAATTTTCACCATGATGTATATCTAAAGCAGTTGTATTTTCAAATATCCTACCACCTTTTTTAACAAATATATCAGCCAACGCAAGCAGATATTTTCTAGGGTGGAATTGTGCTTGATTATCAAAACAAATAGCTCCCTGAATTTCAATAGGTAATGGCAAATTTGATTTATATGATGCAGGTAGGTCTAAAGAACGAGCTGCATTTACTTCTTCCTCTATTTTTTCAATGTAATCTTCGTCTTGAGTAAATACATAATTGGGCTGTCTACTGAAATCACACTGTATATTATTACTTGAAACTATATCAGCTATTGTATTAATAGCTTTTTCATTTATTTCACCATATTTATATGCACCTTCGTTGCCGACTTGTTTTATCAATTTAGCATAAATTAAATCATGCAAGGATGTGATTTTTGCTGTTGTATGTCCGGAGGTTGCGGCTGCAATTCTGTTAGTATCAATAATAACAACATCTAATCCTTCTTTTTGAAGAAGGTATGCTGTTGTTATTCCAGTGATACCTCCACCTATTACCAAAATGTCGGTTTTAATATTTTCCTTGAGCTGAGGATAATCTGTTTTTGGTGTAGAAGCCATCCAATAAGATTCAGGAGCTTGCAAAAATGTTTTTTCAACTAGATTCTGAGGCATAAATTATCTCCTTATAGCAGATGTGGTAATTTTAACATCTATTATTATTTCCCAGAAATTAAAAAATATATTAATCTAAAAGAAGATAATGTAGTTAAAGAAATTAAGCATATAAATTATAATTAAAAAGTGTTGAGGCTATTCAAAACAAAATGCTGATAAACTATTCTGTTTTAGATAGCCCCTATAATTGCTAAAAGAAAACATATTTACGCTTTCAGCATTTGATAAAAAGCTTCACTTTCTTTTTTGAATTCTTCTGAAATTGAACGACCCTCTTCAAGCACAGATAAGGCTTCCTTATTTCTTCCGTTTTCGCATAAAACAACAGCAAGATCGTGGAAGGGGTCCATGAATTTTCTGTCAGATAATTCAATAGCCTTCTTTAGGTATAAAATACCATTATCAATATCACCTAGCTTTGCCATAGATAGACCATACCCCTTATTTATATATGGATCTAAGGGATGTTTATCAATTAGCTTTTTATTGGCTTCAAAAGACTGTTTATAGTTTTCTAGCATAAAAGAAACATATCCGTATATTTTTAATGCTTCTTCATTATCAGGCTCTGCCAAGAGTACTTTTGATAATAGAAGCTCTGCTAGCTGATTGCTGTTATTATCAGCAAATTTCCTTGCTTTTTCAAGCATTGTCTGAACATCAGATAGCCTTTCAAATTGGGATTCTGCTTTTTTTAGCGCATGATTATATGAACAGTAAGTATTTTCAGCATAAACTGATTTTCCGATTGTTAGCTTTGTATTTCCGCAGCCACCAAGACATCTGTTGCCAAAAAGACATTTTTGACAAATGCCCGATAGCTTATCCTTTGTCATTTCACGATTCCAAGAGAAACTTGTTGGATCATTCCATATATCTATCAAAGATTTTTCATGAATATTTCCTTCAATGAACTCTCTGTTTCGGATAGAAGTACACCCTACAACATCTCCATTATTTAGTATGCCTAACCCATATTTACCTGCGGCACAACCACTCCATGAATATTCATCGCCTTCTCGTGCTTTTTTTCTAATTTCAATTTCTTTTTTGTTAAAGTAACCTACACAATCTGCAAGCTGAATTTCAATACCGCCTTTAATCATGGCGTTGTAGGCGAAATCAATTAATTCATCAATATGATGAGGTTGAGTTACCAGCTCGGAGTTTTTAGACATATTACCCATAGGAAGACCTAGTTGCAGCTGCCATCCGAAAATATGCTTTTGGGAAAGGATATCATGTATTTCGTCAAGCTCTTTTAAGTTAATGTTATTAATAGTGGTAATTACTGAACAATTTAAGCCATTTGCTTTTAAAATATCAATTGCACTCATGACTCTATCGTAGGAGCCTTCTTTTCTTATAAAATCATGTGTGTTTTTAAGTCCATCTAGACTAAGTGCAACGGTATTTACTCCTGAAGCTTTAGCTTTTTTTGCTAATTCATCGTTCATTAGCCAGCCATTTGTAATCATATTAGGTATTACGCCATTATCGTTTAATCTTTTTGCAATGAGATCCCAGTCTTTTCTAGTAGTTGGTTCTCCACCAGATAGTGTAATCCATTGAAACCCCAGCTTTGCTATATCGTCGCAGAGATTCAAGGCTTCTTCTGTAGTGAGTTCATCAGAAAGTGAATTTTCGCAGGATGACCCGCAATGCTTGCATCTTAAGTTACACCCCATTGTTATTTCCCATACCCCTGTAATGGGTTTATATTCTACACTCATCTTATCCTCCCTATTTGATGGGGGGATGCGGAAATAACCGCATCCTAAGTTTCATAATACCTATAAGAATAATATGTACTTTGTGCTAATTAAAATATTATCAGTTCAAGAAATTATTTCAAACTATCAATTGGTTTAATACCATACAATGGTAAAATTGGGCCTGGTTCGATACCGTATAGTGGCTTCACTATATCGCCTGGAATTTTAATTCCATAAAACAATCTTATTGGTGGATTCGTTATAGCTGCTGAAATGGAGCCTGAAACAAAACCTCCAACCATATCGAGTAATTCCTCATCACTCAGTTCAACCATTTTTTTATTTTCTTTTTCCATAGCATACACCTCTTTCAATAAATTTAAATATAGGTATTATGAGTCCCTTCTTTATTATATTATGGATACTATACTCAATGAAACATGTTTCTGCTAAAATATTAATGTTTTTTCGAAATTTACAAAAAATTTTAAAGAAAGATACAAAATTGGTTAGAAAAAAGTTATAATACATCTAACTGAGTCTGAAGGTATAATTTTTGTATATTTATTTGCTTACAATTTGTTTTGTCCTTATCCTTGTTAATTGCACATGGACCTAATTTGTTTGTGCACAGGAATCTAAATTCACATTTCAAGCATGACTCATCATCGATCTGGTTTTTTGGTAATTTTGCTCGGATTTTTTTGAAAATCTCATTTTCGAACATAGTTGATAAAGAATCGTTATGTATATTTCCTAGAATGTATTCATCGTTTTCAAAGCATTGGCACGGATATACATCGCCATTGCCATTGATATAAAAGGATGGATAACAGGCAAGACGGCTGGGAATGTTAGGTGGAATTAATCTACCACCGTGACAAAATGAAAAAACATTTATTTTACCGGAGATTATTTTTTCAGCCTGCTCATTATCTTCATTGCATTCACCGATATAAGTATTGCGTAAACTTTGAGCAACACTTTTTATATACTGATCTTCTGTTATCGAAAGTAAATTATCCACTTTTAAATCATTTATTTTACTAAATTGAGTCATTGCCCAAGAGAGCTTGCAATTGCACAACTTTTCTTCTATTACAGAAACAAGCTTGCTTAGAGAATTAATGTTTACTGCTGATACAATTGGCTTTATAGTTATGGATAATTTCTTCTTATTTAATGAAAATTCATTTATTTTTTCTAGTGCTACAAAAATATTGTTTTCTAAAACAGTATTAGGGTTTCCCCACAATACTTCAAGTTCTTTTTCTATAACACTATCTAAACTTATTGTAAAACTATCAACACATTCAGAGAGTTTTTCAATATCTATAGAATTTAAAAGAGTACCGTTAGTTATAAAATGGGTTTCTAAGCCTATTTTTTTTACTTCATTACAAATTTCAACCAATTCTTTGTTAAGTGTAGGTTCTCCGCCAGTAAAAATAACCTTATAACCGTTCATACTCTTAAATTCTTTTAATACCTCAATAATTTTATCTTTTGATATCTTAGAGTTAGAGTTGTTATTTAGTCTTTTATGTCTTTCTTCCTTATTAAAGCAATATATGCAGTTCAAATTGCATTTATCTGACAGACTTATATAGATTTCGTTAAATGGATATTTTTCTACTGTGTTAATATCATAGAGCTCATTCATCCAATTAGCTTCAGCAGGAGTTTTTTTATCTGACAGAAATCTGTTTTTTATCAATTCTTCTACAAAAGGTATAACATCTTCCTGAAATATTGAATCAGTAATCTGAAATTGATTTATTAATTTCTCTTTCACAATACTCATATTATTATTATCATGAATTGCATTGTATATCGAAGCACCTATCTCATCTAATGTAATCCAGTAATGGATTGATGGATTAAATAAAATATATGTGTCTTGACTATTTTCAATAATTGATTCATAATTTTCAACTTTATACAAATAATTTGTATAATTATCAAATAAATAGAAATTTTCGCTAACAATTTGCATAGATTTACTCCTTGTAACTACCAATTTATATAGTTAGGTCAATTCAAGATATTTTCTGTTAAAGTTGATCTTGAGTATGTATTAACTTACTTGTATTTATATTACATTCTATCTGTATCAAATTTATTAGGAATTTCATAGGGCTTAGGAATTTCATACGGTTTAGCTACCAGTCCAGTTAATATTGGTTTTAAAATATCTGGTATAAAAATATCTGGTTTAATGTAGCCTCCGTTTATTTCTTGTGATTCTCTCTCTGACATTTCATCTAAATTTACTTTTGTAAAGTCTGGTTTTTGTATTGATGGTTTTTTCCACATAAAAAAGTACCTCCTAAAATATTTATTAAATTAATACCTGAATTGACCTAATTATACAAAGCATAACATATTTTTAAATTAGTGTAAAATGTTGTTTATATAAATAGTACATACTCTTTTGCCCACTCAATTAGATCTTTTTCTTCTAGAGTGAGCATAGGTACCAAGTTCTTTAGAAACTTTAGAAGATCGCCATCCGTTTTCAAATATAAATTTGACTATATATGAAGAGGCAGTGTTTTTGGATTTATATAAGTAGTTGATAAAGAAGGGTGATATTTGTAGCAGAAATACTATGAAATACAAAGAGAATATACGGTGCTCTAAAATTTATTTGTTATGCTAAGTGTTATGCAATGTAAACCATCTATTAAAAACTAAAGTGGAAAAATAAAAACTTTAGTGCTTTTTTTTACCATATATTTCATTTTCAACGAAAATCATCATTTTATTTCTAATATAAAAGTAGGCAAGAAAAATTAATATAGTATTTAGACCAATAACAATATAGTTGTTAAACATTTTAGCAATTATGTATATTGCTAAAAAAGCCAACATAATTGTACTTATTATTATTATATTATTTTTAAGCCATTTCTTTTTTAATGCTTTTTCCAAATTATTTTTGTCAAGTTTGCTCGTCATAAAATCTCCCTCATTTTTTCTATAGTTACTTATACACCAATTAAGAACTATAAATATATAGTCATATTTGGTGTATAAGTAACGCTTATATTTAGTATACCCAAATATCTCCAAGGGCAACTATACCAATAGCAACTGAAACTGGATTAACACCTGTTGCGATTACTCCTCCGACTGTTATAAGAGTTCCGCCAATCTGTCCCCATATTCCTCCACCGTTTATAGCCTCCAAATCAGCACTAGAAATACTAATAAAGTTATCCATACTGTTCATATAATCTCCCCCTTAATCTGTACATGCATCATAGATACATAGACCTGCACCAACAACTACTAGACCTGCACCTACGCATACTGCCAAAGGTGATGTGCCTGCAATAAAACCTAAAGCATATACAAAAGCAACAAATCCCCCACCATCAACTTGCTCCATCTCATTTTGTGACAATTCACAAAAACCGTCTAATCTTAATTGTTTTGTCATTTTTTAATCTCCTTTTTCTGATTTATATCAAGACTTCGCCATTTATACAATGTCGACCTTGCATACTGACTAAGCCAGATATACGAGCTAAGTATCTTTGGACTATTTCCTACATAAAAATTCAGAAACATTTTGCTATATGTCTGACTGTGAAGTTGGTTCATTTATGTCACATTATACTTTCGTGTGATTATTTGGAGTTTATTTGCAATAATAAGGTCTTTTGGTTTTTATAGTATTTAATCAGTAAAAAGTTATCATGAGCACAAATACTAGTTTTAAAATGTAATTTTCGGATTATAGTATATTTTACTATATAATATATTTTTATATAGATTAAACAACTAATAAACATATTGGTTAAGTTGTATTACTAAACTACATTTGTAAAAAAGTTAATATTATTAAAAATATTGTAACATTTTTCTTCGTTTATATCAATTTAAATTATTATTTTTTAGCCACCAGAGTAAAACTTTTTATTAGGTCTAAAAATATAATTTGTAGCCAATTAGTGTAAGATTGACAAGGCGTTAGATTTATTCAAATAATTTAAATCAGCTATAAATGGGGGAAACTAAAAATAATGTGTTGATTATAAAAAAAGAATGCATTAATATAATATTTATATAAAAATATTATATTTTAGAAATTACAGGATATCTTTACAGTGCAAATAAAATATTAGGAGTTGATTATTTTGGCATTAATAGAGGCAGGAAAAGAAATTAAACTAGAAAATGTTTTGTCATTAAGAAAAAAAGTGACTCAACAAGATGTTAATTCTGAGATGATGAAGATAGGTAAATTTCTTCAAGATAATGGAGCTAAGAAAGCAGGACCAGTAGTTACTGCTACATTTGCAATAGAGACTTTAAACGGACAGTCTATTTTGGATATGGAAATACTAATACCTTTAGACAAGGAAATTACAGTGCTAGGTGAGTACACACTGAAGCCTGTTTTTCATATAGTGAATGCTCTTTATGCAAGGCATGAGGGAAATCCATCAATTATACAAAATACATATAATGAAATGCTAGCTTATATTAATCAGAATAAGCTACAGCAAATAACAGCTGGCTATAATGTGCAGATTAAGGACATGCTGCCGGGAATGTCACCTGATGATATGATTATTGATGTTTACATTGGAATGAACCCCAACATTCTGTAATTAGTTGTATAAGCCATGGGACAGTGGCTTATATAATTAATTTATGGGTCAAAAATAAAGATACGTTAAGTGTTATTTAGTCTGATTTTCTTTGAAAAGAGTATGTTTTAGCAATATTTACAAATTAGATAAACTATAGTAACATTATAAGAGAGACGGTGTGAATGGCTAAAATATTAGTAGTTCACATCGTTTTGGCAAAATTTTATAAAGAAGTCATATACAAATGGAGATTTAAACCATGCAAAATCCGTTCAAACGTTACTATTGCATCAAACAGCATGACATTACCGATTGCGGTGCGGCATGTCTTGCGACGATAAGTAAACAATATGGCTTTAAAACATCAATAACGAAAATAAGAGAAGTTGCCGGAACTGATAAGCAAGGAACAAATGCGTATGGTGTAATTAAAGCAGCTGAGGGGCTTGGTTTTACAGCTAAGGGCGTAAAGGGCAATCAGGAAGCATTTTTTTCGGAATTTCCACTGCCCTGCATCGCACATGTAGTTGTAGAAGGTACTCTTTTGCACTATGTAGTTATACATAAAATTACTAAAAAGCAGGTAATAGTCGCTGATCCAGGAAAGGGCATTGTAAAATATACGCCGGAAGACTTCTTCAAAATATGGACAGGTGTACTTATTTTAATGGTTCCTAATGTCACATTTACCAAAGGTGATGAAACAAAGGGGCTTTTTTCGCGTTTCTTTAATTTATTGCTGCCACAAAAGAAGCTTCTCATTAATATATTTTTTACATCGCTAATATATACGCTACTAGGTATTGCAGCTTCGTTTTATTTTACGTTTCTTTTAGATGATATACTTCAGTACAATCTTGAAAAAACCCTGCATGTAATATCAATAGGGATTATATTGCTATACTTATTTCAAACCTTACTTGGAGCGTTCCGTTCACACATGGTGTTATATCTTTCACAGAAGATAGATATTCCGCTTATATTAGGGTATTATCAGCATGTTCTTGGACTCCCGATGAATTTCTTCGGAACACGAAAGGTTGGAGAAATTGTATCACGTTTTATGGATGCTTCAAAGGTTCGAGATGCTATATCAGGTGCAACACTTACAATAATGATTGATACCTTAATGGCTATAGCAGGAGCAATTATTTTATATACGCAGAATGCTATGCTTTTTGTCATCTCAGTAATAATAGCAGCTATTTATGCAGTAATTGTTTTTGCCTTTAACAAGCCGATTAAAGCTGTTAACCAAGAGCAAATGGAGCAAAATGCACAACTAACCTCATATCTGGTTGAATCACTAAATGGAATTGAGACGGTTAAAACCTTTAATGCTGAGTCAGAAGCGTCGCTAAAGACTGAAGGTAAGTTTGTAAAGCTACTCAGATCTATATTTAAGGGCGGTATAATAAATAATGTAAGAAGTTCTATAACTGGGTTTACAGCTATGGCAGGCGGTGTTGTTATTCTCTGGGTAGGTGCATGGAATGTAATCCATGGCAATATGACAGCTGGACAGCTGCTGTCCTTTAATGCATTGCTTGGATATTTTCTTGATCCGATAAAGAATCTGATAAATCTTCAACCCATGATGCAAACTGCAATTGTAGCATCTGACAGACTGGGTGAGATATTTGATCTTGCACTGGAAAAAGGAGAAAATGAGGACAAGCAGATAAAGCCTTCAGACTTAAAAGGTGATATTTGTTTTCAAAATGTTGATTTTAGATATGGAACCCGTGCATTGGTATTAGATAAAATAAACCTAACAATAAAACAAGGAGAGAAGATTGCATTTGTTGGGGAGAGCGGCTCGGGAAAAACTACTTTAGTTAAGCTGCTGATGAATCTCTATCCTTGGGAAAATGGTGAAATAACCATAAAGGGCTACAACGTAAAAGACATAAATTATGATTCGTTGAGAGAAAAGATTGCATACATATCACAAGAGATATTTATGTTCAGTGGCACGATAAGAGAAAATTTATGTCTGGGAAACAAAAATCTTGAAATGGAAGAAATAATCGAGGCATGCAAGATGGCGCAGGCTCACGATTTTATAAATAAATTTCCTTTGAGATATGAAACTAATTTAGAAGAAAACGGTGCAAATTTATCTGGAGGTCAAAAACAGAGATTGGCAATAGCAAGAGCCATACTAAAAAAGCCTGATATATTCATAATGGATGAAGCTACTAGTAATTTAGATTCTATTGCCGAAAAAGCTATCGAAAGAACCATTGAAACAGTATGCGAGGGAGTTACTACAATAATAATTGCTCACAGGTTAAGCACCATTAAACGCTGTGACAGGATATATGTTATGGAAGAAGGGAAGATAATAGAAACTGGCAGCCACAATGAATTAATGAACGGCGGAGGTAGATATTTTGAACTCTGGAAAGAACAACTGCCTGATAATCTTGAAGACAGTACTAAAAAAAATGCAGACGATATAATTAAATCATTGGATAAAAAAATAGGCGATAACACATTTCAAAATAAAGAAGCTGAGGTAAATGAAGTTAATACATTTTCACAGGTAGCAACATCTACTGTTCCGATTCCAGCAGGATTTGGAATCCCTACAATCAGTTTGGAAAAGGAGGATGAGTAGCATGAAAGATATATTAATAGATATAAACGAGCTTACAGATAGTCGTGAGATGTATCAGGCAAAGCCTCATTCCTTTGTATGGATATTTACATATATTATTATTGCACTGGTAGTGGTTGCAGTTGTATGGGCAGGCTTTGGCAAAAAAGAAATTGTAGTTAAGTCAAGCGGGCAGGTCAGACCGGAATCAGGCATAAGCACAGTTAAAAATATTGTTGCTGGAGAAGTAGAAAATGTAAATTTTAAGCAGGGTATAACAGTAAAAGAGGGCGATGTATTATACACAATTAAGCACGATAATCTTTTAGTAGAGAAAGAGGCTCAAAGTAAACGGCTTTCAGACCTTCAAAAAGAATTATCAAATTTAAATATATACAGAAAATCTATTATGACAGGTGTCAATGAGTTCGATAAAAGTACTGAGCCTATGTACTATGAAAAGGTAAGAAAGTTGCTTTTAGATATACAATATTCACAGTCTGACACAAATTATAAGATAACAAAGCTAAACGAGGAAAAAAGTATCAATAGTAGTCAACTTTCCAAATGCCAGACTGAAATATCTTGTCTTAATAATTATATTAAATCATTGGATGACAAAAAAAACTACTTAAATGGCAATAGTGAAATTGAAAGTAACTATGGCAAAAAGTATGAAAACTACCTAATTTCTCAGAGAGAAATTGAACGTAAATATAATTCACAATCAAGTGAGATTAAAAAAAATAGTTTTGAGGCTTTAAAGCAATCGCTGCAAGAGGAAAAAGCAATATTAAGTGCATATAATACTCTGAAAAAGTGTGTAAATGAAGAAGAAAACTATTTTTCAACAAGTGACAGGCATAGATCTCTTTACACTGATTATCAATATAAACTTAATACTCTCAGAAGTACTTATGAGGAGCAAAAACGTGTATATGAGGCGTATGAGGCATTAAGTGATGTTGCTATATCAAAGTCTGAGCTTGAAAGTGCAAGAATACAGATGCAAAAGGCAGAAGGTGAGTACATCAATTTCAGAAGCAACTTTCTATCAGATATTAATAAAACTATCAGTGAAAAAGAAATAAGAGTAGCAGAGCTGGAAAGCAGTGTTTCAGGTACATTAGATAAAGAAACTCTATTGGAATTAAATGATAATGATAAAGAGAATACTTTAAAAAAGCTTTATCTTGAAGAGAGACAGGCAGCTTCAGACTTAATAGAAAAACTTACAGACAGTATTAATTCACTGGAGCTTAATATAACCTTGGGAAAGGCTGAATTAAAAACGATAACAGATGCCGCAGGGGAGAATGAAAAAAAGCTTGATTATTCATTGGTTGAAAGAACTAGAGTGCAGGAAATTGTTGCAACGGATGAAAAAATAAAAATTACCACAGACAATATTGCCACAATTGAACAGAACATAAAAAAGCTACAACTAGACATTAATAATGCAATAGTCAGAGCTAATGTAGATGGTGTAGTAAATGTAGTGTCAGAAATATATGAAGGAGACTTTTTAGCAAGTGGAAATGAGATTTTGACGGTTATACCAGACAAGAATTCTGCCTTTACAATGCAAATATTAGTAAATAATAAAGATATAGGAGAAATACATACAGGAGATACAGTAAAGTACAGTTTTGCAGCACTTCCATATCGTGAGTATGGACAGGTGACAGGGAAAATAACCAGTATATCGAAGGATGCAATAACAGACCAGAGCACAGGACAGAGTTTTTATACTGTTGAGGCTACTGTTCCAAATGCAAAGCTTCTAAGCAAGTCAGGAAAGCAAGGAGAAATTAAGATAGGCATGTTGTGTGAGGTAAATGTTATAACAAAACAAAAAAGCTTTTTAAGGTACTTTCTTGAGGAGATTAATTTGCTGGATTAGATGGAGTTATTTAAGGTTGGAAGAAATTACTAATACATTTAAAGGAGGTGCCGAGTCCATGTCATTTCTGTCAAGGAAATGTACATTTCCTTTGTAGTTCTTGTGTAGAATGTGGGACATGGGCAAATTCATGAAAAATAAATTTTTTAATAGAAAAATGCTTGCTAAATTGTTGATAATTAGTTTTCTTACGATGTTTATAAATAGTGCGGAAGCTGCTGAACCAGTAAATTCAAATATAATAAAGTTAGACGGTTGGAGTCTTGATGATGAATATAATTTATCCTATGGAGAAGAAAAAAATACTACTTACACCTATAGTGATTTTCAAAATTCATATAATAAAAATTGTCTTGATAAACAAATTAATGAACTCTCCCTTGAAAGTAATAATTTGCAATACCAGCAATATTGTCTTCAATATGATAGCATTTGTGAGAGTGTCGCATATTACAAACAACTTGTGGATCAATATAATACTTTAGCGAAAACTTATGAGCTTGAAATGAATGCATCTACTGGAGCTGATAAGGATACAGCACAGCAAAACATGCAGCAAAGTCTTCTTACGGCAAAAACATATGAAGCAGAATTGGCATCTGCGGTTCTAAAAAAAGCTGAGATATACGTTAATAGGGAGAATTGTCTTTTTGTCAAAAATAATGATACAATGCTACAACATCAGCAGTACGTTTCTCAAATTGCAGATTTAAGAGATTCTGTTTATGAATTAAAGCTACTTCGAGAAAAAAAAGATTTACAAGGTACATATGCAGAGTATGCAAAGCTACAAGAGAATGAGCAAAGTATAAACAAATCAAAGGATATGGCCTTTCAAGCATATATTGATGTATTCAGTTCTGATTATGATTATTATATAAATCAGCAGGAGTTAATAAAACAGCAATATGAAAATCAATTTGAACAGCTTCTTAGTAATTCTGGTGTTTCAACCTCACAAGGAATTGTTATAAAAAATATAAAAAGTTTAGAAGACAACCTGCATGTAACATATGATTCACTTGAAAGCGGTACTGATAAAACAGATGTTAAAGAAAAACAACTTAAGGATAAGAATAGGATTATTGACGGAAAAATAAAAATACTAAAAGAATATTATTCGGACAATTCAAATGAAGTAAGGCTTGCACAAAATGAAAAGACTCAAACAAGTTTGGAACTTTATAAATGGCGTATTCAAAGGAAAATTATTTTAAAAAATACATACGCATTATATAAGAGTAAGCATAACGAAATCAGTATTATCGAAAAAAAAGCAAAGGCAATGCATAATAAATATATTATGTTATTAAATAAATATAATTTTGGATTGACTGATAAAATTACAGTAAAAGAAGCAGAGTTAAACTTTATGCAAAGCAAATATAATTTATGGAATACTCTTTTTGAGTATTCAAATGCCTACAGTAAAATTGAAAAATATATTAGTGGGAAAATAAATTAGCCAGGATATCTGGTATTACTTACAACTAAGAGTATAAGATTATTTATTATGTTTATTATATTGTTTACTTAACGAAGTAGGTATAGGAAATACTATTTCATATGTTATAATTTATTAAAAAGGGCATTGGATAAAAGTAAAATTTAAGTAACAAACATACCATAAAACAAAAGGAGATTATTTAAAATGAAAAAAATTTTATCATTTACATTGGCATTGTGCTTGATTTTAACTATGTGCTTCCAAGTTACAACTAACACAAATGCTGCTGAGGATGCACTAAAGCCGCTTCCACAGGTGGGAGATGTGATTTCAGGCTTTAAAGCAATTGAATTAGACAATCTGGATTTAGTTAATTCAAAGACTGTAATGTTTGCACATGAAAAAACAGGTGCAAAGCTCCTATACATACAGAGTAAAGACATTGACAGATCATTTGACATTACATTTAAAACACCCGCAGTAGATAATACTGGTGCTAATCATATACTTGAGCATATATCAGTATCTGGTTCACAAAAGTACCCATTAAGAGATGTCTTGTTTACTATTGCAAATCAAACTTATAGCACATTTGTAAATGCTTTTACATTTCCAACAGCTACATCATATCCGCTATCATCTATGAGTGAGGAACAGCTACTCAAATTGACTGATGTATACTTAGATTGTGTATATCATCCTTCGGTTTATACGGAAAAAAATATTTTTTCCAGAGAAGCTTGGAGATATGAAATGGCTGATGAAAATGCACCTTTAGAAATTAAAGGAGTAGTTTACAATGAGATGAAGGGTGCGTTAGGGAATATTTCATCTGCTGCTAGCAGCAATGTTATGAAAGCATTATTCCCAAATAGTGTTCAGGGCAATATTTCTGGTGGTAATCCTGATGATATAAAGAAATTGACATATGAACAGCTAATAAAGACACATGATACATATTATCACCCCTCAAATTCATTAATGGTACTTTATGGAAATCTTAATTATGAAAGATTTCTGAAATTAATTAATGATGACTATTTATCAAAATTTGACAAGGAAGAAATAAAGATAGATACAGGTAAAGTAAAGCCTTTTACTAAAAAGGTGGAGGAGTCATTTAAGTTCCCTGTTGCGGCTACAGCAAATACTAAAAATGCTTCTCAATTTGATTATGCTTATGCAATATCTGATGCTACTGAGGAAGATTCACTTGGGTTAGCTGTCATTGCAGCACTGTTAAATCAAGAGACATCCCCTTTAAAAAAAGCTTTTACTGGGAAGCAAATAGGCGGAAATGTTACTGTTAGCTATAATGATACAATTGTACAGCCTGTATTGACTTTTACAGTGCAAAATGCAGATGAAAGTAAAGCGGCAGAATTTAAGAAACTAGTTGATAAGTGTATGAGTGATATAATTAAAACTGGTTTTGATAAAGATGCTACAGACGCTATGATTTCAGCATCTTTATTGAGTAATTCTAATTTTACAGAAATAGGGAATGTTGGAGTTAATTTATCAGCTTTGATAGCTTACACGTGGGCAAATAGCGACAATACAGATTATTTGTTTAATGTATTAGACAACTTAAAAAGTATTCAGACTAAATCAAAAGATAATTATTTAGAAGGTTTGGCAGAAAAATATATTGTTAAGAATAACCATGCTGCATTAGTAACAACTGTTCCAACAGCTGGACTTGCGGAAAAACAAGCGAGTGATGAAGTTAAATATTTATCTGATAAAAAGGCAACTCTTAGTAAGGAAGAGATAAGTAATATAATAGCTAATACTAAGTCATACAATGAATGGAACAGCAAGGAAACAAATCAAGATGTTATTGATGATTTACAAGCTGTTAAGATATCAGATTTGCCAGAAGAGTCTAAAAACTATAAAATTAATGAAACAGCGGGTTCTAATGGTATAAGAATGTTGTCAGCAGGAGCAGATGTTGGAGAAATACAAACAACATCTTTGTTAATGGATGCATCAGGTGTACCTGTTGAAAAGTTACATTATTTGCAGCTATATTCTAGCCTGCTAGGAAAGCTTGATACAAAAACATATACTCGGGATGAACTCAATACGAAGGTTATGAGATATTTAGGCGGAGCTGGGTTCAACTTATCTACAATAACAAAAGAAGCTAAAAAGCAATTTAATCCATACTTGATGATTTCATGGATGGGATTAATAGGTGAGTACAATCAACAGGTTGAATTAGCAAAGGATATCCTCCTAAATACAAAGTTTGATGATAGCAATGTTATTTTAAATAATGTTAAATCTCAAATAGCAAACTGGAAAACATCTTTTACAAGCGAACCTTTGAATGTTCAGGTTAGTAGAATTTCAGCTCAGTTTGATGAAAATTCAAATTATCGGAACTATATTTCAGGGATAGAGTATTATGATTTCTTAACAGAGCTGGAAAAGACTTTAACGTCTAATCCAAAGTCTGTAGTCGCTGAACTAGAAGGAATTAATAAGCTGGTTATTAATAAAACCAATATGATAACAGCATTTGCAGGTAACAAGAACAATATAAAAAAATATGAAAATACCATAAAGTTAATAACAGATGCATTACCTGCTCAAAGTATAACTAAGCAGGACTATACAAAAATTCCAAAGCCTGCTCTAAGAGAGGGAATAGCTGTAGATTCAACAGTTCAATACAATATGATATATGCGACCTATGATAAAATGGGTTCAGAGTTTAATGGAAAGTATATTCCAATTGGGTCAATAATAAATGAAAATTATACAACACCTAAAATCAGACTTGGAAATGGTGCCTACGGTAATATTGAGGAATTTTCTTCAAATGGATTTTTATTAGCATCATATCGTGACCCTAAAATTAAGGAAACCTTTGAAATATTTAATGGATTGCCTGAATATTTAAAGAATATTACAATGACTCAAGAGGATTTAAATAGGTACATATTGAAGTCCTTCAGTACTTACTCGGCTCCAAAGGGAGAACTTGTTGGAGCAGGAAACGCAATAGACGGCTACCTTTCAGAAAAGCCAGCTGATGAGAAAATAAAGATTTTACGCGAAATTAAATCTTTAACTGTTCAGGATGTAAAAGATTCAGCTAAAATGGTTGAAAAATTCCTTAAAAATGGAGCTTATTCAACTGCAGGTAGTATACAAAAACTGACTGAAAACAAAGAACTTTATGATGCTATAGTTGCTTTTGACCAAGGTCCAGCAGAAACCTTAACAAGAGCTCAATTTTTTGAAATGTTATTGGCAGGGGTTCCAGATACACTTACTTTTGCAAAGCAAAATGGATTAATAACTGGTGATGGCAAAGGCAATTATTTTGAAAACAAGAAGATTACAAGGCAAGAGCTTGCTGTTATTATATCAAAAGTAGCTGGTATGAACGGATTGAAACTGAGCGGAGAAGAGGTTAAAATATCTGACATGAATTCTGTAAGTTCATATGCAAAAAATAGTGTTAAGGCAGCAGTAAACTCAGGCGTTATCAAGCTAGATGACAAAGGAAATTTCAATCCTAAAGCAGAAATTACTGCATCAGAAATTCAGACGATGCTAACAGATTTGGTTAATAAATTGTCTGGGAAATAATTTGGGATATGGTGACTGCTTAAAAATATACTTGTAATACAAAATAAAGAGATAATAAAATAAATTAGAAACAATAAAAACCTTGAAAAGTTGGACGAAGCCGACTTTTCAAGGTTTTTTTGTGTGACGAATATCACACATTCTTTACACTATCCTAACCCCATACTCCCTAAACCAATAATCTAGCTGAATCAGCCACGCAATAAGCTGTGGTCTGCCCATTAGTTGTCCATACCAGGTAATGTTACTGCTGGACTGGAGTATAGTTAGTGTATCGGGATGAATAATATCTTTTAAAACTGAGTTTGGACTCTTTATAGCTTGTTGGAACATATCTATTATAATTGCTTCATATAAAGGGTTATGTGTTTTTGGGTATGGACTCTTCTTCCTATGCAGAATTTTATCTGGAAGATATTGACTCATTGCCGCTCTCAGAAGTGATTTTTCTTCACGATTTTTATATTTAATATTCCAAGGAACATTAAAAACATATTCAAGAATTCTATGGTCGGAAAATGGAACTCGAACTTCTAATCCACTTGCCATCGACATACGATCCTTTCGCTCCAAAAGAGAAGCCATGAACCATTTTACAGAGAGCCATGTTGCAATTCTACTAGTTCTCATGCTTTGGGATTCTTTACTTACTAAAGGACACTCATTTTTACTGTCAAGGTACATTTGCTTTGCATAGTCTAGCCCTTGTATTGGTTTTGCAAAATCAGAATTAAAGAAAAATGCTCTTGAATCTGGGTCATGAATCCAAGGGAAAAAATCTCTGTGCAGCATTTCTGATTTGTAGAACCAAGGATATCCACCAAATATTTCATCAGCACATTCACCACTTAGAGCAACAGTGTGACGTTTTTTTACCTCACCACAATAATAAAGCAGTGATGAATCAATATCAGCCATACCCGGAAGATCCCTATATTTTACGGCAGTTTGCAGAAGGTCAGCTATTTTTTGTTGACTTACAGTTAAAACTGTGTGATCTGTTCCAAGATAATTTGCTAACCAAACAGCATAATCATCATCACTTTCGGGCTGGAATTTGCTCTTAGAAAAATGCTGTTTGTTTCCTTCGTATTCAAAGGAATAAGTTGATAAATGAGGATCAGCTTTTAGTGAGCTGTCAATGTCTTTTCCGATAATCGTGCTATTGCAAACTGATTTTTGATTACCGTCCATTGCCACAGCTGTTACGATAGAAGAGTCTAGGCCACCTGATAGAAATGTACATAGGGGAACATCAGAAACCAATTGCCTGTGAATAGCATCAGTTAAAAGAGTTTTAGTTTTTTCTATAATAGTAGCTTCATTATCTTCCAAATGATATGCCTCTAATGTCCAATATCTATACAGATTTAACCCGTTTTCATTAAATATTCCATGATAACCGGGGGATATTTCAAGTATGTTTCTGAAAATACCATTATTAGAAGGACGCATAGGGGAAAGATAAAGCATCTGCCATATGCCTTCATTATCAATTTCAGCTTTGACTTGAGGATGTTTTAGTATTGCTTTGATTTCAGAGGCAAAGATGAGGCTGTTACCTAGTATTGTATAGAAGAAAGGTTTAACCCCCATCCTGTCTCTGGACAAATAAACCTGCTGGTCTGCAGCATCATAAATAGCAAAAGCATATATTCCATTTAGTTTTTCAGAGCATTTCATACCCCAAACGGCATAAGAGTACACAACTACTTCTGTATCACAGTGAGTTTTGAAATGAACACCACAGTTTATGAGCTCCTCTCTAAGTTCATTAGCATTGTATATTTCACCATTATAGATTATTGTGTACATCTCGCCTTCAAATGTAACTGTCATAGGCTGTAAACCATTTTCTACATCAATTACCGCCAATCTGTTATGTGAAAAACATACATAATTATTCCTATAAAAGCCACTTTGGTCAGGCCCTCTGTGGCCCATAGTTTTATTCATTTCATTAAGTACTTCTTGAGCGACACCTAAAGTTGTGTCCTTAAAATTAATTATTCCTAGAATAGAGCACATGATAATTCCCCCAAAACCATACTATTTTTTCACAGAAAAGAGACAATAAACATCAATGACGCCATTGTCTCTTTTTGTACTATAAAGTATATGTAATTCAGAGATAATTAGTGCATGTTTAAAGTAATAATAATAAAAAAATATAAAAGAGATTTTGATAAGTAGTCT
The DNA here is from genome assembly GCA_023444055.1 of Bacillota bacterium. Lineage (GTDB taxonomy): Bacteria > Bacillota > Clostridia > Acetivibrionales > DSM-1351 > Ruminiclostridium. The sequence continues at coordinate 88,229 of JAEZRV010000008.1, forward strand.
ATAACAAAACAAATAATTACTAAATTGTTATTCTAAAAAATGTAAAATAGCATATTGACGATTCTAACATCATAAAATATAATATTAATATATTAGAAAATCCTAATATAATAATAAATTTGAGGTGTTTTTATGTCAAACATGGGTAGCCAATTAATTTCAAATATATTCAAAGCACTTGCACATCCTACTAGAATTCAAATAGTAAAACTTCTAATGGATGGAGAACTGTGTGTATGTGATATTCTTCCAAATATTGATTCTGAGCAATCAAATACATCACAGCACCTTACAATATTGAAGAATCAAGGCATTGTTGAAAGCAGAAAAGATGGAGCTAAAGTTATATATTCCATAAAGCATACAGAAGTTAAAGAACTGATTCATCTTGCAGAATCAATTATTCTTAAGCAGATTGAAGAAACTAAAACTTTATTTTCGAAATAACCGAAAGAAAAGTATTCATTAGGTAGTAATTAATTGTGTTTTTAAGGAGTATTAAGCATTATAAAGTATGTTAGGAGATGATTTTATTTTTATTTTTGAGTGGTTAAATGATCAACTGCTAAAAATGGAATGGCTTAGCAGTTTGATAACATTGCTGGTGCAGAATGTTTTTGGATTAGATGTTAAAGGTAAGCTTGGCGGTAGTATTCACTTTTTCATTTATGATGTAATTAAAATATTCATTCTGTTATCAGTACTTATATTTTTAATTTCATATATACAAAGCTATTTTCCGCCAGAGAGGACAAAAAAAATTCTGGGTGGATTTAATGGCATCACAGCAAATATATTAGGTGCTTTGCTGGGGACTGTAACACCATTTTGCTCCTGCTCATCCATACCTTTGTTTATAGGGTTTACAAGTGCGGGACTTCCTATTGGTGTAACCTTTTCTTTCTTAATATCTTCACCACTTGTAGATTTAGCATCTGTTATTCTGCTTGCAAGTATATTTAACTGGAAAATTGCAATAGCTTATGTTATTGTGGGCATTATTTTAGCTGTTACAGGTGGAACTGTTATAAGTAAGCTGAAACTTGAAAAATATGTAGAGCCTTTTGTTTATAACAATAAAATAATTGAACTTGAGCAGGAAGAACTGACTCGTTCAGACAGAGTAGACTTTGCTAAAAGCCAAGTGCTTAACATTATAAAAAAGGTGTGGCCGTATATTTTAGCAGGTGTTTTCATAGGTGCAGCTATCCACAATTGGATTCCAAAACCAGTAATAGCAGCTATTCTAGGTCAAGATAAGTGGTACTCAGTAATTTTGGCAACTATTGTTGGTGTTCCGATGTATGCAGATATTTTTGGCACACTTCCAATTGCGGAAGCATTAGTGGGAAAGGGCGTAGGTGTTGGTACTGCGTTATCCTTCATGATGGGGGTTACAGCACTTTCACTTCCATCTTTAATCATGCTTAAAAAAGTTGTTAAGACAAGGTTATTAGCAATATTTTTTAGTGTTGTTACTATAGGCATTATAATAATAGGCTATATTTTTAATTCATTTGGATATTTGTTATTGTAATAAGAGTTTTGTATTAGAGTAATGGCATTTTGTATTTTTTACAAACCTAGTAGCATAGTGTTCTTAACTTAAAAAATCTTGTGTTGTAAAGTATCTAATCTGGCAAGTAATTGTAGTGGGATTAGATGTGATAGATATTTATTAAAACTAAAGGGGGATTTATAATGTCAAAAACTTGGTATCCTGTTATTGATTATGGAAAATGTATTGAATGCGGTGCTTGTACTAACAAATGTACACATGGGGTATACGATTTAGAAAAAGCACCTACTCCTGTTGTTGTTAATCCAGAGGGCTGTGTTCAAGGCTGTCATGGATGTGGAAATCTATGCCCAGCTAATGCAATTGAATATGTAGGTGATATGAAAAAAGAAAATGAAAATTGTTGTTGCTCATGTGGTGATGATAGTAGAGGATGTTGCGATGAGTGATGAAAATACAAAAAAACCAAAAAAAGCTATAGCGGTTAAAATTATTATACCAATCCTTCTTGTATGCGTTATAGCAGGTATTTGGTTTATAAAAAACAATGATAAGGACACCTCATCTGTGGTTGGAAATAATGCTGATTTTGCTTTACATGTAACAGAAGAAATTAATCTTGAACAATTAAAATCATATGGGTTGCCTATTATAATTGACTTTGGAGCAGACTCATGCATTCCATGTAAAGAAATGGCTCCTGTTTTGAAAGAGTTAAACGCAGAACTACAAGGGAAAGCAATAATAAAGTTTGTTGATGTTTGGAAATACCAGCAATTAGCTCAGGGATATCCTATAAATCTTATTCCAACTCAGATTTTTATTGATTCAACAGGAAAGCCATATAAACCTAAAGATGCTGAGGCTATGCAGATGCAACTATATAAATCCAGAGATACGGAAGAGCATATTTTTACAGCTCATGAAGGTGGAATTACAAAAGAGGAATTATTAAGCGCACTAAAGGAAATGGGGATGAAATAAATCTCCATATTGTAAGTTTTTAAAGGAATATTATTGGTGAGAAAAAATATGGAGGATACTACATATGAATAACGATAATAACACAAGATTAAAAAAAGGTTTTGCTTTAAAAATAATTATCCCTGTTCTGCTTATAGGTGTTGTAGTTGGTATATGGGTTGTAAAGAATGAACAAAATAATACTGTACTAGCCGGGGCAGATAAACCTATTTCTGATTCGATAGAAAAAACATCTTCAGACGAGTCTTCAATTCCCAGTGTTAGCACTAGCTCGATAATACAAGAAGAAACAACAAAAAATTCTAATGTTAGTGCTGAACCAACTAATAAATTAAGTGTAGCTGATGAAACAAAAGATAGTGCAGCTACAACAGTTAAATTAAATGAGGGTGCATCTGATAAAGTAGCTACAGAAACAACAAAAAAGAACAATACTGCTTCGACTAATAAAACACAAAAGGCTGAGCCCCAAAAACCTATTACATCATCAGAAAAAGCTAATGAAAATACCTCCGAAGAGGCTAGTCTAGCTTCAACTGATAATCCAAATAAAGCTGAGTCTGACAGTCTTGACTTTGCTCTTCATGTGACAGAAAAAATTGATCTTGAAAAATTAAAATCATATAGATTACCAATTGTTATTGACTTTGGTGCAGACTCTTGTATTCCATGCAAGCAAATGGCTCCAGTATTAAAAGAATTAAATGAAGAGTTACAAGGTAAGGCTATCATAAAATTTGTTGATGTATGGAAGTACAGAGATTTAGCTGAAGGTTACCCTATAAGCTTAATACCAACTCAGATTTTAATTGATGCAAATGGTAAGCCATACAGCCCTGAGAATCCTGAAGCTATGCAACTGAAACTTTATTCAACAAAAGATACAGGAGAACATGTTTTTACAGCTCATGAGGGCGGGTTGACTAAAGAGCAGCTATTGAGTATGTTGAAGGAAATGGGGTTAAAAGGTTAAAAGAAATTACTAATACATTTAAAGGAGGTGCCAAGTCCATGTCATTTCTGTCATGTAGTTTTGTGTAGAATGTGGGGCATGGACATAATAATGGATATTGTTATCAACCAATGGCTTGAAGTATTATCTTCTGCTATTTCAGCAAATATATGGTTAGCTCCGCTTTTAGCATTACTTGCAGGAATACTTACTTCCGTTACTCCCTGCGCACTTACAAGTGTACCGCTTGTAATAGGATATGTCGGAGGTACAGGGCAAAAGGATACCAAAAGAGCTTTTAAACTTTCTGTAGTATTTTCATTAGGTATGGCTGCTACATTTACTGTATTAGGTACAGCTGCATCACTTCTTGGGAAACTCATGCAGGGAACAGGTTCTTGGTGGTACCTAGTTCTTGGTATACTTATGCTTTTAATGGCTTTGCAGACTTGGGAGATATACAACTTTATACCTTCAACTTATGCTATTGACAAAAGCACTAAGCGTGGTTTTATTGGAGCATTTCTTGCTGGTGTCTTAGGAGGTTTTTTCTCATCTCCCTGTGCGACTCCTGTTTTAGTTGTGTTACTTGCAATAGTGGCAAAAGGAGGAAGCCTGATATGGGGAATATTACTTTTATTGCTTTACTCTTTAGGACATAGTTTTCTAGTAATGGTAGCAGGCACATCTGTCGGGTTTGTTCATAAGTTGTCGACAAGTGAGAAATACGGCGGAGCAAGTAAAATACTTAGAATTGTAATGGGCATACTTATAATGTTAATTGCATTTTATATGTTTTATCTTGGATTTTAGAAAACTTGGCTTGCGTCTAACCAAAGACAAAGTTCTAGTTGCACTTATACTAATATGATGCTGTATAATGAAAATTTGGTTACATAAATACGCTTAATTGGTATAATATAAATTTATTGGTAAAAATAATATTAAGGAGAAATGTGTTATGACAATTAAAATTTTAGGTTCAGGATGTAAAAATTGTGTTACTCTAATGGAGAATACCGAAGCGGCAATAAAAGAAGCCGGAATAGAAGCAGAAATATCAAAGGTTACGGATATCCAAGATATTATGGCGTATGGCGTAATGTCAACACCTGCGCTTGTTATTGATGAAAAGGTTGTTTCGTTTGGAAGAGTTTTAAAGCCTAAGGAAATTATTAAGATTATAGAGAAGATAAAATAATGTAGTAACACAAGTCAAAATGCTAAATTTGGGCAAAGTTGAGTAATTAATATTTTGCATGCAGTTAAGATTTGAAAGTAGTTAAAAATTTGTAAGTGTTAAAATTTCGAAAGTAGTTAAAAAATTAGGGACTAGTTAAAATTTTGTAGTAATTAGAATTGAAAGCAAGAAAAATTGCAATCGAGTAATACGATTTATTAGAATACAATTAAGCGTAAGCATAATTTTAATCAAGTAAAATGGAGGGAGTATTTAGCGTGGGAGAAGACAAGAAGGCTAGACTATCATTTCTTGACAGATATTTAACACTATGGATTTTTATAGCTATGGCTGTGGGAGTTATTGGGGGATATCTATTACCAGATTTAGCAAAATCTTTAGGTGGACTCAGCACTGGAACTATATCTTGGCCTATAGCAATTGGACTCATAATAATGATGTATCCACCACTTGCTAAAGTTAAGTATGATGAGATAGGCAAGGTTTTTGAAAACAAAAAGGTTTTTTCTTTTTCATTATTTCAAAATTGGATAATAGGACCGATTATAATGTTTGTTTTAGCAATAATTTTTCTTCGTGATGAACCTGGTTTCGCTACTGGACTCATTATAATTGGTCTTGCTCGCTGTATTGCTATGGTTATCGTCTGGAATACTCTTGCAAAGGGAGATAATGAATATTGTGCCGCACTAGTAGCACTGAACTCTATATTTCAAATACTTCTATATGCAGTTTACATTTATCTTTTTGCATCTTTATTTCCTAAGTGGCTGGGGCTTTCTTGGGGAGGCCAGGTAGTTAAAGTGTCTATATGGGATGTTGCAAAAAGCGTACTTATTTATTTGGGAATACCTTTTTTAGCAGGCTTTATTACAAGGTTCACATTAGTTAGAGTAAAAACAAAGGAATGGTATGAGAAAAAATTTATTCCTAAAATATCACCACTAGCGTTAATAGCTTTGTTATATACTATAGTTATTATGTTTATTACTAAGGGTGAACAGATTATTAATAATCCGCTTGACGTAATTAGAATTGCGATACCACTATTAATATATTTCGCAATTATGTTTTTTGTTAGCTTTTATATGTCATACAGGGGTGGCTTTAAATATGATCAGACAGTGACCTTGTCATTTACAGCGGCTAGTAATAACTTCGAGCTTGCAATAGCGGTTGCTGTCGCAGTGTTTGGCATTTCTTCAGACGTTGCATTTACAGCAGTTATAGGTCCTTTGGTTGAGGTGCCTGTTATGATTGGTTTAGTAAATTCTGCATTAATTTTCAAAAGGAAATATTTTGATGAAACTGGCACTCCAAAAGCTAGAATTAAAAGAGGTGCTTAGATTAAAAGCTCAAAAATAAAGTTTGTACGAACATGGTGCGTTTTTGAGCCACAAAAACCACAAGTGGTTTTTGACGGTGTGTTTGTAATGGAACTGTGAAAAAAGCGGAGGTTCTCTGCCGAAGTCTTTTCAAAATTTCTGTACACAAATGGAGTGTGGGAGGTTAATATATGACAAATAAAATAAAAGTTGCATTTATTTGTGTTCATAACTCATGTCGTTCACAGATGGCGGAAGCTATATCAAAACTAATTGCAGCCGACAGCTTTGAAGCTTATTCTGCTGGTACTGAAACAAAGCCGCAGATTAATCAGGAAGCGGTGGCTGTTATAAAAAAATTATATGGTGTGGATATGAACGCCACGCAAAAATCGAAATTAATATCAGATATTCCAGCTGTTGATGTTGTAATTACTATGGGCTGCAATGTAAATTGTCCTTTGTTGCCTTGCAAATACAGAGAAGACTGGGGACTTGAAGACCCAACAGGTAAGGAAAAAGAGGAATTTATAAAGGTTGCAAAAATAATAGAAGAGAAGGTGCTGGAGCTGAAAAGCAGGGTTAAGGGTTTGATATAATATATCCGGTGTCTACCGATTCCCAAGCTTCAGAAGGAGTAAAAACTCCACCTGAAGCTTAAACTTTGTTAAGGTGAATTAATATTATATAGTTTTGTACAGAAATAAATACGACTTTTTCCATGTTGAATAAAAAATAATCTATTCTTTCTCATGACAAATCAAATTAAGGAACTACCAGTTTATTGTAAATAAAGGTTTTTATATTTCCCACTGCTCTTAATATATAAATAAAAGTTTAAGTTCGAGTCTAGGCGATTAATATGCCTAGTACTTTAAATTCTCCCAATCTTACTATTTCTAAACTTTACAAGAATTTTGGAATATATTAAGCAAAGAGAGTTAATCATTTAGATATTAATGATGTTTTTGAGATGTTGAACTATTGTGTTGAATTCCTAATAATCATTTAGTAAACTAGAGTAGTATCGAGAGAATGAATTTTTGTTTGTTGAGGTTAAATCAAGTTCGCCTCAACCGACAGTTGAAAACAAAGAAAAATTTGATAAATATATTAATGAAATATCACAAAAGTTTTCACATTCATTTAATATGTATTTGTCTGCAATTTTAAAGCGGAATTGCTTTGATGAACTGCCTAAATCCTTAATACATATTGAGAGCAATAAAGCTGTGTTTAAATTTATTTTGATTATTAAGGGACATAAAATTGAATGGCTCCAACCCCTTAAAGATGCAATTTATAAAAACTTGCTCTATCATAATAAAATTTGGAATTGTCATGTAGTATTAATGAATGAAGAATTGGCAAAAGGCTATAAATTGGTTAAATAGCGGTAAAAATATTAGGGGATTGACTTAAAGTAAATATAAGATACTTTTAATATCAGCAAGCTATTAAAAATAGTAAAACAGCGTACATATAGTGAAGAATCTGTATTATCTCATTTTTTCAATATTATATACCTAGAAAATTTAATAGTTGTATATGCTACTATCATATCATATAAACGGCTCTTTAGATGGGTTTTGTACATTTTAAGAAAAAACCTATAATCCAATGTTCCAAGTAAAACTTGATTTTTAAAGTATAGTGATTATTAAGAAATATTAATCTTTTTAATCTAAAGCGTCTTACAATGGAAAATCCACATTAATATTAAACCCACTTTTCGCCATCGTAGCAAAAGAAATTTTCCATCCTAATTTCATCACTCTGCTTTACATATTACTAAGACCAATACTTTTCTTTATATTCTTGCAGCCTACTCCGTCATCTATAATATATAAGGATATCATATCGTCTGAAAGCTTTAGTATTATACTGACGTTTGTTGCCTTACCATGTCTGAGTGAGTTTGTAAGTGCCTCCTGACATATTCTATAGATTGTATTATTATAGAGTTGCATATTGTTTTCTTCATTTTCAAATACTGAAAAATCTGCTAGAACTCCTGTTTTTTCAAAGTCAATTACCAGGTGATTTATTCCTTTTACTATTCCATATTCTCCTTGATCTTCAGATATTATACCCAGGACTGATTTTTTAAGCTGGTTGTGTCCCTTTAACGCAGCATCCTTCATTTCATTAAGCTGACTATTTCTATAGTATCACTATCAATATTTGCATTTTGATGCAAATATCCAGTAAAAGTCCTAGATGAAGGCACTGGTTATATATAAAATGCACATGATTCTATTATCTGTTTTTTTGCCTAGTAAATAATTTTAATACTGATATTTCTATGTTTTTATATTGTATTTTGATGACCTAGCCGTACGGCAATGAAGATAAGCCCTTTAGGGCTAATGCTATAAACTTAATATGTAAAAACATGGCTTGGGTGAAAAATCAAAAATTTGTCTAAACGCAAAAACACTTGACTTTTTAAAAGTTGCCCAATAATCGAAAAGGATACATTAACATGTATATCTTTTAAATTATTGGTGAGAATATGAAGCTTTTTAAGAGAAATTTAAAAGTATTAAAGAAACAGTAAATAGCTATGAATTTTTGTTTTCAGCAAGATATAGTTCTGAAGATTTTAGTAGATAAGGATAAAAGAATCTGAGAATCACATATGACTTTGAAATAAAAAGATGTCTGTTTCTTTGAGAGAGGTATGCTATAAGAAAAAACTATTCTTAAACATATTCATGCAAGCATCAAGAAATACTGATATTATGAGACATATTTCTACTTGTCAATTTGTAAGGTGAATTTTCACATATGAGGCAGAGTAGAGCTCTTTTACTCAAAAATTCATAAGCTGACTACCACATAGTACATCACCATAGTATTTACAAAAATAAATATTAGTGCTAAAATTAACAAAAATAATATATACATGTAAAAAATGTAATAAATGCATTGCGCAATTAGGAGGTATTATGAAGGATTTAATTGCAGTTACTGGAATAGGAGCACTATTTCCTGATGCTATTAATTTAAGTGAATACTGGAGCAATATTATTGACCGCAAGGATTCTATAAAGGATATTTCTTCTGATTTTTGGAAATTAGAGGATTTTTATGATATTGACCCTTCAGCAAAAGACAAAACATACAGTTATAAAGCTGGTGTTGTATCCTCTGTAGATTTCGATTCTGTTGAATTTGGAATTCCGCCTAAGGTGATGGAGTCTATAGCTGTAGATCAGATATTTGCTTTAGTAGTTGCAAAACAGGCATTAACAGATGCCTGTGTTATTGGAGAAAAGTCTTGTCCTGTTAATAGGGATAAGGTAGGAGTGATTTTGGGAGCAGGTATAGGGAAAACTGCATTTTCATTAAGTCAGCGCCTACAAGTTCCTAAAATACGTAAAATACTTATTAACAGCGGGGTTCCAGAAAAAATGACCGATAGGATCATAAGTAGAATTCAGGATTCCGAAGTAGAATGGAGTGAAGCAAGTAATCCAGGCTATCTGGCAAATGTTGTCGCAGGAAGGATTTCAAACAGGTTTGACTTTACAGGTACGAACTGTACAGTAGATGCTGCTTGTGGGAGCAGTTTAGCAGCACTTAAGTATTCTATTCATGAATTACAATCACGAGATTGCGATATAGTACTAACAGGAGGTGTAAATCTGGATTGCAGTCCTTTTTCTTTTGTATCATTTTCAAAAACCCCTGCTATAAGCAAATCTAGTATTTGCCGCCCGTTTGACAATAATTCAGATGGTATGATTTTAGGAGACGGTGTTGGTATGGTTGTGTTAAAAAGATTGAGCGATGCTGAGCGGGATGGTGACAGGATTTATGCTGTAATTCGTTCAGTAGGGTCATCAGGGGACGGTAAAGCAAAAAGTATATTTGCGCCAAGCAAGGAAGGCCAGATTAGTGCACTGGAAAGGGCGTACGAGAATGCGGAGATTGAACCAAAATCAATCGGTCTTATAGAAGCTCATGGTACAGGTACATCAGTTGGTGATGCATGTGAAGTGGATTCACTTATTTCTTTTTTTAACTCTAATCAGGCGGCTGGAGAGTCTATAGCATTGGGAAGTGTAAAGAGTCAGATCGGACATACTCGTCTGAGTGCAGGTATAGCGGGTATGATAAAAACTATAATGGCCTTGCACCATAAAGTACTTCCTCCAATGATAAATGTTACTAGTCCGCTTCCAGTGCTGGAGGGTTCTCCTTTTTATGTTATTAACAAAGCACGCCCGTGGATAGTTAACCAAAACAATCCAGTTAGGCGTGCAGCAGTTAGCGCGTTTGGATTTGGAGGTACAAATTTTCATGTAGTACTTGAGGAATATCAGAAGGAGCAAACAGAAAGATACCGTATTCAGAATGTTCCGACTGAAATTGTTTTATTTGCAAATTCCAAGACGGAATTAATCCAAGTTTGTTTAAATTCTGTAGAAAAAATAAAAGAAGGCGGCAGGGCTGCTCTTATAAGCTTATCTCAAATTGGAACATCAATTCCTGAGAATGCTCATAGAGTTGGATTTGTAGCAAGTGATACTGATGAAGCATGTTCTATTTTAGAAAAAGCAGCCTCTCTTCTTGAGAGTGATGACAGAGAAAAATGGATATATCACTCACAAGGTATTTATTATCGTTGCAAAGCCGTTGGAGTTGACTCAAAAGTTGTAGCTTTATTTCCTGGACAAGGCTCACAATATGTAGATATGTTTAATGAATTAGCAATAAATTATCCAGAGATGCGAAAAATGTTTGAAATTGTTGATGATGAACTTATTAGAAGCAATAATCCGTCTATTTCGTCTATTGTCTACCCTGTATCAATATATGATAAAAAGAGACAGGATGAGTATAAAAGTAAGTTAAATGACACGCATTTTACTCAGCCTGCTTTGGCCGCAGTTTGTGGAGGCTTGTACAGGGTTCTTTGCAATAGAGGTTTTAAAGCGGATATCTTTTTGGGACATAGCTTTGGTGAACTGACTTCTCTTTGGGCTGCTGGCGCTATTGATGATGAATTGTTTGCTAGGCTGTCTGTTTTACGTGGTTCATTAATGTCTGGAGAGCAACAGGACGGAACAGATAATGGAGCAATGCTAGCTATTCAAAAAGATTTAAATACAGTAAAAGAACTAATTTCTAACTTTGATTCTGTATACATAGCCAATGAAAATTCAGATTCACAAATAGTGATTTCTGGAAGTAGCAGCCAAATAGATGAATTAAGCAACGTATTAAATGAAAAGGGCATTTCAAATAAAAAGCTTAAAGTATCTGGAGCATTTCATTCACCATTTATGAAAAAACCTCAGGAAGCATATTCAAAAATAGTATTATCTAATCAATTTAGTAATATTACAAATACAGTATATTGCAACGCAACTGCAAAACAATACCCTTACAAGGCAGAGCCTATTAAAAAGATTTTTGCAAATCAGATTACTCAGCCGGTTTTATTTAAAACTGCGATAGAAAATGCATATTCTGACGGTGGCAGAATTTTTGTGGAAATTGGCCCTAAAAAGGTACTGAGCTCACTAGTAGAGCAAATTTTAGGAACAGATGAATGTGAGATTGTAAGTATAAATCCACTACAATCTGAAAAATCAGAACTTCAGTTTAGGCAGGCAATGGTTAGACTTAAGGTTCTTGGCTTTAATCTAAAAGATGATTTGTATCAAAAACCAAACATAAAGATAAATAAAGAAAAATCTAAGTCTAGTCAAACAGTTAAACCTACTTTATTTTTTACTCAAGAGAAAGATCAAATAATTAAAAAGGCTACAGATACTGTGGATATTATTGACCCAGTAACAGTTCAAGTTAAAGAACCTGTAGCAAAATGTTTTAATGGTGGAGGCGAAGATGTTATGTACAAAGATAAGTCAAAAATTGAAGATGTGAATAATAGAACTATAATGAAGAGTGAACAAGAAAATAACGTTGATAGTTATAACCCATTTCAAACCATATATAATATCCAGACTTTAAATAGTTCTGTGTTCCAACAATTTGTAAAAAATCAGCAAACTCAATTGGATGTTCTAAAAGAAATATCCAAGGATCAAACGTCTACACTCGAATCCTTAAAAGGTAGCCCTATGCTTTCGGATGCGATGTCTGTAGCAAAAAGGTATATTGATATTTCTGAGAGTCTTCAAATTAATAGTATCAATGCGTACAAGATGTTCTTCTCTGAACAGGGACGTTTGCTTGATCATTTAACAAATGGTTTTACACAACCATCTGTTGAACAAAGTACCTTCTATCCAGAAAAAATGCCGCAGATACAACAATTAGAACCGTTTAATAGAATTTCAATAGACTTCATAGAGCAGGAAAAAGAGAAGGTTAATGAAAAAGCGAAATATAGTGAAAAAGAGATTTTGCCTGTAGCTGTGATTGAGAATAAAGTAGAACCTAAGAAACCAATAATGCAAAAGTCTAATTATATAGATTATTCCAAGTTAGTGTTCTCGGTAATTAGTGAAAAAACAGGTTATCCAGATGACATGCTAGACATGGATATGGAATTAGAAACGGATTTGGGTATTGATTCAATAAAACGTGTGGAAATATTCTCAGCTTTAAGTAACCGTATTTCAATCGGATTTGCCCAAGAGGATGTTGAAAAATTATCAGGTTCGGCAACAATTAGGCAAATAGCAGATTATCTTGGCAAACGGGATAATGGTGATGCAATTGAAGATGAAGTTGCTTGCATCCAAGAAACAACTGTTCTTTATGATGAAGAACTAAAGACAATTTTCCTTAAAATTATCAGTGAGAAAACAGGATATCCTGATGATATACTCAATCTTGATATGGATATGGAAACGGATTTGGGTATTGATTCAATAAAACGTGTGGAAATATTCTCAGCTCTAAGCAATCAGATTCCCGGAGGATTTGTACAGGATGATGTTGAAACACTTACAACTTTTTCAACATTACAAATGGTAATGGACTTTTTTGCTTCAAAGAGAGAAAATGTTCAGGAACGGACTATTAAACGATTTGAGGTTGAAAAGAAGGATATAAGTGAGGGCTTAAAAAAAAACGAATTTTAAGTAGTGGAAACTTGATTATAATAAGAGATAATTCAGGAGTTGCTGAAAAACTAGCAGGGATAATGAGTGAAAAAGGATATCACCCTATACTAGTATCCTTGCCATTGTATGATAAACAGGTTGAGAACAAGAAAAACTTTAATGAAAAAGAGGTATTTAAAAGAGACATTACAAGTTATGAGATAGCTTCTTTTGAAGAGGTTGCTATTGAAGAACTCTTTAGCAAGTTGAGTGAGAGTTATCAAGATATTAATGGTTTTATATATATATCACCAGTATTAGAAACGATTAAAAATAATATTGATTTTTTTCCACCTGAGGATAAGGCGAGGGTAAAAGAAGTTTTTTTAATTGCTAAACATTTTTATAAATATTTTTTACAAAATAAACCTCAGCTTGACAAAAACTTTTTCCTAGCTGTTACAAGGATTGACGGTGAGCTTGGACTAGGAGGAAAGTTCCATGGAAATGCGATACAGGGTAGCTTCTATGGACTAATTAAATCATTGCAGCAGGAATGGGAAAATGTTTTTTGCAGGGCAATTGATATTCATCCTCAATGTGAAAATAAACTTGTTGCCGAATACATATTGGATGAATTAGAGGCATCAGATTCTGATAACATTGAGGTTGGCAGAGGAATGCATGGGGAGCGCATGACACTTAGATTAAAGGAAAGGTATGGCATGCGACTTTCAAATAACTTGCCACAGAAGAAGGATGTATTTCTTATACCTGGGGGTGGTAGAGGAATTACAGCACAGTGTGCAATAGGTCTTGCAAGGGAGTACGGCTGTAAGTTCCTTTTATTAGGAAGAACGGTGCTAAAGGATGAGCTTGATACATGGGCGTTAGGTAAATCAGAGAAAATAGAGTTACAGGAGTCTTTGATGAGTCACTTACGCAAAGAAGGGAAGAGTATAAAACCTGTAGATATTGAAAAACTACTGAGTTCTGCAATGAACCAAATTGAAATTAAGAAGACTATTTCGGAAATTAATGAGGCTGGTGGAGAAGCTATATATATGAGCTGTGATGTCACGGATGAAGAAGCAGTACAAAAATGTATCTTTAACGCAGAAACTGTCCTTGGCAAGATAACAGGTGTACTTAATGGTGCAGGTGTTTTAGCAGATAAAAAAATACAACGAAAAACGTCTGAAGATTTTGATAGCGTGTTTAATACAAAAATAAATGGTTTTGGAAATATTATAAAAAATATTGAACCTGATCAATTAAAATATTTATTCTTTTTTAGTTCAATTGCGGCATTTTTTGGTAGTGGAGGACAATGTGACTATTCAATGGCAAATGAAGTTTTAAATAAATTTGCACATGATTACAAGAGACTTTATCCGAATGCCCTTGTTTCTTCTATAAACTGGGGACCATGGGATGGGGGAATGGTGAATGATACTCTAAAAATGCTTCTGCAATTGAAAGGAATCAAGGTTATACCTATTGAAACTGGAGTAAGATATTTACTTGATGAAATTAAGTACGACAGAGGAATGAATAATTGTCAAATAGTAGTTAATTGCTTGGAACGAATGTATTTGAATGATGCAGCAAAAGGATTTATGAAGTATAAATAATAAGTAATTTAGGATTAGAGGGAACAATATGAATGAGATAGCTATTTTAGGTATGGGATGCCTCTTTCCGGGTTATAGTGATAAGGATGAATTTTGGAAAAGGCTTTTAAAAAATGATATTTTTACAACAAATGAGAACTTTAACGGTCGTTGCATTGAAAGAGGAGGATTACCAAAGGATCCTATTAAAATGGACAGGCTTTTAAAGAAATCTTTTGGTGAAAAAATGCCTATTAATCTTGACACACTTGGAGAAGTTTACAAATGGACATGCTATGTGTGTAATGAAGCACTTAAAGAGAGTGGATACCGTGAAAAATATGATATACTTAATCGCACTGGAATAATTATGGGTACTTTGGGTATGCCCACAAGAGAGAATAGCGATATTTTAAGACCGCTGATCAGTAATAATTTAGAGATGATTATTTCTGACTTAATCGAAGATAAAGATTTTATATTTAATTCTCCTATGGAGAACGAGGGATTAGACCCTAAAGGTGTTTTTTCAGATACTGAACCTACATCAGTTGCTGCAGGTTTATTATCATTAGGAGGACCAATGCTGACATTTAATGCTGCATGTGCTACCCCGCTATATGGTATTAAACTAGCATCTATCTATCTTAATGAGCACAAGGCAGATATGATGATTGCTGGCTCAACCTGCTCAAATGAGCACGTTAAGGGAAACTGTGGCTTATTTGATGTTCTGGGTGTATTATGTGACAAGGGAAACAGTAAACCGCTGGACATGAATACAAAAGGTTTGATAGCGGCATCAGGAGCAGGAGCTTTTATTTTAAAGCGATTAGAGGATGCTGTTAGAGATCATGATAATATTTTAGGTGTCATAGAAAATATAGGATGGTCAAATGACGCAGGAAGTAAGTCTATATTGGCACCTGCTGTCGAAGGTCAAATACGTGCTCTTAAGGATGCATATAGAGAAGATGTATCTTGTGATATAGACTATATTGAATGTCATGCAACCGGAACAAAGGCAGGAGATCAGGCTGAACTTGATGCAATATCTGAATTTTTTAAACCAGTAGGAGCAAAGCCATTAATTGGAGCATTGAAAGGTAACTTGGGGCATTTTTTTACAGCATCGGCAAATGCCTCTATTGCAAAAGTGCTTTTATCAATGAAGCATGGTGTAATACCTGCAACGGTTTCAGTAAGTAATCCGGTACAGTCATCTGATGGCTATTATACGGGTGAAAACATAGTACTGACTAATACTTCATGGCCACAGACAGATGTAAAAAAGCGTGCAGGTATAAACGCATTTGGTTTTGGCGGAATAAATGCACACATGATTTTGAGTGAATACATAGAAAACAAATTAACGAAAGAAAAAATAAACAAAAGTGAAAAGTATTTTGATAAGGCTAAAACGCCTGTTGCTATAGTAGGAATGGGAGTACACATAGGAAATTGGGATTCTATTAATAAGTTTTTTGATGCCCTTGCGGAGGGAAAAAATGGACGTCAAGAACCTGACTCGCAAAGATGGAGGGGCATTGAAAAGAATACAGAAAGACTGAAAAAGATAGGCCTTGAAAAGATGCCAAAAGGATGTTATGTTAACAGCTTTTCATTTGATTATGTAAAGAATAAGCTTCCTCCTAAGGAAAACCCTTATTTAATGCGCAGGGACTTGCTTCTTATGAATGTTACGGAGCAGGCACTTAATGATGCAGATATAAAGAGGGGAGAATACAAAAATACAGCGGTTATAATAAATTGTTCACAGGATTTCTCTGACCTGAGATTTATGTTGAGTGAAGAAGGAAAAGATGACATATTCCAGAGCCTCAGGCAGAGCTGTCCAAATTTAAATGAGCAACAGATGCAGACTGTTTTCAATATTATTCGTGAAAATGAGATTAGCAGGGAGACTACTGATGCTGTTACTGGAATAATTCCAAACATAAGAGCTAACAGGATTTCATCAAACTGGAGGTTTGAAGGCCCATCGTTTATTCTAATGGAAAAGGAGAACTCTATAGCACGTTCTCTTGAAATAGCACGTATGCTACTTTCTGAAAAGATTGTTGATTGTGTAGTTATTGGTACAGTGGAGTTTGCTGGTGAGTTTGAGCATATATTTGTGCAGAAAGAAGTAGGGAATATTAACAAGCTATTAGATAATGGAATAGGAGAGGGTGCTGCCGTACTCGTACTGAAAAGGGAAGAACAGGCAGAAAAGGATGGCAATAGAATATATGCACTTATAGAAGGTATATCAATTTCAGAATGTGCTTCTTATTTTACACATGATAATGATAATACAGAAGTTCCAAATGAGAATCTTAAAAGATGCATAAGTGACTCGCTTAATCAAGCTGATGTTAGTAAAAAAGAGGTAGGATTTATTGATTTGCCGTTTGTTTTTTACCAAAAAGAAAAGGAAGAAACTGAAAAGATTTACCTTGAACAGTATCAATCATTAATAGACTGTAATGATTTCAATGCTGGAAGTGTTGAAAAAATTACAGGGTGTTGCTTTAGTCTTACACCAACTGCTTCACTTATTAAGAATGCATTACAGTTATATTATAAAATTAAATTTCCGTCAGATAATCAAACTAAAGTAAGCTCATGGATACGAAGTAGTAAAAGAAGGGTGGCTATAACTGGAAGCTTTACATTAAACGGTAGTTGCTCACAAATTGTTCTTAGTGATTTCCGGAAGCCATTAATGGCTGAACAGAAAAAAGGTGGTAGTTCTTCACTAATCCTAATTCCTGTCGGTGCAGAGAATCCTCAAAAATTAGCAGAAAAATTGGATTTGATTGAACAGAAGTTTGCAGATAAAAAGAGTTTTAAAAGAACAGTAATGAACCTTTGGAATGATTATGAAAAAATAATAAAAGAGGGACAAGTACTTACATATACAATTATTTGTACTTCAAAAGAATCATTTTTAACAGAGATTAGAAGTGGAAAAGAGCATATCAAAAAAGTACCTACATCTGAAAATGACTGGGTATCACAAGGAGGAAGCTTCTTTAGTCCAAGACCTAGAGGCAGAAGCGGAAAGGTGGTTTGGATGTCTCCACCTGGTGGTATGGTCGAAAAAAATAGGATTATTGATATTATCAGATTGTATCCTGACCTAAGAAACATTGTTGAAATGTTTGATACAGTAGGTGATAACAATTTATTTGAAGAAATGAGCCATTTGTTTTTTACTGGCTATTTTTCAGACTTAATTACTACAATACTTACAAAAGAAATGCTTATATCAAAGGCTGGAATTTATCCAGATATGGCTATTGGAGCAAGTATGGGAGAAATCTCATTGTGCCTTGCTTTAGAATGTATAAAAATTGAAAAAGCAGAAGGAAATTTAAATGAGCAAATAGGTAAAATGGTAAATGTATTCAAAATTTTAGAAGATCGTAATGTTTGTAATCAGTATTTTGGGGAAAATGTTAAAGAGTGGAGTAGTTGGTACATAAAACAATCTAAGAAGGATATAGAAGCAGCTTTGGCTGATGAACCTAAGGTATTTATTACAATTATTGGTTCACCAAATGACATAATTATAAGCGGAGAAAAAGAAGCTTGCAACCGTGTATTGAAAAAACTTACTGGGTATAGAATGGTATTGGAGGGTAGTATGTTTGTACATTCGCCTGTTATTGAATCCTCTCGTGACGCTATTTATAAGCAGTTAGATGGTATAGAAATACGTGTAAAGGATGATAATCCATTTTGCTTATACAATACTTATTCGTGCAAGCCTGTTAATGATGAAAATGTAAATTGTTCAGAAAATCTTGTTAATATTATTACAAAGCAGGTGGATTTTGAAAGTGTTCTGAACAAGGTCTATGAGGATGGTGGTAAAGTTTTCATTGATCTTGGCACTAATGGTTTATGTGCAATGTGGGCTAATAATACGTTGAATGATAAAGATGCTCTTGTTTTATCGTTCCATTCTGCAAAATTTACTTTTGAGGAGAATTGGTACAGATTTCTTGCTACATTAATTTCTCATGGCGTGCCAATAGCTTTGGAAAAACTGCATCCTTTTTCAGATTTAGACATGGATGAAGGAAAACCAGAATTTATAAAGATTATTTCTACGGGACTTCCTCATCATTCGGCGGATATTTCCACACCTGAAAATCGCAATAAAATAAAAGTGTTAGCAACTAAAAACTTAGAAAGAGTTTCTAAGTTTGGAGATACAGTTATGGTACCGCAACAGCATGAATGTAAAGATAATATTTTAACTGTCAAGCTTTCTGAACAGCCCTATTTGATTGATTCCTTTTATTACCGTTCAGCAGAAAGGAATGTTGAAGCATATTTAATCTATCAGCAGAATGAGGCAAAACTTTTGAAGTGCATTAAGCAACAAGCTAAGAGCATGTGGAACAAATTATGTTGTTGCACATCTGAATTTGGGCAATCAGTACAAGAAGCTAAAACTGTTAAAAGTAAAAGAAGTTGCATATGGGACTATGATGATGTGCTTGAAATGACAAATGGAAGTATGTCTAAGGTTTTAGGCACGGAGTATGAGATGGCTGATACATATCCTATAAGGGCAAGAATGCCATCCCCGCCTTTTATGTTTGTAACAAGGATTACTGGAATAGATGCTGAATTTGGAATGTTCCGACCATCTAAGATAGAGATGGAATATGATATTAGCGAAGATTGCATATACAGAATCGGAGACAAGGTATCTCCGCTTATTCTTACCGAATCTGGTCATATTGGAATATTTTTAGTAGGATATATAGGAATTGATATAATTTCAAAAGGAAAATTGCACTACAGAATAGCTGACACTAAAACAACATTCCACGATGAGCTCCCATGCATAGGGGAAACTATTCGTGGCTTACTGGAAGTTAAATCATTTCCTAAAAACGGTAACACAATGCTTATGGCTTATACATATAAATGTTACAATGGGGATAAACTTCTAATGAGTATGGATGCTATTGGTGGATTTTTTACAGATCAAGACCTTGAAAATTCAAAGGGAATTCCTAAGAGACAGAACATTTCCATAGCTACAGCAGGGTTAAAAAGACAAGTTTTGCCTTATATAACATGTTCAAAACAAACATTTGATGATGGTGATTTAGAATATTTCTATAATGGAAAGTTTACAGAGTGTTTTATGTCGTCACAATATGAAAACTCAAATTCTAAAGATTATTATACTTCGCCATTAGTGCGTATGATCGATAGAATAAAAGAAATTCGTTTTTCTGGGGGCACTTATGGTTTTGGAGAAATAATAGGAGAAAAAGAGCTTTATCCTGACCATTGGGCTTTTAATGTACATTTTAAAAACGATCCTATTTTTCCAGGAACTTTAATGCTGGATGGAATAAATCAGGTTTTGTTCTTTTATATGATATACTCTGGAGTACATGTAAGGTACGGAGGTATGAATATAGTTGCATCAAAGGGTATAACTTCAAAAGGTTCATTTAGGGGACAGGTTAAAAGAATTCCCTCTAAGCTTCGTTTTCATATTTCAATTAAGGATATTGAAGAACAGTCAGACTATTTCCGTATTGTAGCTGATGCTGATGTTTTTTGGCAAGATAAGAATGTGTTACGAGCCGAAAATGTCTGTGTAACAGTTCAGAAAAATGATAATCTTTAACTGTGAAAAATTGAAGCTGTAAATCTAGTAGTATTGTTGGAGGTGCTTTATTTATTACAGAAAGGTAATAGGGGGGGAGCATGAGTAAAATATTTGATAATAGTAAAACTCAAAAAAATAACTTAGCTTGTTCTGAGTATTGTGAACAAAACACGCTGTTACTTAATGATTTGGAAAAACAGTGTTATGTTATTAAAACAGGCAATAATATAGTGTTAAGTGAAGAAAGTAAAATTTCATCAGAGGATATTTTTTGTATAGGAATTATTCCTTCTATGAGTTTAGGAAGTTTGGGAGATAAAAGCTTTATAAATGACTATGGCACAAAGTATGCATATATGGCTGGTGCAATGGCTAATGCAATCTCATCTGAAAATATGGTAATAGAGTTAGGTGCAAACGGATTTCTAGGATCATTCGGAACAGGGGGGGTGAGTAAATCCCAAATTGAGGAATCTATATGTAAAATTAAAAGTGAGTTACCAAATGGACCGTATGCTTTTAACCTGCTCCACAGTCCCACAGATCTGAAAAGAGAATTTGAGACTGTATCGGTATTTTTAAAACATGGGATAGATATAGTTGAAGCTTCAGCATATATTAATATTTCGCCGGCATTAGTATACTACAGAATTAGCGGTTTAAAACAATCTAATGATGGTGAGATTCAGGCTACACATAGAGTGATTGCAAAGATATCTAGAGAGGAGGTTGCACTTAAGTTTTTGCAACCTGCAGAGAAGGAAATAGTGGAAATGTTACTTCAGGAAAAAATGATTACAGAAGAACAAGCAGCTTTAGCAGAAAAAATTCCAATGGCTGATGATATCACTGTAGAAGCAGATTCTGCAGGTCATACTGATAACAGACCACTTGTATCTATTTTGCCTGCCATAATTTCTTTGCGTGACAGTGTTCAAAAAAAATATAACTATATTAAGCCAGTACGTATTGGAGCAGCAGGTGGTATAAGTACACCGGCTGCTGCTATCGGAGCATTTCAGATGGGTGCTGCATATATAGTAACAGGATCTGTAAATCAAGCATGTATTGAGTCAGGAACGTCAGACTATGTACGCAAGGTTCTTGCAGAAGCAAAGATGGCAGATGTTATGATGGCTCCATGTGCAGATATGTTTGAACTTGGGGCAAAAGTTCAAGTTCTTAAAAAGGGTACAATGTTTCCAATGAATGCTCAGAAGCTCTATGAGATTTACCGTAAGAATTCATCTCTTGAGGAACTTTCGTCTAAAGAAAAAGAGCAGTTAGAAAAAAGAATTTTTAAGCGTAACGTTGATGAAATATGGATTGATGTTGTAAAGTATTTTAATAGTATAGATAAAAATGTAATTATACGTGCTGAAAGTGATAAAAGACACAAAATGGCTCTTATCTTTAGATGGTATCTTGGAAACTCATCAAGATGGGCTGTAAAAGGTATTGCTGACAGGTATATGGACATGCAGATATGGTGCGGACAGGCTATGGGTGCATTTAATAGCTGGGTCCAGAATACATATCTGGAAGAAGTACAAAACCGTAAAGTTGCCGATGTTGCTTTTCATATAATGAATGGAGCAACTTATATCTTCCGTATAAACTTGGCGGAATTTATGGGGGTAAGTGTTCCTATAGAATTAAAAAGTTACAGACCAGATAAACCATTTTGTGCCTAATATGGCAGTGATGCTTTAATTAGTTCTGCGAGAATGTATAAGAAAGGATGTTTTATGATGAGTGTAACTTTATCCGATAGTTTAGAAATTTTAGAAATTGACCCATGGCTTACACCTTTTAGACAAGATCTAGAACTTAGGAGAGATAAGTATGTAAATACTAAAAAGGCATTACTTGGAGATACACAGAACTTTGATTCGTTTGCAAATGGATATTTGTTTTTTGGTTTTCATAAATCAAAACATGGGTGGGTTTACCGTGAATGGGCTCCTGCAGCTGATGCTCTTTATCTGATTGGAGATTTTAATAACTGGGATGCTGAATCACACCCTCTTCAAAGAAAGGAAAAAGGTGTTTGGGAGATATTTCTCCCAGGCACAGATTCATTAAAACATGAATCTAGGGTTAAAGTGCGCGTACATTCTGGCGGTGTGGTGCGTGACCGTATACCTTTGTACATCAGGCGAGCTGTACAGGATACGGTTACAAATGATTTTTCAGGTCAGATATGGCAACCTGATAATTTGTATAAATGGAAAACCAAAGAATTTAAAGTAGATAGCACTCAGCCTTTGCTTATTTATGAGGCACATATTGGTATGGCTCAAGAAAGAGAAGGTGTGGGTACATATAAGGAGTTTTCAAAAAATATACTACCAAGAGTAAAAGAGGCTAATTACAATGCTATACAATTAATGGGAATAATGGAGCATCCATATTATGCTTCATTTGGGTATCAGGTATCAAACTTTTATGCTATTACTTCAAGATTCGGAACACCGGAAGATTTAAAGGAGCTGATTGACACAGCTCATTCAATGGGAATAGCCGTCATTCTTGATCTTATACACTCGCATGCTATAAAGAATATCTTTGAAGGAATTAATGGGTTTGATGGAAGTGAGGATCAGTTTTTTCATACAGGCAAAAGAGGAGAACATCCCGCATGGAATTCAAAGCTTTTTAATTATGGAAAGCACGAGGTTATTCATTTCCTATTGTCTAACATAAAATTCTATCTTGAGGAGTATCACATTGATGGTTTTCGTTTTGATGGTGTAACCTCAATGATTTACCATAATCATGGTCTGGGTGTTGATTTTATGGATTATTCATATTATTTCAGTATGAACACTGATCTAGATGCAGTGACATATTTACAGTTTGCTAATGAATTGATACATGAGTTGCGGCCTGATGCTATAACTATAGCAGAGGATATGAGTGGCATGCCCGGAATGTGCATTCCTGCAAAGAATGGTGGAATAGGGTTTGACTATCGGTTAGCAATGGGAATACCTGCTTTCTGGATAAGGGTTCTGAGTAAACTGAACGATGAGGATTGGAGCATGTGGAAGCTATGGAGAGAGCTAACTTCACGCCGTCCGCAGGAGAAAAGCATTGGATATGTTGAGTCTCATGATCAAGCAATGGTTGGTGACAAAACAACTATCTTCTGGCTTGCAGATAAGGAAATGTACTGGCATATGTCAAAGAGTGATAATAACATTGTAATCGACAGGGCAATAAGCTTGCACAAATTGATCCGGTTTGTCACTTTAACATTAGCGGGTGAGGGCTATTTAAATTTTATGGGTAATGAGTTCGGTCATCCTGAATGGATTGATTTTCCGACTAAAGAGAATAACTGGGACTACAAGTATGCACGGCGTCAATGGAGCTTGGTGGAGAATAATGAGCTTCGTTATGAACAGTTAGCATGTTTTGACCGTGAGATGCTTTCATTTGTTAAAGCAGACAATATTTTGAATGCAACTGACTTAAAAAATATATGGATAAATGAGTATGAAAAAATACTGATTTTTAGAAAAGGCGGTATGGTATTCCTATTTAATTTTAATCCAACGAGATCCTTTGAAAAATTTGGCGTTACAATTGATGATGAAGGTGAATATCAGGTTGCATTCAATAGCGATGAAGATAGGTTTGGAGGACATTCAAGGATTGCAACGGATGTGATTTATCAGACAAGACCACTGAATGAATATGGAAACAGAAACGGAATTATCATTTATTCTCCTAGTCGTACTGTTATTGTATTAAAAAAATTATGACTGAGTAGAAAATCGTACTAAAAATAACAAGAATTACCCATATAATGCCTATCTGGAATTGAAAAGAAAGCAATAAAAAAATTAAGTAAAGAACTTAAGCAAGATAGCTGTCAATAATGAACATAATGCTCCTGTGAATTTAAATAAAATTTGTTTTTATTTAAATAGAGAAGCACCAATCGAAAAGGATTGGTGTTTCTTATGGTGTGCCGAGTATGACACTTAGCATAGTATGCATGTTTAATTCTAAAATAATAATTCATAACTGCTTAGCTTAAAACTTATCATATAAAAGAAATTACTAATACTATTTCGCATTTAAAATATAGAAAAGACATATTTTAAATGCAAATTAGTATAAGTTATGCTATCCCATCGACAAATATTTTTAGCTCAATATATACGAAAATACTTTTATATGTTAAATAACAACTCTCCATATGTTGGGAATGGATATATTTCCTTTGGAATGATTGCTTCCAATTTATCAGCATCCGTTCTCAGATTTTCCATAGCTGAAACAACTGTTTTTGAGTAAGCTTCTGCTTGAACCATAGTGTTAGCAGAGTCTTCTTGAGCTTTATTTAAAGCCTTTTTTAATGCAGCAATACTAGCTGTACATGAGCTTAGAACCGCTGAAAGCTCTTTAAGTGTTGATGATTGAGCAGAAATTTCAACTGGCATTCCTGTTGTTTTAACTGAATTAATAGTATCAGCAAGAACCTTACTGTATTTAAATGCAGCAGGAAGAATTTCGGTTTTAGCCATGGATAGCATAGTCAATGCTTCAATGTTAATAGTTTTAATATAATTCTCAAGAAGAATCTCATATCTGGATTCAATTTCCGATTTATTTAAAACATTGTGCTTAACAAATACTGCAACATTCTTATCTTTAATAAAGGTTGGAATACATTCAACTGTAGATTTAAGGTTTAGCAAGCCTCTGCGTTCTGCTTCTTCGACCCATTCATCTGAATAATTGTTTCCATTAAATATGATCTGTTTGTGATTCTTAACAGTATCAGAGATTAACGCACATATTTCATTAGTTAGGTCATTAGCTGCTTCGAGTCTGTCTGCAAATTGCTGTAGAACATCTGCAACTATGGTGTTTAGAACAAAATTACAACCTGCGATGGAGGCAGATGAGCCTAACATTCTAAATTCAAATTTATTGCCAGTAAATGCAAATGGTGATGTTCTGTTACGGTCTGTAGCATCTTTAGGAAGATTAGGCAGACAAGCAACACCAGTTTTAAGTACAGTGCTATAATTCTTTTCCTTAGCCTTTCCGTTTTCCATTTGAAGAAGAATATCCGTAAGTTGATCCCCTAAAAATATAGAAACGATAGCAGGAGGAGCTTCATTTGCCCCAAGTCTGTGGTCATTACCTGCGGAAGCTACAGACAACCGTAATAAATCCTGATAGTCATCAACAGCTTTAATAACAGCACATAGAAAAACTAAAAATTGAGTATTGTCATGTGGAGTAGAGCCAGGCTCTAATAGGTTCTGACCTTCATTTGTTGACATTGCCCAGTTGTTATGCTTACCTGAGCCATTAACTCCTGCAAATGGTTTCTCATGCAATAAGCAAGTTAAGTTATGCTTAATTGCTGTCTTTTGCATTATTTCCATAGTTAATTGGTTATGGTCAGTTGCTATGTTTGAAGTTGTAAAAATTGGAGCAAGCTCGTGTTGAGCAGGGGCAACTTCATTATGTTTTGTTTTAGCAGCAATTCCAAGCTTCCAAAGCTCAGTGTCGAGATCCTTCATATATTCGGATACTCTTTCCTTTATGTTTCCAAAATAATGATCTTCTAATTCCTGACCCTTTGGAGGTTTAGCACCAAATAGGGTTCTGCCAGTGAAAATTAAGTCTTTACGTTTTTTCCATAAATCTCTGTCAACCAAGAAGTATTCCTGCTCAGGGCCTACAGTAGTAGTTACTCTTGTGGCAGAGCTTTCAAACAGCTTCAATATTCTCAGTGCTTGCTTGTTGAGTGCTTCCATTGATCGCAAAAGAGGAGTTTTTTTGTCCAAAACCTCTCCTGTGTAGGAGCAGAAGGCAGTTGGAATATACAGGGTTCCTCCCTTGACAAAAGCCGGGGAAGTGCAATCCCAAGCGGTATAACCTCTTGCTTCAAAAGTAGCTCTCAAGCCACCCGATGGGAAAGAAGAAGCATCTGGTTCACCTTTGACTAAATCCTTTCCTGTAAATTCCATAATAACCTTACCATCATCGGTAGGTGAAATAAAGGAATCATGCTTCTCAGCAGTGATACCTGTCATTGGCTGAAACCAATGAGTAAAATGAGTTGCCCCCTTTTCAATAGCCCAATCCTTCATAGCACTAGCTACAACCTCTGCAACAGATTCTTCAAGAGCTAATCCCTCATCAATAGTCTTCTTAAGTGACTTATAAGTTACTTTAGGAAGACGTTCACGCATTGTTGCAAAGTTAAATACATTAATTCCATAATAATCAGTAACATAATTTTCCATAATAACCCTCCTGTTTTTGAAATTTTTCATACTATAAAATTTGCCTGCAACTTAAATTAGTTTGTTCTGTTAAGAACATAAATTGAAGTTAAAACTGGAATACTAATTCAAAATTTTTAATCTCTATCTACATGGTATATATTAAAAAAGACATTCTACTCCCTATTTAAAATTCAGGAGTGAAACGCCTTTGTTTCACAAAAGATATTTAATTACACAAATGCTTGTATCTTATGGAGCCAACCTTGACAAATCTCTTGGAAACAATGACGCTTCTCTAACATTTTGCTGGTTGAGAAGTCTCATCAAAAATCTTTCAAGACCAATTCCAAGACCACCGTGGGGAGGCATTCCATACTTATGAATCATCAAATACGATTCAAATTCTTCTGGGTCAAGTCCCATATCCTTCATTTTTTGAACCTGTTCAGTATAATTGTGTATTCTCTGACCGCCTGTAGTGATTTCCAAGCCTCTAAAAAATAAGTCAAAGCTGAGTGCATAATCAGGGTCATCCTTGTCATCCATTGCATAGAACGGGCGTTTTGAAGAAGGAAAGTGAGTGATAAATACAAATTCACTATTATACTCTTTTTTAACATACTCACTTATTGCAAGCTCTTCATCAGGTTCAAAGTCATAAAAATTTTTAATCTTACGACCAGAGTCCTTTAATATTGATTTGGCTTCCATAAAGGTAAGAGCAGGGATAACATTAATTTCAGGTAAAGCGACATCTAGCAGCTTTAGCTCTGGAGTATAATTAGTTTTAAGCTCTTCCATAACTGCACTAAGCATGCTTGTTTCCATTGCCATTACATCATACATATCTTTTATATATGCCATTTCGAAGTCCAAGCCGATATATTCATTTAAATGCCTTGATGTATTATGCTTTTCTGCTCTATACACAGGCGCAATTTCAAAGACTCTATCGAAAACACCTACCATTGTTTGTTTGTAAAATTGGGGACTTTGGGCTAAAAAAGCCTTGCTGCCAAAATAATCCAGTTTAAATATATTAGCACCGCCTTCAGCACCGGTCTTAACAATCTTTGGAGAATGTATTTCTGTAAAGCCATTAGCAAGCATGTGATTTCTAAACCCTGAAACAATTCCCTCTTGAAGCTTGAAAACAGCTCTTTGCCTGTGGTTTCTCAAAACATAGGGACGATTCTCAAGATTAGTTTCTAGAGAAATATGGAGTCCATTTTTGTTGATGCTAATCGGCATTGGAGCATAAGGGGAAGAGAGAACAGTAATGAAATTGATGTGTAGTTCAAAACCGTTGGTAGCCCTATCATCAAGAATGACAAAACCAGTAACTTTAATCGTGGAGTTTTCCTGAATAGTGCTTAAATCAAAATCACATTTTAAAGGGTCAAACACACATTGGACTAAATACCTTCCAGTACGAAGGATGATAAATGCAAAGCTGCCCATGTCACGGATCCGATATACTGAACCGTGTAAAGTCAATTCAGAACCACTTTGCAGATTATCGGGACTAAAGCTTTTTAATGCAGCACTTTGTATTGATAGCATTGGTTATATACCTCCTTATAATAATTTTTAATTACTCGTATTATATCAAGTTGTCTCGTATTATCTCATATTATCTCGTGATATCTTGTGTTATCCTCGCTCTTTGCGTTTGTCTAATTCACTTAGGAGTACTTCCTTCAATATTTTTGGGTTTCCTCTGCCGGCTAAAGCTCTTGAACACTGACCCATTAAAAAGCCAAAGGTCTTTTCTTTGCCTCCAATATATTCTTCTACTGCTTTTTCGTTATTTGATAGAATTTCTATGACTGTTTTTTCAACTTCGCTTGTATCATTTATTACTCTATAGCCGTTTTCAGAAACAATGGTTTCTGGCTCTTTACCGCTATTAAACATTTCAGACAGTACTTTCTTTGCATTAGCAGCAGTTACTTCTTCATTTTCTATCATTTTAATCAGCCTGCCTAAAACATTTCCTCCGAAAGGAATATCTTCGGGTGATAGCTTGCTGTCGTTTAATAGGCGTAACACCTCAACAATTATGAAGTTAGAGGCGGTCTTGGGGTTTCCACACTCTTCAGCTGTAACCTCAAATAAATTTGATAGACTGACAGAGGAGAGAAGCAGTAATGCATCTGTTTCATTAAGACCAAATTCACTTGTATATCTTTCAAATTTTTTATCAGGTAGCTCAGGCATAGAATTTCTTATTGCTTCAATTTGTTCCTTAGTAAATGAAATGGGAACTATGTCAGGCTCTGGAAAATACCTGTAGTCGTGAGCATCCTCTTTGCTTCTCAAGGATTTACTTTCTCCTTTGTTGTCATCCCATCGCCTAGTTTCCTGAATAATTGTTTTACTCTCATCAAGAAGCTCAGATTGCCTTTGAATTTCACTGTCTATAGCCCTCGCAATTGCCTTTAATGAGTTGATATTCTTCATTTCAGTTCTTGTACCGAGCTCATCTGTTCCGTAAGGTCTTACTGACACATTAACATCTGCCCGAAGGGAACCTTCCTCCATTCTGCAATCGGATATGCCAGAGTATAATAACATTAAGCGGACTTTTTCTACGAATTCCTTTGCCTCTTCAGATGAAGATAAATCAGGCCTTGTGACAATCTCTATCAGTGGAACTCCGCATCTATTGTAGTCAGCGAGACTATACTTATCGAATCCGTCATGCAATAGTTTACCTGCATCCTCTTCTAAATGAATTCTTTCTATTCGTATAAATTTCTCACCATTTAATGTATTTATTGAAAGACCGCCATCTTTGCAAATTGGCATATCAAATTGGGATATCTGGTATGCTTTGGGTAAATCAGGATAAAAATAATTCTTTCTATCCAGCTTTGAAAACTCATTTATTTCACAATTGAGTGCTAAGCCTGCTTTTATGGTATACTCTACGGCTTTTTTATTAAGTACCGGAAGAGTTCCAGGTAGACCTGTACAAACTGGACAGCATCTTGTGTTAGGCTCACCGCCAAAACTAACTGGGCAAGCGCAAAATATTTTTGATCTTGTTGATAATTCACAATGTATTTCAAGTCCAATAGTGGGAATATATTTCATAATATGTGCATCCATGACCTGTATCCTAACTTAATTTTAATACGGGCATGAACTTGCTCCTTCCTTTTTTTAGTATAATGCTTATACTGCGGGAACCCTGAGCTTGCTAGCAAAATCTGTTTCAAAAGCTCCTGCAGCTCGGAATAACTCATTCTCTCCAAATGGCTTGCCTGTAAAAGAAAGACCAATCGGTAGCCCATTTGTATCATAACCACATGGAACAGATATTGATGGTAGCCCTGCAATATTCGCGGCAACTGTATAAATATCTGCCAGATACATTGATAATGGATTATTCTTATTTTGACCAAGTTTGAAAGCAGTTTCAGGCGATGTTGGGTGAAGGATTAAATCGTATTCAGTAAATGCCTGCTCAAAACCTTGACTGATTACTGTCCTAAGTTTAAGTGCTTTCTTATAGTAAGCATCATAATATCCTGAAGCAAGAGCATATGTTCCAAGCAAAATTCGCCTTTTAACTTCCTTTCCAAAGCCTTCTGCTCTGGAGCGTCCCACTAATTCATTATAGGTTTTGCATTTGTCAGCTTGATAACCATACTTCACTCCATCATACCTAGATAAGTTTGAACTGGCTTCAGCTGAAGACATTAGGTAGTAAGCTTGAATAGCATAATTTAGTGATGGCATTGAAAATTCTTCGACTTTTGCACCTAATCTTTCCAAGGTAGATATTGAATCGTATAAGGAATCTCTAACTTCACTATTTAAGCCTTCTGTCAGATATTCCTTTGGCAATCCTATTTTAAAATTCTTAATATCAATATCTCCATCCTCAGAAAATAAAGAACTATATAATGAAGGACTTTTATAATTCAATGATGTTCCATCTTTTGCATCATGACCAGTAATGCAGTCTAATATAATTGCACAATCCTCAACAGTTTTTGCTATTGGACCAATCTGATCAAAAGAGGAAGCAAAAGCAACTAAACCATAGCGTGAAACTAGCCCATATGTAGGCTTCATTCCAACTACACCGCAAAATGATGCCGGCTGTCTTACAGAACCACCTGTATCAGAACCCAATGAACCGAGAGCAAGTGATGCTGACACTGAAGCAGCAGAGCCGCCGGAAGAACCACCAGGAACTCTAGTTAAATCAAAGGGATTTTTAGTTGTTTTGAATGCAGAATTCTCAGTTGATCCGCCCATAGCAAATTCATCCAAATTTGTTTTACCTAGAATAACAGCGTTGTCATTATAAAGTCTATCTACTGCAGTTGCAGTATAGGGAGCTGTAAAATCCTCAAGCATCTTAGATGCACAGGTGGTTTTTGTCCCTTCAATACAGATATTATCCTTTATACTCAGTGGAATTCCGCAAAGCATAGAGCTATTGCCACTGTCAATTATTTTCTGTGCATTTTGCGCCTGCTCTATTGCTTTTGCCTCACATATAGAAAGATAAGCGTCAACATTTTTATCTAGGCTTTTAATTCTATCAAGGCAGATATTTGTTAGCTCTACTGCACCGATTTCCTTTGAATCAAGAAGTTTTCTGGCTGTCTTTATAGTTAGTTTTGTAATATCCATTTTATTTATCCATGTCCTGCAATTCAAAAAAATAAAATGATAGAATTGACATGGATGTGGCACCTCCTTTATAGAAATTTGATTTCATGTAGCGATATTCTTAGCATAATTATTTATGCTACTCAAACGTTTTATCTAATAAATAAATGTTTTACTCAATCATTTTAGGTATAGCAAAACAATTATCTATTGTATGCTTAGAATTTGATAAGATTTTATCAGCATTAGAAGGATTACCTGGATTATCATCTCTCATATTGTTCGTTATACGTGAGATATGTTCAGTTGCATCAATACTATCAGTATCTATATCTTTAATGGTATCCATCAAGCCAATAATATTTTGCATATCATTTGCAAGGGATTGCATCTCTTCATCACAAAGTGAGAGTTTTGCAAGTCCGGCTATATATTTAATGTAGTCATTAGAATTTGTCATGTTATGCCTCCATTTTTTGATTTATTATAGTTATAATTAGTTTTTGCAATTTTGCCATTCGAATACTTCATTATTTAAATTGTACTATAAATAATTGTCAACTTGTTAAGATTGATACCTACAATTTACAAATGGGATAGTTGATCTTCTAACAAAAAAAGCTGTACCAATCAACATATATAAATGTTTATTGATACAGCGTCTTTGCTGTTAAAATTTTAATTTACAATTAGTATATAATACATCTTGCAAAATTGCAATACTTTTTTGAACGGTTTTTAAAAAAGTTATGCCAAAAATATGGACATGCACTGGGAAATAAGACTTGGTTTAGAAGGTTCTTAAAAATAAATGATTTAAAAATGCAGGATTAAAATATAAAAATTGCAAAAACTACTTGACTAATATAAAAAATCCTAGTATCATTGTAGATGAAGATAAGTTGCAATTATGAAAAAAGTAATAAGCGTGTTTGCTTTATGGCTGTACAAAATAATTATTGTTTTAATAAAATAATATTAAAGAACAATGGCGTTCTCAAGACTAGTATCATTTGGTCTCTGAGTGCGTTTTTTTTGTACAGAAAAATTATCCCTATGCTGCTTTGTAGGTATTTAGTATTTCAATAAGTAGATAAATAAACAGAACTAGTAGCAGTAGGCAAACACAAATGGCATAGGATAATGATTTCTAGTAATTTAGTTTATATGATTATATTTGAATGTAAAGGAAGTGAACGATATGTTATTAAAAGAAGGGCAAGTTAGAATACCATCAGGATGTGCTATATCAGGAATATTTAGTAAGAGCGGTGAACGGATCACAGGTGAAAATATTGTTAAATCAATTTCTGTAATGCATGATCGTTCAAATGGCTTAGGCGGCGGTTTTGCAGGATATGGTATTTATCCTGAATATAAAGATGCATATGCATTTCATGTTTTCTTCGAAAGTAATGAAGCAAGGGAAGAGGCTGAAAGGTTTATAAATAGACATTTTGATGTTGTAAATTTAAGCAGGATACCTACTAGAAAGCATCCTAGAATTATAGATGTTCCACTTATATGGAGATATTTTGTTTCGCCTTTACATGGAAAATTGGAGGAAAGCCAGCTTGATGAAAAGGAATATGTAGCGCGAAGTGTTTTAAAGATTAATACAAAAATAAATGGAGCATACGTATTTTCAAGCGGAAAAAACATGGGAGTATTTAAAGCAGTTGGTTATCCAGAAGATGTTGGGGAGTTTTATAAACTTGAAAGGTATTCAGGATATTGCTGGACAGCTCATGGCAGATACCCAACAAATACTCCGGGCTGGTGGGGCGGAGCACATCCCTTTTCACTACTAGATTATACAATAGTCCATAATGGTGAAATATCCTCATATGATGCAAATAGACGTTTTATGGAGATGTTTGGATATAAATGCTCACTGCTTACCGATACTGAGGTAATAACCTATATATTTGATTATCTTAATAGAAGACAAGGAATATCTTTGAAGGATTGCGCTTCAATAATTGCAGCACCTTTCTGGAGTGAAATAGATAAAATGCCCGAAGAAATGAAAAAGAAATTTACAGCTATCAGAGATATTTATGCAAGCTTGCTGATAACTGGTCCATTCTCAATAATCTTGGGATATGAGGGTGGAATGATGGCACTAAATGATAGATTAAAGCTTCGTTCAATGGTTGCAGCAGAAAAAGATGATTTGCTTATAGTAGCTAGTGAAGAAAGTGCAATTAGGGTTATTTATCCTGAGGTAGATAGAATATGGAGCCCAAAAGGTGGAGAACCTGTGATTGCAACACTTTCGGGGGGTGAAGGTTAATGGGGATAAATTTATATGCACCTCAATATGAGGTAAATAGAGATCAAAACAGATGTATAAAATGTAAAGTTTGTATGCGTCAGTGTGCAAATGAAGTACATAGCTACGATGATGAATTAGATGTAATGATAGCTGACGATATGAAATGTGTTGACTGCCAAAGATGTGTTTCGCTATGTCCAACACGTGCACTGCGCATAACTAAATATAAGAATGAATTCAGAGAAAATGCTAACTGGACAGATAAAACAATAACAGAGATATACAAACAAGCGGAGACTGGTGGTGTGCTTTTATCCTCAATGGGCAATCCTGTACCATACCCGATTTATTGGGATAAACTGCTTATTAATGCAAGTCAGGTTACTAACCCACCAATTGACCCTTTGAGAGAACCGATGGAAACTAGGGTTCAGTTAGGAGCAAAGCCTAAAAAGCTTGAATTTGACAATGAGGGAAAGCTAAAAACTAAATTGCCTCCTAGATTAAAGCTAAATGTACCAATTATGTTTTCGGCAATGTCATACGGGTCAATAAGCAGAAATGCACACGAAAGCTTGGCTAGGGCGGCTGAAGAGCTGGGGACATTTTACAATACCGGTGAAGGCGGATTAAACGAAGAATTTTATAAATATGGCAGCAACACAATTGTTCAAGTTGCATCAGGTAGATTTGGTGTTCATCCTGGTTACCTAAATACTGGTGCTGCTATTGAAATAAAGATGGGCCAGGGCGCAAAGCCTGGTATTGGAGGACATTTGCCAGGAGAAAAGGTTGGAGAAGATGTCTCAAAAACCAGAATGATTCCTATTGCCAGTGATGCTATTTCACCTGCACCACACCATGATATTTATTCTATAGAAGATTTAAGACAGCTTGTTTTTTCTCTTAAAGAGGCGACAGCATATACAAAACCAATAATAGTTAAAATAGCTGCTGTTCACAATGTTGCAGCAATAGCTTCAGGTATTGCTCGTTCAGGAGCAGATATTATTGCAATTGATGGCTACAGAGGCGGTACAGGTGCTGCTCCAACTAGAATAAGAGATAATGTTGGTATTCCGATTGAGCTGGCACTGGCATCTGTAGACCAAAGGCTTAGAGATGAAGGAATTAGAAACAATATTTCACTGGTAGTAGCCGGAAGCATCAGAAATAGTGGAGATATTATAAAAGCTATAGCACTGGGAGCTGATGCTGTATATATTGGAACTTCTGCATTGATTGCACTGGGCTGTCATGTATGCAGATCTTGTCATGGCGGCAAGTGTAATTGGGGAATAGCAACTCAAAGACCTGATTTAGTTAAGAGATTAAACCCTGATATCGGATATAAGCGTTTGGTAAATCTTATTCATGCTTGGGATCATGAAATTAAAGAGATGCTTGGAGGAATGGGAATTAATGCGATTGAGAGCTTAAAGGGAAATCGCTTGATGCTAAGAGGTATTGGGCTGAGCCAAAAAGAGCTTGATATACTGGGTGTTATGCATGCTGGCGAATAAAGTGGGACTGTTGCTGCTTAACAACGATAGACTGTATCAGTAATTTCTGAACCAGTACTATATAATTTGGTTATAAAGAGGTTTTGCACCAGTCACACTCTGGGAAAAGCCACAAGTGTCTTTTCCATAGGATAGATGTGTGCTAACATTTTGCACTTCGAGTTCGCAAAAACCACAAGTGGTTTTTACCAGTTTTTCTATGATACATTAATTAGTTTTAGTGCCTAAATTGGGTGTGGGAGGTTAGTATGAAAAAATTATATGTAAATGAAGATAGATGTTTAGGCTGCCATCTCTGCGAGTATTATTGTGCATTTGCACATAGTGGTGCTAAGGATATGGTAAAGGCTTTTTCAAGAGAGGCAAAGCCGCAGCCGAGACTGACCATAGAAGAAGGCGATAATATTAATTTTGCAGTTTCATGCAGGCATTGCGAAGTGCCTCTGTGCGTGAAATCCTGTATTACAGGAGCAATGCAAAAGGATGAAGACGGCAGGGTTTTTGTAGATGAATCAAGATGTGTAGGCTGTTATACTTGCATTCTTGTTTGCCCATACGGAGCTGTGCTTCCAGGGAAAGAAAAGGCGATTAAGAAATGTGACCTTTGTATAGAAAATGGTAAGCCTGCTTGTGCAGAAAACTGTCCTAATTTAGCTATTATATATGAGGAAAGGGAGTGATTTTAATTGAGGTATGTTATAATTGGCAATTCAGCTGCAGCAATTGGTTGCGTTAGTGGTATAAGAACCATTGATACAGATTCTGAAATTACATTAATATCAGATGAACCACATTTTACCTACTCTCGTCCTCTGATATCCTATTGGCTTAAAAGTAAAGTGAATGACGAAAAAATGTATTATCGGAATAGTGATTTTTATGAGAGTAATAATTGTAGAGCTCTTTTGGGTAAAAAAGCAATAAAGATAGATTCAGTATCAAAGCGTGTTGTCTTAGAGGATGGAAGCAATGTTGAATATGACAAATTATTAGTTGCAACTGGTTCATCACCATTTGTTCCTCCTGTTGAAGGATTGAAAGAGGCTAAGAATGCATTTACCTTTATGAAATGGGATAGCGTAAAAGAGATTAAAGCTACTGTTAACAAAGATTCAAAGGTTGTAATAATGGGAGCTGGCCTTATTGGGCTTAAAGCCGCGGAAGGACTCCAAGAGCTATGCGAAGACATTACTGTTGTTGATATGGCAGATAGAATACTTCCAAGTATCCTTGATAAAAGAGGTGCAGATTTTGTTCAAAGGCATATAGAAACAAATAATATAAAATTCATATTAAATGATGCAGCTCAGTCAGTGAAGAACAATTCTATTATATTAAAATCAGGGAATACACTTAGCTATGATGTGTTGATTATAGCAGTTGGTGTCAGACCGAATATAGAACTATTAAAAGATGCTGGTGGAAATGTCAATAGAGGAATTGTAACTGATAACAGTCAACAAACATCATTACAAGACATATATGCTGCAGGAGATTGTACCGAAAGCTTTGATATCTGTACAGAACAAAATAAGATACTTGCACTTTTACCAAATGCATATATGCAAGGTGAAATTGCAGGAATAAATATGGCAGGTGGATATAAAACCTTTGATACAGCAATGCCAATGAATGCTATAGGCTTCTTTGGGCTTCATTTGTTAACTGCTGGCAGTATGGAAGGCGAATGTGTTGAAACCATTGATGAAAATAATTATAAGAAAATGTTTTTTGTAGATGGATTTTTGAAGGGATATATTCTGATTGGTGAAATAAGCAGAGCAGGAATATACACATCGCTTATAAGAGAAAAAACACATATGGAAGAGGTAGACAGCAATTTATTAAAGGATAGTCCACAGCTTTTAGCATTTAATAAAAATACACGTAAAACAAAGCTAGGTTAACATAGTTGTAGCTAAGTTAGTTAGCAGACTATTAAAATCATAATTGGCTTTTAAAAAATGATGATAAATCTTAATTAGACTTTTAAGGAAATGTGTGATTAAGTAACCAAGATAGGGGGTATAAAAATGAGAATATCTGTTGGTAATACTTACTATACTGAAATAAATGAGCAGATTAGAAATACTGCTGATAATAATATCGTTTTAGATGAAGTTTACGGTCAACGGTATATAGGGTGTGGGGTTAGTGGTAAACAAATAACAGTTAATGGGACCCCTGGCAATGCTTTAGGCTCATATATGAATGGTGCTAATATAATAGTAAATGGAAATGCTCAGGATGCAACAGGAGATACAATGAATGATGGCTCCATTATTATACATGGAAATTGCGGAGATACTACTGGATATGGCATGCGTGGTGGAAAGATACTTATTAAAGGCAATGCAGGGTATCGTGTTGGAATTCACATAAAGGAGTACGAAGAACAAAAACCATTAGTCATTGTAGGTGGCAGAACAGGTGATTTCCTTGGGGAATACCTTGCTGGTGGAGTAGTAATTGTACTTGGTATTGGAACTGATGGGATTCCAGTAGGGAATTTCTGTGGAACAGGCATGCATGGAGGAGTTATTTATTTAAGATGTGATAAAGTTCCAGAGGGGTTACCTCCTCAGGTTAGTGCTGAAACAGTAGATGGTCTAGAAAAGAAGCTTATTGAAGGTCATATTGCAGAGTTTTGCTACAACTTTGGGTATGATAAGGATGAACTGCTGAAAGCGAATTTTATAAAGCTAACCGCAAATACAAAAAACCCGTATAAGCAATTGTATACACATAATTAAAATTAGTATAAAATTGTAGTTGAATCAGAGAAGCTTTTTACTGAACTGTAAAAAACAAGAATTACACTATTATATTTTTAAGTGAAATTATATTAAAAAATTAACTAAATACAGAAAGGGTGAGAAAGATGGCTTCCAAAAATGATATTTTAAAATTTATTGAACAAAATGATGTAAAGTTTGTTAGATTGCAATTTACAGATATTTTGGGCAGATTAAAAAATATTGCAATAACTGAACAGCAGGTTGAGAGGGCTATTGAAGAAGGAATTATATTTGATGCATCTGCAATAGCAGGATTTTCTGAAGTGGAATCATCTGATATGCTTTTGCTTCCAGACATAAATACATTTTCTATTATCCCGTGGAGACCACAGCATGGAAAGGTTGCAAGATTTATTTGTGATATTAAAAACTATGATGGCTCACAATTTATCGGAGATCCTAGATATGTTTTAAAAAGATCAGAAGAAAAAGCAAGAAATCTAGGATATACCTTTAATGTGGGACCTGAGTGTGAATTTTTCTTATTTCACACTGATTCAGAGGGAAGACCTACAACAAAGACTCATGATTCTGCAAGCTATTGCGATCTTGCCCCAATGGATTTAGGTGAGAATTGCAGAAGAGAAATTTGCATGGTGCTTGAAGAAATGGGCTTTGAAATTGAGACGTTACATCATGAGAATGCCGCTGGTCAACATGAGATAGACTTTAAATATAGTGATGTCATGACAGCAGCAGACAGAATAATGACCTTTAGGATGGTAGTAAAAACTATAGCCCAAAGAAATGGATTGCATGCAACATTTATGCCAAAACCAATATTTGATACCTATGGTTCAGGAATGCATATAAACATGTCACTTTCAAAAGAAGGAAAGAATTTATTTAACGATGGTCAGAATAGCAGGGATATTTCAAATGTGGCAAAAATGTTCGGAGCAGGAATTCTTGAACATATTAATGGCATTACGGCTGTGGCCAATCCGCTCGTAAACTCGTATAAGAGATTTGTTCCTGGTTTTGAGGCTCCTGTTCACATTGCATGGTCACATATGAATAGAAGTCCATTACTAAGAGTGCCTGCACCAAAGGGAGATGCCACCAGACTTGAGCTAAGGAGTCCAGACTGTTCCTGCAATCCTTATCTCACATTGGCTCTTATATTAGAGGCTGGATTAGATGGTTTACAAAAGAAAATGGAAATTCCGTTACCTATTGACATAAATACTTATAGTCTTACGCCTGAAAAAGAGATGGAACTAGGTATTAAAAGATTGCCTTCAAATCTTTTATTGGCAATAGAAGAAATGAAAAAGGATAATTATATTAAAGAGGTGCTAGGTGATCATATATATAATAAATATATAGCAGCAAAGGAAGCAGAGTGGTCAGCATATAATAATTGTGTTCATCAATGGGAAATAGACAGTTATCTTACTGCATATTAACCTCTACTCACTTTCTGAACAAAAATTTAGTAAATGAACTTATGCTAATTTGCATTTAAAATGTGGAATCACATTTTAAGAAGTCTCATTTGCGTATTACGACTATTCGTACTCAAATGGAGGTGATTACCAGTGAATACAAGGGGGGTTTTTATAGTATGCAGTAAGCCTGAGATGACGAAAGAACTACGGGCTTTAATGCTACAGCAAGGCTATTCTTCAGCAGAGTATGCATTATCTGCAAATGAAGCTAGACGAAAACTCGATTTTCTTGAACCTGGGATTATACTGGTAAATGCACCACTTCAGGACGAATTAGGCATAGAACTAGTTTTAGATATTGCTGATAAAACTGATGCCGGAATAATAGTTCTTTCTAGGCATGAGCATTTGGCAGAAATGCAGTATAATCTTGAAAAAGTAGGGGCATTAGTACTTCCAAAGCCTATTAGCAGAACAATACTAATACAAACAGCTAGATTTGCAGCTCAGTCAAGAAAATCAATACAGGGTTTGAAACTACAAAATGATGATCTGGAGAAACGTATTCAAGATAGGAAAATTATAGAGAAGGCAAAATGGATTCTTGTTGATAAAATGAATATGACTGAGCCGCAGGCTCACAGGTATATTCAAAAAAGAGCTATGGATTTAAGAATTTCACAGTTAAAAGTGGCGGAAGAAATTTTTAATAACTTTTAGTTTGGATTATTCAACTTTCGCAAAGAAAAAATAGTATAGTGCTTATAACTTATCAATGGAGAGTTGTAAATACAAA
The DNA here is from genome assembly GCA_023444055.1 of Bacillota bacterium. Classification (GTDB taxonomy): domain Bacteria; phylum Bacillota; class Clostridia; order Acetivibrionales; family DSM-1351; genus Ruminiclostridium. Next base: position 128,179 of record JAEZRV010000008.1, read on the forward strand.
ATCAAATGAAAATTAAATAAGGCAGCACAGCTGTTTCAAAACAGCTTGTTCATATATTCACAAGGGCGTGTTTAAGGGAGTTATTTCTCATAAACACGCCCAATTCTATTTGTACTAAAACTACTTGATTACTATTATTACCCTTGAATAATAACAAACTAAGCTCATTATTCTAGACTAGTGATGCTAAGTAACGTTAATTTTGGAGAATTATAATAGACTAAAAAAATTAGAAAGGGAGTTGATTTTTTATGGGGACAATTAACACAGGTGATACAGCGTTTGTACTTATTTCAGCAGCGCTTGTATTTTTAATGACACCAGGTCTTGCATTATTTTATGGAGGAATGGTAAAACGAAAGAATGTACTAAGTACTATAATGTCATCGTTTTTTATTTGTGGATTAGCTTCAATACTATGGGTAGCGATAGGTTATTCAATGTCATTTGGAAAGGATATAGGAGGAATCATTGGAAACTTGGACTGGGCATTTTTCAATGGTGTTACAGGTGAAGCAAATGCAAGCTATGCAGCGACAATACCGCATACCATGTTTGCAGCGTTTCAGATGATGTTTGCAATTATAACACCAGCATTGATCACTGGTGCATTGGTTGAGAGAATGAAGTTTTCAACATTATTTGTTTTTATAGGGCTATGGTCAATAATTGTATATTATCCAATGGCACATATGATGTGGGGAGAAGGTGGATTGCTGAGAACTCTTGGAGCAATAGACTTTGCGGGAGGTAATGTTGTTCATATTAGTTCTGGAGTATCAGCAATTGTTGCAGCACTTATACTTGGAAAGAGAAAGGGGTATGGAATTACATCAAGTCAGCCACATAACATTCCATTAGTATTTATTGGCGCAGCTTTATTATGGTTTGGCTGGTTTGGATTTAATGCTGGAAGTGCTTTAGGAAGTGGAGAACTGGCTGTTCATGCACTATTGACAACAAATACATCTGCTGCAACAGCTTTGCTTTCTTGGATGCTTGTAGAAAAAATCACAAGAGGCAAGCCAACTATGCTAGGTGCAGCAACAGGTGCAGTAGTTGGATTGGTTGCAATAACTCCCGGTGCTGGCTTTGTACCAATATGGGCAGCTATAATCATTGGCGCTGCTGTAAGTCCGATATGCTACTTTGCAATGAGTGTTATAAAACCAAAGTTTGGATATGATGATGCATTAGATGCATTTGGTTGTCATGGAATTGGGGGTATTTGGGGAGGAATTGCAACAGGTATATTTGCGAATAAAGCAATAAACCCTGCGGCTCAGTGGAATGGCTTGATTTATGGGGATACAAAGCTTTTTATAGCACAGCTAATAAGTATTGGAGTAACTATAGCTCTTGCTGTGGTAGGAACAACTATTATAATGTTTACACTTAAATTTATAGTAAAGGAAATCAGAGTAATGCCTAGAGAGGAATCTGAAGGGCTTGATATATCGCAGCATGGAGAATCAGCATACCCTTCTTTCACAGGTATGGATTAAGCATAATTATATTTGATATAAGCGTATGTAATTTATATTCATGAATTATAAAATGTATTTAATTTGCTACTCTCTGTGGTAGCTTGAGGAGGTTAATAAATATGAAGAAAATTGAAGCAATAATCAGACCGTGTAAGCTTGAAGAACTTAAAGAAGCATTACTGGCAATTAATTTGGATGGTATAACAATCAGTCAAGTTATGGGTGCTGGCAAACAGCTTGGGTGGAAAGAATATTACAGAGGAAATGAAATTACGCTGAATGTTCTTCCAAAGGTAAAGCTAGAGCTAGTTTCAACAGATGATAAGGTTGAACAAATAATTGATACAATTGTGGAGTATTCCTATACAGGAGAGGTAGGCGATGGCAAAATATTTATATATGATTTAGAGAATTGCATACGTATACGTACTGGTGAAAAAGGTGAAGCAGCAATATAGTGAAGGCTATATTTGAAAACCACATTTTAAGCGGGTAAAAGTTAAGTGATTAACTTAAGCTTCGCAAATGAATATCTACTTAAAGATAATATCAGATTTGGTAGCATTATCAATGGAAAGTTGGATTGAAAATAATTGTATGAATTAGTTGATTTTTAAGTGCGAAGTTTGAGTAATCAATTGAAAATTGAAATGATAGAGGTACTCATAATTTAAGGATATGGGTAAAACCTCTATCATTTTTATTACTTTTATTTTGATAAAACTCTAAAATGATGTAATTCTGATTTAAAATATTATTTCTGCATTGCAAGGGCTAATTCTCTCAAAATCTTACAAGCTACTGCAGTTGAGGAACCACTTTGATCGTAATGAGGTGATAGCTCAACGATATCTGCTCCTATGATGTTTAATTTTGAAACAGCTTTTAAAGCATAAATTAGTTCAAGAAAGTTTACTCCACCTGCCTCTGGAGTTCCTGTGCCTGGAAATGCAGAAGGATCAAGAACATCTAAGTCAATTGTAAGATAAACTGGTAAGCTTCCTATCGAATTAATAGCTGTATCTAAGGAGCCAAAATTGTGCAGGCACATGTGAGTGTGGCCTTCTTTTGACCAATAGAATTCCTCACGAGTACCGCTTCTTATTCCATACTGCCAGATATGATTGTCACCAAGAATGTCCCAAGCACGCCTAATAACCGAGGAATGTGAAAGTTGCTCACCTAGATAATCTTCTCTCAAATCGGTATGGGCATCAAAATGAATGATATGCAGATTTGGATACTTTTTAGCAGCCTGCTTTATAACAGGTAAAGAAACAAGGTGCTCTCCGCCAATCATTAATGGCTTTTTGCCGCTATTAAAGATATGCTGTGAGGTTTCTGATATCATTTCCAACGCTCGTGTTGGTGAACCAAAGGGCAGATCTAAATCTCCGTAATCATTTATTAAGTAATCAGTTATATCATCATCAAAGTAAGGACTATATGTTTCAATACCAATGGAATCCATTCTCATTATTGAAGGTGCAAATCTGGTTCCGGGTCTAAAGGTAGTTGTTCCATCATATGGAGCTCCAAAGATAACAATGCTAGATGAATCAAAGTCACTGTCACAGCCTAGAAAATTGGTTGGTAATGTATTTTTATTCATAATAACCTCCATGCCCATTTTAGGCACTAAAAATTTGTAAACTATCAAAAATTTTAATGAATATAATTTTATCATGAATGAATAAAATTACAATGTTCACAACAAATTTTTTTTGGTAAATATACTGAAAAAAAGCTGTCAAAATACTGAAATATATACCTTTTTAACATATATAAGAATAAGGAAATATGTTATAATATATATAGGATGAACAAGAAATAAATGTTAATATATGGATAAAATTAAGAATGGATAAAATGTTAACATATGGATTTAAGAGATTAAAATGGCTTAAAAATCCTAGGATTAAAATATAGAGAAAATGGAGGATAACAATTTTATGAAATTCACGAAAATGGAAGGATTAGGCAATGATTATATATATATAGATTGCACAAAAAAGTCTATTGATAATCCTTCTGAAGTTGCTAAAAAAGTTAGTGACAGACATTTTGGAATCGGTTCAGATGGATTAGTTCTTATTTTACCATCTGATAAAGCGGATTTCCGTATGAGAATGTTTAACTCGGATGGCTCCGAGGCTGAGATGTGTGGGAATGCTATACGTTGTGTCGGTAAATATGTTTTTGATAATGGGCTTACAGATAAATGTAACATTAAAATAGAAACACTTGCAGGCATAAAGGTATTGGATTTAAAAATTGAAAATCAAAAAGTAGTAGTTGTCAGAGTTGATATGGGAGAACCTATTTTAACTCCAAAAGAAATTCCAGTTGAGAGTGACAAAGATTTATTTATTTCTGAACCAATCGAAATTGATGGTCAAATCTACAAAGTTACAGCTGTTTCAATGGGTAATCCACATGCAATTTCATATGTGGAGGATGTTGGAAAATTTCCTCTCAACCATGTGGGACCTATAATGGAAACTCATAAGCTTTTCCCAAGAAAGGTTAATGCAGAATTTGTACAAGTGGTAGATAAAACTACACTAAAAATGAGAGTTTGGGAAAGAGGTGCAGGAGAAACTCTTGCCTGTGGCACTGGAGCATGTGCAACTCTAGTGGCATCAGTACTAAATGGGAAAGCAGAAAGAGCTGCTACTATTAAGCTGCTTGGTGGAGATTTATTTATAGAATGGTCGGAAAAGGACAATCATGTTTATATGACTGGACCTGCAGTAAAGGTGTTTGATGGAGAAATAGAAATTTAGACATTCAGATGTTTAGAAGCATTCTATTATAAAAAACTTAAATATTAATTTTAAAAGTAAAGAGAGGAATTAAGAAATGGCATTTGTAAATGAAAATCATTTAAAATTACCCGGAAATTATTTGTTTGCCGAGATTGGAAAGAGAGTAGCAGCCTTCAAAGAACAGAATCCCGCAGCAGATGTTATAAGACTTGGAATTGGGGATGTAACAAGACCACTTCCTATGGCTTGTATTGACGCTATGCACAAAGCAGTGGACGATATGTCTAGGGTTGAAACCTTTAAAGGTTACCCTGAATATGAAGGATATGACTTTTTAATAAATAAAATTATTGAATTAGATTATAAAAAGCGTGGAATTACTATTGGTACTGATGAAGTTTTTGTAAGTGATGGAGCTAAAAGTGATACTGCAAATATACAAGAGCTTTTTGGATTAGATAGCAGAATAGCTGTTACTGACCCAGTATATCCAGTATATGTTGATAGTAATGTTATGGCAGGAAGAACGGGAGAATATAAAGATGGTAAATGGAGTAATGTTACCTATCTGCCTTGCACAGCTGAAAATGGGTTTATTCCTGAACTTCCTAAGGAAAAGGTTGATTTAATTTACTTATGTTTACCAAACAATCCTACAGGAACTACGCTTACGAAAGAACAATTAAAGATATGGGTTGATTACGCTGCTAAGAACAAGTCTATAATATTGTTTGACTCTGCATATGAAGCATTTATTACTCAAGAAGATGTTCCACACAGCATTTATGAAATTGAAGGAGCTAAAGAGGTAGCTATAGAATTCAGGAGTTTCTCAAAAACTGCAGGATTTACCGGAACTAGATGTGCATACATTGTTATTCCTAAAGAACTAAAGGCTTATACTTCAGATGGTAATGAAATTGGTTTGAATAGACTATGGTATAGAAGACAAGCAACTAAATTTAATGGAGTTTCATATATAGTTCAGCGTGGTGCGGAAGCGGTATATTCAGAGGAAGGTCAAAAGCAGGTTAAAGAAACTATTTCATATTATCTGAATAATGCAGCTATTATTAAGAATGGACTTGAAAGTATTGGAATTCAGGTGTATGGCGGTGTCAATGCTCCATATATTTGGATGAAAACTCCAAATGGAATGGATTCATGGGAATTTTTTGATAAGCTATTATCTGAAGCAAATATTGTTGGAACACCAGGTGTTGGATTTGGACCAAGTGGACAAGGGTACTTTAGACTTACGGCATTTGGTAATTTGGAAAATACGATAGCTGCTGTAGAGAGATTTAAAACTAGATTAAAAGTTTAGTAAAAGTTTTTTAATAAGTTGTGAAAAGTATGTTTTTTACCAAATTTTTAATAAGCTTTACAATAAAAGCTGCATATCAATCCAGTTGAAGTGCGGCTTTTTATTGTAGAAAAAATAATCTTCTAAGTAATATGTTTGAGCTTAATAATATTTTTATATATGATATTTCTATGGTATAATTATGAATACATTTGAAATGCTGTATGCTGTATATAATTTAAATATATTATAATACGTTAACAAGTTTTCAGCACCGATAGGCTTTTTATATCGGAAAGTTGAGTTGCTGACTAAATATATATATTTAAAAGTTAAACCTGATAAATAAATATAGGATGGTAATAATAAATGATTACTCAAGTTATTTTTGACTTAGATGGAACTTTAATTAATTCTCTTGGTGTTTTCATAAAAGTAGGAAATCAAATTGCAGAAAAATATGGCTATCCTCCGTTTAGTGAAGAGAAAATTAAAGAACTAATGATGCTTCCTATGAAAAAGAGAATTGCAGTCCTTAAAATACCAAAATTTAAGCTCCCGAAATTGGGAGTGGAAGCTTTAAATAGTTTTAAAGAATATGCAGCTGAAGTTGAACTTGTTATAGGGGTAAGGGAAATGCTGGAGTACCTTCATAAGCAAGGCTATAGATTAAGCATAGTATCATCAAATTCACAGGAAAATATTAATTCCTTTTTAGAAACAAATCAGCTAAAGATATTTGATAACATACAGTCCTCCAGAGGCCTTTTTGATAAACATGTTACTATTAAAAAACTTATTTCCAAAATAGGGGTAAAGAAGGACGAGGTAATATATGTTGGCGATGAGTGTCGTGATGTCGAAGCATGCAAAAAAGTAGGCATTAAGGTTATATCAGTATTATGGGGATTTGATCCAAAAGAGCTTTTAGAAAAAGAAGAACCGGATTTTATGGTATCAAATCCAAATGAATTACTAGAAATTATTATGAATATTAAATAAAATGGAATGGGGAAACGAAAGAAAATGTTACTTGCAGATGATTGGAAGGATTACGAATTAATTGAAACAGGAGATGGTGAAAAGCTTGAAAGATGGGGCGATATTATACTGAGAAGACCTGATCCTCAAATAATATGGCCTATGAAAGACAAAAAAATATGGGATAGAGCAGATGCTCATTATCATAGAAGCCAAAGTGGAGGAGGAAACTGGGAGAATAAAAGAAAGCTTCCAAATCGTTGGACTATCAGTTTTGAAGAATTAAAATTCTATATTGAACCAACAGGATTTAAACACACCGGCTTATTTCCTGAGCAAGCTGTAAATTGGAAATGGATGATTAACAATATACAAAAAGCTAATAGACCTATAAAAGTTTTAAACCTTTTTGCTTACACAGGCGGAGCAACTGTTGCTGCTGCTTATGCTGGTGCAGAAGTTTGCCACGTCGATGCGTCAAAAGGAATGGTGGGTTGGGCAAAAGAAAATGTTGCGCTTTCAGGTTTGGCAGATAGACCAGTGAGATTTATTATAGATGACTGCATGAAATTTGTTCAAAGGGAAATACGTAGAGGGAAAAAATATGATGGTATTATTATGGATCCACCATCTTATGGACGAGGTCCCAATGGTGAAATATGGAAAATAGAAGACTCTCTATATAGCTTTGTTGAACAATGCATGGGAGTGCTTTCGGACAACCCGTTGTTTTTCTTGATAAATTCTTATACAACAGGTTTTTCAGCTACAGTACTTAGCAATATTTTAAGACAAACTATAGGAAGCCGCCATAAAGGTACCTATAGCTGTGGCGAGGTGGGTATTCCTGTTAGTAATTCGGGCTTAGTGCTTCCATGTGGTATATATGGAAGGTGGGAAAACGTGTGAAGCCAAAGATAATTTATGAGGACAATCATTTGCTTGTTGTTGAAAAGCCTGTGAATATACCAGTGCAGGGAGATAATACAAATGATTTAGATATGTTAAATATATTAAAACAGGATTTGAAAGAAAGATATAATAAACCCGGAGAGGTTTATCTAGGTCTCGTTCACAGGCTTGACAGGCCAGTAGGCGGCTTAATGGTTTTTGCAAAAACATCAAAGGCAGCATCCAGACTATCTGACCAAATCAGAACAAGAACATTTAAAAAGACCTATCTTGCTATTGTAAGAGGAGTACCGGAGAAGCAGAAATGTACACTTAGGGATTATCTTTTGAAAGATAGTTCAAGCAATATGGTCTCGGTAGTAAGAGAAGGGACAGAAGATTCAAAAGAAGCAATTCTTGATTATCAAGTTATTAAGTCTAATGGTATGTTGAGTTTGTTGCAAATACAGCTTCATACAGGAAGACCCCATCAGATAAGAGTACAGCTTTCCAATGCAGGTTACACTTTGTTTGGAGATCAGAGATATGGTGCAGAAGTAAATAAACCTGGACAACAAATAGCACTTTGGGCATATTCAGTTACTTTCTTGCATCCAACAAAAAAAGAAGAAATGACCTTTACATGTGAAACACCGAAAACTGAACCGTGGATACTATTTGCAAATAACTAAAAGAGTTATAATTATATGTTGTATATGTTAAAAATAGGCTATTAATTTAATAGTACTTTTATATTTTCTAAAGCATATTTCAGTTCAAACACTAAGTTAAAATGATTATAATAGCAAAACTAACAAAAAAGAGCTTTTTCAAATAGAAAAAGCTCTTTTTATAAAATTATTATTGTTTTTAATTAATATGCAACACCTTGAGCGTACATTGCATTAGCAACCTTTAAGAAGCCTGCGATGTTTGCACCAGCAACAAGATTGTCTTCGAATCCATATTCTTTTGCTGCTGCACTAGCATTTTTGTATATGTTAACCATGATATCTTTTAACTTAGCATCAACTTCTTCAAATGTCCATGAATAACGCATGCTGTTCTGGCACATTTCAAGAGCTGAAGTAGCAACTCCACCTGCGTTTGCAGCCTTTGCAGGTCCATATATAACTTTGTTCTGTAAGTATACTTCAACAGCACCTGGAGTTGATGGCATATTAGCACCTTCTCCAACTGCATAACAACCGTTAGCAACTAACAATTTTGCAGATGCTTCGTCAATTTCGTTTTGTGTAGCTGAAGGAAGAGCGATATCACACTTGATGCTCCAGATACCTGAACAACCTTCAGTATATGTTGCGTTCTTGTGAATTTTAACATATTCGCTGATACGTTTTCTCTCAACTTCTTTTAATTGTTTAACTGTATCAAGTTTGATTCCGTCTGGATCATAGATGTATCCGTTTGAATCACTTAATGCAACAACTTTTCCACCTAATTGAGTTGCTTTTTCTGTAGCGTATATAGCAACGTTACCTGAACCAGAAATTACTACTGTAGCACCCTGGAATGATTTACCCTTTGCTTTAAGAGCTTCATCCATGAAGTAGCAGAGACCGTAACCAGTAGCTTCAGTTCTTGCCAAGCTACCACCCCAAGTAAGACCTTTACCAGTTAATACACCAGTAAATTCATTTCTTAGTCTCTTGTATTGACCATACATAAATCCGATTTCTCTTCCGCCTGTTCCGATATCTCCAGCAGGAACGTCAGTATCAGCTCCAATATGTTTTGATAATTCTGTCATAAAGCTTTGGCAGAATCTCATAACTTCATTGTCTGATTTACCCTTAGGATCGAAATCACTACCACCCTTACCGCCGCCTATTGGAAGACCAGTAAGTGAGTTTTTGAATATTTGCTCAAAACCAAGGAACTTAAGGATACTTGCATTAACTGAAGGATGAAGTCTTAAACCACCCTTGTAAGGACCAATTGCACTGTTGAATTGCATTCTGAATCCACGATTTACGTGAACTTTACCGTTATCATCAACCCATGGTACTCTGAACCAAATTTGTCTTTCAGGTTCAACTATTCTATCGAATATTCCTGCTGCAACCCATTCTGGGTGTCTTTCTGCAACAACTTCTAATGATTCAAGAACTTCTTCAACTGCTTGATGAAATTCTGGTTCGTTAGGATTTCTTTTCTTAACTTGATCCATTACACTTTGTAATATTTTCATCTTTCAAAAACCTCCTGTATTTTTTTAACTTTTAATAATTAATAAAAAATTGTATTGGTTATATCTTTGGCTACAATGATAAAATTTAAACACCAATCATATTTGACTAATGCAACTTCAATGTTACCAAATAATTAACTTATTTACTCATACTTCACTTTAAACAGATTTTAACAAATTTATGTAAGAAGTATGGAAAACCTTACCTAAATTATTATAACATCACATAAAAATAATTGCAATCAAAAAAATGAAGTATTTCATTTTTATTCTTGCAAAATATATTTAAATATTATTAATAACTTCAAGACTCTGGTATAACAGGACGTTTGAGCAAAATTATTAAGGATGAACATAGATGCGTACAACTTGAAAAACAAAAGATATTGCAAGTAATATAAAATGGCAATTCATTTTAACGGAAAAACAATACAAAGAAACTATTGAAATATATACGAAAAATGTACTAAATTGAAAGAAAAAATAATTGTTATTATAAATTAGAAGTATAAAAAAATATCTCAAAAGTTAATAATAAATATCTATATTAATTGAAAAATATATTAATTTGAATCAACATTAAATGGCATCAATAATTATTAACACTAGATAAAGCCTAGTTTTATGCTGGTAACACTTGATTGTTATATAATATTTTGTTAATATTTTAACCATAAACAATAATATATGAAAACTTAATATATAAATAAGGTATTTTACATAAGGTATTTTACATTAATTTTGTAACAAAAATAAGCTTGGGGGTTAATATGAGTAAATTACAGCTGATAGCTGTCTCAGTATTTGGAACAGAGTCGATAACAGCAAGAGAATTAAAAAAGCTTGGATATTTTGAACAAAAAGTGGAAGATGGTAAGGTTACATTTGCAGGTGATGAGTCTGCAATTTGTAGAACGAATATATGGCTTAGAACAGCAAGCAAAGTACTCTTAAAAGTTGGAGAGTTTAAGGCTTTTACCTTTGATGAACTGTTTGAACAAACTAAGGCTTTGCCATGGGATGAATTTATTCCTGAAAATGCAGAGTTCCCAGTTGAGGGTTACTCTATAAGCTCAAAATTATTTAGTGTTTCAGATTGCCAAGCTATAGTTAAGAAGGCTGTTGTAGAAAAACTAAAACAACGCTATAAATGCGATTGGTTTGAAGAAAACGGCTCTAGGTATAAGATTGAGGTGGCTATACTTAAGGATACAGTTACATTAACTATTAATACAAGTGGTGTAGGACTTCATAAGAGAGGATATAGGAAACTTGTTGGCGGGGCACCAATAAAGGAAACATTAGCATCAGCGATGCTGCTTATAAGTCACTGGAATAAGGATAGAATTCTACTAGACCCGATGTGTGGCAGTGGAACTATACCTGTTGAAGCAGCATTAATTGCTAAAAATATTGCACCTGGGCTTGGTAGAGATTTTGATGCTGAAAAGTGGGACTTTATTCCTCAGAGTTTATGGGATGAAGCTAGGGATGAAGCATATGATGCTATAATTGAGGATATTGATCTAAGAATACATGGTTCTGATATTGATGAGGATGCTATAAGTTTAGCAAGGTATCATGCTAAAAAAGCAGGAGTAGATGATGTTATTCATTTGCAAAGAATGCCTGTTTCTGAAATAAGTTCAAGATATAAGTATGGTATTATTTTATGTAATCCACCATATGGAGAAAGATTGGGAGAGACTGACGATGTACAAAACCTATACAAGGAAATGGGTAAAGTGTTTAGGAAGTTTGATACTTGGTCGTATTATATTATTACTTCAAATTTAGAATTTGAGAAGTATTTTGGTAAGAGGGCAGATAAGAAAAGAAAGCTATATAATGGAAAGCTGCTTTGCAACTATTATCAATATTTTGGACCTCCTCCGCCAAAGCACACAAATACATCGATCCCCAATATTTAAACAACACCATCAAGTGTACACTTTTTACAGAAAAGTTTTGGATTAGTAATATAATATGCTTATTTTTTAACCTATAGGGAATGAGTAAAACTGAAAAATATTGACTTGGATAGTGTATTTATAATAACATATTAATGTAGAATATTGTAGCATGGACGAGTAAGAGTAATATAAAAAAAGTAATATGGTAGGTGAATTGTTATGTATTTAAAAGTTTCAAAATCAGATGTAACTGGAAAAATTAGTATTCCTGGCTCAAAATCACATACAATAAGAGCCTTGTTTTTTGCAGCATTATCTAATGGTAAAAGCAAAATTAAAAATCCGCTTATCTCAAGTGACTCAGTATCAGCTTTAAATATGTGTAAGGCATTTGGAGCGAGCTATGATTGGTTTGACAATTATTATATAGCGGAGGGCATTGGAAGTAATCCAAAAGTACCAGAAAACATAATAGATGTAGGAAATTCTGGAACTAGCTTGAGGCTTGGTATGATGACAGCTGCATTGGTTCAAGGTTATACTGTTTTTACCGGAGACTATCAAATAAGAAAGAGACAAATCGGTCCATTAGTTCAAGCTATTAATAGTTTGGGTGGAGAAGCATTTACGACGAGAGGAAATGATTCTGCCCCTGTAATTATTAAAGGAAGGGCAACTGGTGGATTTACGAAGTTAGATGCCGTCACTTCACAGTTCTTGTCATCGGTTCTATTAAATGCACCATTGCTGGAAAAAGATACACATATTGAAGTAACACGGTTAAATGAAGTACCATACGTTGAAATTACGTTGTGGTGGATGGATAAATTTGGAATTAAATATTCACATAATAACATGAAAGAGTTTTATATACCAGGACAACAGCAGTATTCACCCTTTGAGTGTACTATACCAGGTGATTTTTCTTCTGCAACCTTTTTTATGGTGCTTTCTGCAATATCAGGTCAAGAGTTTACGCTAGAGAATCTTGATATGACAGATCCTCAAGGAGATAAGCATGTACTTGCTATTCTAGAGGACATGGGGGCTAAGGTTACATATGGTAAAGATAGTATAACAATAAAAGGGCAAAAGTTGCAGGGGAGAACAATAGATATGAACTCTATTCCTGATGCATTACCTGCTATGGCTGTAGCAGCTTGTTTTGCTGAAGGAGAAACAAGATTAGTAAATGTTCCTCAAGCAAGATTGAAAGAAACTGACAGAATTAATGTTATGTGCACTGAGCTTTATAAAATGGGGGCAAATATAGAAGAATTACCTGATGGTTTGATTATTAGGGAAAGCAAGTTAAAGGGATGCAATGTAAAGGGGCATGATGACCATAGAATTGTAATGTCTTTAGCGATTGCAGGACTAAATTCTTCTGGTGAAACAATAATAGATTCTGCCGAAGCCATGAATGTTACTTTTCCAAGTTTTGTAGAATGTATTAAAAATTCTGGTGGCAAAATTGAGCTCATTGAGGTAAATGAATAGTAGGTTAATATAAAACTGCATACCTCTGAGAAGGCAGAAATTATTTTCAGTTAGGTTAATTAGATTTTGTGCCTAAATTGGCATGGGAGGTTAATATTATGATGGGAAATACATTTGGTAGAGTATTTAGAGTGACAACTTGCGGAGAGTCATATTCAGGAGCTTTTAGAAAAAATACTGACATACCATCAGAACTCTGGGGAGGGTTAGCAGTAATTGTAGATGGAGTTCCTGCAGGTTTAAAGATAACAGCAGAAATAATTCAGGAAGAATTAAATAAAAGAAAGCCAGGAAAATCGAAGTTAGCAACACCAAGATCAGAAGCTGATAAGGTTTACATTTTTTCAGGTGTAATGCAGGATAACAGAACAACAGGTGCTCCTGTTTGTATGATAATACCAAGTAGTGATATAGGTGATTTTCATGTTAAACAGCATACTGACAATAAGGACTTATTGCGTCCGGGTCAGGCTGCATATACATATTACAAAAAATATGGTGAGCACTCAGATTATCTGGGTGCAGGAAGAGCTTCTGCTCGTGAGACGGTAGCTAGAGTTGCTGGTGGTGCAGTTGCAAAGGTTATTTTAGACAGCATGGGTATAGATGTAATAGCATTTACAGTTGAATCTCATGGTATTAAGGCTGGTCCGTTTTCGTATGAGACAGCTAAACAGAACTACAGGATGAATGATATTAACTGTCCAGATGCTGAAGCAGCAGAGATTATGACTAAAGATTTGCTCGAAGTTATGAAAGAAGGGGATTCCTGCGGAGGAGCAATAGAAATAATTGCAAAGGGTGTTCCAGCAGGTTTAGGTGAACCTGTTTTTGACAAACTTAGTGCAACAATTGCTCATGGTTTAATGTCTATTGGAGGGGTAAAAGGTATAGAATTTGGAGATGGATTTGGTGTAACATCCCAAAAAGGCTCGGAATGTAATGATACACCTTATTATGATGGAGAAGCAGGACGTATAAGATTTAAGACAAATAGGGCTGGAGGTATGCTTGGAGGTGTATCAAACGGTGAGGAAATCCGAATACGTGTTGCTGTAAAACCAACTCCAACGATAATAAAGGATCAGTTGACAGTCAATGTAGCAACACTTGAGCCTGTAGTGCATAAATTTGCATCTAGGAGCGATCCATCATTAGTACCAAGAGTTTATTCAATCTGTGAGGCAATGGTGAGAATGGCATTGGTTGATAGCATAATGATGTCAACTGGCGTAAAGAGTGTTACCGACATGGATGCTAGGTGGGATAAATTATGACACAGGAAACCCCTAATAATATAGTTCTGATTGGTATGCCAGGTTGCGGTAAAACTACTACTGGAAAGCTATTAGCACAATTGCTTAAATACACATTTATAGATAGTGATCAACTTATTATAGACGAAACAGGTAAAAGTCCAAGGCAGGTTGTTGAAGAACATGGACGTGAAATTTTTCTTGATATTCAAGATAAAGTTGTTTTGTCAATAAAGCAAAACAAATGCATAATTTCTACTGGCGGTGGAATTGTTCACAGTGATGCAGCAATGAAATATCTAAAATCTATTGGACTTGTATTATTTTTGGACGCAAAATATGATATTATAGAAGAGAGAATGGATGCCTCAAGGAAGTTAGTAAGGACAAATGGAAGCTTGCTGGAGTTGTACAATGAGAGAAGACCTCTATATTGTAAATATGCAGATGCGATTATAGATTGCGATAATGCTGATTCACAACTATTATGTAACAGGATACTGGAATCAGTTAATAGATATTGATATTCAGTATCAATAATTACTAAAAAGAGAAAAGGTTAATGGATGCTATGAATAAAATAAAAGTTTTAGTAGCAGATGATAATATATTGGCAGCAAAAAGGCTTATTGATAAGCTGAGTGAGTATGATATTTTTTCTATTTCTAGTGCTAGAGATGGTATTGAAACTATTGAGAAAATTAATACGGAAAAACCGGATGTTGTATTATTGGATATCATTATGCCAAAATTAGACGGTATTGCTGTATTAGAATACGTCCAAACCAACATAAAGTCTAATAAACCTATTTATATAGTTTTTTCAGCTATCAGCCAAGAAAACTATATAAATAAAGTTATGAACTTGGGAGCAAGCTATTATATATTAAAGCCGTTCGATGAAGCTGTAATTGCGGCTAGAATAATTCAGTTGTATTCAGATATAAATAAAGCAGTACAATTTAAAGTTAAAAATAAGAATTCTAATTTAGATGTAAGATCTAAAAATCAGCAGGATGACGAGCTTAAGGTATTAGCGACAAAGTATATGCGGGAATATGGTCTGAAAGCACATATGACTGGATATAGCTATATAAGAGATATTATAGTAACAGCATTTGATATCTACTGCCAAACAGGTTCTATGCCAAAAGGAATTTACAGGGCAATAGCTGATAAAAATAAAGTGTCCGTTCAAAAGGTAGAAAGAGCCATTAGAAATTGCTTTGAAAGTGTAAAAGATTGTGACAATATCGAAAGCAGACCAACTAACTCACAAGCGATATGTAAACTTATTGAAAAAATAAGAGTTAATAACTAAATTTAGAACTATAAACTTATATGTATTAAATGTTTTTTTTCACACAAAAAGCCCTGACAAAGATCAGGGCTTTTATGTAACTAATTAAGCGTTAACGTTATCTTTTAATCCCTTACCAGCCTTAAATACTGGAGCTTTGGATGCTGGAATAGTTATTTCTTGCTTAGTTTGTGGGTTTCTACCCTTTCTCTCTGCTCTTTCCCTTACTTCGAAGGTTCCAAAACCAACTAAAGTGACTTTGTCGCCAACCTTAAGAGTATCCTCAACGGAAGAAATAAATGCATTTAAAGCGGCTTCGCTATTTTTTTTGTTTAAGCCCGATTTTGATGCAATTGAGTTGATTAAATCTGATTTATTCATTGTACAACCTCCTAAAAATGGAATTCGACAATATTTTATAATGAAAACACTCTAAAGTCAAGCCTTTCGAGGCAAAATAGTAATATTGTACCATCAAAATTATGAATATTTTAAATAATTTATAAATCAATTAGGTACTACATGAATTTCAACACTATTTAAGACCTCTTTTAACGATTTATAAAAATAGTTTTCGCTATGATCGCCCTTAGAGTCCCCGAGGACTAATAAATCAATTTTATTTTCAAGTGCATAATCAACTATTGTGTCCACAATATTATCAGATCTTAAAACTGTAAGATTAGCACCTATAGATTTTGCAATACCAAAAAGATATTCCAGTGCTTCACCTTCCTTTTCGTTATCAAGAAAACTCCAATCATTTTTTGCAACATGGATGATAAATATTGAATCGCCATTATCCGAAAACTCTAGTGCTTTATTAATAAGTCTTTCACATGTTTTTTGTTGAGTTACACAAACTAATATATTACTACAAGATTGGCTCAATTAATGACCTCCTTTCTTATACCTTATTATACTAAAATATTGTTGCTTTGTCTTTTAATATTAATGAAACTATAAAAAAAGAGTATTGAAGTTAATAATATTAAGCGTTAATATTATACAGTATGAAAGTATTAATATTTATGGAGGATTAAGGTAACATGAGGGATATTGATGTTAATACGATAATAGATTCTGTTAAAAAAATGTGTATGAATGCAAACTATTATCTGAATGAAGATATAAAGGAAGCAATGCAGAGCAGCTTGCAAAATGAACAATCTCCGATTGGAGCTGAAATATTAGACAAACTTATTATAAATGCAGAACTGGCAGCGAAAAAGAAGGTGGCTATATGTCAAGATACTGGAATGGCAGTGGTTTTTGTGACTATAGGACAAGAGGTGCATATAACTGGAGGTGGCTTGTCAGATGCAATTAATGAGGGCGTGAGAAGAGGGTATAACGAAGGTTGTTTAAGAAAATCAGTAGTAAGGGATCCGATTGAAAGAGTAAACACTGGAGATAACACGCCTGCTGTTATACATTACGAGATTGTTCCGGGAGATTCATTAACAATTGAATTAGCCCCAAAGGGTTTTGGTAGTGAGAATATGAGTGCACTAAAAATGCTTAAGCCTTCAGACGGTATAGAGGGGGTAAAAAGCTTTATATTAGAAACTGTAGACAAGGCTGGACCAAACCCATGCCCGCCTATAGTGGTAGGAGTTGGAATAGGTGGTACAATGGAGAAAGCATCTATTCTAGCGAAGAGGGCATTGTTAAGACCTATAAATAAAAGAAGCGATATAGAATATGTTAAGAATCTGGAAAATGAAATGCTTCAAAAGGTAAATGAGCTAGGCATTGGACCAGCAGGATTAGGAGGAACTAATACTGCTCTTGCTGTAAATGTAGAGACATACCCAACTCATATAGCAGGATTACCAGTGGCAATAAATATAAGCTGTCATGTTACTCGTCATGCAATAACTATATTATAAGATAAAAATATTGATCCCAACTAAATCAGCTGAAATGACGAAAATAGCATAAGACAGTTCAACAAGCATTTATCAATAAAATATATTTAAACAAGCAGGAGGTAAAACATGCATCATAATATAAAAGCGCCATTTGACAGAGAAGCAGTAAAGGCATTTAAGGCTGGAGATACAGTTTCCCTTAGTGGAGTAATATATACTGCAAGAGATGCAGCACATAAAAAATTAATAGAATTAGTTAATCAAAAAAAAGAATTGCCATTTGGTATTATGAACCAAACTATTTATTATGTTGGACCATGTCCATCAAAAGAGGGGGAAGTTATTGGATCTGCTGGGCCAACTACCAGCTATAGGATGGATGCATATGCTCCTACATTAATTGAGTTAGGAGAAACAGGAATGATTGGAAAAGGGCTTAGAAATGAAGAGGTTATTAATGCAATGAAGGTACATAGTGCTGTATATTTCGGAGCAATTGGCGGAGCAGGAGCATTAATGGCTGAATGTGTTAAAAAACAAGAAATAATAGCTTTCCCAGAGTTGGGTGCTGAGGCAATAAGAAAGCTAGAGGTTGAAAATTTACCTCTTACAGTTATTATGGATTGTTATGGAAATAATTTATATGAAATTGGGAAAAATGAATATAGAAAATGTAAATAGCTTTTATAGTATCACTTAAAAATTATTATGTATTTTTAAAATTTATTAGTGTATAATAGCTTTGAAAAAGGTATTATTAATCACTTTAATATTAAGGAGGTTTACTTTATGGCTAAAGTAACTAAAGATATGATTATCGCTGATGTATTAAATATGGACAGAGGTACTACACCAATATTTTTAAATAGTGGTATGCATTGCTTAGGCTGTCCGTCAGCTTCAGGAGAAAGTATTGAAGATGCTTGTTCAATTCATGGTATTGATGCTGATAAGCTAATTGAGGAGTTAAATAAATATTTAGAATCAAAGTAAATTATACTAAAAAAATATTAAAAAAGGATTGCTGTAAAATAAAATAATTCTGCTGCAATCCCTTTTTTAAATACTTATACTTTTTAATTTAACGTTGCTAGCATTTTATTCAAAGTATCATTAATTTGCTGTAGCTTCTGGTACCTTAAATTCTGAATGTCAAATACTTTGTTAAATGCAGCTTGTACAGCGGCAATATCCATGTTTTTTCTATTTTCCTTATTTGCATCCAAAATTGCTTTTACTTGACCCTCTGTTGCTTTGATTTCAGCTCTAAAAGCCTTTACTTCTGATTTTAATGCTTTAAGACTGGTTTTTTGGTCATCAGTAAGTTTTGATTCACTTGCCTTTAAAGTAGCAAGTTTATCTTGTAGCTGTGCTATTAATGACTTGTTTTGTTCACGCAAGGTCAAATTTTCTTCTCGGTTTGTTTTGCGCTCATTCCTTAACGGTGTTACCTGAGTCTTAAATTCACTTCTCTGTGCTTTTTTCTCAGCCATAGCTTGTGTAACCTGAGTAGAGTTATCAGTTACTGGTTGCTCAGCAGCAAATATTGCTGTTGACATTAATGATACCATTGCTACTGTGAAAATCAGGATAAAATGTTTCTTCATACAAAAACCTCCTCGAAATATTTAATAACTTATGGTTTAAGTATAAAAGAGTTAGTCATGTGAAAACAACGGTAGAATTGTGGCAAAGCAGTGGCAAATTCGTTTTATATATCATTTATCTGAAGTATTCATGATAAGATTATGGTAAGGGTGATGAGGTTGAAAGAAATATAAAAACAAATAAAGGAGGTACCGAGCCCATGTCATTTCTTTCAGGGAAATGTACATTTCCCTTGTGGTTCTTGTGTAGAATGTGGGACATGGACATAATAATGAGTAAATTAATTTACGTTGCAGATGATGAATTGAATATTAGAGAACTAATAAAATCGTTCATACTCAATGAAGGATATCAGGCTAAAACTTTTTCAAATGGAGACAGCCTATGTAGTGAGTTTGTTGATAAACCATCGGATTTAGTAGTTTTGGATATAATGATGCCAGGAACAGATGGGTTGTCCTTATGTGGGAAAATCAGGGCTATTAGCAATATACCGATTATAATTGTATCTGCAAAAGATAGTGAAATTGATAGAATAACGGGTATCTCGATTGGCAGTGATGATTATTTAACCAAGCCTTTCTCTCCGATTGAGCTGATTGTTAGAATTAAAGCAATATTTAGAAGAATTGAAATGGAAAAGTCATCAGAGCAACAAAATGAAATTATCAGTTTTGCTGATTTGTCTGTAAATGTAAGCAAGAGAAGTGTACTTTGTAAAGGGAGACCCATGGATATTACTCCTACAGAATTACTTCTAACTACGTATCTTATTAGAAATAAGGATAAGGCTGTAAGCAGGGAAGAATTATTGAAAAATGTGTGGGAATTTGATTTTGATGCTGATACAAGAGCGACAGATGATGTAATTAAAAGACTAAGAAAGAAACTGATTGCTTGTAACAGTAAAGTGAAGATTGAGTCTGTATGGGGCTTTGGCTTCAAGGTGTCGGAGAGTGATTATAATGAAAAAGATTAAATACAAAATAGCTATACCTTATATGATAATTATTATAGCCATTCCTCTTTTAACTATGATTGTTTTCAATGTTATCATGCAATCCTATATATTAAAAACATCAAATGAAGAGTTGAAAGATGCAATAGAAACAACAAACTATTTATTTAAGCAGCAGGTGAAAAATAATTCTATCCTTAATCAAAGTCAAGAGAAATTAGTCACTTCTTTGTCAAAATTAAAAGCCACTTTGAAAACGTCAAAATTTATCACAAAAACAGAAATCGTTGTATTTAGTAAACAGGGTAAACTTATTTATCCTAAATCAATTTCAGAGGACTCATTCTTAAATAATGCCCTAATTAATCAAGTAAGTACACTGGAATTTGGCAAAGGTAATACTACACAGCAAATAAAGGTCAATAATAATAAATACCTTTTGGCAAAGCATTCTTCAAAACAATTATCATTTAAACTAATATATATATTATCTATGGATAATGTGAATGGTTTGATAAAAACTATAAATATAATACTGATTAGCATTTTAACCATTGCCACATTGGTTAGCTTGTTAATATCTTTATTTATATCGAATAGTATTTCAAAGCCAATTAGAAAAATCAATAATATTGCAAATACAATAGGACATGGAGAGTTTGTAACTATTGAACCAATAACTTCATCAAAGGAAATGTTTGAGCTTTCTAACAGTATGAATTCCATGTCTCAAAGTTTATACCAACTTGAAAATACTCAGAGAACTTTCTTACAAAATGCATCTCATGAACTTAGAACTCCACTTATGTCAGTGCAGGGATATGCAGAAGGTATAATGAAAGGGGTGTTTTCTGATGATGTACAGGCTGCTAAAATAATTTGTGAGGAAAGTAAGAGGTTAACTTCGTTGGTTGAACAGCTACTGGTACTGTCTAGAATAGAAAATAACACTTATAATGTAAATATGTGCAGGGCAAATTTAAACGATATTATGAAAGACTACCTTCAAAGGCTAAATGGGTTTGCAATAAAAAATGAAAAGCAACTAATTTTAAAAGAAGGAAATAATCAAATTCCAGTATGTGTTGATGATGAGCTATTATCGCAGGCAGTTGTAAATATAGCATCAAATAGCATTAGATTTGCAAAAACCAAGGTTGATATAAACATTTATAGAGATAATATCAATGCATATATAAAGATTAGCGATGATGGATCTGGAATAGCTAAAGAGGACTTACCACATATCTTTGACAGATTTTATAAAGGAAAAGGTGGAAATTTTGGACTTGGCCTTTCCATAGCAAAGTCCTCAATTAATGCTATCATGGGAAATATTACAGCATACAACACTGCTGTAGGAGCAGAATTTTTGATTAAGTTACCTATATCTTGAGAGATAGAACCTTTTTATCTATACCTAAAACATATCTGTAACAGTTTTTGTTGTATTATACTTTTTACTACGTTATAATTTAAGTTGTTAATAGAAAAAATGGAAAATAGTAAATGCTAATATATTTCGAGAATAGCACTTGCATTAAATAAATAGGAGGATATATATAATGGCCGTAAGAGTAGTAGTTGGAACTCAATGGGGTGATGAGGGAAAGGGCAAGTATATTGATATGCTTGCTGAAAAATCTGATTTTATTGTGAGGTTTTCTGGAGGGAATAATGCTGGACATACTATTGTTGCAAATGGTGCTAAGTATGCGTTGCATCTGATTCCATCAGGTATACTTCATACTGATAGGACTTGTATTATTGGAAATGGTGTTGTTGTTGATCCTGCAGTTTTGCTTAAAGAAATCAAGGATTTAAATGATAGAGGAGTAACAACAGATCACCTTTTAATAAGTGATAGAGCTCATGTTATAATGCCTTATCATATTGGACTAGATGAACTCCAAGAGAATTTTAGGTCTGAGGGAAATAAAATCGGAACAACAAAAAGAGGAATAGGCCCCTGCTATGCAGACAAGATTGAACGTTCTGGAATAAGAATGTGCGATTTAATGGAAAAAGACGAATTTGTAAAAAAAGTTAAGTTAAATCTTGAACTTAAAAATCTGATAATAGAAAAAGTATATGGTGGAAAACCATATGATGCTCAAAGCATTATTGATGAGTACTTAGGCTATGCAGAACAGATTAGAAAATATGTTACTGATACAACTAGCATTTTAGCTGATGCAATAGACCAAGGAAAGGATATACTTTTTGAAGGTGCACAGGCTAATTTCTTGGATGTTGATTTTGGAACATACCCATATGTAACATCTTCAAATCCAATATCAGGCGGAGTATGTACTGGTTCAGGAATTGGACCAGTGTATATAAATGAGGTTTATGGTATTCTTAAGGCGTACACATCAAGAGTTGGAGCTGGTCCATTTCCTACTGAGCAAGATAATGAAATAGGTGATTCTATCAGGGAACTGGGTTGGGAATATGGTACAACTACAGGAAGACCAAGAAGATGTGGCTGGCTAGATACAGTTATGATAAAATATGCTGCAAAAGTAAATGGATTAACTGCTCTTGCTATAAACCACGTAGATACCATTGGAAAGCTAAATGAGATAAAACTATGCGTTGGCTATAAAAAAGATGGGGAAACCACAAAAATCTTCCCAGCAAGCCTAAATGAGCTTGCAAAGTGTGAACCAGTTTATGAAGTGTTTGAACCATGGCAAGAAGATATTTCTAATGTCAAATCCTTCGACGAGCTACCTCAAAATGCTAAAAAGTACCTTAATAGAATTGAGGAACTTGTAGGAGTTAAGATTGGTTTAATAGGTGTAGGAAAAGACAGAGAGCAGATTATTAAGAAGGACTAGTCTGAAGGAGTCTTTGTTTTACATAAAAACAGTAAATCTTATTTGAATAATTGTTTGTAAAATAAAGAGTTCGTAAATGGTAAGTTATGATACTATAAACTGTAAAATCTGGGGGATTCACGTACTGGATTTTACAGTTTATTACATTAAAATATAATATTAAAAATATTTTTATAAAAAGTGTTGACAAATGTGTAGTTATTAAGTATCATTTATACCTGTGGTCGGAAACACCACGAATTATGACCCATTAGCTCAGTTGGCAGAGCACTTGACTTTTAATCAAGGTGTCCGCAGTTCGAATCTGCGATGGGTCACCATATCTTTTTTAAATATTTGGTTGTTTCAATTATGAAGATAACTATTGATAAAAAGGATAAAAAAAGCTTGACAAAGTAAGTAACTCTAAGTACAATATACTTTGTCAGTCAGCGAAAGTTAGACGATGTTTTAAGTAAGGCCCATTGGTCAAGCGGTTAAGACACCGCCCTTTCACGGCGATAACAGGGGTTCGATTCCCCTATGGGTCACCATTATTTTTAAATGGCCCGGTAGTTCAGTTGGTTAGAATGCCAGCCTGTCACGCTGGAGGTCGACGGTTCGAGCCCGTTCCGGGTCGCCATTTGAAATTATTATGGCTGATGTGAATCAGCAAAGAGAAGTCCTTTTGGAGAAAATCCTTAAGGACTTTTTTTATGAAGCAATAACATATTTGCTATGTGTGAGCATGACTTCTACTTTTCCATAGTATATTTAGACGTAATGCCTGCTATTTTAATCAACTGCACATTTCTTGCCCGTCTTTCAGCGGCATATTATATTAAATATAGAAAAAGTTCCTATAATGTGAAAGCAAAGGATTAATTGAATGTGTAGACTTAAAATAATGTTGGACAAAAGGTGAAGGTACTAGTACAAGATAGTGATCACAATGCTGATAATCCAGTTGAAAGTAATATAAATATCTGGTTGCATTGATTAAAACTTGATTAAAAAATGCGTGTTAAATAAGCTAAAACTGTGGGTGACAAAAAAGTTAAAAAACTTTAAAAAATGTGTTGACATATAAAAACTTCGATGGTATACTAATTCAAGTCGGAGGGCAAATGACTTGTTCAAAGACACTGAATAGTTTATATTCAGCATATGTGCTGGTGTAGCTCAGCAGGTAGAGCAGCTGACTTGTAATCAGCAGGTCGGGGGTTCGATTCCGTCCGCCAGCTCCATATGGAAGGGTTCCCGAGTGGCCAAAGGGGGCAGACTGTAAATCTGTTGCGTCTCGCTTCGATGGTTCGAATCCATCTCCTTCCACCAAAAAAAGCCTTGTGCATTTGCGTTATGCAGTGTGCAGGGTTTTATTTTTTTTAGAGCTATGTCAATAGTTGTGGTAGAATTCTAGCTGAAAAATATATTTTACAATAATAAAAAATGCGATTGAAATTCTTTAGAATATCTTAAGGAATTCAATCGCATTTATAAACGGATTTATTCAAATTAATATTTATAGAAGAAAAGCCTACCTAAAATATTAATATCTAAAGCTCCAGCCAGGAAACCATTGTAGGAAACTAGCATACCATCTTGGTACAACCACCCCAGATAGAATTGGATAGAACATTATAAACAATAGAGCAGTTAGGATAAGATAAACGTATACCGTTCTTTTTGCACTTTTACCACCATACTCTGAGAAAATTTTTAAAAGATAAACCATAATAATTATTATAAAAGGTATAGCAGAGAAATAATGGTATATAAAAGTCATTCTGCGTACAACCATCCAGGGAATGTACTGAAATAGTGCACCGAAAATAGGTACTACCATGTATTTGTCTTTTCGTTTAATTGCGAAAATGATTCCAGCAACAAGCGCAGGGATACTGAACCACCAAATTAATGGATTACCCATACATACAATGCTAGAGGTGAGATTTTCTGCTGCCAGTGCTTTTGAACCAGAAAACCAAATGGGCTGTGCCATAATAGGCCATGCCCACCATGGAGATGAGTAAGAGTGCTTTACGTTTAGCTCATTATGAAAGGTATACATGTGAACTTGATTATTATAGAATTCCTTGATTCCGTTGCCTGGAACCTGAATTATTGATGTATATGATGCGAAATAAATGATAGAGGGAATAATAAGAAAAAACAGTAAGCAAGCTATTGCTGTTTTGATGAAATATTTACTCCAAAACTTAATAAAGAGATCTGATGAAAGACCAGATTTTTTATAAGCAATATAATAGGATACATCTTCAATTTTAGCGATAACAAATATAAGGAATATGCCTACAGCAGCATACATCGCAATCCACTTAGTTGCAATTCCAATTCCAAAGGTTAGGCCACATAAAAAGAGTGGTAAAAGTGATTTTTTATAACCCATTTTATATGATCGCTTTACAAAATAGTCATATATATAATAGTACATTAAAATTACAAAGAAAGTCACGTAAACATCAATAGTTGATATCCTTGTTTGAACGAAATGCATAAAATCAAACATCATCAAAAATGCTGTACAAAAGGCATAAAATCTCTTTTTGAATATTTTGAGACCCAAAAGGTACATGAGTGGTATCATTGCTACTCCAAAAAGTGTCCCAATAATTCTCCAGCCAAAAGGATTTACACCAAAAATTAGCATGCCAATCATGACAAAGTACTTGCCGAGAGGAGGATGTGTGCGCTCAAAAGGATTTACTTTATTTATAAAATCAAGAGCAGTTCTTGGATAGAATACTTCATCAAAATATGTGCTTGTGCCAGATGGGGTGTAAAAATCTACTTTTTCTTGCTCGTCTATGAGATTAGCTATATTGTAAGTTGTTCCATCAGGACTTTCAATTGGAATAACATTAGGATTCTCATATGAGGAAGTTATGCTTTTTACAGTAAGAGGAGTGGTAAAACCCTTTTTAAATATAGCTACTTCATTAATCGTAGCACCTGGGCCATTTGGTACTATTTTAATTTTGCTTGTTTTAAATTCTTTTGTAGACACTTTCCAAGAATAAAATCCTGTTTTGTCAATGGTTTCAGATTCAATGTAATTGTCATAATCGTTTAAATACTTTATTTGGAACTTTGTTCCATCATATTTTTCAATATTATAGCCTTGGTAAAGCATTACTTTTGATACTTCAAATTTTTTACCTAAATCAATTATAACGCCGTCATCTTTACCTGATGGTGCCCACCCTGTTTCGGGAACACTAAATCCACCTAAATTATAAATAGCAGGTATAGCATAAATAATGGTCATTACAAGCATTATAATGAAATCTTTTTTTGTTAGTTTAAATAATGACTTAGTTTCCCTTTGGGTATCAAGTAAGCCGTATTCTGTAATTATTAAATTTCCTTTTTGTATATTTCTAATCCGAATATAGCCCCAAATCCCTATTATAGATAGAGATAGAATAATAATAATTAACATCATTGTCGCAAATCCAGGCATTTTTATATTAGAAACATAATTCCAAATATTAGTACAAATTTTTAAAAAATTATCCCCCAAGGTTTTTCCTCCTAATAAATATCAAAAAGTTTTATATTAATTATAATATAGTGTGAATCCTAATACAAATATATAATCCAATTAATGTAAACCTGACTATATATATGTTAGGCATTTTAAATTGTAAAACTAACATGTTGTGTTATAATTATGAGCAAAGTCATTAATTTTGATGATGCTGTAATAGGTATATTTTATTTATATAAAATTAACTGTTTTTGCCTAAAATATAGAGGGATTATATTTAAAAAATACAGCAAAGCAGTTGTTAAAAGGTAGCGGATCTATACAATAGTATTATCACTTTTTATCCAGAAGTGAGCGTGGAAATGAAGAAACATTAAAAATTAAAATCAATAAATGATGTCAGAATTTTATTGGGGTTTTTTGACTAAAGAGCTCGGGGCTTAGTTGAAGTAATGTGGATATAAAATGTTATATGTGTTGCGCCGCTCCACGAAGGTTTTGTTAGAAAATTATGCCCAAAGTGGGCATGGAGGTTATTATGTTGACGTGGGAACAACTGATTTTGGCATGCAAGGGCTGTCAATTATGTGAACTTGGAAATCTGAGAACTAATATAGTTATTGGCAGAGGAAATACAAAATCACAAGTAATGTTTATTGGTGAAGGGCCTGGAGAACAGGAGGATTTGAAGGGTGAACCTTTTGTTGGAGCAGCTGGACAACTTCTGGATGTTCTATTAGAAGCATTAATGTTTAAACCTGATGATTATTATATTGCAAATATAGTTAAATGTAGGCCACCAAACAATAGAGTTCCTAATGACCAAGAAGCTGAAAAGTGTTTGCCATATTTAAGAAATCAAGTAGCTTTGATAAGACCTCGTATAATAGTGTGTCTTGGAAGTACTGCAGCAAGGTATGTAATATCAAAAGATATTAAAATAACTCAAATAAGAGGACAGTGGCATGAGCAAAAAGGTTGTTGGATAATGCCTACCTTTCACCCAGCAGCTCTACTAAGAGACTCTACTAAAAAGGCATTGCTTTTTAAGGATATAAAAGCGGTAAAGGAAAAAATGGCTCAAATTCTGTAAAGACAAGAGTAATTATCTTTCTAAAGTGTTTCTTTAGTTACTACTAATATGGGTAAACACTTTCTTATAATGCGGCATTTATTTCGCTAAAGTGTTTTTTTAATTTCATGTACCATTTAGACTTCTAGGAAACTTCAGTCTCATAGCCAAACTATTAGCACTAGCCGATAGAAATTGATTTCATTATTGAAATACAACATAATGTGGAGGTTGAGTGAGAATGGATCAGACACAGAGAAAACTTAATGAACTATATTCTAAATACAATAAGGAATTTGCTAACAATGAAATAGTTTTTGGAGAAGGTTGTATAACAAGTCCTATTTTAATTATCGGCGAAGCGCCTGGCAAGGATGAAGTTAAGCTAGGAAGACCATTTGTAGGTGCTGCTGGTAAAAATCTTAATGAATTTATAAAGATTCTAGGTATTGAAAGAAAAAACTTGTATATTACAAATGTAATAAAATATAGGTTGGGAAAGGTAAATCCCAAAACTCAAAGAATAGTTAACAGGCCTGCAACGGCTCAAGATATTCGAGACAATCAAAAGTGGCTTCATGATGAAATAAAATTGCTAAGGCCACAGATAATAGTTACATTAGGAAATGTACCTCTAAAAGCTGTTACAGATAATTTTAGTGTTACAATAGGTGATATGCATGGGGCAATTCATTCGTGTAATATATTGGAGAATGAGTTTAAGTTATTTCCTTTATATCACCCTGCAAGTATAATTTATAATAGGTCATTAAAAGATGTATACTATCAAGATATAGAAAATTTGAAAAAAGAAATTGAACTTGTATAAATATATTTAAATATTATAGTTTAAAGATTGTTATATTTAACAATAAATGGAGTAAAATATTATGAAGAAATTTGATAAAATAAAAGATTATTATATGCAAAATAACCAGCCGAACCAGCCAGATTATTATTTGCTTGGCTGGGAAAGTGAATCTGCTCAACTGCAGCGCTTTGAAGCATTGGTTAATGAATTGAATTTGCATGGAAAAAGAATTCTTGACATTGGGTGTGGAACAGGCAATCTTCTGCAATATTTAGAAAAAAGGTTCTCTGATTTTAAATATACAGGGGTAGATATTCTTGAGCATATGATTTCCTATGCAAAAAGTAAAAAAACAAGAGGAAGGTTTATATGTATTGATATTTTTAAAGAAAATCCTTTTGAACAGAATGAGTTCGATGTAATATTTGCTTCAGGGATATTCAATATAAATTTAGGAAATAATAAAAAGTTTCTTATAGATGCACTTAAATTATTTAATAATATCTGTAAAGAAACAATATCTTTTAATCTTTTAGATGGTAAGTCTCTAAATAGAGAGAATAAATATTTTTATACTTCTTCAGATGAAATTTGTTCACTGATAAATGATAATTACCCAAATCAGTTTAAAATTAAAGTAATAAAGGGATATCTTCAGAATGATTTTACAATAGTTTGTAGTAAAGAAAAGTGTTAAAGAAAATTGTTAAAGAAAATTGTTAAAGAAAATTGTTGTATATCAAAAGGAAAGGCGAAATTACTTCTTCATTTAACTTTGGAATCAAAAATGATTTTTAGTATTGACAGTACTCAATAAAATATGTTACTATAACTAAGCTGTTGCTGGTGAACAAAACAATACGCTATGTGGTAATTTTTGACAGACAAAAAACTACAAAAAAAGTATTGACAAGAAAGTAATGGCGTGGTAACATATAAAAGTCGCTCGGCGGTGCTGAGTGATAAGATGTAAGATTGGACTTTGAAAAGTAAACAGTGATAATAGTCTTTTAAATAAGACCATGTAAAGGACTCAAATAAATTCCAAAGTCTATCGAAGACTAAAATCTACAGGTAGATTTAAAAATTGAGTAACTTGCGAACTTTACAACCTGGTTTTTGGAAACAAGAACTAGAAATAAAAGTCAGCAATTTTAATGAGCTAATTAAATTTTTCAAATATTAATTTGAGAGTTTGATCCTGGCTCA
>JAEZRV010000029.1 GCA_023444055.1 Bacillota bacterium
ACCATAAAAACCACTTGATATCCAGTAATTCCAACGGTTTCAGGCGGATTACATAGAAGGTTCTTGGTTTTTTGACAACCAGTCTGCATATACCAAGTACCAATGGAAAAGTTTTCGGACAGTCTGACCAATGAAAGCCGCTGATAAAGCGGCTTTTGTCATATTTAAATGTTTTGGGTAGACATTGGATATACAAATGAAAGCGGTGATATTATGGCAAGAATAGCAATAGAAAAAAATATTGCTTTTGATGATGAAAAAAGCTTTTTTGTGTCACTATGGATTATGGAAAGGATAGTACAGGAAAGCGAATTAAAACGACAAAAACATTTGTAAAGAAGAAGGATGCACAAACAGCACTAAAAAGCTTTGAAGCTGATAAGATAAAACAGAATTTAGTATTTCCTTCAGCTCAGACAGTTGAGAATTGGCTTACATATTGGATTAATGATATTAAAGCAATTAAGTGTGAAGAAACAACTCTTTATGGATATAGAAATATTATAAATAAACATCTTATACCTAAACTTGGAAATTATAAACTTCAAGAATTAAATGCAACTATATTGAATAAATATTTTAAGGGCAAGCTTGATGAAGGACTAAAAAATAATACAATCAGAAAGCATTATGATTTATTGAAAGATACTTTAAAAACCGCTGTAGATGGAGAGAAGATTTTAAAAAATCCCCTTAACAAAGTACCCCCAATTAAGGTACAGAAAGAGGAAAAGAATTTTTACACCATTGAACAATTAAAACAATTATTCGCCATTGTAGAAAATGACAGAATGGAAATAGTAGTAAAGCTTGCAGGAATGTTAGGATTAAGAAGAGAAGAAATTGCAGGACTCAAATGGGATAACATTGATTTGGAGAATAAACTTATTATTGTTGCAGAGGCACGAACACAAGCAGGAAAAAAGACAGTAGCAAAGGGTACAAAAAATAGTTCTTCCCATAGAACACTATATGCACCTGATGAAATAATAAACCTTCTCACTACTATTAAAAACAAGCAGGAAGAGCAAAAAAAGCTATTAGGAGAGGCTTATAAAGATGAGGGGTATATAATGGCATGGGAAAATGGAGAGCCTTACAGACCCAATTATTTAAGCGATTTATTCAAGAAAATTATTGATGATAATAAACTCCCTTCTCTCAGATTGCATGATTTAAGACACACTTTTGCAAGTATAGCCAATGATTTGGGTACTAATCTATATGACATTAGCAAGGCTTTAGGACACTCACAGGTAGGTACTACAAGCCAAATATATACTCATATGTTTGACAAGACTCATAAGAAAGCTATCAGTAAAATTGCTGATGTAATGACTGGTAAATAAAATTTATAGATATATGTTTTAAGTGATGATATAATATTTTTGGAGGGATGTATTTATGGAGGACAAGACTTTTGAACTTTTGACAAAGATGTATAATGAGTTTTCAGAGTTTAGAACTGAAACAAATAGTAAGTTTAATAATATTGAAAAAAGATTAGACTCTATTGAGGGGCATGTTCTTAGGATTGAAAATAAGCAAAGTGATGATTCAACAGCTTTATATGATGGATATAATCAGACATTTGAAAATACTAATGAAATAAAGAAAGATATTAAAGACATAAAGGAAACTTTAAATGTACACGAAGTAACCTTATTAAAGGTAAAGTAGAACAACCGCCAAGTAAGGCGGTTTTATTTTGCACATAATTAATTGATAATCACTATCAATTATCACATCTAAACACATATCAATGTTATCCAACGAACGTACATTCGGATTTTTGTATAATGTGAAACTATTGCTATTACTGCTTTGTAGAGGGTGCTAAAATAGATAAATTGTTTAGGTATATCATTATGGGATAATTTTGCAAGACATTTATACTTATTTAAAATTTTACCTTATTGTAATTTTGTAAGCGAATATAAGCTGTTACAGGAAATTCCTGAGGAGTTAAAGAGCAGTCTACCTACTATTGAAGAACTGGAAGATGAATTAGATTAATATTTTACAGAAGTCCTATACAATTTAGCGTTAATCAAACCTTTTAGCGTTATTCCTATATCGCTAATTTGTATCAAAATCAGAGCTATTAGACAAATAAGTACCCATACTTTGATACAAAGTATGGGTACTTATTTGTATGTCTGAAAACGTGGAAAGTGCTTGGCACAAGGGAATTGTGAGGTTATGAGTATTTTTTAACATTATTTCTGAGGGAAAAATTCGAGAAAAAAGTATATTTATTTTCAATAGAATATACAGAAGTTGAAAAACATGCACACGGGGTGTGCAGGGGTTCAGTGCCCTATAAGTAGGGGATAAGCGGTGCTACGACCCTGGATAACGATTTCTAAGCTTCAGATGGGGTAAAAATCCACCTGAAGCTTAGAACTCTGTTTATGTACCCATCTTCCAAAGATTCAACGAGAAACACCACCAACTTGAACAGCTTCATTGAAACCATACTTTCCAGCTAAATATGCTGTTACAATACGTATTTTTTTCTTCACTTGGTATTTTGATTTTTCGTGGCATTAAAACACACCCAGAGATAAACAATGATTTTATTTTTCATTGTCTACTCTAGAGGTAATATATCAAGCATTATACTTAACTCACGACTGTGTTGCCCAAGGGTATAATGTCAGGAATAAGAGGTTTTATTGTAAAATATTAACAATAAGTCAACTTGCAGGTTTCACCAATACCTAGCAAAGATGCGCTCTCATCGATAAATTCCACCACAATTCGACTAGTTAATGTTATAGTTTATAATTATAGTAATAAAATATAACATAAGGAAGAGGGATAGTGATGAATGAGTTTATATTTAGAAGTATTATTGAATCTTGGGTGAATTGTGAGAAATGTGATATATCGAAGGAGATTAAAGAACCTCAAAAACTAATTACAGATGATGAGTTGCGTAAACAGATAGAAAAAAAAAGAGTATTTGGCGATTTTTAAGGATTTCATGCATAAGTATATTGATGCCATTAGAGTAGAAAGGGGATACTATTGCTTTCTAGTTTTAAATAAAGAATTAACTATTTTAGACATTTTTTATCCAAGATGGATAAATATAAACGGACATTGTACATTCAAAAAATACCTAAAATCAGGAGTTTCGTTTTGTAGTAAAAGTGTTGGAACTAATGCTGTATTTATTGCGAAACAGAGTAACACACCCGTATATCTGGAGCCACAATTTCATTATTGCAATGTATTAAAAGAATGCCATGAATACTGTGTACCGATTTGGGATGGTTATAAGAAAGTATATGTATCTTTAATACGTGTAGGTCATCCCATATCAAGTGCTTTAAAAGGATTTGTAGACTTATTAGCAAAAAATATGTGCTGTACAAGCTACACTCAAGGAATTTCCGGTACTAAAAATGATTTGACTAAAAAATTAACACAACAGCATAAGCTGATTTTGAAAAGGATAGCACAAGGTATGACTGACGAACAGATAGCGTATGAATTAGAAATATCGCTATCTACTGTCAGATTTCATACTCAGAATATTTTTAAAATCTTTAATGTGGGGACGAGGATTGAAGCTGTTATAAAAGCAATCATTCAAAACGAGATTTTTATAAGTGATTTATATGACTGATTCTACTAAAACGATATGACCGTGGACTCAAGTGAAATTGAAGATATTTGCAGCCTCCTATTAGAACTGAATATATCCAAAGAAAAGTCTTATAGGTTTGAATCCTAAAAGGTCTGATGTTATTAACTCTGGAGTTGTTATATTATTTTCATTAATGAAAAAGCTTGGTATTAAAAATATAACTAGACAAGAAAATGTCCCCCACTTCTATAAGTGGCGGGTACCGCTTTGGTTTTCAAGCGGTGAGAATAACTTCCGCCTCTTTCAAAAGCCGCTGATGTAATGAAATTTTTCTACAATCGAAAAATTTGATTTTGAATCTAGCGTTATAACAATTAGCTCTTGTGGCGTAATCAAAGGCTTTGCGGAGGTTTAGTTGCTGATGAAATTTTGTGAAAAATAGTACAAGTGGAGGTAGTTATGGCACTTATTGAGGTTAACAATTTAGTTAAAGATTACATAGAAAAGACATGCCAGAGAATGATAATAATTGATCAGGGCATGGCCATTTATGATGGTTCGGTAGAAAAGATTAAGGATGTTCTTGGAAAAGAGAGAACCATTGCTGTGGAATTTGGAGAAGA
>JAEZRV010000076.1 GCA_023444055.1 Bacillota bacterium
CTGTCACGCTGGAGGTCGACGGTTCGAGCCCGTTCCGGGTCGCCAATTTGCCCAGATAGCTCAGTCGGTAGAGCAGGGGACTGAAAATCCCCGTGTCGCTGGTTCGATTCCGGCTCTGGGCACCAAATGCGGGTTTAACTCAGTGGTAGAGTGTCACCTTGCCAAGGTGAAAGTCGAGAGTTCGAATCTCTTAACCCGCTCCAAACAAATGAGGCAGATTGCTATTGTAATCTGTCTCGATTTAACGGCGCTATAGCCAAGTGGTAAGGCCAAGGTCTGCAAAACCTTTATCCCCCGGTTCAAATCCGGGTGGCGCCTCCAAAAGAAGCACTTAGTCGAAGAGACTGAGTGTTTTTTTGTTATATTGGGATTTGAACCTGCCTGCTACTTAAGCAGACTGTATTAAAGCGAGAGCATAGTATTACAACTTTTTGAAAGGAGATGGATAAGTGGATAGAAAAGTAGCTGTTGTGACAGGTGCAAGTAGTGGGATCGGAAAAGCAATTTGTAATACACTTATGGATAATTCATATTGTGTAATTGCTAATGGACGTACAATATATGATGTGATTCAACAAGCAGATAATATAGTTCTTAATAATTGTGATTTATTGAATGAAAAAACAGCAGAGAAGTTATTAGATGATGCATTAAACAAATATAAAAGATGTGATGTCCTTTGTGTAAATGCTGGAATTATTGAGTCAAATAACATAGAAAACATTGATATTGATAAAATGTGTAATATGATGAGGTTAAAGGTCGAGATGTCTTTTCGATTAATCTATACTTTTTTAAAGTATTTCAAAAAGGTTGGAAAAGGGCACATTATTATTACATCAAGTGTTATGGGAACAAAGACTAGGGAAAATTCAGGTGCATATGCTGCATGTAATCACGCGCTGGAAGTATTGGCTGAGTCATTAAGAATGGAGTTGTCCGATACAGATATTAAAATAACGTGTATAGAGCCGGGATTAGTAGAAACAAATTTGCATAGAGAATGGGATATAAAGCCTAAAGAATTACTGAATATTTCAAATGCATTAGCTCCTGAGGATATTGCGGATGCAGTTTTAGACATTCTTAATAAACCCAATCATATAAGAATTCCAAGGTATATGATTTTGCCAAAGGGGCATAAAATCTGATTGGTAGATACCTTCATACGAATGGTCATAAAGCAGTTATTATGTTTTCGTGATCGTACAAGTTAAAATAGCATCAATTATCCTATAGAGCTATGTGAGCCAGTATGTTTGCTAGAGCATGAGGCTTATGAATAGATAGGTTCAGCGAAATTTACAAATATATCAAGTGTAAAAGAGATATGGAAGAATATGATTTGAGACGTATTGCTTCTCAAATTAACAGTTTAAGAAGTCATATTGAATGCAAGTTTGTTCAAGTAACCGCAACTCCATATTCTCTTTATTTGCAGCCAGATAACATTGAACTAGATATAAATAAAAGAATAGAACCTGTTAAACCGACGGAGACTATATTAGTTCCATATGGTGATGCATATATAGGTGGAGACTATTACTTTGATAAAGAAATAAACCCTTTAAATGATTATTTATTTTATGCTATCGATGAAGAAGAGCTTAAAACAATCAAAGCACCTGATAGAAGAAGATTCAAAAAAGAAGATTCCTTAACTAGCAAAAAAATAGAAGGGCTTAGGAATGCTATCATTAATTTTGTTGTTGGAGGATGTATTCGGATAATTCAAAATGGAGGAACACCTAAAGGGAAAAACAATAGATTCAGCTTTATTGTACATACTGAAATTGCAAAGTCTGCTCATCAAAATCAAGAAGATATCATAATAAATTTGTTAGAACAGATGAAAGATGAAGTAATTGATGACACATTATTGATAAAAAGTTATATTAAAAGGAGTTATGATCTATTAAGTGAGTCAATTAAAGAATATGGTTATGAAGTCCCAGATTTAGAGTGTGTAAGGAAAACGTTTTATGAAGCGATTATTGATGAATGGATAACAAAATCAATTGTTAATTCAGAGAATGATAT
This sequence comes from Bacillota bacterium, assembly GCA_023444055.1. GTDB lineage: Bacteria > Bacillota > Clostridia > Acetivibrionales > DSM-1351 > Ruminiclostridium. The sequence goes on from JAEZRV010000076.1 coordinate 2,041, forward strand.
TAATTCTTTACTAGATGATAGTGGGCAATTAAGACTTCGTACGCCTTTAAATATATTTATTGGTGGACAGATTCTGGATAGAGGCATTACTATTTCAAATCTTATCGGCTTCTACTATGGGAGATCTCCAAAGAAGATGCAACAGGATACTGTCTTACAACATGCAAGAATGTATGGATATCGAAAAAAAGAAGATTTGGCAGTAACCAAACTATATACAACAAGAGAAATTTATTTGCGTATGGTTCAAATTAATGAATTTGATCGACAGTTACGCAAAGATTTTGAGGAAGGTAATTTTGAAAAAGGAATTATTTTTATTGGACGTGATGCAAGAGGAAAGATTATACCATGTTCTCCAAATAAAATTCTTATAAGCGATACCCATGTATTAAAAGGTGGAAGTGCTATTTTACCGGTAGGATTTAATTCAGGGTATAAATCGAATATATATAAGGAAATACAGTTTATTGACGATGTATTACTATCTGAAAATAGTGGAAAACTGGAAGGGTTTTATACTATAGATTTAAAAAAAGCGGTAGAGATTATTACGCATATTTACAATACTTTAGAGTTTGAAGTTTGATAATTATGTTACAAGAGAACAAATAATATCAATGCTTAAGTATTTAGCAAATGAAAATGTAAATATCTATTGTAGGACGAACAGAAAGATTAATCGATTAAGAAAAACTTCAAGATATTATTCAGATATGCCGTATAGTAGAAGTGGAGATTTAACACCAGTTAAAGAAAAGTCATCGGATATTCCAACTTTAATGCTTATGAAACAGTGTGGCAATAAGGAAGAAGGGTGGAGAGATGCAGAGTTTTATTGGCCTGTATTAATTGTACAAACAAATGTTAGAGCAGCAGTATATACATCCGATATTGATTTAAGGTGATTGTAAAGATAATTAAATGAAATAAATATTAATTCCCCAGCTCAGTGCAGTTGATTCTTTTGGAAAGATAATAGACTTTTTTGTATCAGAGAATAGAGATAAAAAGACAGCTAAAGAGTTTTTTAGAAAAGCATTACAAGCAAGCCATAACAAACAACCGAGAGCAATTACAACAGACAAGTATGGAGCTACAGAGGTTGAATTTATAAACAAGATAATGGGTGAAATGCCTTAAAAGACTAACTTTCTGTTGATGAGTATATTGATTTTGAAGTGTTTTCACCAGAACCGATTTTTAAGTGTGAGGTAGAATAACTATGTTAATTAATTCAGCAACAACGATATATTTTTCACCAACAGGTACAACTAAAAAGATTATTAATTCAATTGTAAAAGGAATGGGAATAGTTAGTAATGAAATAATTGATTTAACCTTACATAAAGTAAGAGAGGCTGGCATTCCTTTAATTGATGGAGACATAGTGTTGATTGGAGTGCCTGTTTATGAGGAAAAAATTCCTGAAATAGTGTATCCCTTTTTAGCCAACTTAAAAGGCAATGAAAAACCAATTGTACTTGTTGGTGTTTATGGAAATATTGGTGACGGTATAGTTTTAAAGGAACTTGATTTTATAACTCAGAAGGCAGGTTTTAAGGTGGTGGCAGCAGGTTCATTTATAGGAGAACACTCATTTTCTACAGAGGAAATACCTATTGCACTAAATCGCCCTAACGATGACGATTTAAATAAAGCCGAAGAATTTGGAAAAAGTATAATGGAAAAAATGCGAAATATTAATAGCTTGAAGGATGTTTCGCTTAAAATTCCTCAAGGGAAAATACCATTAATGGTAAAAATATTGCCTAAAAATAGTGCTAGATTATTTACAAAAACTCCTTTTGCTGATATGACGAAATGTAGTCGCTGCAATATATGTGTAAAACTATGTCCTATGAGTGCAATTGACAAGGAAACTTTAGAAATAGGTGAAGAACAATGTCTGCGTTGTTTTTGTTGTGTTAAAAGATGTCCTAAAAAGGCAAGAAAAGTTATTTATAAACATAGATTTTTGGTTTCAAAAGTATTAAAAATTAAAAATAGAGTTATAAAGGAACCCAAACTGTATTTGTAGGATTTAGCCTGACTCATAGTATTTAACAACATTTGCGAGCTTGCTCCATCGCCTCAGATTTTATTAAAATATTAATCTAAGGCATAACTTAAAATATAAAAAAAGCTTGACTGCAACTTATATGAAGATTGGCAGTCAAGCTTTTTGGTTATTTTGAAACTTTATTGTTTTGAAACCTCAGGTTTTGAAATCTTATTTTTTAGAGACTTATGTTTTAAAACCAGATTACTTAAACGAAGTAATTATTCCTAACAAATAGCTTTTTAAAGCTGCAAAGTCAATAGCATTGACCGAGCCGTCTTTATTAACATCAGCAAGAATCATTTGTTCTTCAGTAAATGTAGTTGTTCCTAGAAGATACATTTTCATTGCTGCGAAATCAATAGCATTAATAGAACCGTCTTTGTTAATGTCTCCGGTAGAGAAAGTTGGGTTCTCAGGTTCAGAGCCAGAAGGTTCACCGTATACAATACCTCTTCCGTTGGTTGCAACGAAGACACGTCCATAAACTCTTAAATCACCTGTAATTGAATAATTTATAGAGCCATACTGATGTTGGTCATCATTGACTCTTACCCAGCTTTTAGCCATATCATCTGAACGGTAAACTGCATATAGACCATCTGTTTGACCGCACATATAAATTGACAAATAATCTGCCCCATCTTTAGCCTTACCGAATCCAACAACATCACATCTTGTAGTGCTGCTAACTTTATTTATTGTCTTGCCTCCGTCAGTTGTATAAGAAAGACCAGTTGTTGGACCAGGAATCCAAACATGACCTTCTTTACCTGGAACTGCTTTAATCTTGGCAATAGGAGAATCAAGATCTGTCTTTACAGCAGTAAAAGTAAGACCTCCGTCATTACTTACATAGAAGGTGCTATCAGCATATCCATAGAATACTTTTGGATTAACTCTATCTGAACAAACATTTGCACCTGCTGGCAAAGTACTAACAGCCTTCCATCCACCGTTAACAAAACAGAGAACACCTTGACTAGTGCTTGGTGACCAAACAAATGTTGAACCGTCGGCAGAAACTGCTACAGTACCACCTTGTACGATATCGTCTGCATTAGTAGCAGGGAATGAATAACTTACATTTGGTTGAACTTCAGCCCATGTTGTGCCTCCATCTTTAGAAATGGCAGCGCTTTTTTTGATCATTTCATATTGTTCTTTATCAGTATTACCTACTCTTACTATGATTTTCGGATTGAGCTCTGCATAATCCAAACCTGTAGTGCTCGTAAATCTAGGATTTAACATCATCATGTCTGGACCTACATTTAAATCCTTATGTACGAATCCACAGATATCTCCAAGCCCGCTTATCAGTTCTACACCGTTAATTGGCGGACATATTAGATTTTGAACTGCAGTTTCTTCAACTCCCATTCCCATAACTTCGATATTTACTAATTTACCGCTATCCCAATCTGTCAGATTTTTTGAACCATAAATAGTAGCACCTGTACCATACATCATTTCATCAGAATCAAAAGGATTGATTGCAAGAGCGCTCATCATCCAGCCAAGCTTTGGTGCAGGATAATTCATTATTTCGTCACCCGTTATCAAACCACCGCTTGCTGCGTTTATCTTGTTTCCAAATGTAAGCCAGGGTGCTTTCGAAATATCCATTGTATACTTAAGGTTTCTTGACGGATATGAATCGCCGTGTTCCCAAATCGCATCCCAAGTTTCACCTGCATCCCTTGAACGGAAAATAAAGTTATCAGGCCACCATGATTGAAGTGATGATATTATAAGTGTATCAGGATTTTGTGCATCAACGCTTAATCCTGAAAATCCGTAGTAGTTTTCATACTTTGGTGAACCATCCCAGTTTTTCCCGGAAGGAGGTGTTATATCTGTCCAAACACCTGTATTTGTATCATATTTATAGACTGCACCGTCATCACACTGATAAGGACCACCTCTATCACAATATGTAACATATAAAATTCCTTTGCTGCTTACAACTGCATGCTGAGGGATACCGATTTTCAATGCATTCGCATTATGCTGTTTAAATGTAGCTTCTGTAGGCTGACCCTCAAGAGGGCTCCAAGTTTTACCAGCATCATGGCTTACATAAAGAGGATTTTTTTTGTCGGAAACTCCTACATAAATATCCTTTGTAGGTGTGCCTTTAGTTCCTTTGTCAGAATCAAAAGTTACAAAACACAAACCTAAATTATCAGATGAATATTCAAAGTTCGGGTCTTCAACATAGTTTCCTACATTTGTGAAGGTGGTAACTTTTGCCCATGTTTTACCATAGTCTGTACTTTTCCATAAACCTTTGCCACTTCTTGCAGCAAAATATAATATGTTATTGCTGTTAGGGTCTATCATTAAACGTTCACCAACTGAACGTCCAGGCATATTTCCACCAAACTTAAAAGGTAATTCTGTTCTCGCCCATGTCTTACCATAGTCATCAGAACGTAAAATATACCCGTTCATTGAAGTCCAGCTATTTGTATATGTACCGGCTGCAATATAAACTCTGTTTGTATCAACAGGATCAGTAGCTATACTTTCTACTCCAAGCAAATTCCATTCATCAGGTGCTACCCAATCAGTAATAGGTTTCCATTCTAATGTTTGCTTGTCCCTTATATATGCTCCTCCCATATCAGTTCTAGCATAAACAAGGCCTTCTTCACTCTGGTTATAGACGATTCCACAAACATATCCTCCACCACCACCGATTTTAACATTATCCCATTTATATGGTGCGCTTATGGCTCCATTTACAGGCGTAGTTGGTGTTAAAACAGAAACACTTGTAAAAACGGTAAGCAAAGAAAGAATTATAAATTTTTTAATGTTTCTTATGCGCATAAGATTAACCTCCCAAATTTTTACTCTCTAATTACTTGCACTTGTGTAATAGTCTCAACAAAGCTCCAATACCCAATAAAATTATCCATTAAAAGATTTTTCTCGTAGTATGAATTTTCAGATTTAAGCTTTTTAATAATACTATTACTTAATATTTCTTTTTAAAAAAACTTCGACTAATAGTCACAAATGGTCATAAATGGTCACAAAAAACCTTATCACCCCCCCTTTTTTAATGTAGTTTTTAGTCAAAAAATCAAATTATTTTCACCTCCCAATTTTATATTGGAATTAGTTTATATACTAAAAGTGTATTACTTATACGTTAAACAAGGTACTGTAATAATTGCATAGTATGTACTGTAATAATTGCATAGTAACAAAATTATTTTCAAGGATACGATAATCAGTGTGCCAAGACAGTTCCTTATAACTGAGAATTAAAACACCAAAGATGACAAATTATTCAAATCAAAAATCGACTTAATTAGTGTGAATAACAAAAAAAGCTTCTTATAAGTAATATTATACAGTTCTTTACCCAATAAGTGTTAAAAATTTGTAGAAAAATATTTAGGAATGTTAAAAAATATCTAATTGTTCAACTATAAGGACTTTCTGTATAAGCATTTTCAAATCATACAATTAAATATATAATAAATAGCATACGTGTAAATTTGCTTAGGATACATGTAATATTAGTAAAGAATATAAAATCAAAAATACATATATAGGGGTAAATAAAATGTTAAATGAATTACTAAATAAAATAGAACCTTTAGATATAAACTCAATGAAGGCAGCTCAAACACGATTAGATAGTCTTACCAAGCCACTTGGAAGTCTTGGTAAGCTTGAGGATATGATAGTAAAACTTTCAGGTATAAATTCTTCACCTAACCCAAAAGTTGATAATAAGGCTATTGTCATCATGTGTGCCGATAACGGAGTAGTTGAAGAGGGGGTTAGTTCTTGTCCAAAGAGCGTTACAGCATCGGTAACCTGTAATTTTACTCGTGGAATAACTGCAGTAAATGTATTTTCAAGGCTTACGCAGTCAAAGGTTGTGGTAGTTGATGTCGGTGTTGATGCTGATATATCTAATGCTGTAATATTTAACAGAAAAATCAGAAAGGGCACTTGGAATATGGCTAAGGGTCCTGCCATGACACGTGAGGAAGCAATAGCAGGTATTATGACTGGAATTGAGATTGTAAAGGATTTAAAAGCTGAAGGAATAAATCTTTTAGGGACAGGAGAAATGGGAATTGGAAACACCTCCACAAGCAGCGCGGTTACAGCAGTTTTTACAGGTACACCAGTTGATAAATTAGTTGGTATAGGCTCTGGTCTTTCAAAGGAAGCATACATAAATAAAATTGGAGTAATTCAAAAAGCAATAGAAATAAATCAGCCTCATTCTAGCGATCCTATAGATGTTCTTGCGAAGGTTGGAGGTTTTGATATTGCAGGCCTTACAGGTTGTTTTTTAGGAGCTGCTATATACAGATTACCAATTGTTATTGATGGATTTATTTCTGCGGCTGCCGCATTAACAGCTATTCGAATAAATCCAGCAGCTAGGGATTATATGTTTACATCCCACGGCTCAGCAGAGCCAGGTGCAGATATTGTTATGAAGGCAATAGATATGGAACCTATGCTGAATCTAAACATGAGAGTAGGAGAAGGAACAGGTGCAGCTCTGGGTTTCCAAATTATTGATGCAGCAATGGCAGCATATACTCAGATGGGAACCTTTAACGATGCGGAGATAACGCAATATGTGCCTCAAGAGTAGTAATCGCTGGATTAGTAATCAGGTTAATAAAGAATAATAGCTCCCATTTTTTTATAGTATTGTGTTGCAGACTAGGAATAAGCTAGAGAAATAGAAAGTAAGTCTTTAAAGAAATTAATTAGTTAAGCAAGCACTAAGTATTAGAAGTAGATTTTAATAGACAAATTAAGACTTAATAAAGAAATTAAGTGGGAAAGCAAGTACTAAATGTGGGAAGTAGATTTTAACATAAAATTAAGTCTTAATAAAAAGAAATTATGTGGAACAGCAAGCGCTAAATATAGAAGTATATTTAATGAAAATAAAGATTTAAATATGAAAGGGAAACAGGGTTGAAAGAAATACAAAAAATAAATGAAGACTAACTATTAAAAGTCAAGTATTAAAATGTTATTTTTAGAATAAAGTGCAGAAATGTATTTTAGATATTTATGAACCTTGAAAACTGCATGACAAA
>JAEZRV010000042.1 GCA_023444055.1 Bacillota bacterium
AACAGATGCTCTATTTGTCATGCAGTTTTCAAGGTTCATAAATATCTAAAATACATTTCTGCACTTTATTCTAAAAATAACATTTTAATACTTGACTTTTAATAGTTAGTCTTCATTTGTTTTTATAGTTCTTTCAACCTTTTTTCTCCCAGCTAAATGGTCTAAACAAAACAACTCATGAAGTTCCTCTACTTCTGCCTGTGTCATCTCATATTCCATACAAGATATCATCTGTGCTTTTGACAACCCATCTGGGTTAGACCAGTATTTCCCGCTTTCTTTATCAAAAATGAAAAGGTCATTTATCTGAAAAGACATGCTACCTTCCTCAGCTAATACCTCTGAAACCTTATATACGTATCTTTGACCGGTCTCCCGGTCTAGTTTTATATGTACTACTAAATCAACTGCATCTGCCACATCAAACTGTGCTTCTCTAAAGTCAGTATAGTAGCCTGTCTGCATTAAAAGCTGTCTCAAGTCATGTATCATCCTCCTTGTGCTTGAAGAATGGAAGGTGAACAGGCTGCCTCTAGCCTGTCTCAGCATTGCCTTTATCATTTCAAAAGCTTCATAAGAGTTTCTCACTTCACCATAAATAACTATGTCCCGATTTAATCTAAAAAATATTTCAGTAATATCAGATGGTTTAAAATCTCTTGTATACTGTAATTCAACAATATTCTTCTGGGGGTAGTTTGAAGAAATGTTTAGTTCATGAATATTTTCTGCTAAACCTATACTAATATCCGAATCTAGCTGTTTTATAATAAGTTCATCAGCAGCTGTTGTTTTTCCAGAGCCTTGTTCACCAATAATAGCAACGTTTCTCCTACCCTTACTGGCAAGAATCTCAATTATTCTAGATATTCTGTCCTCAACAAATTTGTTGCGATACTTCACTAGCTGAACTTTAGATGCAAATAATCTTACGTTAACTACATAGTATTTCGATAAAGGAGGTCTTAAAGCCGTAACTCTTGCACCGTTATTTAGGATCGCATTAATTAATGGTGTTCCTGCATTCATTTCTTCTAAAGCAGTTGATGTTAGCCTATTCTCAATAATTCTTCGGTAGTTTTCTTCATTTTTAAAAATAAATCTTGGATTTGGTATATGCCTTTTTATTCCATTATACTGAATCCAAATATAATCTCTTCTAGTACATGCCACTTCATTTAGGCGTAGGTCGAATATTAATTCATCTAATATTCCATAACCATAGACCTCTTGATAGATTATCTGTGTTAATTTTTGAAGTTTAATATCATAATCATCTTGATGACTAATGGAGTATTTGCTTAAGTAATTCATTATTTCATTGTCAATAGGTTTGCTAATACATTGGCTGTCACCACCCGTGTAAATATTTTCAAAATAATCAATATGGTATTCCTTTAGTAAAGCATCAATATTGTCCGTGTCTATAATACCTGTTTTCTCAATCAGGAGAAAATATATGCTATTTTGCATAAACTCTCTTGCCTGTATGCTTCCATCAATGGCTAGCAGTTTCTGCATCTGCCTTGCTTCTTCTAGATAGCTTACTTTTTCTTCATGAATATCCCGTATTTCATTTATTCCATTTACTCTTAATTCCTCTTCAATATACTCCATTAGCTCTTTTAGACACAAATTTTGTATTGTCTTCATAGGCATCTCCTCCACCTGGTATAATCTTTAGTTTCTTTAGAGTATTTTTCAGGTTGCCTTTATACCTTCTAGCGGATTCTTTTACCAAACTATCTTGAGGCATTAAGTTCATTGACTCTAAAATATGTTTTGAAATATATTTTACAGATTCATTGCAGCTTGTATCATGTTGAGGATATAAGTGCAGACTATCTCTATTTTTCATTTCCTGAAGTTTTTCACAGTATTCCATTGCAAACACCTTCTTTAAAGAATATCTGCGCTTAATATCACTAACTCTAGGATAAATATCTCTGTATTTAGAAACTACATATATAGTTTCTCGTCCATATGTTAAATGTACACCTTCTTCATCGTATAGTTTCTTCATACTCTCATTGTCCTGAACGAAAAGTTTTAACATGGAATCAGCCTTTTGCAATACATAATCAGTTAGTATATTTCCTTTTCCTGAAACAGTATCAAAAATAATGACATCAAAGTTGTTCTGAAGCTTCTCAAATAATTTATAATATTTTTCAACGTTCTTCTTGATATATGAATGTGTTGTTCGATAGCTTCCTAAAAAGTAAATATCATCACTTTGGGGAATTATGTTTAATAGAACTTCTGATTTATCCTCTTCAAAGAAATTATAATTGACTAAATCTTCTAAACCTATTGCTCCATAATCTATTCCAAATAGCTTGTACAATGCACTATAATTTAAATTTAAGCAGCAGACCAAGATTTTCAAATCCTTTTCTGACTTTTTAATCTTATTAGCTAATAAATATGTAACTACTGATTTTCCAGACTTTTTGTCTTCTGAACATACAGCTACTATTTTTCCCATATATACCTCCAATGCCGCAAAGCGGCTCAATATTTTTATTAACGCAAATGATATCGTGCTACCGGCTGTAATTGTTATTAGCTGGTTTCTGTGTTTCATCACAATAAAGCTCATATATCAACTTTCCTGACATTGTTGCAGAATAAATCTTCTGTCTTTCTTTTTCATCAAGAATAAGCTCCATGTATGCAGTTTTGGTATTCATCGTCGACTTAGAGTCAAGAGAGTGCCCCATTTCGTCTAAAACATCCTCTACTTTCACTTTGTACAGAATTGTTTCAACAGCATCAATAAACTCTTTTTTAAGTCTAATATCAATGTATGAACCTTTTTTAATTAGGTTTGCCAGCCTCTCCTCAATGCTCACTGGTAAAATAATTATTCTCTCATCATCCCGAAACCAATTATTTTTCGAAACCAGATCATTTGTTCTTATATAATCATTTCTTTGTATTGCAGATACAGCCTTTTTACCTACAACCTGTTCTATATTTGTTGCTATCGAGCCATTTGAAGCTAATTTTGGAATTTCTTTTCTTTTTATATGCATTTGCTGGATCACAGATCCTTGTTTGATATCCACAGCTGCTACCGGAACCGAAATGTGCGCTTCAGTATCTAATGGATATTTTCCAAATATATAAGTAAATATTAGCGTATTGAGTACTAAGAATATTCCAAAGCAAATAAGTGCTGTCTTAATAGCTATCCTCTTACCCACTTGTTTACCTCCTACTTTTTAATTAATTTGTTATTGTAAAGCCTCTCTATTTGATTTTTTATTTGGATTACGATTTAAAGGACTACTTTTGAAATCAACTTTCTAAATGTAAAGCGAGCTTTCTTTTTTGCAGGTGAAATTGTATTAGAAATGATGTGTAGAATTGATTCCTGGAATTTATTGCTAATATGTTTTTTAAAGCTCAATGTTTCTCCAAAAAAGCTATACATCCATTTTAGATAAATATTTTGTTCATATGGAATTTCAAAAACTTTTGAATAAACGACCAACTCTTGAATACCCTTTGACGAATCTTCAGATAAAAGCATACCTTGTAAAATATCTCTAGAACCCAATTCCCCCATATAGAATTTATTAATTACAAAGGATGTCCTTGAACTACATTTTATAGCTAACTCTTCTGTCTCCATCACTTGACTAATAGATGACAAATTAAACGGGTTCATGTCAGTAACTATAAAGATATGGGTTAAATACTTTTCTAAACATCCAAGCTGTGTTATGTCAACATCTAAAAGTATATAAGAAAACCTGTCTTGAAGACATCCAAGCTGTTTGTGTAGTGTTAGTATATCAGTATTAATTTTTCCTGTTAGATTGTTTAGATTGGTGTAATACAAATTTGAATTGATTTTCAATAAATTATTAGAATTGATGCTGTTATTTACTGTCACAACATTCTTAATTCCTTCTTCCGTTACAATATTTCTAATTATTTCATTTCTGCCAAACATGCTTTTCCCAAGGCATCCAGACGTACTTAAATCAACTATACACACTGAGATCCGACCTCTTGCCATATTTTCAGCAATTGCAGCCGTTATTGTGGATATGCCCGTCCCCCTAGCACCAGTAATTGCTATAATCTTAGTAAAGCCAAGTGGTTCCGATAAATCAAGTACATTTTTTTCACCATAAATACAATATTGCAAACTATAGTTCCGCAGTTCTTTCATTAGTAGGCTTGTACTTTTGTATCTTAATCTGGGGTTAGGGTGTATGCACTTTTTTATTATTTCACAGAGTCCAGGAGATAAGTGCTGCTCATAGTTTTCATTTTGAAACACTGCATTTGATACTAGAGGATCTAATCCAGTTAATAGTTGAATTATTGTTATTCCTAATGAATAGATATCGCTTGCTCTACTTATTCCATTTCCAACAAATTGTTCAGGTGCTGCATACCCCTTAGTTCCTATAAAGGCAGTCTCAAAAAGAGTTTTGTTATTAGAATCCTTTAGTGCATCATTTATGGCTTCCTCATATGCCATTCTATTATCTGAAACAAAGCAGACTTCATTAGTACTATTTCCTGTAGAATCTCTTATACAGTTATTAGATATACTTTTATTATAAGTTACTATGGGCTTATCATTTGTTTCCGAAACCATTGTGGAAATTCCAAAATCAATTAGCTTTACAAAACCTTCTTTTGTTAGAATTATGTTATGAGGCTTCATATCCCCATAGATAATGGCATTAGGCTTTTGGGAGTGTAAATATTCTAAGACACTACAAAGTTGAATTGCCCAATCAATTACAATCTGCTCTTCAAATCTCCCTTTTTGGTCAAGTTCCTGTTTTAAGCACGTACCTTCTAAATAATCCTCCACAATATAAATCTTATTTTCGTCTTCATATAAATCACAGATTCTAGGTAATGCAGGATGGTTTAAGCGTTTTAAGATTTCTGGTTCAATGTATCCACTTACGGATGTTTTTCTTCCCTTCACAATTTCTTTAACTGCCCACAAATTGCCTAATACTACATTCTGTGCAAGAAATACATCTCCACAGCCTCCATGCCCTAAAGTCCTAATGTATTTATACTTTGAATAAAAAGAATTATCCTGCAAGACTAATACCCTCCTTGCGTTCTTTTAGAAATGTTAAAAACAAAGATATGATAGATACAACTTTTGTACAGATTGTCTATTTTCTGTTTAACATGAATTTTTTTAAACAGAATATGGAATATACAATTGTTGTACAAATTGTTTATAGATATAGTAGTCGTAAAATTGAAATTATACTATGTTAAATAAATATTAACTAACCTATTACAATCAAACATAAAACTTTTACATACATTTAATAATTGGGTTAAACTTCAGAAAATGATACTTTAGAACTTGAAATATTTAACAGAAATGACTAACAAAGAATTACTGTCAGCATAATAAATTATAATCCATTTTATTTTATAATGCAATAACTATTTCATCTTTTGTAACATTTTACAAAAAAATATACAAAACCTCTTACACCAGCCTTTATTCACAGATGTATGGATAATTTTATCCCTTTTAATATTCTTTTTCATAAAACCACTTACGCCCTCAAGCTAAACACCCTCAAGGTTAAAGTCTGGAATGTATTGTGTGTCTGCAGATTGCCTTTCCTGAACATAGCCTTCATCTAGACCTAATTTATATAAATGATTTACTACCTTTTCATATTCATGTCTGGTTATTGGTCTATTAATTTCAGAGTGCTTATGAGCTTCATAGTAAGGTGTATACTGGCTCATAAGAGATACATACACACTTTTAGGCAGATTTTCACTTATCCAATCCAATATTTTAATACTTTCTTTTGTATGTCCAGGAAGTATCAAATGTCTGATAATAAGACCACGTTTAATTAGTCCTTCATCAAGAATTGGGCTCCCTACCTGCCTGAACATTTCTAAAACAGCTTTTTTACTCACTTCGGGATAATTCTGTGCTCTAGAATAATTTAAGGCAGTCTCATCATAAAAATATTTTATATCTGGAAGATATACATCTATCAAACCATCCATTGATTTTAAAGTATCTACTGATTCATATCCATTTGTATTGTAAACCACCGGCACATTAAGCCTGTCTCGTTGCTTTAATGATAGTAATGCCTCCTTGATTGCTTCGGTATAATGAGATGGATTCACTAGATTGATGTTGTGAGCACCTTTATTTATTAATTCAATAAAAATCTCCTGAAGCCTTTCATTAGATATAGCTATCCCAAAATTATTTTGGCTTATATCATAATTCTGACAATATATACACTTGAGATTACATCCTGAAAAAAATACTGTTCCTGAGCCTCTTGTTCCGCTAATGCAAGGCTCTTCCCACATGTGCAAAAACGCTTTAGCTACCTTCGGTAACTGTTGTACACCACAAAAGCCTATACTATTTTCTCTATTAACACCACATTGTCTTGGGCATTGATTGCAAATCTCACTCATTATTTTATTCTCCAAAATATATCTTTTATCTCTTTTATGCTAACACAGTACATATATATTATAAAATTTTAATTAAAATATAGATGTCTTTATACATGCATATTATGGTAAATTTATATTTATATTTACTTTATAAGTAAATATAAATATAATAAAACTTAAGAGTAGAATAGTCAATATTACGGAGGAAATTAAATATGCAGCTTAATACAGTTGCTTACGCTGAACGCAAACGCCTATTACCTAAAAATATGTTTTTAGCATCTATATATATAATAGTATTTATTTTTCTTGCAGTGGGCATAATTTCATTTATATCAGCCTATAAAATTACTCACCCCAGTAAAATAGAGACACCTCAGATCACCTCTAATATTGCTCCAAATTATAAAAATATCAGTTTCATCGGCGAATCAGAGGAAAAAATTAACGGTTGGTTTTTCTCATCAGGAACTTCAAAAACATCTATTTTGTTGGTTCATGGGTATGGGAAAAATAGATTACAATATGATGAAGAAACGTTTAAACTCATCTCCCGTCTTATTAATGAAGATTTGAATGTTTTAACTATTGATTTAAGAGGTTCAGGAAATTCGGCTGGCTCAATAACCACATTTGGTAAAAAGGAGACTAGAGATGTTTTGAGTGCCATAAAATATTTAAAGCAGCGTGGAACTGAAAGAATAATTCTTATGGGATTTTCAACAGGTGCTTCCTCCTGTCTTTCTGCCATATGTGAAACACCTTATAGAGACAGTATTATAGGTGTAATAGGTGACAGCCCTTATTCCACTATTGATAACTATATAGATTATGCTATTTATTCAAACAGTTTTCTGCCAGATGTGGCTTTTAAAAATACAATTGAGTTTTGTGTCAAAAAGCTTACAAAAGTATCAAGTGATATGGATATAATTCCAAAAATACCTTCAATTACGCAGACACCAGTTTTTTTGATTGATGGTGTTCAGAAAAATATTGATGCCTCAGATAATACCAAACTGATTTATGAAATGTTGTATAGAAGAAGTCCTGTAACTGCACATTATTGGAACTCAGGTGCAAAAGAATATTGTAATAGCTTCTTAGAATACCCAGAACAATATATGAATAAAGTTGTAGAATTTATTCATGGATGTATTGAAGATGCTGATAAGTCTGATAAAGACTAATAAAGAGGCTGTTGCAAAACATCTCTTAACCGCAATTATATAATTTGGTTAAAACCAAACATAAAATATAATTGTTAAGATGCATTTTGCGACAGCCTATTTTATAACTAATTAAAATTCCCCTACCTATATACCACACAAAAATCTCTATTTCTTTTTATCAATAAAGTATGATGGATTTTCAAGCTTTGAAACTATATTGTAGCCATTATTCACCATCTTGTGTTGCTTTACACGTCTTATTTCACTTGCCAGCTTGTCAAGTACAGCTTGTACTTTATTTCTATTATCAATCTCAAGTTTCTCAATCTGTGTAGCAGTGTTTGATATATCAGATATAATTTGCTTTAGCTCTGCCGCTCCTTTTAACTGAGTCATGTGAATTTCTTCAATACTTTGCACACCTAGTACTGATTTCATTCTTAAATAATATACTTCAAATGCCTCATCGAGCTCACCTATTAAATCTATTTGCTGCTGCTTTAGATCAATTAATGTATTGAGTTTATCAGTACTATCCTCGTTAATAATTTCCGACTGCATTTTAGTAAGGTCTAATATTTCATTTACTATATTCAACTTTTTATCAGATATCTCAATAAGTTTTTGTATATATTGTTCTGGAGTCATTACTTTTTTCCTTCCTGATAAACACAAAGTTATTCAAGCTTTGGATATCTTATACCAGCTTACATGAAGTAAAACACCTCACAAGCCCTTATTGGAGTGAAGTGCTTTATTCATAAATCTGTTAATTAGTCATCAGCTTATTTAAACTATTGTTTAATCTTTTTGCAATTCAGCAAATAGTCAATTACTACCGGCAAGTCTATAGTCTCGACTTGAGGCTAAAGCCTCCTAGAGTTCATATAAACAGTTTATTTAGCTATTTTCTCTGTTACTGGGACAGAATTCTTTGCTATTTTCATCGCTTGAGCCCAAGTATCTCTCAACTCTTTAGAATACCCAAGAATTTCTTCTACTATGCTGTTATCCTTCTTAATATTAGCTTCAACAAGTCGTCTATGCATATACTCATATAAACTGCTCAACCCTTCTGAAACTTCATAATTCATGTCTAAAGTAGCTTGAAACTCATTTATTATTGCCTGTGCTCTTAAAATACTGCTATTTGCTTTCTCTATATTATTCACTTCAATAGCATTCTGAGCCTGCATAAGGAACTTTACCAAACCATTATATAGCATTAAAGTCAATTCCTCAGGTGTAGATGTCTTAATAGAATTCTCCTTATATTGGTTCAAACCATTATTTGTTACCATTAGTGCCCTCCTAATATCTTATAATTATGTGCATATTACACGTTTGTATAAATATGCCCATGCCCCACATTTATCACAAGAACATCAAGACAGAAATAGCATGGGCTCAGAAACTTCTTTAATAATCTTGAAGTCATTCAACCTTCTCATCAATTTTATTGCAATCAGTATACTACTACTTATTTATTAAGCTCATAAAGTCTTTATCTGTAATTAAAGCTCTCTATATAGTTACTGACCGCCACCTAGCATAGACATCAGATTGCTTTGCTGCTCATTCAGTTTACTAAGTGCTGCTTCCATTGCTGAAAATTTGGCATATAATGCATCTTCTTTATGCTTAAGCTTGTCATTCATTTCGTCAATAGTTTCTTGGAAACTCTGCATCTCCTTAAATAAAATGTTTGTATACTCGGAGCGATCGCCAGCTATACCTGCTTTCTCTAATAAAGCACCTTTAAATCCATTTTTATCAGTACTAGTCCTTATTGCATTCTGAATTATATCAGATAACCTCTGGGCTATACCTGATTCCTTATATCTCTCATTTTTAGCTGCAGCGCTATCTATCGCAGAATAATAAGATACATCAGAGGTTTTTGTAAATAACTTTTTAACTTGCTCAGACTTATTTGTAAGTGCATCCTTCAGCTTTATTTCATTTATCTCAAGCTTACCATTTTTTGTATAGTCTGAGGATGTTGTTATTCCTATTGATGAAAGAGATATCCCGGCTCCCTCAACAGAATCATATAATGTAGTCCTTAAATTTGCTAAAATACCAGTCAATATACTGTCATTTTTTAATAAACCAGACTTAGCCTTTGCTTCCCACTTTTCTATTTGCTCTTTGGTCATATTTTCCTTTTGATCATCTGATAGTGGGGCATAATCACGATACTTTTCTTCGCTAAGCTTGTTATTAATTTTCTCAATTAATTCATTATACTTGTCTACAAATCCTTTTAAATAATCATATGTCTTTGTAGAATCAGCTTTTATAGTTGCCTCAATAGGCTTTGTAACTTCACCTGAAACGGGATCTGTTCCTGCTGTAAAATCTTCCTTAATATTATAAGTTATCCCATCATACGTGAATGAGTTTGATGACCTTACAATCTTTGTACCATCACTTAAAGTAACACTTGCATCAGTTCCCTTATCTGTACCTGTTATACCAAGTGATGACATAAACGTTCCTGTTGTATCTGCAACCGAAATTTCCTCAGTAACCCCTGTACCATTAGATTTTATTGAGAAGCTGTTTTTAGTAATATCATACTTCATTGTTACATTTAAGCCTGCTTTTGCATTTACTTCATCAATAATATCTTGAATGGATGTTTTTGATGCATCAAAGCTAAATTCAGTTTCATTAATTGTAAATGCAATAGTATCGGCTGCTCCAAAAGTAGGAGTTGTGTTGAACGCATTTGTTAAATCTGCGATATTAGTATCCAAGCTAATCTTATTTGAAAGATTTGATGAATCTAATCCAAGAACACTTTTAGCTGTACTTTCTGAGCTAATACTAAATGTGTCAGTTGACCTAGCAGCAGAAAATTTAAGTCCATCAGAAGTTGAATTTAAGTCAACATTAATTTTGTCAGATCCAAATGCATCATTAATCTTCTGCTGTAGTGATGTTTTAAGGTCAGCAACAGTCGTAATACTTCCATCAGTAGCAAGGCTAATACTTTTAGTAACACCATTTAATGTAATCGAAAGAGTATTATTTGAGCTAGATATAGCTGCCAAGTCTGTTAGATTTATGGCTCCACCCTCAATATTTTTACTTACATTTCCGCCTTCTACAACCGCTGATGTAGCAGTTTTTAGCTCTGTGATAGAATATGTTCCTGCTTGTGCGCCTGATATTCCTGTTAATGTAACATAATTTGTAGAAGTAGTATCACCATATGACGTTGTAAAGCTGGAAAATGCATTCTCAGATTTCAAATTCAATGGTGAAGTTGTATCAAAGTAAGTGCTATAAAAACTTTGAAGAGACGATGTTATTTCTCTATAAGCATCCGTCTTCCATTCAGCAATCTGAACTTTTGCTTCTACCTTTTCAACTTTTGCTCTGTTCGCAGCTAGCATCTGCTGTATTACTGTATCAGTGTCCATACCTGATACTAAACCTGATAATCTTAATGAACTATTTGTTGTATTATTAACACCGGACATACTCATCACCTTCTTTCATCAACTAAAATTCCTGCCATCTCACATATCTTTGCTACCATATCTAAAATCTTTTCATTTGGTATCTCTTTTATAAGTTTATCTGTTTCAGAGTCATATACCTTTACCATTATTTGATTGGTTTCATCATGAATTGAAAATTCAAATCTTCTGTTGCCACCTTGAATTGCTTTATTAGCTTTTTCTATGGCTTCAATTACAACTCTTTCGGATACAGGCATACATTCTCTATCATACTCATTCAATTGAGAAATGCTTTTGTTACCTGCTAAAGACCAATCTTCATCAAGCTTAGCATTTATTTTATTCATTGCAGCTCTATTATTCGCATTGTTGCTACTGATGTTAACATTAGCACTAATGGACTCATTCTTTTCTATTTTCATACAACACCTCCATCAAACTCTTCTATTTGTTTTATCGGATATTTGATGTTAAGTGTTTAGCACTATTTAGTGTGGAATGTGATAAGATTACTAAATGCTACACGTTTTATCTAATAACTCCTTGAAGTCATTCTCTAGGAAGTAATGAGCTAATACTTGCATCAGCTCAAAATCCTCTTCTGAATCAATATCTAACACCGCAGTATCCTTCATTAAGGTAATCCCAAATACACCATCAAATGGTGACATATTTAAAACATTAAGTAGACTATTTCTTCTATAGCAATAAATAGATGCATTCATATCATAAACATTTGGAGCTTGTTGTCTTGCTGTGTAGGATGCATTTATTACTTTTTTAATCACACCATTATGTTCCTCTACCATATTGAAATAAGGATTTCTCCTTGAAGGAACAACAGAAAATACAACATCATAATCCGATTCTTCTATTGTTTTATTTAAAGCACGTTGTATATCCTCAATCTTTCTGAATGGAGATGTAATATCTAAATCTATGATATACTCATACTCAATATTTTTTATTTTTTCCATATATTCAAGTGAATACCTGATTACAGGCACTTTAGGTGAAGAGTCCTGCGCAAGCTCACTTGGTCTTTGAATACATTCTAAATCATATTTACTAACTATCTCCAATAAATCCTTACTATCACTATTAGCACATATATCAACCTTATGCTGAGTGTTTCTCTCTTTAAATAAGTATGCTGCAGCAATAGTATATTTTATTAGCTCGTTACCATAAAATTTTCTGATATTTTTATTTTTAACACCCTTTGAACCTGCCCTGCCACATATTGTAATCAAAATATTCATTGTAAAATCCTCCCCAAAGCTAAATCCAATACATCTTTACATACATTTATATTATTCATACCACTATTTTGTATGATATTATCTAAAAAAAACTCCATTTCCTTTAAATACATAGCATTCTTATCAGTACTTAGCTTAATACTATCTCTTTCATCACTAAATTTTATTGTTTCATTGATAATATCCGCACTAATAATTCCTCTTTCTGTAAATAATTCAATTTGCCGCCTAGGCACTCTTCCAAAATAATCAAGATGAACTTCAACAACTTTGTCTGTATACCGTGCAATATATACAGCTACATCTTCACTATTAATATCTAAATGGGAATACTTTCCATATATACATTTAACTTCTTCCGGAAAACCAAATAAATGTGTTATATAGTCCCATTCATGTATTAAGTCAGCACGTACACCTCCACCCTGTGCCTTATCAGCACTATAAACCTTTCTATAATCTACAGTTGGCCTCCAATTCGGCAGGTAGCTAGAACATATCACTCTAACACAATAAATTTTTTCGTCCCTAATTATATTTTTAAGCTTTTGAATAACACCAGAAAATCTTAAAGGTCCTGCAACATAATAGACACCATCATCTTGAAATTTAAGATTATTAAAATTATATTCTTTATAATCCACTATCGGTTTCTCAATAAACATATTTTTAGTTCTATTTTCCATTAACTTCATAGTATCAAAATGCATGTTTGTTGGATTAGTTATAAATACAATATCATAATCATTTTCAAGCTCAGTCTCAGAATAAATAATCTTTTCAACTAAATCTTCTATTTCGTTATCAATAGGATTTAAAGTTTTTCTAAAAGCATGCACATGCAGATTTATATTTTTTTTATCCGCAATCGTACTTAAATTTTTTATATGTCTCCTCCCTATGGAGCCTAAACCAAAAAAACAAACCTTCATATTTACACTTCCTCAATTTTGTCAATTATCTGTAGTGTATATTTATCATCCTCAAAAGTATATCTTTCTTTGTTGTCATTATTTCTAATTTTATTTATAAATATTATAAGCTCATCAAGGTATGCGTTTTCAATAATATTATCAGAATATCTATTATCCTTATTAATATTATCATATGATTTTATATTCTTCATAATTTTATCTGATAAATCATATTTATATAAACCATTTGGTGTACCATCCCAAGTCAAATATAAGTTTTCTGAGTATACTAACAGTTCTCTTACTGCTTTACGTGATACAACATCTACTATTAAAATACCTTTGTTTCCAGTTTCATGTTCTAACATGATTAAGTAATTATCCGGGTAATCTATATCAAGGCTGGAAATTTTGTCTTTAATGACTTTAACATCTTTAATTCTTCCAAATGTATTTATAATCCATGGCATATCTATAGCCAGGATCTCTCTGCATCCATTTGTTCGCTTGTCTCCAACAAAAAAGTTCCTATAATCCTCCCACGGATGCCAATCCGGCAAATACTGACCTACATGGTACCTATAATTTACTTTTGATTTATCCTCTAATACAAAATTCTTAATAATCTGTATCTCATTACGGTAAAGTAAGGTTGAAGACAAAAATAACATTACATTATATCTATCAGCTTCTTTAATAATTTCGTTATATCTGTCATGAAGTAAATTGAGCTCACTAAATACATGTAACCCTTCTCTTATACATTCTAAAATAATACTGCCATGGCTTATAGGGGATGTACACACAAGTACAGCATAAGGAGCCTCAGCCTCTATCGCAAGTTTTAAACTGCTATACGTATTTATATTATAAAGAGCTTTCACCTGTTCACGTCTTTCTTCGTTTGTATCCACACCTGCTAACGCAACATCTTTAAATGTATTTAATAGTAGCCCTATTCTTCTTTTTCCCATAGATCCTAAACCTATTACTAGCAATTTCATATTTTATTTTTCAAGTCTACCATTTCGCATAAGAACAAAAATCAATTAGTATCAGCTTAAAAACCCGATATCTATCGGTTTCACAGTTTAGGTAAAAGGCTAGAGAAAAATTTCTCCTGTAATTGACTTTATGAAACGGCACTGACTCGACACCTCCTATATGCTATTTTTAACTTATCGTAACTTTTCAATTTAATTAGTAAAACTTATTGTATTTGTTTTCCATACATGCAAGGTTATATTGATTCATTGCACGGGTGAGGCTGTAATACTAATTTTAGTTATTCATTATACATCCCTTAAATTTCTATATTTTCAAATATATTTAATGTCATAGAATTCCTTTGGCTTAAACTCTGACATTAAGGTATTCTCCAACTGCAGTGCTATTGTTTTTGATGTATTTATCCCCTCATATGGATTTACTATAGTTGCCAGGCTGTCTTGGAACTTTACAGAAGATAACTGACATAAAGCCTGTATTATATCCTCTTTTACAGATTCACAGTGTATAACAGAATTAGCACTTATTCGCCCTCTTTGCCTATTGCCAATATTAATTGTACCAACTTTCATACTTGGAGCCTCTATAATACCACTTGATGAATTGCCAATTACACCTGCACAGTATTTCATTGCACTTAAATACTTAGCAACTCCCATTGATTCAACAACCTTCATTCTATTTCTTAATTTATTTGAATAAATATCAAGCATATTATTTAATTGTTGTCTATTTGTATCAGCATTCGGCCTCGTAAATAAAATATTAAAATTTGGGTGCTCAACAATAGCATCAAGTAATGCTTTAAACTGGTTTTCTTGTGATATCGATTCCATTGTAACAGGATGAAATGTTGCAAGAAGTGTATTTTTCATAGGAAATCCTGTTTCTTTTTCTAACTCTTCCTTTGATAAAAGCTTAACGTTAAGAACATTCTCCACACCTAGCGCCCCAACATTAAATACTCTTTTAGGGCTTTCTCCCATTTGAATAACACGATTTCTATATTCCTCGGTTGATGTAAAATGAATGTAACTCATTTTTGTTATTGCATGACGAAACACTTCATCATATGCACCATATGTGACTTCTCCACCATGTAAATGTGCTATTGGTATTCCTAAAACAACCGCTGCGGATGCAATTGCACAAGTCTCATATCTATCTCCTAATAGAGTTAACAAGTCAGGTTTCAATGTTTGAAGTGCCTCACCAACACCTTTAATAGCATTTGACATTGTATGAAGTATTCCTATAGGTGTATCATCATGAATTATTCTGATACATTTATCTGGCTCGAATCCATCTTGAATTATCTCATTTATTGTTTCTCCATATTCCTTTTCAAGGTGAGTGCCAGTTACAATAACTTGAAGCTGAATTTTTTGGCTTTGTCTTAAATTAATCATTAAAGGTCGGAGCAATCCATATTCTGCTCTCGTAGCTGTTACTACACAAATTTTTTTCATAATGTTATAAGCTCGTCTTCCTTAAAATTCTTTGTTGCAGTTTTGCCTAGGACTTCAAACCATTTCATAGGTGATATCCCATTTCCAGGCCTCTTGACTGTAATATTTTCTTCGGAAAAAGTGTCACCTACCATTATATTTGTTTTTGCAACAATGCTTTTACGGGCGATATCAATATTTTTACTTTCTGATTTAGTTGGGACTTTTTCACCGTTACCCAATGTCTTTTCAATAATTCTAATACTATCAACCATTTTCTTTAGTTCATCAGGTTCAAGGCTTGCTTTATGATCCGGTCCTACCATATTTTTATTAAGTGTAAAATGCTTTTCTATTATTTGTGCCCCTAATGCAACTGCCGCAATTGGCACCTCAATACCAAGGGTATGATCAGAGTAGCCCACTTTAACTCCAAACCGCTGTTTCAATGTGTTCATTGCTAATAAGTTCACATCTTCATAAGGTGTTGGATATTCAGTATTACAATGTAATAAGGATATTTCACCTGCTCCATTTGATTTTAAAATATTTAAGGCAGATTCTACTTCATCCAAAGTACTCATACCTGTAGAAAGTATAATAGGTTTTCCTAAAGATGCTATTTTTATTAAGTATGGAAGATTGGTAATCTCACCTGATGGTATCTTATATATAGGCATCACAAGTTCTTCCAACATATCAATACTTTCTAAGTCAAATGGAGTTGAAAGAAAAAGAATATTTTTTTCCATACAATATTTACATATATTTTGAAATTGTAATTTCGTTAATACTAAACCTTTTAGCATTTCTAATTGTGTTTGCTCATTGGAATTATAAAGCTTTTGATACTCAGCCTTCTGCGCATTACAACTCACAAGCTTTTCGGCACTAAATGTCTGAAATTTAACCGCATCAACACCCGCTGCCTTTGCTACATCAACTAGTTCATATGCATTTTCAATACTACCATTATGATTTACTCCTGCTTCAGCTATAATTAATGTACTCACAGAATTCCAACCTCTCTGCAGGGGTTCCCATATGCTTTGATACCAGCGCCCATATGTTTTACTACAATGCTACCAGCACCGATCAATGAATTATCCCCTATTTTTACTCCTTGTATAACTGTTGATCCTATTCCGATATGCGTGTGATTGCCAACTGTAACATTTCCTCCTAATATACATCCTGGAGAAATATGACTAAAAGCACCTATATTACACTCATGTTCTATTACGGCTTTACTGTTTATTATTGCCATATAACTAACCTGAGAAAGAGTATTTATAACTACACTTTTACCAATAAAAGCACCTTCACCGATATTACATCCCCTTCCAATTATGGCTGTTGGATCAATGATTGTCGGAAGATTAAATCCTATTTTTTTCACTAAATTGTGCACTTTTACTCTTATACTGGTATCTCCAACACTTCCAATTGCAATAACTGCATTTTTAATACCATTATTGTATACCTCTTGAAAAATGCTGTCATCTCCCAAGTAAGGAATCCCTAATAATGTTTTGTCTATACTTAAATTTGAATCTGTAAATCCAATTACATTATAAATATCATTTGATAATAATGTATCTAGAACACTGACAGCATGTCCACCACCACCTATTAGCAAAATACTATCCATGTCCTTCCTCCATAGCTTTTCTCATTTCTTCTAATTCCTCTAACTGACCCATGTCTAACCAGCATTTCTCATTAATTGGATACACTCCGACATTCTCTCCTAAGCTGCGATATTTCTCAATTATTTCAGGAAGGCTTATCACCTCATTATCCTTCATTTCTTCAATAACCCGAGGCTCAAGTAAATACATACCCGTATTTGTTAAGAATGAGTACTGTGGCTTTTCAGACATTTTAAATATTTTTCCGTCTGTATCAAGCTCTACGA
Source organism: Bacillota bacterium (assembly GCA_023444055.1). Taxonomy (GTDB): domain Bacteria; phylum Bacillota; class Clostridia; order Acetivibrionales; family DSM-1351; genus Ruminiclostridium. The sequence continues at coordinate 17,640 of JAEZRV010000042.1, forward strand.
CACCATATGGAACTGTCATATGTCTAAATGCACAAACCATAGTGATTATATTTTTCTGTTGCTTATGCTGCTTATATATGTCCTCATAATCAGCATCTATTAATATATCACAATTAGAAAGAAAAAACGGCTTATCAATCATCCCTTTAAGAAGTGAAATGCCTCCTCCTGTTCCAAGGGGCTTTTCCTCTTCTACGAAATTAAGATTATATGAATATTGTACTTCAGAGAAGTAGGATTTTATCATGTTTTTCTTATAGTTAACAATCATATAAAAATCCTTGCAGTTAAACCCTTGAAATCTGTTTATTATATGCTCAACTATTGGAATATCCCCAATTGGTATTAATGGCTTAGGTAAGATTTTAGTATAAGGAAAAAGTCTAGTACCAAATCCTCCTGCCATAATAACTATTGGAATATTTAAATTATGTTTTTTAGATATTTCTAAATCATTTGCGAAAATAACCGAGACTATAATGCCATTATCATTTAATACAGGTAATGCATTTATAGAATACTTTTTCATTACTTTTTTTGCAGAATCCTTGTCCTTCTCGGAAATGAATCTAGGCTTTTTATTTGCGATATCAAAAGCAGGTGTTTGTATAGATCCGCCTTTTACAATAAATCTTCTGATATCCCCATCTGTAACAACTGCCTCTAATTTCCCATCTTGAGCAACCAAAGCCATTTGCCTGCCTGTTGCATTAAATATTTGCATCACTTCTAGAATCTTTGCTTCTTTAGTAACTATTAACTCTGATAGATCCATATATTTTACACATCCTGTACTATAAATAGAATTTAGTCACGTTTATTATATTTCAACTAATTTTTTTCTGACAAAAATCTTTTAATTAATTCCGATACATGGCAAACCTGGCTTTCAACAAGATTTGTACTACATGGGATATTTACAATATTATTATAATACTCAATTGCCTTCTCAATCCTATATGAATTACAGTTTTTGTATGGCTTTTGCTCATGAATTAGCCCCCATATAGGTCTGGTCTGAATATTATTATCCGATAAATATTTAATCAAATCATCTCTATAATAATTGTTTAATACCAAAGAGTAAAACCAATAGTTTGGTCTAATATTATCCCTAAAAGGTAATATGCTTGCACTATTAATACTCTTGAATTCATCACAATACAACTGATAATTTTTAGTTTTAACATCTATAAAATCTTCTAATTGTTCTAATTGTGCCACCCCTAAGGCTGCTTGTAGATTAGTCATTCTATAATTATACCCAATTTCATTATGGATAAAATTAACTACATCATCCTTTGCCTGCGTGGAAAGGTATTTAGCGCGTTTTACCATGTCCGTATTTCTAGATACTAACATACCTCCGCCACCAGTAGTTATAATTTTATTACCATTAAATGAATAGACACCATAGTCACCTATAGTACCAGCAAACTTACGCTTAAATATCCCTTGCCTGTGAAATGTTCCTAAAGCTTCAGTTGCATCCTCTATAACTGTTAAGTTATATTTATTTGCTATAGGAATTATAGATTGCATATCTGCCATATTTCCAAATACATGCACGACAATAACAGCTTTTATATGCTTTTTAGTCGCCTTGTTAATAAGCCTTCCATCTATAACTTCGCATTTATTAGCGCAAAAGGTTTCTAATTTATTTGCATCCATGCAAAGTGAATCATCGCAATCCATAAAAATGGGGTCAGCATTAACATAACGTACTGGATTTACAGCAGCTATAAAAGTAAGTGTTGGAACAATAACCTCATCACCACTCCCAACATTAGCAAGCATTAATGCTAAATGAATCCCCGCAGTACCGCTCTGGCATGCAGTGGCGGCTTCAACCATTAAATATTTTGCAAACTCTGATTCAAACCGAGTAATCATATCACCCCCGGTAGAAACCCACTCTTTCTCAACAACTTCAGTTACATATTTTAGCTCATTACCTTTAAGATTTGGTACAGATAATGGAATAAACTCGGTCAATATAAACACTCCCAACTAAATTAAACATTATAAATATCAGTCTTATATTTATCAAGATTTCTGCTTAAAAACTCAATAGTCTCTGAAATACCGTGTTTGAATGTATATTTTTGAGTCCAGCCAGTTAGTCGTTTTATTTTTTCATTACTTCCTAAAAGCCTTTCAACTTCACTCTTATCTGGTCTGAGCCTTTGATTATCACAAACTATTTTTGCATTTGGATTTATTTGCTCAATGAGTTCGTTCGCAAGCTGCCCTATTGATATCTCCTGCTGAGTCGCTATATTTATTTCTTCACCAATAGCAATATCTGACTTTGCAATCTCAATAAATCCATTTGCAGTATCTTTTACATAATTAAAATCTCTGGTAGGTTCTAATGACCCCAACTTAATTTCAGTTTTTCCACTTAATAGCTGTGTAATAATTGTTGGAATTACCGCTCTTGCAGATTGCCTCGGACCATAAGTATTGAAAGGACGCACAATGGTTACAGGCAGATTAAAGCTGCGATAAAAACTCTCTGCCAATCTATCTGCTCCTATTTTTGTAGCAGAGTAGGGTGATTGACCTTGAAAAGGATGATTTTCATCAATAGGTACATATTTTGCCGTTCCATACACCTCAGATGTGGATGTGACCAATACCCTGCCAGTACCAAGTTCACGAGCTGCCTGAAGGACATTTAGTGTACCTTTTATATTTGTATCTACATATGAATCCGGAGAGTGATAACTAAAAGGTATGGCAATTAATGCAGCCAAATGAAATACTGTGTTCACACCTTTCATTGCTTCTCGTACACCATTTGGGTCACGTATATCTCCAGCAAATACATCTATTTTAGATAAAACCTCTTTTGGAAAAGTATCCAACCATCCCCAATTGTTAAAAGAATTATAAAATACAAATGCTCTTACATCATATCCTGCTTGTACTAACATTTCAGTCAAGTGGCTTCCAATAAATCCATCTGCACCTGTTACTAATACCTTTGTCATATATTCACTCCAGTTATAAAACAAATTTGTAATAAAAGTCCTGCATATTTATTATTTTGACTTAAGATCTAATTTTTATTATCTATTACTAAAATAGCATCTTCAATTATTGGTTTTACATTATAATATAACGCATCTGCCATCTTTACATAATCATTCTGCTCCATTACATTTAAAAGATACATTAATAATTCGTCCTTTTGCTCTAGTATTTGCTGATTATTTGAAAAGTTTTCATTAAAAAAAGCAACAATTGAATTGCATATTTCCACAAAATCTGATTTCAGTTCATTAGTATACTTAAAATAAATGTCAGCTACAAATGATTCTATTCTATTAACAATATCCATTTAATCACCTATTTCAATATTATTTTCATTAATATGAGATTTCAATACTTTAATATATAAATCAATACTTTCATTTATTTTATTGATAACATCCTGTAATGTTTTATAATGTCTTAAAGTCCTCTCAAACATCCTATCCTC
>JAEZRV010000080.1 GCA_023444055.1 Bacillota bacterium
TAACTCCGCTGACACTGCATGTTGCATCAGCCCAAGTTTTCCATCCGCCAGTACCTGCAACAGCACAAGTCCCTATTAATGTTCCTGTCGGACTATCCAAACGAATTTCTATATTTCCACCAGTTGACTCGCTACCTGCGCTTGCTTGGAAATTAGCAGCACCGCTACCAAAATCAATCTTTCTATAAACAACATAATCTCCATTTTGAATATACCCGAGATTCTTACCACTTCCATCAGGATTATCTTCAATTTCAACTCCATATTGGCTATTAAAACTTTCTGCTTCAATCTTTGTAAATGCACTTCTTGGTTCTACAACTACAGGTTCACTGGATACCTTGAGCACAACAGTACCATGTGAAGGTACAGATGCTGTATATGAACCTGTGAATTCTCCTTTGTCAGACATAGCCCATAAATCACGTACTGAAACACTGCCCTGCATACCTATATCTGCAAAATTAACTGTTATGTTAGATGTTGATCCATTTCTATTTAATAATGCAACAGCCTTTGTTGTTCCATCTATACCGAGTGGTTTTACCCAAACATCAAGACCATTTGCTGATTTAACCTTATATCCTTGTACTCCAGCAGGATCCTGATTTACAGCTATTACTTCTTTGTTAGTTAAAATGCTTTTTGTAGTTTGATTCATTGTTCTGATATCATTTCCAGCAATAAGAGGTGATGCCATCATACACCACATGCTCATCTGTGTACGATATTCCTCAGTTGTACAGCCACCGTTTCCGATTTCAAGCATGTCAGGATCATTCCATGCTCCAGGTTTAGCAGAACTCGTATATTTCGCATTCTCATCAATACAGTTTATAATACCTCTAAACCAATCATTTCCATTATCCCATTTATCAGTTATATCACCTGTAGTACGCCATAAGTTTCCAGTCTCAGGCATCCAGCTTCCATACCCCCATGCACAGATACTAAATACTATAGGTCTTCCGCAATTTGCAAGTGCGGTCTTCATTTTCTGGTAATCAGTTTTCTGGTCACTTCCATTTGGTATATTACAGTTATCGTATTTTAAATAGTCAATACCCCATGAAGCGAAAGTTTTTGCATCTCTATCCTCATAACCCTTGCTTCCACTTTGAGGAACATTCATACATGTCATAGTACCGCGGTCTCCATATATTCCAAGCTTAAGGCCCTTGGCATGTACATAATCTGCTAAAGATTTTATACCACTTGGGAAACGTGTAGGATCAGCCCTCAGGTTTCCATTTGAATCACGTGCAGGGTTTGCCATCCAGTTGTCGTCAAGGTTTAAATACACATATCCTGCGTCCTTCATTCCAGAAGTTACCATTGCATCTGCAATCTGTTTAATCTGGGTTTCATTAATATTCCCATGGAATACATTCCAACTATTCCATCCCATAGGTGGTGTTTTAGCAAGACCGTTATCCAATGCCCCTAAGTTAAAAGTGGATAATACTGTAAATGTTACACAGGTAAGTATTCCGGCTGCTAATGCTAATAATTTTTTCATACCTTTTATCCCCCTAATATATTTTTTTATTAAATTCTCCATTCAATTTTTCTAGGATAACTGTCTGGAAAAATTCAATCTAAAATTAATTTCTTTGCTGTTTTTATACTTCTTCACTATCTTATTTAGAATAAGGCAACTCTGTAATACTTCCTAATAGATACTGTTTAAATGTTGCAAAATCAAGTGCATCAATAGCACCATCAGCATTTAAATCTGCAGCTGTAATACCATCCTCTACTGGGAATTTTTCAATTGAACCAAGAAGATACATTTTCAATAGAGCGTAGTCTGTTGCATCAATGCTCTTATCGCCGTTTAAATCTCCCGCAATAGTTGTACCTTCAGTAGCTTTTGAAAACTGGAACCAATTTAAGTTTAGTAAGTAGTCGCTTTCTCCTGTAAATTTCAGATACAAGTCATGCTCTCCAGTAACTCCACTGACATCACAGGATACATCAGTCCATTCTTTCCATCCGCCTGTATTAGGTACGGCACAAGTTCCTATTAGTGTTCCTGTCAGACTATCCAAACGAATTTCTATATTTCCGCCATTTGAATCACTTCCTGCACTTGCTTGGAATTTTGTAGCACCACTGCCGAAATCAACTCTTTGGTAAACTGTATAGTCTCCGTTTTGGATATAGCCTATATTCATACCGTTGTCATTAGAATTAGCTTCAATCTCAACTCCTGATTGATCAGTATAATTCTCTGCTTCTATTTGCGTAAATGCTGATATTGGCTCTGGAGGAGTTACCTCATAGTCCGTAAATCCATTAGCACACGCCATTTGTGAAAAATTCCATAAACTAGGTTTCCACACTGTCCAGTCGTGACCTCTTCCAGGAATAAGAAAATAGGTGTATGGAATGCTATATTGTTTACAGGAATTAACTATGCCATCACTGAAGGATGTATTATCATTTGTTCCAATACAAAGAAATAAAAACTTATTCAGCTGCTTAGTTGCTGCAGGATCTGGGAAAAAATTAGTACTTGTAATAGAACCTGGTCCTCCAGCAGAAAACCCGCCTACATATGCAAATTGATTTAAATTTGTAAGCCCAAAGTTTATTGATTGTGCACCGCCTAGTGACAGTCCAGCAATTGCTCTATGTTCTCTGTCTGTGAGAACAGAATATTTTGATTCAACATACGGTATTAAGCTGTTAAGCAAATCAGCTTTGAAATTCAAATATCCATCCGATATTCCAGCTCCTGTTGCATTTGCGTTAGGTATTACAACAATAAATGGCTTTATTTTACCTTGAGCAAGAAGATTATCTAAAATGACATTAGCTGAACCTCCACCGCTATACCAGTCATTCTCGTTTCCTCCATAACCATGCAACAAGTACAAAACACTGTATTTATTATTTGCTGAATATCCTGGTGGAAGGTATATTCTTGCATTTCTATTGCTGTTTGTCGCTTTTGAGAAATATGAAAAAGTGCTAACTTGACCATGTTGAATATTGCTCTGAACTTGGTCAAATCCTGTTTGTGGTAGTACTGGTAGTGTCTCAGCCTTTACCTGGCCTACTGGTATTACGCATAGCAAGGCTAAGCTTAAAAATGCAGGTACTATTTTGCTGCCAATTTTATTCATTAAAAGTTTTATTCCCATTTACTCTTCTCCCTTTCACTTATTTACTTCCATGAATCTACAGAAAGAGTTTAATCATTATTACAAATAATTCACGTAACTACCTGCCTTTAGTTTGAATGAGGTAATTTCAAAATACTACCAAGCAGGTATTGTTTGAATGTAGCAAAGTCAATCGCATCAATTGCTCCATCACTATTAAGATCCGCTGCTGTAATGTCATCTTCTACTGGAAAATCCACAATTGAGCCCAGAAGATACATTTTCATCAAAGCGTAGTCTGTTGCATCAATACTCTTATCGCCATTGAGATCACCGACAATAGTTTCAACTTCAGCTCCTTTTGAGAACTGGAACCAGTTTAAGTTTAGTAAGTATCCGCTTTCTCCTGTAAATTTCAAATATAAGTCATGCTTTCCACTTGCTCCAGTGACATCACATGTTACATCAGCAAAAGTCTGCCAATCACCTGTTACAGGAACCGCGCAAGTACCTACTAAAGTACCTGTAATACTGTCAAGCCTAAGCTCAATATTACCTCCATTGCCAGCACTTGATACTCTTGCTAGGAATTCTGTCGCACCTGACTCAAAATTAACATTACTATAAACAACATGGTCTCCGTTTTCGATATAGCCTACAGCTTCCGTTCCTTCGTCACAAGTTACACTTTGGATTCCCATCTGACTGTTGTAGCTTTCTGCCTCAATCTTTGAAAATGCCGTTCTTTCTACTGGCTCATCTTCATTATTCAAGTCAGAAACAACTGCTACAGAATCCACAGCCAACGTGCCACTTAATACCTTTAGTGAAACGGTATGATTACCATAAATAAGCCCGCGAAGTGTAAATGTTTGATAAAATTCACCAGATGCCATTGTACTTGCAGAAGTATTAACTACCTTTCCGTCCACTGTCACCTCAAGCTTCGCTGAACCATTGTTAGCACCAAGGATATCTAATCCAGTACCCTTGAATATGTACTGAAGTGCAGCATTTGTTCCTTTGCTGGTAGAAAGGGTTCTTTGATAGTTGTACATGGATTTGCCGTTTTCATGTGCCCATGGACCGCTGTAAACAAGCTTTGCAGCCGGTACAGAAGACAAATCGTACATCTCAAGGTTGTCTAGCAATTCAGAATAGTAAGGTACATAACCTTCAATTTTTTCCACCTTCAGATTATCAAAGCGAGTATTATAGTAACCACTAGCCAGATCTATACGACCGGACAATCTTGGGCTTGAATCAGTGTAGTTGTAAAGAATAGTATCATCCAAATAAGCAGTTACTTTATTTTCTACAACCTTAAGAGCAATGTTGTGCCATGCATTATATGCTGTATTAAAATTACTGATTTTTACTCCGCCTGTGCCACTCGCTACATTTCCACTTGCTACGGAAGTACCGTTGACATGTAGAGACCAACCACCATCAAACCAGAATTTCAATATATATGGTGTACCGTTTGTATAGTGAGAGTTACCGCCGCCCTGTTGACGAGCTCCAATAGCAGCATAGTTATCTCCGCCCTCTGTACTATTGTGTTCAAATGAAACATCAACACTAGCCTTATAGTTTAGCCATCTGAAATCTCCAATCCCTGTGATAGGGCTACCATTATTCCAAGTTCCACCAAGACCCATAATCGACTTATCCACCTGCTGTCGCAGAACATAGTTGCCCGACCCATCTGGAAGATACGCTTCAAATGCACCGTTACGATCACTAGTATAACGTGGAATCACACTTTTAGAACCACCTCGCGCATCTATATAGCTTTCAGTTCCTGTTATCTTTCCACCTAAACCAATTACAGGAGAGGTCTTAGCAGAATAATCAAAATCATCAGCATATAGGAAGTTATCCTTAGTATTATGTACAGATCCAGTTCCATCTGTGTCAAGTACAGTACGCTCGCCCTCAACTGGCAGCGGTAAATTGTACTCCTCTGCTTCCTCGTTATTGTCCAATGTGGTAACGGTCACAACAGAGTATGGTTTTACGCTTACATTGTAAACTCCGCTACTATCTGCCGAAACCTCGCCAAGATATTTCATGTAGTTGCTGTTAAAGGCTGTCCCCTTATTGGCTGCTCTGGTTTCCCATACTTCCAATGATGGATTTCCCGTATATCTCATATTTACCGTTTTAATTGTGTAGTTCTTTGTATACTCACTATCGTTAACAAAAACGGTTGAGAAATTGCTTTTATCAGGAGAAGCTAAAGTCATATAGCTTGGTGTTCCATTACGTCCATTAATTGGGTTAGTACCTACTGCACCAGTGTAGCTGGCCTGAGGCACTGCCCTCCATATCCCTTCTGTGTTGGTCTGATTTTCCCAGCCTGATTTTGCAAACCAGCTGAAATGTCTCAGAATAACAAGACCTCCATCATAGTGAATCCAGCCTGACCAAGGATCACGTGCACTTATCAGTTCTTTAAAGGAATATTGACCACCTTCATAGAAAGAACCAATTGCAGGCTGATATACAAAATGTGTTCGGCGGGAGTTTACAAACCCCTTGATAACTGTGTTTCCCATTTCAAGCGGACCATTGCTGCCACCTATACCCGTACCTTCAACTGAAGGATCCTTCATATTGTTGTTAGGTCTGAACGATGTATTACTGAAAGTGGCCTGTGCCTCACTGTTCCAAACCTCTTTGTCAAATTGCTCTGCAAGCTTTTTGAAATCACCAGCAGCATTGTCGTCGGTATTGTAGTGATATGCACCAACCGAAACAGCATCTCGAAGTGTAGCATCGCTCACCATTTCATCGCTGAAGGAACCAACTGAAACTTCATCAGAAATAACAACCTTGATGCTGTTAAACAGTGCTCGCTCTTCAGTGCTATTAAAGCCTGTGCTATCCGTTTTTACACGCTGCGCGAATTGTTTGGTCCATGTCAAATTCGCTGCTTGTTCGTTTACTCCTGGATTTACATAATCAACCATATATCCATACTGACGATAAGCTGTTAAAATAGTATTCTTATACCAGGTATAAACCTTATCATTGCTGTTTACCCAACCAGGAGCATTCCATCGCAAAATACTAACCTTCAAATTTGGGTTAACCTTTTTTGCATCAGCAGCTAATTGAAAGCCTGGATGTCGCTTTACATTGGCCGCTTCGTTTTCCCAGCGCATAGTCGAAGGGTCAGGTCCAGTGGAATTGTTACGATCATTCCCCATCTCGATTTTCACATGTGTCATAATCGGATTTTTTCCACCAAACAGAATTTGCAGGAATTCTGAATACTTTTCAGGATGCTCGGATTTATAATCCATTAACAGTGCACTTGAGCTGTTTCCACTGAGTACACCAAATCCCTTAAAAGTTAGGCCATTTACATTGCCGGCTTTAATATTGTTCCCATCTAGAACAATGCTGGCATCTGCAGCCTCAACTGTATTTAGTGGTGTAATTGAAAACAGAGCTGATACCATAGTAACTATTAAAAAAACTGACAGAACCTTTTTTCTCATTTCAATCCCCTTATCCTAATTACTCAACCTTCCCACATATAGCATTTATAGTCTCTAGTAGCGCATATGTTAATCGGTAAAAGTTCGCCTTATAACCCAGTTAAATACGCTATTAAAAAAATTTCTAAAACACTGTGGGAAGGTTGATTTAATTATCTCCGTAAAATTCATTTCTTACCTTATGAAAACAACTTTCTTATTTGGTGTTAAATGAAATTACTAATTATATATTGGAGTGAATATGGTTTATTTTCCAACTTACCATCCAAGCATTTGAGTCATTTTTTCAGCATATCTCTTACCTAAAGTGACTGATGAATCATGACTAAAGTGGAGACGGTATTGTGTATCAGAAGAATCAACGACCAAACCATCTGCAGAAACTACTGAACAATTAGTAATCAATGAAGGCAACTTATTAACTAATGTATTGTGACCTGCACATCCACCGCTATAAAGTAGTTCTCCAGCGATAAATGGAACGTTACCCAAGTTTAGATCTTTTCTAAGGTCGTCAACTAATGTTTTAACCTTACCAGGCCAAGTACTATCGCCACTATTTGATTCGCCTTGGTGGAATATAATTCCGTCAATAACTCCACCTTTTTGCTGTGCAAGCTTAGCACGGTTAACTATCCAATTGTATTTAGTTCCTCCAGATTTCATGAATGTTTCAATCTTTTCACCACTAATAGCACATGGTATTAATCCTATAGTGTCGCCTTCTGGAACTTTTTGTATCATAGTCTTACCGAACCAGTCTCCAGGTCCTATAGCGTCAAGCCAAGCTGGATGGAGAGGAGGACATGCGACATCCCATTGATCTGTTACTCTACCTAGTGCAGCATTATTATCATAGCCTAATACAAGCACTCTAGGGTCTTCCACTTTATCAGCTGCTTGAGTCTTAGCGTATCCTGCCATATTGGATTGACCTAACAGTAGAAAGCAATGAAACTTCTTTTCTTGTGGTGGTGGAGGCTGTGTATTTTCTCCAGGGAAAACAGTTATCATTCCAAGTAGATATTGTTTCATTAGCGCAAAATCAATTGCATCTATTGTTCCACTAGCATCTAAATCAGCCAATGTCTTGTCTTGAATATCTTCTATTCCTAAAAGTTGCTTTTTAATTAACATTAAATCTAATGAATCTATTGAAGCATCAGAATTTATATCACCTAATTTACCTACTGTTGTGACTTCATTACTAAATTTGAACCAATCCAAATTAAATAAATAATCGCTTGTACCTGCAAATTTCAGATATACGTCATGCTCTCCAGTAACTCCGCTGACATCACAGGATACATCAGTCCATGTTTTCCATCCGCCTGTATTAGGAACGGCACAAGTTCCTATTAATGTTCCTGTCAGACTATCCAAACGAATTTCTATATTTCCGCCATTTGATTCACTTCCGGCACTTGCTTGGAATTTTGTAGCACCACTGCCGAAATCAACTTTTTGGTAAACTGTATAATCTCCGTTTTGGATATAACCTATATTCATACCGGTGTCATTAGTATTAGCTTCAATCTCAACTCCTGATTGAGAAGTATAATTCTCTGCTTCTATTTTTGTAAATGCTGATATAGGTTCAGGAGGTGTAACTGGTCCATAATCAGTAAATCCTTTTTCACATACCATCTGTGAATAATTCCATAAACTCTGCTTCCACACATTCCAATCATGTCCTGCTCCTGGAATAAGGAAATATGTATTAGGAATACCGTTTGAATCACAGAAATTATGTACATTAGTACCATTATTTATAAGGCTATCAGTTGTACCATATGAAATAAACAAAAATTTCAACATCTGCTTAGCTGTTGCCCCATTATTAGGAAATAATTGGTTAGTTGACATAGTGTTAGGTGCTGCTGAAAAGGCTCCAACATATGGGAACTTGTCCAAATTTGTCAGTCCAATGTTGAATGATTGTCCGCCACCCATTGATAGACCGCACACTGTCCTATGTTGAGGGTCAGTATAAACTGAATAGTTTGATTCGATGTATGGTATAAGAGATTCAGTCAAATCTTTTGTGAAATTTGTCCAACCATCAGATACACCATTTCCAGTTGCATTACCGTTTGGTAATACACAGATAAATGGTTTAATATTACCAGCAGCGATGAGATTATCAAGGATGACATTAGGTGCTCCATTGGCGTACCACTCATCTTCATTACCGCCAATACCGTGCAATAAATACATTACGCTGTATTTATTGTTTGCTGAATATCCTGGTGGCAGATATATTCTAGCCCTACGCGTACTGTTTGTAGCCTTAGACTGATAATTAATATAGCTCACTTGACCATGTGGAACACTCTTGACTTGGTCATATCCTGACGGTGGTGTAGTTGGGAGTGCTGCTGCTTCAACCTGACATACAGGTACTGCAGTGGCAAGTAATGCAAGACTGAATAATACTGGTACAACTTTCTTAACTAAAGTTCTTAGTTTCATTTTTTTGTTATCCCCTCTCTTTTTAGATAATACTTGTCGGTCAATTTATTTATTCTCCAGGGAAAACAGTTATCATTCTAAGCAGATATTGTTTCATAAGTGCAAAATCAAGTGCATCTATTGTTCCACTAGCATCTAAATCAGCCAATGTCTTGTCTTGAATATCTTCTGTTCCTAAAAGTTGCTTTTTAATTAACATTAAATCTAATGAATCTATTGAATTATCAGAATTTATATCACCTAATTTACCTACTGTTATGTCTTCTTTACTAAATTTAAACCAATCCAAATTAAATAAATAATCGCTTGTTCCTGTGAATTTCAGATATACATCATGTTCTCCAGTAACTCCGCTAACAGCACAGGATACGTCAGTCCATGTTTTCCATCCGCCTGTACTAGCAACGGTACAAGTACCTATTAATGTTCCTGTCAAACTATCCAAACGAATTTCTATATTTCCGCCATTTGACTCACTTCCTGCACTTGCTTGGAATTTTGTAGCACCACTACCGAAATCAACTTTTTGGTAAACTGTATAATCTCCGTTTTGGATATAACCTATATTCTTACCGTTGTCATCAGTATTAGCTTCAATCTCAACTCCTGATTGCTGGTTGAAACTCTCTGCTTCTATTTTTTCAAATGCTGATATTGGTTCAGGAGGTGTAACTGGTCCATACTCAGTAAATCCTTTTTCACATACCATCTGTGAATAATTCCACAAACTCTGCTTCCACACATTCCAATCATGTCCTCCATTCTGAATTTTGAAATATGTATAAGGAATACTTTGAGAATTACAGAAATTAGCTACTCTGTCACCATTACTTATAAGACCATCACTTGTACCACATGAAATGAACAAGAATTTCAAATTCTGCTTAGCTGCTGCCCCATTATTAGGGAATAACTGGTTAACTTGCATTGTATTAGGTGCTGCTGAAAACGCTCCAACGTATGGGAATGTGTTCAAATTTGTCAGTCCAATGTTGAATGATTGTCCTCCACCCATTGAGAGACCACACACTGTCCTATGTTGAGAGTCAGTATAAACTGAATAGTTTGCTTGCACATATGGTACAAGAGAATCAATCAAATCTCTTGTGAAATTTGTCCAACCATCAGATACACCATTTCCTGTTGCGTTACCGTTTGGCAATACACATACAAATGGCTGAATTTTACCAGCAGCGATGAGATTATCAAGGATTACATTAGGTGCTCCATTAGCGTACCACTCATCTTCATTACCGCCGATACCGTGCAATAAATACATTACGCTGTATTTATTGCTTGTTGAATATCCTGGTGGAAGGTAAATTCTAGCCCTACGCGTACTGTTTGTAGCCTTAGACTGATAATTAATATAGCTCACTTGACCATGAGGAATATTACTCTGAACTCTGTCATATCCTGACGGTGGTGTAGTTGGGAGTGCTGCTGCTTCAACCTGACTTACAGGTACTGCAGTAGCAAGTAATGCAAGACTGAATAATACTGGTACAACTTTCTTAACTAAAGTTCTTAGTTTCATTTTTTATTTTCCCCTCTCTTTTTACATAATTTTTCTATTAACCCATTTATTAACAAGCCCCTCTAAAGTTTAAATCCACCCAATTCTAATCTTAACTTTCTTCAGTTTTCATATAGGTGCGAAGTGTACACTACATGAATTGCTTATTTCTACGCCCCCTCCCTTTCTTATTAAATTTAAAGTAAACGTATTCTATACCACATTCTTCCTACATGCTACTTCAGATAATACATTAGCTTAGGGCTTGTAAGGCAATTCCGAAACATCACCTAGCAAATACTTTTTAAAGACAGCAAAATCAATAGCATCAATTGCACCATCAACATTCAAATCTGCTGCCTTAATACCATTTTCTACAGGGAATTCCTCGATTGAGCCTAGAAGGTACATTTTCAACAAAGCATAGTCAGTTGAATCAATGCTCTTATCTCCATTGAGATCTCCCACAAGTGCAGTAGAAATATCTTCTTTGGTAAATTTGAACCAGTTTAGATTAGTTAAGTAACCTTCTCCCCCGATAAATTTCAAATATAGGTCATGCTTTCCACTAACCTCACTGATATTGCATGATACGTCATTAAAGGTTTGCCAATCTCCAGTCACTGGAACTGGGCATGTACCTATTAAAGTACCAGTTGAACTATCAAGTCTGATTTCAATTTCTGCTTCATTAGTAGCACTTGATACTCTGGCATTAAAGCTTGTCGCGCCACCTTCTTCGAAATCAATATTGTTATAAACAACATAATCTCCGTTTTCGGTATAGCCAACAGCTTCTGTTCCTTCGTCACATTCCACATTTTGGATTCCCAATTGGTCGTTGTAACTCTCGGCTTCAATCTTTGAAAAGGCTGATACAGGAGTTGCTGGTACAGTAACAAACTTCCACCAGTTAACATTAAACAATGATCCACTTCCACCTGTAAATTTTAGGTATAAATCATGTACACCAGTTGCGCCGCTTACTGTACAAGTATTTGTAGTCCAAGCCTGCCAGCCTCCAGTACCCTTAACTGCAAGAGTTCCAACTAGCTTTCCTGTAGGACTGTCAAGGCGAAGCTCAATGTTTCCTCCGCTGTTTGCTGATGCTACTCTTGCCTCAAAAGATGTGGCTCCTGTAGTGCCAAAATTCACACCCTTTACCTTTATATAGTCACCATTTTCTATATTGCAAACATCCATTCCGCCTTCACTGCATTTTTCTGTTTCTACACCTGATTCCCAGCAAATTGTTTCAGCCTCTGTTTTTAAATATGGGTTCAGATTACCGACTGCTGGTGTACCAGTAGTAGTCATATTCATAGTAGGAATTGTACCGTCAGCGTTATAACTAAATTTTTCTATACATACCGAACGGTGGTAGCCTCCTCCATTTGGTAAAGCTCCATTATGGTAGAAGAAATAAGAATTTCCTTTAAAGTCAACTACTCCTGGATGGTTTGTAAAGCTAGCGCCTTGAGTAGGCATGATTTTACCACGATAAGTCCAAGGTCCTGTTGGACTAGTGCTTGTGGAATAACCTATATGCTCGGATACAGGACCGCCTGCGAATACCATATAGTATAAACTGCCGCGTTTATAAAACCATGGACCTTCCTCATATGATGTTGCTCTGTCTGTCTTGCTTCGAGCTCCGAAACTAGCTACAGTCAAAGGCACTGTCACAACGTTACCCGAATAGGAAACCATATCTTCATTTAACTTCACATATTTAAGAGCAGGATTTCCCCAGTATAGATAAGCCTGTCCATCATCATCAACATAAGCTGTCGGGTCAATATTACCATAACCAGGTGCTATTAATGGTTTTCCAATAGCGTCCTTAAAAGGCCCTGTTGGACTATCTGAAACAGCGACTCCTATTGCTGTGCCACCACTTTTTGCAGTCAACGGAACATAGTAATAAAACTTACCATTTCTAGGAACACACTGACCAGCCCATGCATCACCCTTCGCCCAGCTGAAATCAGTATAAGCCAATGGTGTACCATGATCAGTCCAATTCACCATGTCTTTTGACGAATAGCATTTCCAATCATTCATAGTAAAAAAGTTATTTACTATATTGTCTTCATCATGTGAAGTATATACATAACAAGTATCTCCATAAACCATAGGAGCAGGGTCAGCAGTATAATTTGTTTGTACTATTGGGTTATCTGCATAACACATTAGTGAAAAAAACATAGAGAAGGTCAACGAAAGTGGCAAAATCTTACAAATCTTTCTCATAATTCCTCCTTATAATTACTACTATATTTTCACTTCAAAACTTGAAAAATTTTATTTACAAACTAAAATAAATTACATTTTATAATTTTTACTTTAATAATAGGTTAACAAACTTACTTTTTTATACTAATTTGCATTGAAAATGTGTAAACACATTTTCAAATAGCAGCATTTGCGACGATGGAGCGAAGCTCGCACGAAATAGTATTATATGTTCCAAAGGAGTATTATAAAAACAGCTTATAATACCCCTTTTAATATTACATTATTTTGCAGCAGGAAATTCTGTTATTGAGCCAAGCAGATACTGTTTCATCAATGAAAAATCAAGTGCATTAATGTCGCCACTAGCATCTACATCTGCTGCTTTTAAACCGTTTTCAGCAGGGAATACAGATATTGAGCCAAGCAGATACTGTTTCATTAATGAGAAATCAAGTGCATTAATGTCACCGCTGCCATCAAGATCACCATATTTTACTTCTTGTGTTGGTTGATTGTTGAACTTGAACCAGTCCAAATTCATTAAATAATCGCTATTTCCAGTAAACACCAAATATAAGTCATGCTCTCCAGTAACTCCACTGACACTGCATGTTGCATCAGCCCAAGTTTTCCATCCGCCGGTACTTGCAACAGGACAATATCCTACTAATGTTCCTGTCGGACTATCCAAACGAATTTCTATATTTCCACCAGTTGACTCGCTGCCTGCACTTGCCTGGAAACTAGTAGCACCGCTACCAAAATCAATCTTTTTATAAACAACATAATCTCCATTTTGAATATACCCGATATTCTTACCACTGCCATCAGGATTTTCTTCAATCTCAACTCCAGATTGGCTATTATAGCTTTCTGCTTCAATCTTTGTAAATGCACTTCTTGGATCTATTACTTCTGGTTCGTCATTGCCAATTGGAGCAGTAGGAATATATGACTTCATCCAAGTAAGAGCAGGTCTTTCTGTTCCATTACTACGAATCAAATAGGAGTTTGAAATCCATGTATGTCCTTGTAGGTAACCCCAATATGTGATACCTTTTACTGATGGGTGTTCATACATTAAAGGGAAAAGTTCTTTCATTTTATTTAACTGTTGAGTATCATCAGCTATATTTATATCTAATTCAGAAATGTAGATATTTACTCCTGTAGCTGCAAGTCTATCCAACTTCTTCTTTACATCAGCAGCATTGTTAGATTCAAGACCGTGAGATTGACATCCAATACCATCAATTAAATTTCTTTTCTTCAATATATTTATTACTGTAATATATTCGTTAATACAGCTCCAACCGTCTGGGCACAAAACGTTATAGTCATTAATGAAAAGTTTTGTATTTGGGAAGTATTTACGTGCAGTTTCAAAAGACCATACTATCCAGTCGTAACCAGTTCCATAAAGGCCGTTGTCACCACCGATAGCATTCTTATATGGGAAAGGTGCGTGTCCTTTCATTGCTTCATTTACAACATCCATTTCATCTATTGCTGGGAAGTTCTGTGCAACTGCTTTAAACCAGTTCTCAATTGCTGTTTTTCTAGCTGAGTCTGATAGATTTCCTAACCAGTTTGGATACTGTGAACCCCAAATCATAGTATGGAATTTGAAAGGAATTTTATTTGTTTTACAATAGTTATACATTGATTTAGCTTGGCCAAAGTTGTATGAACCCTGTTGGCCTTCAACTGATCCCCATTTGCTGGCATTTTCAGGAGTAATCTGATTCCAATAGTCTGCAAATTTAGAAGGTGCATTTCCATCATACCATATATTTCCTACATATTTAGCCTTACCTGTAGCCATTGCAGCATCAGCAGGAATACTGATAGTGCTAACAAGACTAAAAGCAACTAATAGTGCACTTACTATTCTTAAGCCTCTTTTTTTAAACATATTCAAACCTCCAATTATATTTTTTAGATACAGTTTAGTTAACCTATTATTAAAAAAATTAAACAAATTTTAATTACCAACATTTAATTCTAACCACATGCTACCAATTACTAAAGGCTATTTATTATTCTTCCTATTATGCATTACACTTCAGCAGGAAATTTTGTAATTATTCCAAGAAGATATTGCTTTAGAGTTACAAAGTCAATTGCATCTATGGTGCCGCTTGCGTCTACATCTGCTGCCTTCAAACCATCAACAGAAGGGAATTCAGTTATTGATCCAAGTAGATATTGTTTCATCAGTGAAAAATCAATTGCATTTATATCACCGCTACCATCAAGATCACCATATGTTACTTTTGGACTTGTAGCAGAATTAAACTTCCACCAGTTAAAATTAAATAAGTAGCCGCTTTCACCAGTAAATACCATGTATAAATCATGTTCACCTGTGACTTTGCTAACATCACAAGATTCTGTAGTCCAAGTCTGCCAATCACCTGTACCAGGAACAGCACAAGTTCCAATAAGTGTACCTGTAGGACTGTCAAGACGAAGTTCTATATTTCCGCCATTAGTTTCTGAAGCTACTCTTGCTTCGAAAGATGCCGCACCGTTTCCGAAATCAATTTTCTTGTATGCAACATAGTCTCCATTTTCTATATATCCAACATCCTGTCCCTCACCAGTATCAGTACAAGTTTCAGTTTGAATTCCTGATTGGTTATTATAACTTTCTGCTTCAATCTGTGAAAAAGCTGAACGTTGCTTAGCAGGAGCTGTGAACTGCCAGTAATCAACATTAAATAAGTTGCTGGTGCCTGTTCCAGTAAACACTAAGTATACATTGTGAACTCCAGTTACCTTACTTATAGTTGTCTCTACTTCCTTCCACGTTTGAGCTCCTCCTGTCGCACCCACATTAAGTGTTCCAACAAGAGTACCAGTAGCACTGTCTAGACGTATCTCAATTTTTCCGCCTACAGTTGATGCTACATTTGCTTTAAAGGTTTCAGCTCCTTCTGTACCGAAGTCAGCGTTTCCTACTGCAACCCAGTCTCCATTATTTATGCCTGTTACATCCATATTACTTACAGGTCCACCTGTTGCAGAACATTGCTCAGTTGATATACCAGCACACCAAGCAATTGTTTCAGCCTCTGTTCTCTGGTATGGATCAATACTTCGAAGCTGTGCTATACCCTTCATATCAGCCGCAACCTCTTTAATCAATCCATTACTATCATATTCAAGCTTGTTGATGTGCGGAGAACGATACCCTTTTCCGCTTCCTAACTGTTTCGCACTTACAGTTTGGGCATGATATATTACATACCATTGGTTATTAAATTTGAAAACTGTGTGATGGTTATTTCCACCACCGCCAAAGAAATAACCTGGATTTTTAAGGAAATGTCCAGTATAAGTAAATGGTCCCATAGGGTTGCTACTTACCATATACGCAATTTCACCTGCAGGCTTGTCCGATGGATGGGTGCCTGAGAAATTAAAACAATATGAATAGTAATACTTTCCGTTATACTTATGAATTCCTGAGTCCTCGAACATAAATGGAGCATCAATCATTGATGCACTTCCAACTGTGCTGATCATGTCTGCGCCTAATTTAATTACTCTTGCTGTTTTTGGATTTGCACAGGATGCTTGGTCTCTATCATTTGGAATACCTCCACCGCAATACAGGTATCCTGTACCATCATCATCTACTAATACTGCCGGGTCAAAAAGCCAAGTAACTCCTGCAATTCCTGGTGTGCTACCAGAAACAAGAGCCTTTCCTATTGGATCTGTCCATGGTCCTATTGGACTATCCGCAGTAAGTACGCCAATACCTCCTCCACCATTGGCAAAGTAAAGGAAAAATTTGTCCTTACCATTAATAACTTTATGTGCTGCGGCTGGTGCCCATGAAGCTCCTGCCCATTTTGCAATACCTTTTCCATTGTTAGCACCATTGTATCCTGCTACTGGAACTGCTCCGTGATCTGTCCAGTTAACCATATCGGATGAAGACATGACAACTACTCTGTTAAGCTTAGCAAATGAATTGTCTTTAACACTTCCATCGCTATTATATTCATACTCATCACTTGATAAATAAATATAAACCCTTCCGTTATAGACTATCGCATATGGATCAGCTCCAAGTTTATAATCCATCAGAGGATTTGAATTACCCGGAGTCTTAACAACCGGGCTTGCTGCAGCGTAGGTGGTTGTTGGCATTATTACTGCTGTTGCCAACATACACGTTGTCAGCATCATAGAAACTACTTTTTTAAGTTTACTTTTCCCCCACATCTAAAAACCTCCTTGTTTTTTTATTTTATGCCTTAAAGCTAAAATGACGTGTTATCAATATCTCTTATGTATTTGCTGATTACACTGCCTTCTCCCCCGGGAAAGTAGTTATAATACCTAGTAGATATTGTTTCATTAATGCAAAATCAATTGCGTCTATAGCTCCACTTGCATCTAAATCAGCCAAAGCTGTATTCTCAATTGCTTCTGTTCCAAGAAGGTGCTTCTTTATCAACATTAAGTCAATTGCATCTATTGATGAGTCGGAATTTATATCACCCAATTTACCTACTGTAATGACTTCTTTACTAAATTTAAACCAATCCAAATTAAATAAATAATCGCTTTCTCCAGTAAATTTCAGATATACGTCATGCTCTCCAGTAACTCCGCTAACAGCGCAGGACACGTCAGACCATGTTTTCCATCCGCCTGTACTAGCAACAGCACAAGTTCCTATTAATGTTCCTGTCGGACTATCCAGACGAATTTCTATATTTCCGCCATCTGAATTACTTCCTGCACTTGCTTGGAATTTTGTAGCACCACTGCCGAAATCAACTTTTTTGTAAACTGTATAATCTCCGTTTTGGATATAACCTATATTCTTACCGTTGTCATCAGTATTAGCTTCAATCTCAATTCCTGATTGATCTGTATAATTCTCTGCTTCTATCTTATTGAAAGCACTTATCGGTTCTATTACAACCGGAGCTGTGCTTCCTACAAAAGTTGTAACACTCTGCGCAGGAAGTTGAGCTGTAAAGGAGCCGTTAGATACTGCAACTTTTGACCCTGCTGCAACATTTCTGCTTCCGTCAGTTATATATGTATCCATACTATCTGTTGAACCATTTTGTAAGTTAAATTTCTGGCTTACCGCAGAAGTACCTTTGTTTATTGCAACAATGACAGCCTTATTATCACCTGTGTAGGCGCTTATATAAACATTTGTATTTGGATTCTTTGTTGCATCGACTCTTACATATCCAGGACGAACATATCTTGAATATTGAGCCATCATTGCACCACGCTTACTCATAGTACCATCTTCTTTCATAGGTCCGTACTGTCTGCGAATGTACCACCATACATATGCTTGGAAGTTTCCTTCTACAATACCGTTGTGCATATTCATTGCAACATCCAATGCTTCTGGGAAACGGTCTGCTGAGTTATTGTCACTGTTTGGAACGTATACTTCAGTCATCCAAAGCTCTTTACCTGCTCCCTTTTGTTGGAAAAGAGGATAAGGCATATTGTTAACACTAGTACCATAAAAGTGAGCTCCGAGAATATCCATATTAGCAAGAGCCGTAGCATCGTTCAATATTGGATCTGACATATTTTTTAAATATTGAAAGGATTCAGGCGCTATTACCTTAGCACCAGTAATTGATCCAGCATTATTCTTCATAAAGTTAAGCATTTCTTGTGGAGTCCACCATGTCCAAGTATGTGCATAATCAGGCTCATTTTGGACAGATATAGCATAAAGAGGAGCGCCATTGTCTTTCATGAATTTAACGTAGTCATTAAGATGCTTTGCATATGCCGCATACTGATCGTATTTAAGTCGAATTTGGTTTGCAGTACCATTATGAGTGAACCTCTCCTGCATAGAAGTAGGAGGATTCCATGGTGAAGCAAAAACTATACCTCCGTGTGCAATAGCACTTTTTGCAGATTCTACTCCTTTAGACCAGTTACTGCTGTTTTCGTCTACATGTAATCTTAAAATAGTAAAACCTAGCTGTCCGTTTCCAGTTCCAAAGGCTGTTTCTCTTTGAGCTGCCGTCAAATCTGATTGCCAACCTGTGTGAACCATTCCACCAAAACCGCGCATCTCTTGTTTTTTTGCAGAAAAATTAATTGTTACATCACTAGCAGCTGACACTTCAAACACTGGTGTAGTAACTATCAGTGACATTGCAGTTAAACATGCAAGCACTGCACTTAATGGTTTTTTTATACTTTTAAACATATTATCTACCTTCCTTATTAATAGTTTTTACCATAAAAACATGACTATCAGAATGTAATCATGTTTTTATGGTTTTAGAAACTGCTTCTGCTCTTGATAACAAAAGGCATTATTAACTCTGAATCTGACTTGCAATTTGACAATCGAAGCAATAGCCTCTATGTCTGTCCAGTTTTCTCTAAGTTATACTGCACTTTCTCCTGGAAAAGTAGTGATAATACCAAGTAAGTACTGCTTCATCAACGCAAAATCAATTGCATCAATTGTTCCGCTTGCATCCAAATCAGCCAAGCTAGTTTTTTCAATTGTTTCTGTTCCTAAAAGATGCTTCTTTATCAGCATTAAATCTATTGCATCTATTGACTTATCCGAATTTATATCACCTAATTTACCTGTTGAAATCTCTCCTCCAGTAAATTTAAACCAGTCTAAATTCATTAAATATCCACTTTCTCCGGTAAATTTCACGTATAAGTCATGTTTTCCAGTTGCACCGCTAACACTACATTTTGCATCAGCAAAAGTCTTCCACCCGCCTGTACCTGAAACAGCACAAGTCCCTATTAATGTTCCGGCTAGACTATCCAAATGAAGTTCTATATTTCCACCGCTAGTCTCACTACCTGCACTAGCCTGAAAACTTGTAGCCCCATTTCCAAAATCTACATTTTTAAATACAAGATAATCACCGTTTTCTATGTAACCAATATTCTGTCCACCACCAGTAGTATTGTCTTCAGTTTGTGTTCCAGACTGTGTATAGAAGTTTTCTGCTTCAATCTGTGTAAAAGCTGATATTGGCTCTGGCTCAGGAGCATTAGGACCCGGCTCATCATTTAATCTGAACCAGTCAACATCCATATAACCTGTACTTGCATTAGGACTGAAGTTCATAATAGCATATTGTTCTCCTTGGAAGGTACCGTACTGCCAATCAAAGCCCATTGTTATAGCTGTTCCAAGCTGCTGCCAGTTTTTAGTGTCATCCTTCCAGTAGAATGTTGCTTTTTTAGTACCCATATCCATTTGTATTCTTAAATATAAAATATTTGATGTTATATTTGTAGCCGTACCTTTAACTACTTCTTCTTCAGTCATTATTATCTTCCTTGGGCTTCCTGTTACAGCAATATAACCACGTGGATCACCTAGCATACCTAATCCGCCGATATCGCTTGGTTGCATTTTACTGCAATCTATTTTGATTGTAGCTGTGCTTATCAAACCCTGACCTTTTTGAGTTAAGCTATTTCTTGCCTTCCAGAAATCAGAGGCAGTAGTAGCATTTAATCTAAGACTTGTTCCAGTTAAAGACCATTTTGTATTATCAGGATTATGATTCCACATCCATTGAAGTCCCAATTTACCATCATTAAATTCATCCGATGCTTGTGGCATCTTAATTGCCTTATTTTGAATAGGCTTTGTATATGTATTTTCAACCTGACCTAAGTGACCCTCTCTACCAAACATAGGCCAGCCATTCTGCCAAGTAATAGGACATATTCTGGTCATACGACCTGGTGCGCCGTCATCCTGATGAAGATATCCCCAGTAGCTTCCATCTGGCAAATCAACTATACCACCTTGGTGTCCACCTTTTCCTGCTGTACACAAAGTAGTGGTTTCGCCATATGGTCCCCAAACACTTGATGCTCGTGAGCATACTAAGCTACGTGCTGGAACGGCGTTAAATAAATAATATTTTCCGTTTACCTTAGTTATATGTGATCCTTCAATATTACCATAAGTACAAATTGTTCTTGACGATCCAACTGTACCGCTTAAATCAGGTTTCAGCTGTATCATGCTGATTTGCTTCTCATAAGCCCCTCCATATGCAATATATGGAGTACCATCAGTATCAATAAATATACATGGATCAAAATAGCTAGCACCTAAGTTATAGTATTTCCATGTACCACTTACATCCTTTGAATAATAAATACGAGCTCCTGAACCATCATTCAAATTAACAATTACATAAAATGTGCCGTCCTTATACGCTATTGATGGTGCAAAACATCCAGCAGCATATTTAGTTGTACCATTGGTCATGTTGTAAGCGTCAGACAATTTGTCTATGCAATGACCAGCAATTTCCCAGTTAACCAAATCTTCTGATTTACAAATAACAAGACCTGGTGAATTAACAAAAGTAGAAGATGCTAAATAAAAATAATTGCCAACCCTAATCATACTTGGATCAGGATAGTCCGCATACATCACTGGGTTAGTAAAAGTACCATCTCCCTTGTCAGGCTGCCATGCAAACACAGTAGACATTTGTGTAAGCATCATACACATAACTAAAAAAAATACAAATGCAGTTTTTACTCCAAAACTCCTTTTAGAATTATTTATCATAATAATTCCCCCCCTTATTTTTTTTGTCTAAGTAATCTGGCTACATTCTTATTGCCTATATTTATCAGTAGTTTATAATTCTATTTTTAAATCCCTTAATAACTTAGTCAATAACCAATTATTTTTGCCGATATATAAGTTAGTTGTATCCCATCGACAATATCATAACCATAAAAACATAACTACTTACTGTAATCTCCCTTTTATCTCTCCCATCAAGATTACAGGTTCATTCAAAAATTCTAAAATCCAATAATAAACTGCCATCTTCTTTAAATATTGACAACATTCTAGTTCTTTAAAAAGTATCTCCCCACATTTTTAAACAACTCTAAGTTACTATTATTTCTTTGCATCACCTACCTCTGTAATAAATTCTGAAAGTGGTACAATTCTTATAATGAAAATGACATTATTTTTATGTTCAAATTCATGTTTCAGCATTGTACAAACTAGTCAGTAATCTTTAATTCTCATAGCCTTATTTTATCATGCCTGAATTTAGAGCTGATAACCCTACTTTAATTATAAGAGAAGTGCCTCTTTATATCTACTTACATGTTTTTACTTTCTAAACCTTTATTTACTTGTTTTTTGGTATATTTTTCTTTTTCTATTTTTAACAACAATTTAATAAAAATCTTTGTTTTGTTTTGTCGAATAATAAGAATTGTTTTGTTTTCACAAACAATCAGCTGTTTTCCCACAATTAACCTAGCATCTTCAATGTGATTTAATTTAATATTCCAAGGTCAACTATTAAGATTATAAATAATAAAAGGTACTCTACATAATTACAACATAGGGTACCTTGTGTTATTACTAATATTAAGCTGGGTTGTATTTTACATAAACAATATTTGCTATACATTTTTTTGATTTTATGTATTCAGAAAAGTAATATAGAGTTAAATAGCATTTTTTCATCTTCAGTATATAGCCTTTATTACGAAAGAACTTTTTGTTCTATTCCAAGCGGCAATGACACCTCAGCATGGAAGCCTTTTTCATTGGCATACAGATTAATCACACCTTCGTAAAGCTCCACGGTTTCTAAAACAGAAGAAATGCCAAGCCCGAAGCCATTTCTCTTGGAAGATAAGTACTTTCCTCCTCTGGTTTTAAGTTCTCCGTCAAAGCTATTGTCCAGAATAAATTCTAGCCGGTCATCCTGTACACGTCCAGCTATAAAAATTGTTTTATTTCCGGTCTGCTGGCGTTGGCAGGCTTCCACCGCATTCTCCAGCAGGTTTCCCAGAAGACCGCACAGATCAACAATAGGAAATTTCAGCACTTCGGGAAGCTGGAGCCTTGCTCTGAACTGGATACCGCTGGACTGTGCAAGATTGCTGTAATATTGTACCAGCGCATCCAACTCGATGTTATCTGTCAGACGACCAAGCCTAGTACCCTCGTTTATCTCCGTTATACCACGGATATAGTTTTCCAATTTGTCACAACATCCTTCTCCTGCAAGTGTCATCAGTGTGCGGAGATGGTGGCGGAAGTCATGGCGAAGCTTTGCGCTTTCCTCCACCTTCTGGTTCATTTGCCGCAGATGCTCCACTTGCATAGTGAGCTGGCGTTTCATCTGGCGCTGTTCCTCAGCATAGACAAGGCTATGCCGGTATCCCATCGCTACATCGTACCACAGCACCACACCGGTTGCAATCACAAGACTCAAACTGCCCCATTCCTGAAACCAGCCGCTTAAAACAGGCTCATAGCTCGGTAGAAAGCGATCCCAAACAAAAGCACAGGCATATATAATATCCGCATAGAGCAGTATTGTCGCTTTTTCTACATTGAGTCGTACCGCCGCCGCCGCAGTAAACAAAAGATAAACGGCAGTAAGCAGCTTGAAGCCGAAAACTAGATTGGAAAAGGCAAGCATCATCGGCAGTGTCAGTCGAGCGGCAAACAATCCGTAAAGCAGCGCTAGTATGCAGACCACAACTGCAAAAGCAACACTGCCCATCTGCACATATCTTTTCGTATCACATATGCGATTATGAAGAAGAATTACTAGTAGTGTCACCAGATACCCGCTGACCAGCTCTATTGAATACCAGGGCTGGATTGGCAGCGATAAGATACCATGCACCACGCAATAGGAGGTAAACACTGCAGTCGCCAGACACAACAGAAAAAAGAGCCAGATATTGTTCCTGTTGCGGGTACGAATTGCAAGATAAAAGCTAAAAATAGCAAGCATCAGTGTCACCGTGACCACAATAAGGCAGAGACCGATTCGAACTCCCCGAGTAGTGTTCAAATTCAGTGGTTCGCCAAATGCAGGAGGATAAACAAGTCCACTGTATATCCATGAGTAGTCACTGACAGCCAGCAAAAGCGTTATTTTGCCGGAGGCTTCAAAGGTGATCATACGGCATTGGGTCTGATCCTGATATTTTTCCAAATCTGGCTCACCAATCTGAAGTTTCAGCTTATCATCAATGTAAAACCGATAGGCGGAATATATCTCCGGTAACTCAATGGAATAGGTGTGCACTTTCTCCGGCAAATACAATGTCAAGGAGTAGCTGGCGCTTCCATGAGGAAATCGGCGGAAGTCACCCATAACAAAATTGGAGTGCTCACCGATGGACAGGTATTGATAATTGTCACCCTGTTGTCGTAAGCTTTCTGGTGTCAGCAGGCAGTCCGCATAGTAGCGCCAGCCGTCCCGCAGATAGCGTATGGGAATGTCCGTCCAATCAGCTTCTGAAACATACAGTGTACCGTTAATGGCCTGAGGTTCAACTTTTGTGTACTTGTTGTCAAAGTAGTATAGGGCGAGAAAAAGCACGGAGGAAAGAACAATTGTTAGAAACAGCGCCAAAGTCCGCTTTAATATAAAATGCTTTTTATCCATGTCGTTTCCTCCAGAAAAATGTAAGCCCTCCTACAGCCAGAATCAGCACGCCTGATACGGGAAGCAATGGCGACATTTCTTTTTGTTTTCCCTGTGAATTTGACATTTCCAATAACCGATAGGTTCCTGCTGTATCTACTATAAAGCGCAGAAGCTGTCCGTCATAGGAAGCATCTTTAATTTGTTCGCCCTCTTCATTCTGGACAATTATATCCGCATTTTCCGACTGCGGCACATATCGAACCCGCAATACCGTTCCCATCAGATCCGTAACTGGTTTACCGGAGACCTCTACTGCGAGTATAATTTTATTACTCTCAGGTTGTTTCAGCATTACGGATAGGGTATCAGAATCCGATAGGTTCAACGCTAAAAGCAGGTCACTTGGAATGCTGACGGTCAAACCACCAGACCCGAACACGACATTTTTTTCAGCTTTGCAGAGATCCCGTAAACGCAGACCAGAAATGACAGTTTGAGTCGGAGAATAGGCTTCTGTAAGAACTTCAGGTTTCTGATATTCTGGAATTTTCTCTTGCGGTATATCGTTATCTTTTGGTATTGGATTTAGCACTGTTTTGGCGATATCCTCTTGCTTGGACACTTCATAAATCTTTGGCTCAGACGAAGTACCCTCTACTTTATTTGAAAAGAAGACATCTGTGTACACTGGTACCGCTGAATCCTTTATAGGGATATGGGTCCCTGTCGCTGGTTTATCTGTAACTAAGTTCTGATTCGGTAAATTGTCATCGCTGCTATTATTTCCATTGTTTTGAATGCCATTGGATTCCTGCGGATCAGTTATAATCAGCTGGGGTTCACCTGCTGAGGAATCACTTCCCCCTTTAGGCACATTTGAACCTAACGATGAGTTTTCCTTATCAGGCATATTGTTACCACCGCTAGGGTTGTTCTCCCCATGAGAATCAGTTGGTATCTTCGGAGGGGGTAAATCAACTGGCTGTGTGCCTGCCCCAGAACCGCCGCCAGTTACATCGCCGCCATCTCTGTCACCACCTGAATAATCAACGATAGTGAGCTCTCCGTCATATTGAAAGGACAGTACACCGGTCTGCCCCCCAGGATAGGTCACCTTAAGCTCATAATTGCTTCCTTTTTTAAGAACTCTCTGAGAAAGCTGAAAATCCTGTGTAGTAAAGCAGAAGCCGTCGTTTAATCTTGACCATTCCCCGCCATCATGTCGCAGCCATACTGCAAACTCATCGAGCTGTTCCTGCTGCTCTGCCGAAAGTATCCACGGAAAATGCAGGAATCCGCGTCCAGATACACAGCAGTTGATATCAGGCTCTCCAGACGTTTGAATAGAAACCGCGCACAGTTGCCGAGGCATAGAAACGTCTTTTGCCAGAGTATATTCAGTTCCAAGGTCGGGGGATGTCCAAGCATAGTACACACCAGGCGTAACGGTATTCACAGCATCAAAAGACCATTCACCCGATATCAGGTCAGAGAAATTGCCATCTGCGTCATAGCCGGTAAAACCCGCAATAACCTCAGCAAACCAATCGGCAAGCTTATCCTGTGAAGTTCCAACGGCAAATGCAACTGCATCCGTCCGATATGGCTCATCAAAACTTGTCAGTGTGATAGCTGACGGTGATACGTTAATTACTGGAGTAATTACTTGTACCAAAATGGAGACTGTGTTCTCCAAACCCTCCAAGAGTGTCGCTCCCTCAGGAACGGAAATTCTTCCGACAACAGTGTAATTGCCAGGTGTCTCCGCATCCACTGTGCTGAAATCCCATGTAACAGTCATCGAAATCGCATAGGAAGTTTCGTCCTTCTCCACTGTGCCAGAAATGATGGCGGAATCAAGAGCATTATGTAACCGTGTAAATTCAGTATCACTGCAATCCATGTTGATAACAACCCCAAAAGCAGCTGGAGTAGTAAAGGAAATGATGCTGCCGGTATAGTCATATCCATTAGGAACTTCACTGTCTTTGGTTCCGTTTGGTAGAGCATTACTTCTTGCTATACGGGATACAATATCGGAATCAGAGTCACTTCCTAAATCAGTATCTGCAAAAGCAGATACTATCGGTTCTTTTGCCTCAAGTACAGATGGCGCAAGTATTCCATAAACTACCAGTAAAATTAAAATTATTGAAATTATCCGTTTCATATTCCACCCCCCCGTAAAGAACCAGCCGAGAGACTAAGACGCTTCTGTTGTACCTGCCTATACAAACGCCTGCTGACCGGTAGTTGCTCCCCATTTCTCAGTATGAGATAATTGTCTCCAAGCTCCCGTACCTCATTTAAGTTGACTACAATGCCCTTAAAGCAGGACAAAAACTGCGGATAGACTGTCAGCTGTCCAGAAAGCTCCAAGAAGCTACCTGATACCGGAGCAAAGCAGTCCTTTAAATGAATATATGCTGAGCGATTCTGATAATCGGCATAAAGAATACGGTTAACGGCAATTTCCAGTGGCTGATTTCTTGAAATAACTGTAATGGAGGGACAGCTCTGCGACTCTGCAATTTTACAGTAGTGTAGTGCCCTAGAGAGCTTTTCCAATGTGGCTGGCTTTATTATGTAATCCGCTGCGCGGACATCGTAGCTTTTTACACCGAATTCGGAGCTAGTTGTAAGGAAAATAATATTGACATTCTCGTCTAGCTGTCTCAGCTCAAGCGCACGATCCACCCCATTTTCATTGTTTAGAAAAATATCCATAAAAACAACATCATAGCTACCTGGTATATAATCACTCAGCAGTTCCCTTCCGCTACTAAATTCTTTTATATATATCGTCTGATTCTGTTCGTTTTCATATAGTCTTAAAAGGCTTCTGAGTATTTCCCACTCATTAGCTATATCATCTACAATTGCTACCTTCATTTTAAATCCCTCATTTGTATACTATAATCCATTCAACATTATACCATTAAATATTGAGAAAAGCTTGACCGAT
This sequence comes from Bacillota bacterium, assembly GCA_023444055.1. GTDB lineage: Bacteria > Bacillota > Clostridia > Acetivibrionales > DSM-1351 > Ruminiclostridium. The sequence continues at coordinate 27,258 of JAEZRV010000080.1, forward strand.
TGCGCAGATTTTCTACCGCTTGTGCAGTTTTAAGACCGCTTGTTCATAAAATATTGATACCTATTTAACAAAATGCTACCTTAATTAAAGCTACTGAACTTCTGATGAAGAGGCTTGGTAGTTGTTTTTAAGTTTTCTATTAGAAAAGGGGGAGTCTACGTGAATGTTGCATTGTGCGCAGCATTTCTGGAAGAGGATATCTGGGTAAACCGTCTTGTAACAGCTGCTTTCCCACAGAAGCTTGAACTCACAGAATGTAACAGCGCTAGGGCACTTTTGCCCTTGCTGGAGCTGAAGCCTTTTTCACTACTGGTCATTGTATTAAATGGTGTGGCTGGACTGGAGGCGGTGCGACAGCTTCGGGACAAAGCACCAGATGTGCCCCTTCTGTGGATTTCCGACGAGGATTACAGCCTGTTCGGCTATCAGTACCGTGCCACATATTTTTTACAAGAACCAGTATCTGATACAGAGTTGCAAATGGCAGTAACAGGATGTCTGCGACATGGAGAGGAGAGAATACAAAATGGCAAAAACCATTGCGCTGTGCGGTGTCAATGAAGAAATCACACACACATTGGAGCGATACGGCGATTACCGGCTTCTGAACTTTTACGATGAGCCTGAGCGACGAGGCAACGTAAAGTTAGCCTATTCCATGCTTTACGGTATACCTGTAGCACTTGCCGTCGTGGGCTATTCCGGAGCAGAAGGACTCGCCGCCTGCGATTACCTGCGAGCGCAGAATCACGCATTGCCAATCCTTTGGCTATGTGACCGAAGAGAATTTGAGTCTGAAGCAATGCGCCTTGGTGTAAACTTTTACAGCACTGGATCGCCCGTAGTAGAACCAGCAATAGCGGTTATTTTAAAAACAATACATACGAAAGTTTCTGAAGGAGGAACAACATGAAAAAACGAATTTTAAGCATTCTGCTGTGCTTATGCATAGTAATGAGCCTGATACCCACAACTGTGTGGGCAGCGGATGACCCTTCAATATCCATTGGGGGAGTGGTAGTTGACAACAATGATTGGTATGCAACAACTGACACAAACGGTACAGTGACTACACAAGGTGCAATTTCAATTAACAGTAACATACATGTTGTATTAGGCGACGTTAACGGTACGCCTACCGCTACAGTTACACTTAAAAACGCCACTATCGAAAATTCTGAAAATAGGCATGCTATCAACGTGGAAGGTTATGACCTGAATATCGTTTTAGAGGGCACATCAAATCAGATTGGTGTAAATGCAACAAATGAATATGGTAATGCAATTTACAGCTCGACTGGTAACAAGGTGACAATCACAGGTGAGGGAGATCTTACACTAAAGGGATATTACAGCATTAGTGTCAACGGTCTAGGAGATGTGAACATTAATACCACAGGCAATTTGAATATAGCTTCTGTCTGGCAGATGGTTCAGACCTCTGGGAGCGTTACAGTAGCTGCAAAAAGCATTGAAGCGACAGGGTATTATTTTTACGGATATGCCGTATCACTTACTGCTACAGACGGCGATATTCACGCAACTGGCAGTGGTCAATATGGAATTCAAGCAAGCGGCGATGTCACAGTTTCTGCTCCAAATGGTGCGATTTCTATTTCAGGAGTTGAATATGCAATTAAAGCCACAGATTATTCCGCCAACGTTGCTGCAAAGAATGATGTAACACTGACTGGAACAGTGCAGGGTAAGGAGATATCCATCACCTCAGAGACAGGCAACTTAACCATCAACGGTTATTTTGGAGCTATTGAAAGCGCTCAAACCTCAGTTACGCTGTCTGCACCGTCAGGAGATGTGTTTCTGAATGCCAAAAATAATTCCAACATCATCTCAGGAAGCAATAATTTCACCCTTGCCATTACAGCAGCTGGAAAGCTGGAGGCAAAGGGTCCATATGGAATAGATATCTATGGAACTGCAACCATCAAGGCGGATAAAGTGTCTGTAGAAAACACCTCCGATGGTTATGGCTTCAATGGCGGAGCATTGACTATCACAAGCCCTAGCGGAGGTAACTGCTCAGAGGTGTATATCTCAGGTGGAAAAGGCAACAGGGACGCTATTAATGCATTTAGAGATGTGAGCATTAAGGCAGATAAAGTTACGATTAAGGCAGGTTCCAATGCCGAACATGCTATCAACGCCTCCAGCATTATCGGAGATGTCACGGTCACTATTGGAGACACGGGATTAATTGTAGGTGCAATTTATATCAAAGGTACCAATGCTATTTCTGCAGGTATGCTACAAGCAGAAAAGAACGGTAATAACGCATCTTACGGACTGAACCTGAATAAGAACACCCCGTCACAAAGTACCTACTACAAGGCTGGGGATGGCTATGTGATTTTTGTGCCTGCAGCGGGAGATGTTCCGGCCACCTTGCTTCTAAATAATGCAACAATCCAAAATCAGACTACACGTACCGATAACGCAATAGGAATGGAAAACGAAGGTATTGCACTGCCCACAGGCAACATTATCATAAAGGTAGAGGGAACAAATAGTATTAAGTCTTACTATGGAGACGGCATAGGTTATTTGGGGAGTCACGTTACTTTGGCTGGTAGCGGTGTCCTGAACGTAGACGGTACAGCAGGCGACATCATGTTAGATGACGGCTCTTTTTCCTTTGCAGATGGTGCTGACGTGACCCTTAACGCTGTAGTATCGGTAATAAATGATAATATACCTCAAAATACTGATACTGTTTACGGCAATATGACTGTAAATACATATTTCAGGAGTCTGTACAGCGATGCTATAATTGCCAACGGAGCAACTGTGACCATTCCCGAGGGACAAATGCTTTGGATGGATGAAACCAATTCCATAACCATTAACGGGCAACTTATAAATAATGGTACAATAGTTCTGCCATACAATTATACTATGGAGCAAATACAGGCTTTAAATCTTACAGGAAACATATTGATGCGTAATGGAGAGGAAAACAAATATAGAATTTATGTAGATGGCAATATTTATGCCTATGGCGGCAAGGTGGACTATAATTTTTCTTTTAACAGTGCACCCACTGAGGTTACTTATTATGAAACAGTCAACGGATATTTTATCTTTACGCCTGCGACAGACGATACACAGGCTAAGCTAACTTTACACAATGTAGATCTTTTTGGGTATTTTACGCTACCTGACGTTCCGCTAACTTTTGATTTGGAGGGTGTAAATACAATAGAGTCAATAGATGCGTCTGCTTCCATAATTATTGAAGGTGACGGCAAGTTGGATGTATATGATTTCAAGAACAGCAAAGCCGAAGCTACACTTACTGTGAACAGTGGTGCAACGCTTAATACAAAGTATAATACAACTGAAAATAACAAAACAACATATACAATATTCGGTAACTACACGTTGAGTGAAGATTCAAGATTTTATGTAGGACCATCCCAAAAATTAGTGTTGTTACCTGATGCAGTTTTCACACTTAGATATGATGGAAATATAGAGTTCCATAGTGGTACAACACTTGAAGATATGACAATTGGTGCAGGAGCATCCATTGTTAATAATACTCATATAACTCTGCCCCAAGGAACAACACCAGCACAGATTGCGGCACTGCCTCTAAGTGGAAGTGGAGTGGTGAGGGTAACTACAGCGTATGATAACCATGGATACCCTGAAACATGGGATACATATACAAATGAAGGCTTACCAATTACGGTAGTAGATGGTGACGATTTAACGCTGACAGATACAGAAGTTCTAGAGTCGGATAATAAGGGTTATACTTGGAGTAAAACAGGTGAGGGCAATGATGAGGTTTGGACATTGACACTGAAAAACATTTGCATTGACGGTAGCCTGTATCTGCCCAACAAAGCAATTGTACTTAATTCCACTGCCGACAGCATCATCAACGGAAGCATTGGCACGGATAGTGGTTATGCACTTGATATTACCTTTACAGGTACTGCACCACTAACCATCGGTGGTTGGATTAACGGAGGAATAGATGGTGATATTATAACTGTTCAGAGCGGTGCAAAGGTAACAGTTGACGGAGAAATATTCTTGGGTGCCAGCGGTGGTGCAAACGGCACTCTGAATGTTACTGGAGCTGAAACAACCCTCAATGTAGCTTCTTCAATGGGCTATGCGGTTATGTGCGACAGAGTGAATGTAGAGAACGGAGCAACAATGAATGTTAAGGCACAGGGCGAAGGTAGCGTTGGCGTAAAAGCCTTGACGGGTGTTAGTATTACAGGCGGCTCAACGCTTACAGCGGGATGTGATTTCGGTGTTTATATTATTGATGGCAAGCTGACTGTAGACGACAACAGTAAGCTTATTACTAATGCCGCAGTTGCTCCCTTCTGCATCGTAGATACAACCTCAGCTAAGTTACAGAGCGATGTTCTTTATCTCTCGGGCAAACCAGACGGAACAGAAATTGACTATGTAAAAGGAACAACTGATTTCAGCGGCAGCGGTAAATATTCTACCTACTGGAGCCTTGTTAAAACAGTTGGCAGTTTGAAAGTATCGGATGAAAACAACGAACCCGTTACCTTGACAGGTGCGGTGCAGGGAGAGAAATTAGAATTTAAAATTCCTACTTACAATGTTATTGTACAAAATGATGGAAATGGTACGGCAAGTGCAAATCTTACCACTGCAAGTCAAGGAACAGAAATAACCCTGACGGCTACTCCAAATAGCAACTACAAGTTCAAGGAATGGCAAGTCATCAGCGGTGGCGTGACTATTATAGGCAACAAATTTACTATGCCCAATGGAGATGTGACGGTAAGAGCAATGTTTGAACCTATTACCAATAATAATGGTGGCGGTTCAGGCGGAAACCCATCCGGTGGTAACTCTCCAAAGCCTGCTGACAAACCGTTAGATACGTCAAATTTTGTGAAAGATGGAATCCTTACCTATCATATAACTGAAATCATGGCGAAGGGTGCAATCAAAGCAGCACAAGACTTTGCAAAGAAGTCCGGCAAATCAGCGAATGGTATTGTTGTAGAGTTTACCGCAGACAATGCTACTAACTATCACAGCCTTGTCATCAATATTGATTCCGAAGCAGTTGACCAATTTAAAAAAGACGGTGTTAAGTTTGTAAAAATTGGATCTTCTATCTTTGCTATTATGCTTGACACACAGACCATTGCTGAGATTGATAAACAGTCAAGCGGCATGGTTATGATTTCAGCAATGAAGCAAAACAAACTATCTGATGAAGCAAAAAAACTCATCGGCAGCCGCCCAGTGTTCGACATCACTGTGACATACCAGAAAAACAACAAAACTGAGTATATTAACAGCTTCGGCAAGGGTATGGTTACTCTGGGCATCTGTTATAAAGCAGCAGATAATGAAAAGGCTGATGACCTGTTCGGTTTCTATGTCGATAAAAATGGTAAACCGCATCTGCTTTCAAATTCAATTTATGCAAACGGCAAGGTGATTATCGGAATAAACAGCCTTTCAACCTACGGTGTAGGTTATACTACTAGTACTCCAGTGTTCACAGACACTGCAAAGCATTGGGCAAAGGACAACATTGATTTTATAGCCAGTCGTGACCTGATTAGCGGAACAAGTGCAACAACGTTCACCCCAAATACTGCTATCACCCGTGCAACATTCCTAATGGCATTGGGTAAGCTCTCCGGCGCAGATGTGAGTAGTTATAAAACATCAAGTTTCACTGATGTTAAAAACACTGACCCTGCAATGCCTTATATAGAATGGGCAGTTAAAAACAAAATCGTTAATGGTATCGGTAACGGCAAGTTCGGCCCCGATCAGCAAATCAGCCGTCAGGACATGGCTGTAATGATGCTGAACTATGCAAAGGCTACAGGCTACGAGCTCCCTGTATCCGTTGCGGCAGTTGAATTTTTGGATAACGCAAAGATTTCCGCTTATGCAAAAAATGCAGTAGCTGCTATCCAGCAAGCTGGTATCATGTCAGGCAAGGGCAATAGTTCTTTCGATCCAAAGGGAAAAGCTACTCGTGCGGAGGCGTCAACAATTCTGCGCCACTTCGTAGAACTTATCATTGATGAAGAAATAGCATGAGGCTAGAACCAGAAAGATGCCGATAAGCGGCGGATATAACAACAAAAAGCTTAGAACCCTTATCCAATAAGGATTCTAAGCTTTTTTCTATCAAAATGTAATATATAAGAATACATATTGTACCAAGTCTAATAATGGTTACAATATAAATATCATTTTTGATTTGTAATCTTTATACGAGCCATAGCTCTTGCGAGTGCAGCCTTTGATCGTACATACTCTATCTGGCAAAGTTGCTTTTGTAGCCTTTCTTCTGCACGTTCTTTAGCTGCCTTTGCTCTATTTAAATCTATTTCTTCTGGGTATTCAGCAGTATCAGTTAATAATACAACCCTATCAGGCATAATCTCAGCAAAGCCCTCTGTAATAAGAGCCTCTATCCATTTACCCTCTGCTTTAATTTTGAGTGCTCCTACATCTACCGCTACAACTGTAGGTGCATGTTGAGCAAGAACTCCCATTTCTCCGTCAACAGTTCTAAATATAACCTCTTCTGCTTCAGCACAAAAAAACTTTCTTTCCGGTGTTAAAACCTCTAAAAAAAATGTGGGCATATCTTAATAACCTCCATGAGTTACAAAGTAGCGTTAAAATAAGTCGAATAATGATCAGACAAAAATATTGCCTACGTAAATTAATTATTCGTCTGCTTCTTTTGCTGCTTCATACACCTCGTCAATAGTACCCTTCATATAGAAGGCTGATTCTGGGATGTCATCCATTTTGCCGTCTAATATTTCTTTAAAACCACGTATAGTTTCTTTAAGTGGTACATATTTACCTTTATAACCTGTAAATTGTTCTGCAACAAAGAATGGTTGCGATAAATATCTTTGTATTTTTCTAGCTCTAAATACAGTTAATTTGTCTTCTTCAGGCAACTCATCCATACCGAGTATCGCTATAATATCTTGAAGTTCTTTGTTTCTCTGTAAAACCTCTTGAACTCTTCTGGCAACATTATAGTGCTCATCACCAATTACTTTAGGATCAAGTAGTCTTGAAGTAGATTCAAGTGGATCAACAGCTGGATAAATACCCATAGCAACAATATCTCTGCTTAAAACTGTAGTAGCATCCAAGTGTGCGAAAGTAGTCGCAGGCGCTGGATCTGTCAAGTCATCAGCAGGTACATAAACTGCCTGTACTGACGTAATAGAACCTTTTTTTGTAGATGCTATTCTCTCTTGAAGTGCACCAACTTCTGTAGCAAGTGTTGGTTGATAACCAACCGCGGAAGGAATTCTACCTAAAAGCGCGGAAACCTCTGAACCTGCTTGTATGAATCTGAATATATTATCTATAAACAAAAGAACATCCTGTCCCATTGTATCTCTGAAATATTCCGCCATAGTAAGTCCTGTAAGACCAACTCTCATTCTAGATCCTGGCGGCTCATTCATCTGTCCGAATACCATAGCAGTCTTTGAGATAACACCTGACTCAGTCATTTCATTCCATAAGTCGTTACCTTCTCTTGTTCTTTCACCAACACCTGTAAATACTGAATAACCTCCATGCTCATTAGCAACATTTCTGATTAATTCCATTATCAATACAGTCTTACCAACTCCAGCTCCACCAAACAAACCAATTTTTCCACCTTTTGCATATGGTGCAAGCAAATCAACTACTTTTATACCAGTCTCAAGAATTTCGGTTGAAGGCTTCTGTTCTTCAAATGAAGGCGCAGGCCTATGTATTGGAAGATACTCAGCCGTCTCAACAGGTGCTCCCTTATCAACAGGCTCACCTAAAACATTAAATACTCTGCCTAAAACTTCTTTTCCAACAGGAACTTTTATTGGATCTCCTGTGTCTAAAGCGTCCATTCCTCTAACTAAACCATCAGTAGAAGACATAGCAACGCACCTAACAGTATTATTTCCTAGATGCTGTACTACTTCACCAGTTATTGTTTCCGAATCCATTGGTATTTTTATAGCGTTATATATATTTGGTAAATTTCCATCTTCAAACCTTATATCTAGTACAGGTCCTATTACTGTTACAATTTTCCCAGTACTTCCAGCCATATTTACCTCCCATCTACGTGCTTATACACGAAATTAAAAAAGTAGCGTAAAACAATTGCAGTATCTTTATTTTTTAGCTCACACATTTACACTTTCCTTATTTTAAAGCTGAGGCTCCGCCTACAATCTCTGATATTTCTTGAGTAATAGCAGCCTGTCTTGCTCTATTATAATATAAATTTAATTTCTGCAACATTTCATCCGCATTTTTAGTTGCATTGTCCATCGCAGTCATACGTGCATTCTGCTCACTTGTAAAAGCTTCAACAAAAGCACCATACATAATTCCCTTTATATATTTGGGAATCAGAACATCTAAAACATCAGATGGTGACGGCTCATACTCAACCTTTTCATCAATTTTGATTTCAATGTCTTTAATTTCTTCACGCAAAGCACCTATTTCAATAGGTAATAACTGTAATGCCTTTGGCTGAAGTGTTATCGCAGACACCATCTCGGTAAATATTATATGAACTTCATCAACTTCCTGCTTGTTGTACATATCAAGTATAATATCTGCAATTTCTCTCGCCCTATACACTGTAGGATTTTGTACTGCATAATCAAATTGTGTATGGACATTATAGTTTTTTCTAACAAAATAAGCTCTGCCTGAAATGCCGGCCACTAGAAGCACTGCATTATCTTTATCCTTGCCTATAGCCTTTTCTGCTAGTTTTATAATATTGCTATTATAACCACCTGCAAGACCTTTATCGCCAGATAAGATTATATAGGCTTTCTTTTTCCCTTCTTTTTTATTTCTTAAATCAAAGAATTTACTTTCAACATCTCCACTATGTTCAAGAATGTCTGCAATAGTTTCTTTAACTTTATTAAAATACGGAAGGGTCTCTTCTAGTTGTACTCTTGCCTTTTTCAGTTTTGACGTTGATATCAGCTTCATGGCTTTTGTAATTTGTCGCATCTGGTTTATACTTTTTATATGCGATTTAATCTCACGCATATTGTTTGCCATATGATAACCCGCCTTTTCCGCCGCACAGCCACGACAATAATTTGTAATCAAACGCTTAAATGCTGTATAAAAACAATACAGGCTTATAACAAGCCAGCATTGTTTTTTAATAATGATAAGAACTAATACTTCTATATTATAGTAAGAGAATACACTCTCAAAAATAGCTTTTACAAAAGTAATTACATTTAATACTCTTCACCTTTTAGGCGTTTTATACTTGAATTATATAAGTTAGCACACATAGCCAGCCTATATAGTATCTACTTAAACAAATTGAGCCTTAAATTCTTCTACAGCAGTCTTTAATAATTTCATATTTTGGTCATCAATACTTCCAGTTTGTGCTATGCCTGTTAGTATTTTAGGATACTTATCTTTAACAAATTCTATCAACTCTTTATTAAACTTACTAACCTTATTAACTGGCAAATCCATAAGATATTTATTTGTAGCACTGTAGAGAATTATAACCTGTTCCTCTACTGGAAGTGTCATATATTGCGGCTGTTTTAAAGTTTCAAACAATCTTTCACCCTGGAATAGCTTATCCCTGGTCTGTTTATCCAAGTCTGAACCAAACTGCGCAAATGCTTCTAACTCTCTATATTGTGCCAAATTTATTCTGAGCGGACCTGCAATCTTCTTCATAGCCTTTATCTGAGCAGCTCCTCCAACCCTTGATACTGATAGTCCAACATTAACAGCAGGTCTTTGTCCTGCATTGAACAACTCTGATTCCAAATAAATCTGGCCATCAGTAATCGAAATTACATTTGTAGGAATATAAGCTGAAACGTCTCCGGCCAAGGTTTCAATTATTGGCAGTGCAGTAATTGATCCTCCACCCATTTCGTCACTAATCTTTGCAGCCCTCTCTAATAGTCTTGAGTGTAAATAGAAAACATCTCCTGGATACGCTTCTCTTCCAGGTGGTCTCTTAAGCAACAAGGACATTGCTCTGTATGCAACTGCATGCTTAGACAAATCATCATAAATAATTAAAACATCTTTATGGTTTCTATACATGAAATCTTCAGCAATAGCACAACCTGCATATGGTGCTAGGTATTGTATAGAAGCAGTATCACTTGCAGTTGAAGAAACTACAATTGAGTACTCCATTGCTCCAAATTTTTGAAGCTTTTCAACAATACCTGTTACAGTAGATGCTTTTTGTCCAATAGCAACATATATACAAATAACATCTTTACCTTTTTGATTAATAATGGTATCTATTGCAATTGCAGTCTTACCTGTCTGCCTGTCACCTATTATTAGCTCTCTCTGTCCTCTTCCAATAGGAATTAATGCATCAATTGCCATTATACCTGTCTGCAATGGCGTATCTACACTTTTCCTATCAACAACACCTGGTGCTAAAAATTCTACTGGACGATAAGTGTCAGTATTAATCTCACCTTTACCGTCTAACGCCTTGCCTAATGGACTAACAACTCTTCCTATAAGATTATTTCCAACTGGTATTTGAACGGTTTTCCCTGTTCTTTTTACAGTTGTGCCTTCCTTAATCTGTCTGTCATCTCCTAAAATAACGCATCCAACGCTATCCTCATCAAGATTCTGAGCCATTCCGTATACGTTATTTTCGAACTGTAACAGCTCTCCAGACATACATGATTGAAGTCCATAAATGGATGCAATACCATCGCCTGCCTGAAGTACATATCCTACATCATCAGTTTTTACAGCAGCACCGTAGTTTTCTATCTGCTGCTTAATAATTGCGCTAATTTCATCTGGTCTAAGACTCATGTTTCTCACCCCATACTCTGCAACTGATTATTATATGCTAACCAGTTCAGTTAATGATTCTATTCTACCTTTAATGCTTCCATCATAAATCTTGTCTCCAATAATTACCTTTATACCACCAATTATTGAAGCATCTATCATTTCTTCTGATTTAACTGCTACAGCATTATATTTATTTCTAAATTTCTCTTTAATACTTAAGAGTTGTTGCTCAGTTAACGGCTCTGATGTAATAATCTTCATATCCAAAACACTTAATTTTTCGTTTACCAAGCGTACAAATTGTTTATAAATTTCAGGCAACCCTTTTAAACGTTGCTTGTCAATAAGTAGCAGTAAGAAGTTAAGCATATTTTTACTAAGCTTATCGGTAAAAACATTTTTGATTACAGCTTGTTTTTTATCTGCTTTTATTGTTGGGTCTACTAAAAAGCTTCTAAACGCTTTGTCTGAATTATAAATAGCAACTAATTCTTCCAGTTCCTGACGGACGACTTCAATGTTGTCTCGCGACAGTTCCATTAATGCTTGAGCATATCTGTTTTCAACAAGTGACATCAAATAGCACCTGCCTCGTCTATAAATTTATCTACCATTGCTTTATTAGCATCGGTATCCATATTAGTTTGAACTAGCTTTGTTGCTGCTGCAATTGCAAGAACTGCAATCTGTTGTTTTGTCTGTTTAAGCATTTCAGCTCTTTCACGTTCAACATCTTCATGCCCCTTTTGAACAATTGCAAGTGCATCCTTTTTAGCATTTGCTACTATATCATCATACTCTCGTGCTGCTTTTACTCTGGCTTCATTTAGCAATTTGTCACTATCTAATTTTATACTTTTTATCTGCTCATCGTACTTTTTGCGTGCATCAGCTGCTTCGAGCTTCGCATTTTCAGCATCCTTTAACCCCTGCTCTATGGAGCTTTTTCTATCTTCCATAAGTTTTGTAATAGGATGAAAAAGGAATTTCTTCATACCTAAGTATAATAGTATTAAGTTTATAGCAACAAATACAAATGTATACCCATCAGGTGCTAACATATACTCACATCCCCTTTATCGCCCGTTTTCTATCTAATTTAGATAGATATTAAATATATATAATAGGCTTACTTAAAATCCTATACTTATATCACCATTCTAATTACTACTACATATCTGTGAAAGATATTAAATAATAGCTTTCACAGATATGCCTAAATACTAAAAACATACTGCTATTCTCAAAAATTTATTAATTACATTTTTAAGAAAACAAGTACCAATGCTACTACCAAACCATAAATTGCAGTTGCTTCTGCAAGAGCTGCACCTAGAAGTAGAGATGTTCTAATTGAACCTGCTGCCTCTGGTTGTCTAGCGATTCCTTCAACAGCTTTACCTGTTGCGATACCTATACCAACACCTGCTCCAACACCAGTAAATGCGGCTATTGCAGCTGCTATTGCTATTATACCTGTTCCTGTCATAATTTCACCCCCTTATTCTAATGCTTCAGAAATATATATTGAAGTCAATAACATAAACACATATGCTTGAAGAATTCCATCAAACAAATCAAAATAAAGACTTAATACTGCTGGTGCAAATATTGGCAATGCCATATAAATAAGCTCCATAACTATAAACGCACCTAATATATTACCAAAAAGACGTAATGCCAGAGACGTTGGCTTTATTACATAGTCAAGTATGTTAAATGGAAGCATTATTGGTGTTGGCTGTGCGAAGCTTTTTATCCAGCCGCCTACTCCCTTATATCTTATTCCTGCAAAAATAACTACACAAATTGACATAACAGCAAAGCATACAGTAACATTTATATTTCTTGTTGGGGGTCTTAATTTAAAGCCTTCTTCTGCTCCAGGAATAATATTAAATATTGAAACTGTATTTGCAAAAACCAGGAATAATACAACAGTACCAAGATATGGTGCAAACGCCTTCCAGTGATGTGGAATTGCATCCTTTACCATATTATTGATAAGCTCTACAATTAGTTCTGCAATATTTTGTCTCTTATTGGGAACTATAGAAAGTTTGCGTGTAAGAAAAATAGCAAGAATAATCATTATCGCCATTATAATCCACATAGTTACTACAAGATCAGTTACAGGTATTTCAAACCCGAATAGATTCATTACGAATGCAATCTGTGGTTCCATTGCATGAGCTAGTTTTTCACCCATTATATCACCTTCTCTCCAAATCCATTTTTTGTAATGCCTAACGCTTCTGTAATGCCATTAAAAATAGTAATTATTACTATCGAAAGCGATCCGATCAATGCAGCAATAAATGTATAAACACCAAAATTTAAAGCTAATATGACCGTTATCCCAATTACAAACAAACCAAAAATATATATTATTAGGATTGCAATAATTGTAATTTTTTTCCTCTTGCTACCATTATTTTCTCGATAATTTATCATCGACTCAAGTAGCCAAAATCTTAATAGTGAAAATATAACACTTAATGTCAAAGCAACTATCATAGGTATTCTTTGATATTTACAAAAAAAGCATACAATAACAATTATAAAATATAATATACCCACTCTTTTAATAAAAAATTTCAAAATATTACTCATATTATTTTAATTCACTTTTCTCAATAAAAAATAGTTAAGTTTTATGTTTAATATTACGATATCTATTTAGGTCATTTTTACAAATACATTGTCAGCATTTCTTTAAATTATTTTTAATAATAGCATATTGAATTTGCTAAAGCAATATCATTTGTAAAAACATTAGCCTAATATTCGACAATTTCAATTATTTTTCGACAAGTAATTGGTGTTTTTTGTCAATATTATTAGTTTTTTTATTGCAATATACACAGGGATTTTAGCACTTTTATTATGTAATGTGTACAAAAGAATTCAACCTTTCAGGAGTGGTAACTTATGGATATTACAAGTATTATTGGTTTGATTGTTGGCTTTGGTGGAGTTTTGTTAGGATATTTAGAAGAAGGGCATTTCGATTTTTCTACTCTTACAAAATTAATAAACCCGGCAGCTTTTTTCATTGTATTCGGCGGAGGTTTTGGTGCAACTCTTTTAGCCTTTCCTTTAACTGAGTGGAAAAAGTTTATATCTACATTAAGTATGATATTTACCCAAAAAGAATACAACGAAATAGATATAATCAACGAGTTGGCAGATCTTTCAGAAAAAGCCAGAAAGGATGGCTTACTAAGTCTAGAGCAAGACGCACAGACTAATAAAAATGACTTAATAAGAAAAGGGTTAGCATTAGTTGTCGATGGTATTGAAACTGAAGTTATTAAAGATATTTTAGCAAGAGAAACTGCTCTACAAGAAGAAATCTATGAATCCGGAGCTAAGATTTTCGAAGCAATGGGTGGAACTTGGCCTGCCATGGGTGTTTGTGGAACTGTTATGGGTATGTTAAATATCTTGAGGGATCTAAGTGACCCGTTAGCTCTTGGTCCAAAAATAGCAGGTGCATTTATTGCTACATTCTATGGTATATCTTTTGCAAATCTTGCCTGGTTACCATTTGGTAATAAAATTAAAGTAAAAGCACAACGTGAGACCATGATCAATGAAATAATTATTGAAGGTCTTCTGTCAATACAAGCCGGTGAAAATCCACGTATTATTAAAGAGAAGTTAAACTTAAATCTCATGGAAAAATTAAATGGAAGAAAGAAGAAAGGCGAAGCTACTGCTGAAGAAGGAGTTGAAGCATAGACATGGCAAAAAACAAGGTAGTAAAAGATAACACTGAACGTTATCTTTTGACATATGCTGATTTAATGAATCTACTACTTATACTTTTTATTATCTTATTTGCTTATAGTCAGGTTGATACTCAGAAGTTTCAACAACTCTCACAATCTTTGGGTGCAGCATTTGGCAATGGTTCACCGCCATCTACTGTTTCAGGAGGTGCATCAGGGAATTCACTTATAAATTTCCCTGCAACTATGCCATCACCTGTAATACCTTCAAACATGGAGGATAACCAATATAACGCAGCAGAAGATGCAATTTCTGGAATAATAAAGAAGGATGGTATGGCAGGCGATGTAAGTGTACATATGACAGAACGAGGTATTGTTATGTCAATTGATGCAACCTTCGCTTTTAAATCTGGAAGTGCCGAACTTGAGAAAGATGCTAAAGAAAAGATACTTTCTATAGGCAAAACCATCTTAAGTAAAATGCCAAATAAGCATGTCCGTATTGAAGGGCATACAGACAATATACCAATAAATAGTACTAAATTCCCATCTAACTGGGAATTATCAAGTAGTAGAGCAATAAATGTCCTAAAATTATTAGTAAATGAAGCAGGTCTTAATCCTAAACTAGTATCTCCTGTTGGCTATGCAGATACTATGTCTATAGCTCCCAACGATTCTGATGCGAACAGGGCAAAAAACAGAAGAGTTGATATAGTTATTTTGAGAGACTCATTTAGTACAGGTGAAGCTAGTACAGATAATACTAATAATACAAAGACTACAGATAATGTTTCTAAATAATAAGTTCAAATTAACAAAGTCCATTTACAAAGTTAAAATGGACTTTGTAAAAAATTAAAGAATACTTAAAGCTCGACTTATGTCGAGCTTTTTTGTTTTGTTTTATATCATCTATTTTGGGTTATAATGTTTATCACAATGTCATACCAATATTTGTTGATTTCTTTTTAGACTATCGGATAAATAGACCGCTGTATGCTGCAGAATATTTTTCTATTTTTAATACAAAGAAGTGTTGAAAACTATTTTCTTAAAGTAGTTTTTCAACACTCCCTTGTTAATTTATAAATGAAAGAGACTTAGCAAACGACATTTCCAATAGTATTATTTTGGTCTAGTTATACATTTAACTATTGTTTTTATACACTAAACTCCTCTGGCTTCTCATCAGTCAGTCCAAAATGGAATAATAATGCATGAACAATTCTTTCTGAAGCATATCCATCCCCATATGGATTCACTGACTTTGCCATCTCCTCATAATCATCTTTATTTTCTAATAACCTTGTAGCGTGCTCAACAATTTCATGTTCTACAGTTCCAGCAAGCCTTACTGTTCCAGCCTTAACCGCCTCTGGTCTTTCAGTTTCTTTTCTAAGTACTAATACAGGCTTTCCAAGGGTAGGGGCTTCTTCTTGAATTCCTCCTGAATCAGTCATAATCATGTATGATCTAGCCATTAAGTTGTGCATATCTTGTACATCTAACGGTGGTATCAAGTGTACTCTATCTTTGTCACCAAGAATTTCACGCGCTGTTTCCTGAACAACCGGATTAAGATGTACAGCATAAACCACCTCAACATCCTCATAATTATTAACTAATGTAGCTAAAGCACGGCAAATATTTCGCAGCGGCTCCCCTAAATTTTCTCTTCTATGAGCTGTAACAGCTATAACTCTCTTGTTTTTGAAATCAATATTTCTTAGAGCTTCACAATCAAAAATGTAATTATCCTTTACTGTTGTCTTTAATGCATCGTTTACAGTATTACCTGTAACATATATAGCATTTTGATCTATTCCTTCTCTTAGCAGATTTGCTTTGTTAGTATCAGTGGGAGCCAAATGAATATCGGCCATTGAGCCAGTCAGCTTTCTATTCATTTCTTCTGGGTATGGTGAATACTTGTCAAATGTCCGAAGTCCTGCTTCTACGTGTCCAACTGCAATTTGCTTGTAAAAGGCTGCAAGGCTACCTACAAAACAGGTAGTAGTATCTCCGTGAACAAGGACTATATCTGGTTTTTCCTTTTCCAATACTTCGTCTAGCCCCTCTAGTGCTCTTGTAGTAATTCCAGTTAAGGTCTGTCTACTCTGCATTATGTTCAAATCGTGCCCTGGTGTAATTTCAAATATATTAAGTACTTGATCGAGCATTTCTCTATGCTGACCTGTTACGCAGACTACAGAATCAATTTTTTCACACTTCTCAAGCTCCTTAACAAGCGGAGCCATTTTTACAGCATCTGGTCTAGTTCCGAATATCGTCATTACTTTTAGTCTATCCAATTTTCTACCTCCAATTAAAGCCATTCTACATGGATTTTGCAAGCTATGACACTCTCTGATTCTATTATTATTGTTCATCTCAGTCATATACATTGATCCACCGATTACAAATATAGCAACCGCTACTACTAATATTATTGCACTGATAGGACCTTTATAATCAAGAACTACCGCACATAATCCCAAAGCTGCACTTGCAATATATATAACCGCAACCGACTGCTTCTGTGTTAGTCCTACATCTATAAGTCTATGGTGCAAATGACCTCTATCAGCAGTCATAGGTGACTTACCACTGGCGAGTCTGCGTAATATTGCAAAAATAGTATCAAATAATGGTAATGCAAGTACAAGTAAAGGTACCGCCACCGCTATTGCTGTATATTGCTTGTAGGTTCCCTGAATTGAAATTGTTCCTAATATAAACCCTAGGAATGTTGAACCAGTATCACCCATAAATATTTTTGCAGGATTAAAGTTGTATGGTAAAAATCCCAATGTAGCTCCAGCTAGCATTGCTGCTAGTACAGCTGTAGCTATGTCCGGATCTGGTCTCATAACAGAAACAAAGAAAAGAGACATCAGCGCTATTGATGAAACACCTGCTGCCAATCCATCCAATCCATCAATAAAGTTTATTGCATTTGTAATACCTACTATCCATAATACAGTTATAAGATATGAACTCCAAGGTTGCAAATCTGAACGGCCTACAACTGAAAATGGGTTGGTAATGAATTCAATTCTAGTACCAGAAACTACAATTATCAGTGCAGCAATTATCTGTATCGGAAATTTTAGCTTTGCACTAAGTGCTTTAATATCATCAATAACACCCATAACAACAATTATTAAACTACCTGCTACCATTCCAATGAATCTTAGGTCAAAGTTTATTGAAGTTCCCATATGAAAGAAATTGGAACTAATAACACTGAATAGCAATGAAATAAAAAATCCTGTAACTATAGCCAAACCGCCCAATCTGGCTATAGGCTGCTTGTGCATTCTGCGATTATCCTTTGGAATATCTACAGCTCCCACCCTAAAAGCTAAACTTTTAACTATAGGCGTAGCAGAGAATGCAACAATAAATGCGAGAATAAAAGAAATAAAGTATTCATATACACTGGTCATTTATTTATACACCTTCTCGTTCTTGAAACATCAAAAATTTTATATATTTACAAACTACCCAAACATCAAAATAGAGGGAGGTTATATTCTCCCTCTGGTCAAAACTTAAATATAAATGGTATTATTTATGTTTTTAATAAAACATTAAGGATTTATTCTTTAACTTATAATAACACCCATATAAAACCTAAAACTTTACAACCTCTATACCTGATTCTTTAAGCAACGTCATTGATAATTCGTCAGGGTATTCACCACTAAATACTATTCTGGTTATACCTGCATTTATAGCCAACTTTGCACAAAGTACACAAGGCTGGTTTGTTACATAAAGGGTAGCGCCATTTACACTAGTCCCACTATATGCTGCCTGAACAATTGCATTTTGTTCTGCATGTATTGCTCTGCAAAGCTCATGTCTCTGTCCTGATGGAACACCTAGTTGATCCCTTAAACAGCCAATTTCTGAACAGTGTTTACAGCCTACAGGAGCTCCATTATAACCAGTGGCAAGGATTCTCTTGTCCTTAACAATAACAGCTCCTACTTGCCTCCTAAGACAAGTAGATCTAGTCTTTATCAGCTCAACAATCTGCATAAAATACTCATCCCAAGACGGTCTCATAAAGTCCCCCAATATTGTTCATTATTATAGCCATGCCCTAATTAAGTAAAACTGATAATGTAATAGCATATATACTTTTTGCCTAACATAATTATATGACTTGTTAAATTCAAGTAATAATATGGACACTATTACCGATATTACTTAATATAATTATACAATTTGTTAAATGGTGGTTTAGTAAAAAAAATTACTTTGTTCCAAATAATCTATCTCCAGCATCACCTAGTCCAGGTATGATATATGCATGATCATTTAATTTCTCATCTACAGCTGCACAATATATTGAAACATCTGGATGATCCTTATGCACTCTTTCAATACCATCTTTTGCTGCAATCAAACACATTAATTTTATGTTTTTTACGCCTCTGTTCTTTATAAACTGAATAGCAGCTGATGATGATCCTCCTGTTGCAAGCATAGGATCAAGTACAACTATTTCTCTTTCCTCAACGTCCACTGGAAGCTTGCAGTAGTATTCTACAGGCTGTAGGGTTTCAGGATCTCTATACAGACCTATATGTCCAACCTTAGCCATAGGAAGAAGACTGAGCATACCATCAACCATTCCCAATCCAGCTCTCAATATTGGTACTATACCTAGTTTTTTACCTGATATCACATTTGTCTTTGCAATACCAACTGGTGTCTCAATTTCAACTTCTTTAAGTGGCATGTTTCTAGTAACCTCATACCCCATAAGCATTGCTATTTCTGAAACTAACTCTCTAAATTCCTTTGTATCTGTGTTTTTGTCCCTTAATAATGATATCTTGTGCTGAATCAATGGGTGATCAAAAATAAATACATTTTCCATTTATAATTCCTCACTTTGCAATATATTTTTTTTCAATAGCTGAAATTTTGTTAACTCTGTTCTGATGCCTTCCACCTAAAAATTCAGTGTCAAGCCATGTTTCAATAATATCAAAAGCAACTCCAGGACCTACAACTCTTTCTCCTATTGCCAAGATATTTGCATCATTATGCTGTCTACTCATCTTCGCCATGTAACTATCTGTACAAACAGCAGCTCTTATACCAGGTACCTTATTTGCTGAAATAGATATTCCTATTCCTGTGCCGCAAATTATTATACCTTTTTCACACTCTTCGCTACTAACTGCTTCGGCTACTGCCTGTCCATAATCAGGGTAATCAACTGAATCACATGTATTTGTGCCAAAGTCCTTAACCTCTAACCCCTTACCTTCAAGGAACTTGATTATATCTGCCTTTAATAAATATCCTGCATGGTCGCTCCCTATTGCAATCATAATTCCTCCAAAAAATAAAGATATAACTCCTTCAATTAAAATATATTATTTTATCAATATATCCTTATTTATTTTATAGTATAAATTATCACATGTCAAAAAAATATAGAAGTAATATATTGTCTATTGTATCTATAAATAAATTTGCACATTAAGGATAAATCCCTACAATTATTAAACCATATTATGCTGAATATTAACGCATCTTTTCCATTACAATTTCAACACATTGGAATATTTCTCTTGCACAATTTTCATATATTTGATATGGCATGCCATAGGGATCACTAATATCCAGCATAAAACTTTCTGAATTGATATTTGGGTATACATATTCCTTCAGAGTAAAAATGTTAGAACGCTTCTCTGGAAACTTAGCCTTTAAAATTTCCCTTTGCGCTTTTGTCATAGTAAAAATAAAATCAGCATGATAGACCTCATCATTTAGTAGCATTTTTGCCTTATGATTTGAAATATCAATATTCCACAGCGTTTTAAGTGCATTTATCGAATGCTCTGAAGCAGGATCTCCATCAAATGCATGGATTCCCCTTGATACAGCTTTAAAGCATGACTTATTCTTTTCCGCTATAGCTCTAAAAACACCTTCAGCCATACAACTTCGGCAGGTATTTCCTGTGCAAACAAATACAACATTTAAATTCTTTTTTTTATTAGTATTATCATTTTTCTTCATATTTGTGTTCACATCCATATTTCGCATCAAATACCAACATACAAGCCGCTATGCAACATTAGACGGCTTCCTTTCTTGAATTAATTTAGCAGTTCCTATTTGACAAAATTCGTTGGCTTTAAAGTATTAGTAATTCCAATCTTATCTGCTCTTAAAAGCTAATAAGCTTGAATAATGTTATAACCAGCGGCTTTTACCATTCTATTCATTATAGCTAGTCCAACCCCATTCTCATCCACTGTTTCAGCCAAAATAGCCTCAACACCCATATCATCAAATTCACGAAAGAGTGAAAATATACTTGATGCTATAGTTTCAGGATTATTTCTATCACCCATAGAAATAACTTCATAGCCTTCATATCTGCTAATTGTTTGGTCTGTAGCAAGAACTCCAACCTTTTTGCCTTCACCGCTTATCTTTTCTGCCAACTCACATATTTTTTTAACTTGAGTATTAATATCTTTACTTTTGATTAGAGTAACCTGCGCCTTTGGAGCATAGTGTTTATACTTCATTCCTGGGCATTTTGGTACATTATCTATATTTACTTTTCCTAATATGGTTTTATCAATTTCAATATGCCCTATAATTTCTTCGATTTGCTTTGGTGTCACTCCGCCTGGTCTTAAAAGCATAGGAGGATCAACTGTAACATCAAGAACCGTTGACTCAAGTCCCACTCGTGAACTCCCCGCATCGACGACCATTTCGATTTTTCCATCTAAATCCTGTAAAACATGCTGTGCCGTTGTAGTACTTGGCTTGCCAGATACATTTGCGCTTGGTGCAGCTACAGGAATTGCCGCTAATCTAATCAACTCCTGTGCAACAGGGTGCTCAGGCATACGTACGGCTACTGTATTGAGTCCGGCTGTTATTATTCGAGGTATAATTGGACTTTTTTTAAATACTAATGTTAGTGGACCTGGCCAAAGCTTGTCCATTAATTTAGAAGCCTTCTCAGGTATATTTTCAGTCAGCTCATAAACCTTTTCTTTATCAGCAATATGTACTATAAGAGGATTATCAGACGGACGTCCCTTTGCTACAAATATTTGCTCTACAGCCTCTGAGTTCAAAGCATTTGCACCTAATCCGTATACTGTTTCAGTAGGAAATGCAACTATTTTACCTTCTTTTAATGCATCCGCAGCAACACGTAGTTTATCTTTATCAATATTTTTAGTATCTATTTCAATAACTTTTGTTACCATAAAATTATTTTGTCCTCCGTATCCAGCAAAGCTAGCAAGCTTGCGAACATGTCACTAATTGTACCAAGTAACTAGTAGATAAATTACAAGGCACAAATACTCAATTTAACATTGTTACTATTATACCACACAAAATTCCTAATATATTACCCATTGATGACATTCTGCCCAAATAAATTCTTTTAGATTCAGGTATAAGCTCTGCAAATATAACATAAAGCATGGCTCCACCTGCAAACCCCAAGCAAATTGCTACAAACTGTTGTGAAATATGTCCTAATGCCGCACCAATTAACGCTCCTAATCCCATTGGAACCCCTGATAATATAGTTAGCAAAAAAGCTTTTACAGCCGAGAAGCCTCCTATTTTCATAGGTAGTGCCATAGCAATCCCCTCTGGAATATCATGTATCGCTATTACAACTGTTAGTGTAATTCCAAGTGATACCGATGCCTCAAAACCAGAACCCACTGCAAACCCTTCAGGTAAGTTGTGAAGAGCTAGCCCAATTGAAACCAATATTCCTGCTCGCAATAAATTTGAGTTACCTCCAGTATTCTTCACTATACTCAATTGCTTTACTACATCATCAATAAATATTATTATTAGAACTCCTAAAATCACACCTATCATCGTCAAATTTAATCCAGCAATTTTCGTTGCCTCCGGAATTAATTCAAAGCAAACAACAGATGTCATAAGTCCAGCTGAAAATTCAAGAATAGTACTTAACAATCTATTACTAATATTTTTGTCCACAAAAAAGGCTATCAATCCACCAATACCTGTTCCGGTAATGCCTGATATCAAGCCAATTATTGCAATTTTTAATATCTGTCCCAAAAGCAAAGCCCTCTTATATAAAATGTTCTATAACAATACTATTCTTTGCAGAGTGGGATTATTAATGATTCGTCCAACTTTATAAATATTTATTTCATCACTATTATATAAATGTTGATACATTAATCTTCATCGTCACTTCCGCTACCTAATTTTTCAGACTGCTCAGTTGTTATCAATGCATCTATCAATTCATCAAGATCTCCATCTAAAACTTGATCAAGCTTGTAGAGAGTTAAATTTATTCTGTGGTCAGTAACTCTGCCCTGTGGGTAATTGTAAGTTCTGATTCTTTCACTTCTATCCCCACTACCAACCTGGCTTTTCCTATCTTGAGCAAGGTCAGAATTTTGTTGCTGCTGAGCAATATCATAAAGCTTTGATCTAAGTACTTTCATTGCCTTATCTTTATTCTTATGCTGAGAACGTTGATCCTGACAAGTAACAACAAGACCACTTGGTATATGTGTTATTCTAATAGCTGAACTCGTCTTGTTTATGTGCTGTCCACCTGCTCCACTTGCTCTATAGGTATCAATCCTCAAATCATTAGGGTTTACATCAACATCAACATCCTCAACCTCTGGCAAAACTGCTACGGTGATTGTAGATGTATGAATACGCCCACTTGATTCTGTAGAAGGAACTCTTTGAACTCTGTGTACCCCACTTTCAAATTTGAGTCTACTGTATGCACCCTTACCCTCAATTGAGAAAACTACTTCTTTAAAACCACCCAGTTCAGTAGGGTTTTCATCGACTATCTCTGTTCTCCAATTTTGTCTCTCTGCATATCTCGTCAAAGCTCTGAAAAGAACACCTGCAAATAAGGCAGCTTCCTCACCGCCGGCACCTCCACGGATTTCAACAATAACGCTTTTGTCATCATTTGGATCCTTTGGAACAAGCATTATCTTTAATTGCTTCTTTATTTTCTCAAGCTTTTCTTGCGCTTCTTCAAACTCTAGTTGTACCATCTCATGAAATTCTTTTTCAAGAGTCTCTTCCAAAAGTGCTCTAGCTTCATCAACATCATTAGTAACTTTCTTGTACTCTCTAAATTTTTGTACAATTTCCTCTAAGTCGGAAAATTCCTTCATTAATTTTTTATATTCATCTTGGTTATTAATAATATCCGGGTCGCTAAGCTTATGACTTATTTCCTCGTACCTATCCTCTGCCACCTGCAGTTTATCAAACATAACATCCTCCAAACTTCAAATTACTCGTATAGTAATCATACTTATAGTTTTATTTTTTTCTATGCTAAATATTCACTAAAGAGCCAAACCCAAACTATCGGTCGATAGTAATTGACTTTTCTATTGGGTAAAAAAGATTTTAAATAAAGTGTCATACGCAATTATGTATTATATCATGAACATAATTACTGCGCAATTGTAAAGAAAAAAACAATGAGACTGAATCATGAAACGGCTACCATTCAGTCATTGGAATAATATATAGACTAATTCTAGTAAATTATTTTGGCAGCAAACCATTGATAAGTATGAACAGAATTTCAATAGCTGTTTCTACTCTTCCTCAAGTATAATTCTATGCTCTACCAGAGCCATTTCCTTAATCTTTGCTTTTACTGTTTTCCTCTGGTTAAATATATTCTCTAATAAGATCCCATTATCACATGGAACTACCTTATCAACTGATTCCAACAACAACTTTTCATTTCCATTCTTATCTAATAAATATACATTCGCTTCACACATTTTATTCCCCCCTATATTTCTTAATAAGTTCTATAGCTTCATCTACCAAATGTGGTAATGGCTGATTATTTACTCCTACAATGTCAATATTACATCTGTTTAAAGGAATTAATATTTTCTTTGCTGGACTCTCTGCAATGGCTTTTGCCATTAATGGAGTTAATTCGCCAAGCATCGAGTTTGCAGCGATAATTCCGATGGTACCTATAATTATATCGACCTTTGGGGCATTTACTACTATTGCATTTTCACCTGAAGCCCCTTCATTTCCTCCTGCTCTGAGCATTAAGGATGCCGCTAAGGCATTTGTACCTAAAACAAATATTTCAATGTCTTCATCAAAAGCAGCTTTTAATTTTTCAACTATCGCTTTTCCAATACCCCCGCCCTGACCATCAATAACCGCAATACGCATTTAACTCCCCCTATTGTAAAACTTCTTTTAGCTTATTAAAGTTGCACTTAATTGCTATGATTTATCTTATTGAATTTGCACTCTAATAGCTATGATATAACTTATTAAAATTTGCACTCTAACAGCTATGTTTTAACTTATTGAATTTTCACTTTAATAGCTATGATTATGAATATGATAGTGCTTGTGATCTGTTCCATCATGGCTATGATAGTATTCATCTACCAAATTTACGCTTTTTAATAGTTCAATATTTTCAAGCAATTTAACCGTATCCATATCAGCTGCAATGGTATGCTTTCCATCAAACAATATTGTCCTTGATGAAATTTCATGTACAAGTTCAAGATTATGCGTTGATATAACCAACGTTTTGCCTGCTTTATTTAGTTTAACAAGAAACTCAGCTAGCCACCTCTGTGTTCTAGGATCTAAACCGTTCATCGGTTCATCTAGTATCAGTACTTCAGGATTTAGTGACAACACACAAGCAACAGCAACCTTTCGTTTCTCTCCGCCACTTAAATGATATGGTGGTCTATGCTTAAAGTCCTGAATGTTTAATAATTCCAGACAATCGTTAACCCTTTTTTCAATTTCAGTCTCACTCAAACCCATTTGCCGTGGGCCGAATGCTATTTCATCATATACATCTGCACAAAAAAGCTGTGTGTCAGAGTTCTGGAATACGAAACCTATTTTCTGATGAAAGCTTTTTGCAAACTTTGTATCCTGCAGCTTTTTATGGGTTATTTCTTCATCATTGTATTTGTAACCGCCGCTGTCAGGAGATATTATTCCGTTGATAAGCTTCAAAACAGTAGATTTGCCGCTTCCATTTGGTCCCATTAAAGCAACAGCTTCACCCTTTGTTATTTTTAAGCTTATATTATTTAATGCTAGGATACCCGAATATGAATATGTTACATTGGATAAATCAATCATCAGCATTTGCCTTTCTTTATTAATCATGTCAAGGACTGACCTTACATATTTGCTATTTTAGCTTGATTCTTATTCTTATCCGATGTCTAATGCCACTCTTAATGTGGAAATAGGTGACATTACGGCTCTGAATAACAAGTTCTAAGATTTCGATAGGAAATAACCCTAAGAACTCAGTTTAAATAGAAAAATAGAAAAGCTATCATAGCATTCATTGCAATATATATAATATCATAAAAAGTAATTTTAGACTTTTTATTAATTTTGTATTCACCAGTAAAACCTCTGCACTCCATAGCACTATACATATCTTCAGACATTTCTTTTGATTTAATAAACATTATCCCGGCAATCCCTGATAGTGCCGTATATTTACTTCTATTTTTTCCTACTGACCTAAGTTTTAATGCATAAAGCATATTCAGTGAAAATTCTCCTAGCAGAAGAATATATTTTATTGTTATATCCAAAACCAGTATAAATAAATCTGGTATGAAGAACACTTTCAGTGCATTAGTGATATTATTCCATTTGGTTGAATGTGACACAATATTTACTGCGGTGACTGTTGCAAAAACTTTTGGAGTTATCATTATTATACTATAATAATTCCCCCAAAAAGCTGCAGGCAATAGTATTATGATTGTGAGTACAGCAATGACAAAACTTGTTCTAAAGATTTTTAAAATATCTTCTCCGCTCATCATGCTTAATATAAGCAGAAGATATACATTTACAATTATTATGAACGTGAAGCTATGTGATAAAGATAAAAATAATATGAGAATAAAAGTTAATGCCACCTTTAAAACCGCACTTACTTTTAGTGTATCTTCTTTGTATCCACCTTGGCTTTTAATTCTTGAAATAAGGTTCAATAAAGATAGGACACTTTTGTTTATAAAAGTATCCTTATCTGATTGAGGTGTGTACTCATTTTCAACTATCAACCACTCAGGCACATATGAGCCTGTTAAATCCTGTTTATTATTCATTAATATGTCCATGCCCCCATTTGCACAAAATTTACATGAAATAATGGCATGGACTCGGCAATAACCATACCAACATTTTCTAATTTTCTTCAACCTTGCTCCCGGGTTTGTTTTTCCTATTGCTACCTATAATTTTAAACAAAATAATTAGGATTGCAACACCTGCTACCGCAGATAATATATATCCTGCAATATCAGGCAGTCCATTTATAGTATAATCTGGCATAATTGTTTCAAAATTAAACCCATTTTTCATTCCTTCAGGCACAAATCCAAGTGATTTTCCTCCTGAAACAACATCTTTTATTTCGTCTACGCCCCATTCACCCCAAGCAGTTCCTGTGGCAAGAAGTCCAAGCGGTGTCAAGCAAATCAATGTAAATATCAATCCATAAACAGCTTTTGTCTTTTGCTTTTCACCTTCATATATTGTACCTGGAGATACCTTTTTAATGAATGTAAATATTACAGCAGTAAATAAGGCTTCCACAAAACCCGCTACTAGTAAATGCGGTATCGTCATTGCAGGTATTGAAACACCCAATGCATATGGGCTATATAAGGGCTGACCTGCAGAATTTGTAAACAATAATGGTTGAATACCAAATTCTATTGCTGTAAGAAGTGCTGCAACATTTAATCCTAAGTATGAGCCAATTACTATTCCTACGTACTCACCTTTTTCTGATTTTACTCTATCCTTTATAAATTTGTAGATAAAATAACCTACAAAAGGCAGAACAAATGCCATATTAAAGCAGTTTGCACCAAAGGCAAGTATTCCTCCATCACCAAACATTAATGCCTGAATAAGTAACGCAACCGTAACTGAAATGCAGGCTGAGAAGGGTCCCAGTAAGATTGCAATCAAAGTTCCTCCTACTGCATGACCAGTTGTTCCCCCAGGCAAGGGTATGTTAAACATCATTAATAAAAAAGAGAACGCTGCCCCTATGCCAAGTAGTGGTATTTTTACTTTCGTTACTTCCCCCTTGACCTTTTTTACAGCAATTGTCCAAACGGGAACCATCGCTGCACCCATAACAGCGCATGTTGATGGGCTTAAATAATTGTCTGGAATATGCATTGCAAAAACCAATCCTTTCAATAAATAAAGTTAATTGCTATCGGCTAAAGCCTATATTTGGGGTTTGAATGGTAATTGACACTTTAGTAGATTTAAAAAATTAAAACCCAAAAAAGAGCTAGTTTTTAGCTTCTTTTTTGGGTTCATCCCAATGCTGTAAATAACAAAATACAAAGATATCAAACATTCAAAAGTCTTCTTGACCTAATTTACTATACTAATATATCATAATTCTAAAAATTAAGTCAATTGCTTTTAGGTATCTAATATTTTTCAATAACGCATTTTAACTTTGGGTGTGAAACAAATTTTTCTTAATTATTAGGAGGTCTGAGATTCAGGAAGGGGGATACTCCTAAATCTCAGGTTGTGGGATTACTTAACTATTTCAATCTGTCCATTCACGGTTTCACCAGTAATTATAACCTTGTTAAGTCCTGTTTCAAAATCCTTGCTCTCAGCCTCAACAAAGCTTCCTGCTTCTCCTTTGCGGTTAACATTATGATATACTATTTCAGGTATAAGTAAATTAATTGAACCATTACTTGCATGTGCTTTTACTTTGTATGCTCTGCCATCTAAATCATTCATATTGACTTTGATACCGCCATTTGTAGTTTTCAGATACATGTTCATATCAGTAGTTTCGTTAATATTCTGAGCATTTTCTATTATGATTCTGCCATTTATAGTTACCGCACTAATATCCTGCACTTTAATGTGCTTTATATCAATTACAGCATTAGTAGTATTAATCTCAACTTTATTTCCAATAATATAGTTCATTTGAACTCTTCCATTCTTGGTGTTCACAGCTATTTTATCACTGTTTACTCCCATTAGCTCAATACTAGAATTCTTTGTGGTTGCTGTAATCTCTTCTGATAGTGAATCCTCAATATAAATCTTTCCATTTGAGTTTTCTATTTTTATTGCTTTAAATTTACTATCAGGTATAAAAATCTCATGTGAAACACTAGCATTCATTGCAGCACTGTTAACCCTCAGTGCTATAGCATTTGGATCATCAACAAATGATAAAATACCTTCACCATTTGAAACAGTACTCTTTATCCTAGAAATTATTTTTACGCTTGGATCAAGATGTTTCTTAACAGTAACAGATCCATTAACCCCAGAAATATCCAATGTAGCACCTTCAGCAGGAATAACCTCAAAATTCTTTTGTACTGTCTGCAAACTTCCGAAAATATTAAAGGAATTTGTATCAACAAAGCTACCAACGTAATCTATAACTTTATCAACTATACCAAATGTTGTTGCAGCAACATTCTTACCGATTTTTTCAGCTTTATTTGCAAAATCATCAATCATATTATCAAAGTCAGCTTGATTATAATTGTTCTTAAACTCATTTTTCCAATTGTTAACTCTATCCCTTACTTTTGCAGCTTCGTCGGTAAATCCGTTTTGTCTTGGTCCCTGATTTTTTCTAAAATTTTCAGTAGTTTCTTGCTTTGGCTCTTGTTCTAATGCTGCTAATAGTTTTGCAGCCTCTTCACTTGTTATCTTCTTTTCTTCAAGCATTTTTAATATTAATAATCTTTCTTCACTAATTGACATCGCTAAATCCCCTCCCAAAAAAGTCCATAATCGGTTTCCGTTATTATTTCATTAGTTCAACTGCCTCTTCAACAGTGATTTCACCAGCATTAAGCTTATCAAGTATCTCCTTATTCTTACCAGGTTCAAATGGTTCAGGTTCACCCTTATGTCCAAGTGCTGATGCGACATCCTCCAGCTTGTTTTTAACTGTTGGATATGAAATTCCGAGCTCTTTTTCAACTTCTTTAATATTTCCTCTACATTTAATGAAAACATCTATAAATGCCTTCTGGTCATTTGTTAGTTTACAGAATTTGCATAGTGTAAAGTGTCCTTCAATAACTGTATCACAGCTATTACATGTTATTTTTGTTACTTCTGTTTCACCACCACAAACCGGGCACCTGCCCATTGCTTCTCTAGCCATAATATCACCTCTAAAAATAAAATAATTTGATTATCTTGAACCAAGTATATTAGTTTAGCTTTTAAATCTTAAATATAATCTGTAATTCCTTAATGAATCGCTTCATTAATTTTATAAAGCTTATTAATTTTTTTAAGTTTATAATTAATATTATTAACTTATATAACTATATTATTCCTAAAGTTAAATAATGTCAACATGTTTTTTAAAATAATTATAAATATTTTTAATATTATCATTAATTTTTATAAACTCAACATTAATTTTATTAATTTAAATCAATAAAACCGATTTCCTTAATGGTTTAACAAAATATCACTATTTGCAACTTAATTCCATCGACGTAGATACGGCTATTTAAGATGCTATTCCATATATAAATGTTAACTAGTATAAATTGACACTAAAAAGAGACTACAGATAATATTTCTTAACAATTATATCTTGTCTCTGGCTTTGTTAACCTTTACTATATAATGTGATTAAGAGATATTTTACAATAGCCCCTTAAGTACCATAAGGTATAATACTATTTAATTTTATGTATTTTAGTTTTTATTAATTTTCAAACTTATTTAAATTTTATATTTATAATATAAATCTTTATTTCCATCAATTAATGTATCTGGCGCTTCTTATGCTTTCCACCCATCATATCAGCAACATCGGATATTGTTACAAAAGCACTTGTATCTTTATCAGAAATAATGGCTTTTAGCTTTGCTACCTCAAGCCTTGTTATCACACAATATAAAACCTTTTTTTCTTTCTTAGTATATCCTCCTGCACCATCTAAATAAGTAACTCCTCTACCAAGTCTAGCTGTAATAGCATCTGCAATTTCATTTGAATAATCTGAAATAATGAATGCTGCCTTTGTTTCATCAATTCCTTCAATCACTATATCTATAACCTTAAAGGCAACAAAGTATGCAATCAGTGAATACATTGCCTTATCCCAACCAAATACCAATCCGGCACTGCTTAAAATAAAAACATTAAAGAACATTACTATTTGCCCAACAGAAAATATAGAATTCCTATTTAAAACAATAGCCACCATTTCTGTTCCATCAAGTGAGCCCCCAAAACGTATTATCATACCAACACCTATACCCAGTATTACTCCACCAAAAACAGTTGCTAACAGAACATCTCCTGTAAATTTCTGTATAGGATGAAATATAGTTGTCCAGAAGGCTAATGATAATATTGCAAATACTGATGAAATAACAAATGATTTCCCTATATTCTTGTATCCCATAAAAAGAAATGGAATATTAAAAAGTGTGGTAAATATACCCAATGGCAGATTCGATAAATAGCTGGTTATGATAGAAATACCAACGACACCACCATCAATTATATTGTTTGGTATAAGAAATTCCTCTAAACCAATTGCAGCCAATAATGCACCGATAAACAAACAAGAGTATTTAAAAATTATTTTCTTTAGTTTACCTTTTTTATGCTGGCCATTAACATATTGTACTATTTTTTTTAATTCCGTATTCATTTGCAACATCCCTTTGTTAATACAAATTTACAAGTTGTTTAATTTTTTAGCCGCCTTTATCTTAACAATACGTTTACCTTCTAGCTTTACTACCTTAAAAACAATATTTTCAGTCTCTACAGTTGGAGTTTCATCTTTTTTTGGTACTCTACCAAGTAAATCCATGATAAACCCGCTTAATGTATCAAAACCATCAGCAGGTAGCGTCTCACCAAGTACTTCTTCTACTTTATCTAAACTTATTGAGCCGTCAAAAATATAGGTATTATTGTCCAAACACTCATACTCAACATCATTTTCCTCAATATCATATTCATCAAATATATTACCAACTATTTCCTCTACCAAATCCTCCATGGTAACAATTCCCGCTGTTCCACCATATTCATCAATAACGACAGCCATTTGTATCTTATGCTTTTTTAGTTCTGTAAACAACTCATCTGTTTTTTTAGATTCTGGAACAAAATATGCCATTCTGATAATTTTTTCTATACTAAATTCTGTTTTATCTTTTTGAACAAATTGAATTAAATCTTTAACGTGTAATATTCCAACAATATTATCAATATTCTCTTTATATACCGGAATTCTAGTATACTTTTCCTCATTAATTATTTCTATAATAAAATCCAGATTAGCATCAGCTGGAACACCAACTATATCTGGTCTTGGAGTCATTATTTCTGATACGCGCTTATCATCAAACTCAAATACATTATCTATCATTTCCTTTTCTGTATCCTGAATAACCCCTTTTTCTTCTCCTACCTCCATCATCATTCTAATCTCTTCTTCAGTAACTCTTTGATCATCTTCCGCAGAAGGGTTTCCACCTAATAATTTAATAAAAAAGTTAGTTGAAGCTGTAAGGAATTTTACAAAGGGACTTGTTATCTTAGAAATTGCTGTCAATGGTCCAACTGCTATTTTTGAAAAGAAATCAGCCTTTTGCATAGCAATTCTTTTGGGAACCAGTTCTCCAAAAACTAATGTAAAATATGAGAGTATTATTGTAATTATTATCATACTTATACTTCTTACTATGGACTCATCTATAGGTAAATTTAATTTCAATACTACCGCCGCTAAATCATCTGCAAAACTCTCCGTAGCAAATGCACTTGCCAAAAATCCTGCTAATGTTATTCCAATCTGAATTGTTGATAGGAACTTTCCTGGCTCACTTAAAAATGCATAAATCTGCTTAGCCTTCTTATCGCCTTCATCTGATTGTTTTTTAATTAATTTATCATTTAGAGAAATGAGAGCAATTTCAGCTCCTGAGAAAAATGCATTTAAAAGAACTAAAACAATCAATAAAAAAATACTAGTTAACAAGTAATTATACCTCCATAAATATACAATCAATGTAAATATAGTCAAGAATTATGATTTAGCTACTTTCACTATACTAAAAACAATTTTGTATGTCAATATAAGTTGTTTGTCTTTACTTTCTGGTCTTTCTATTATGACAGGTATGACTATTTAACCCATTGTCACCATATATATAAAATTGTTGCTTATTGGTTCCACATTATGATATTATTTAATTAATAAGTTTAACAAATATAGAAGGGGATATACTATGAATACGTTGGGAAAATACATTTCTGAACAAAGGATATTTAAGAATCTTTCCATTCGCCAATTGGCTAAAATATCCAATGTAAGCCACACTGAAATATCTAGACTTGAAAGGGGCGAACGTAAACATCCTTCACCACTTGTTTTAAAGTCTTTATCCCATGCCCTAAATATAAATTTTGATGAATTGATGAAATCTGCTGGATATACCGATGATTGTGAAAACACCTCAGATACAATGCTAAAACTATTTAAACTGCAGTACTTAAATGAAAAGGAGCTAGAAGAGGTTAGTGAATTTATTGATTTTTTGCTTATTAAACGTAACTACCACCATTAAAAGCAACATTTTTTAACTAATAATTAAATAAAATAAAAAGAAAGGAAGTGGAATATAAGTGTATTTAAATGTATTATCAGAAAAGATTAAAGAGGTCTTAACATCAGTACTCCCCATCACAGTAATTGTTTTAATTTTAAACTTTGTAGTTACCCCCCTTGAAACACCAATTTTAATTAGATTTATTTTAGGAGCAATTCTAATAATTCTTGGATTATCTATATTTTTATTTGGTGTAGATATAGGTATTACTCCTATTGGAAACTTAATGGGTTCAAGTCTTACCAAAACCAACAAAATATGGATTGTTGTTGTAGCAGGAGTTATACTTGGATTTTTTATTTCAATAGCCGAACCCGATTTGCATATTCTCGCAGATCAAGTAGATTTTGTTACATCTGGTTTAATATCTAAAGGTAGTATTGTATTAGTCGTTTCAATAGGCATAGCCCTTTTATTATCACTGGGATTAATTAGAATAGTATATAATTTCCCCTTATATAAATTGCTTACTATATTATACTTAATTATATTTGTTTTGGCTATATTCACCTCACGTGAGTTTTTAGCAATATCATTCGATGCATCTGGTGCAACAACAGGTGCATTGACAGTACCATTTATTCTATCATTGGCAATAGGTACTTCGGCTTTAAAAAAAGATAGTAAGGCATCAGAAAAAGATAGTTTCGGTTTAGTTGCTGTTACATCCACAGGTGCCATAATGTCAGTTATGATAATGAATATTTTATCAGGAGCAGATAAGATTACTGGAAACATTGATTTTGAGCTTCCACAGTCACATTCCATAATTTCACCTTTTATACATGAAATACCAAAAATCTCAAAGGAAATATTTATAGCACTACTTCCTATGCTTATTTTATTTTTAATATTTCAAAAAATATCATTTAAGTTGAATAAAAGAGCTTTCGTTAAAATATTAAAAGGACTTGTTTATACATTTATTGGATTAGTCCTTTTCTTAGTTGGCGTAAATGCAGGTTTTATGGATGTAGGAAGTTTTATCGGCTATAAATTAGCCTCTTTTGAAAATAAGTACATTGTTGTAATTGTTGGATTTATCTTAGGTTTATTAACTATACTGGCAGAACCGGCCGTTCACGTGTTAACAACTCAGATAGAAGATGTTACTAGCGGTTATGTAAAGAAAAGGGTAGTATTAGTTGCTCTTTCAATAGGGGTCGGCTTTGCAGTAGCTCTCTCCATAATTAGAATTATAGTTCCTGAAATCCAACTATGGCATTATCTTCTGCCTGGATATATAATATCTATATTAATGACATATTTCGTACCAAAATTATTTGTTGGTATCGCGTTTGACTCAGGCGGGGTTGCCTCAGGTCCAATGACAGCAACCTTCATCTTAGCCTTTGCACAAGGTGCTGCTGATAGAATTGAAAGTGCTAATGTCTTAGTTGATGGATTTGGATTAATCGCAATGGTAGCACTGACTCCGCTGATTGCTTTGCAAGTACTAGGTCTTATTTTTAAAATAAAGTCTAAAAAAGGAGGTATAAATAATAATGGAGAATATTCCTAACCATAAAGACAATGAGCTTGAATTGCTATTTATAATAATAAATTACGGCTTAGCAAGCAAGGTAGTTAAAAGTGCAAAACAAAGGGGTGTTTCAGGAGGTACTATTTTTTTAGGAAAGGGGACTTCCCAAAACCATCTGTTAAAGCTTTTAGATTTGTCTGATGTTAGAAAAGAAATCGCTATTTTAATAGGGGAAAAAGCAGTAGCTAACGATGCTCTCAATGCACTCAATGAAGAATTTGCTTTTAACAAGCCACATCACGGAATTGCTTTTAGTATGCCTGTAAGCGGTCTTTTTGGCACCAGAAACAATAGTTGTTATAACATTAATACAGAAAGCAGAGGTGATAATGATACAATGCATAAGGCCATTTTTGTAATTGTTGATAAGGGTAAAGCCGAGTCTGTTATTGAATCTGCAATTAAAGCAGGCGCCAGAGGGGGAACTATTATCAACTCACGTGGCTCTGGTATCCATGAAACAAGTAAACTTTTTTCAATGGAGATTGAGCCTGAAAAGGAAATTGTTTTGGTTGTAGCAAAAAGCATTTTAGTAGAATCAATAATTTCATCAATCAGAACAGAACTCAAACTTGATGAGCCTGGTAATGGAATAATGTTTACTATTGATGTAAACGAAGCTTATGGATTATATTAACTTATAATAAATTTAAACCAGTGGCATGAGACTATAGTAGCTCTCTCTGCCACTGGTTTTTATATTATTGTTATAAACTTTTGCACATACAAAGTGTATTGGCGCTTAGGGGCTGTTGCAAAACAAAAAATATGATATATCAACGGTAAACTGCTTAAATAGTACTCCCGTGCAGTATATATCTATGGCTAGCTCACGAAATTGACGCTGAAATAGTTGCTTGTTCTTCACCTACTATTTCTAGCATCAATTTCTAACCGAGCTTCTCCATTGATATATTGCACTCGCATACTATTCAAGCAATAAGTCATCGGTATACAGAAATTGTTGTTTTGCAACAGTCCCTTTAAGCTAATTTCGCACTCGTTTAAATTTTATCACAAACAGTAGTCCTGTTAAAAGGCATACAACAGAGATAATAATCACATAAATATCAACTCCACTTAACATAGATTGTTGTCCTTGCCGATTCTCCATCCACATTGGAGACTGTTGAGGTTTATCTCCCTGCTGACCCCCTGCCTGTCCACCTCTATCTTGTCTACCTCTAAAGCCAACCTGCTGTCCTCGTTGATTAAGCATTTCTTTCATTGAGGATATTTGTTCATCGGTTAATCCTAATTCTTTAAGCTGTGATAATTGTTCTTGAGTTAAATCCTCACCGTTTGCAGCCTGTATTATTTGCATAGCCCTCATAGCAGTATCTCTATCTGGCATATTAAAAGACTGCTGTGCTCCATCTGGTGGCTGCATTCTGCCATTACCTGACTGCTGTGCTCCATTTGGTGGTTGCATATCACCATTACCTGGTTGCTGTACTCCATCTGGCGGCTGCATTCCGCCATTAGGGAACATTCCGCCGCCCGAACCGCCTCCACCTCCAAAACCCATTGTTCCCATGGTCGAGAGGTTTATGCTTGATGCCTCTATAAGCTTATCGCTTGCAGATGATTGCCCATCAGTAGTTGATGGGATTGTTCCATCAAGCTGTCCTTGGATACTTTGGGCTCTCAATTTTCCAAATTCTTTAATCATAGGTACTGCTTTAGTATACGCATCATAGTCATAAAAAGCTGTTGCATCATTTTTTACATGTTCTGATATTAGCGTGTTCAGCGCACTAATAGTATTCTCAAAAGTACCACTATTGAAGTATCCATCAACAATTTCCTGTAAATACTGATGATATTTATCATTATATTCATCGACCTCAAGAAGCTTTGATAAAATTGGTCTTTCAGACATATCAACACCTGAAACAGGAGTATCTATTGGAAAATTGACTGCTGAACTGGCAGAACCGGATTGAAATCCTCCAAAAGCAAGATTATAATCCCACGGAAGCATAGTAAGCTGTCCATTTCTCTCATAAAGGTAATAATTATGCTTTAAATTTCCAAAATAGCTATCCAAATTTACTAAAACTGTATTTGCAGCAAAGTATTTTAGAGTGGCATCTACATTAATATATTTTTCAAGTTCTGTCCCGTTATTCAAGTTCTTAAGAGCCTCTATGACTCTCTTACAGTCAGCATTAGTACCATCAAATACTTCATAATCAAAAATATTTGAGTAACTGCTTATGGAATCATCGGTGTATTTCAAGTCTGCTCCACCGCTGGATTTACCTCCAGGTCCTCCACCAAAGTCTCCACCCGGAAAATCTCCTAGAAAACCTTCTGGCCTATCTCCTCCAAAACCTTCTGGCATATCTTCTGGAAAACCGCTCTGTCTGTCATTATTTTCCTTATTGCTAGTTTTGCTATTGCTTTTTGCTTGGTTTGCAGCTGTATTCTTAACCGAATTAGGGCTTTGTGTTTGGTTCGTTATATCAGTTGTGTTAGAGTTTTTTGCGTCAAAGTCTATTTTACTATTTGTTTGGTTCGCAGC
Source organism: Bacillota bacterium (assembly GCA_023444055.1). Lineage (GTDB taxonomy): Bacteria > Bacillota > Clostridia > Acetivibrionales > DSM-1351 > Ruminiclostridium. The sequence goes on from JAEZRV010000080.1 coordinate 64,693, forward strand.
ATTTGTTTTTAATGTATCAGTGTTTGTTTTATCTGCGCCAGCGTTCGGTGGCTGTTTTGTAGCATTTGTGCCATTTCCAGCAGAATTTGAGGATTGATTTGTTGTATTTCCTTTATCATCACCAAAATTCTTAGTCGGTGCCTTCATATCCCCAAAGCCTTTTTTATCTCCATTTCTGCCCATATTCATACCTTCAGGTTTATACAGTTTTCCATAATCGCTCCCAAAATTCCGTTGTGCAAACGACTCCTCTAAAGACTCTACAGCCAGATAAAGCCCCCATCCCTTACCATTTAAAGTAACATCTGTATACGAATATAATGGCGTAGTAACACCCATATACGACATTAAGTCATAGGATAAATATTCCTTCATATATGTTGCATCTGCTTGAATATTATTTATTACCATTTTGTCTAGTCCAAAGCAGGTTTGACCATCTATGTAATGGTCAAATTCAAATTTAAAACTAAACCTATCTGAATCAGAACCAGCTACCATTGATAAACTTGAATTCCCCTTTGGTCGGATTCCTACTGACTTAAAAGTTGTTCCATTTATAGTCACATCACATGAAATATACTCTTCCTTTGTTGCATTTTCTAACATACTTTTCCATTCATTCTCATCAGCCTTGATATCAATAGATATTATCTTATTTTTATCAAATAACTTTGTTGCATATTCTGGCTCTGAGCTTTTAGTTTTAATATCAAGGATGTTAGGGAAGAACATAATCATTCCAGTAAAAATGATCGCTACAATTAGAACACCAATTATTATTTTATTTATATACTTATTGGTTATCATAATACCCCCACGCCCACTAACGGCACAAATAGTAATTAAAAAAGTGTATGGTCATTGCTTGATTGCTCAAAAATGCGAAAATAACGATGAACGTACGAAATGTAAGCTTCGCATTTTTAAGACATATATTCTCCGTTATAACTTACAAGTACTGTGTTTGAGACACCTTCGATATCTGAAATTTTGTTTACAAATTGTGTTGTCATATCCTTAAGCCTTACCTCTAAAGTAAGCTCAACTCCATTTTTTGATACTGTTTTTGACTTAATCATATGCTTTTTAACACTTTCACTGACAGCCTTAACAACCATCTCTTCAGACTTATCATCAGCACAATTTACAACTAATATATATGGATTGTCTGTACTTTTTTTGTTCACAAATATAACCAGCATAATACCAATAAATAATGATCCAAAAACCGCTAGAGGTATAAGACCCGCACCAACAACAATACCTACAGAAATTGACCAAAATAAAAATGCAATATCAAGCGGTTCTTTAATTGCCGATCTAAAACGAACAATAGACAACGCACCTACCATACCGAGCGATAATACTATATTTGAAGTAACTGCTAATATAATTAATGTTGTAATTAGTGTCATTGCCATAAGAGAAACTCCGAAACTGGCAGAATACATTACCCCATTAAAAGTCTTCTTATAAACGAAAAAAATGAAAAGTCCTAATATGAACGACAGTCCAAGTGCTATTACCATATCTAATGGTGAAATATCTGTTACCTTTTCAATAAAACTTGATTTAAAAATATCGTTAAATGTCATTTTTTTATCCTCCTAATAATAGCTTTTACCTACCACTATTTTACATTTTAATTACTTTCATCTACTGCTATTTACCTTTTAATAGCCGTCATTACTACTGTTTACTTGCTTAATCTTTTGATTCGCAATCTAATTATTAAACAATTATTCGATGACAAAATTAAGAAAATCAATGTATTCACAAAGAATATGACAAGCTAATTGTTCCAAAATAATGAAATACACAATAGTATTTCAACTACCATTATGCGTATCATCCGAACATTCTGCACACAGCATATTTTGAGAATGCTGAGTTCTGCCTGTTATTTACTTGAATAATATCTCTTATTATACTTGGCAAAAACTCATCAAATTTCACTTCTAAAACTATCATGTTATCATTATGCGTTTTCATAGTAGCTACATCTTGATTAAATAGTTCTCTTGAATTTATACCAGTTCTAATGTTTGAATCTATAGTGATTCTCACATTACCAGGCTCATAAATATATGGTTCCCTTATATAATCTACTAGTGTTTTGGGTCTGAGCTGCTGAAAATTCATTTTCGTATATAATTCAACAAGCAATGGCTGTTCAGAATCCTTCATCCAACCAATATCCCCTGCAATAATTTTTTCGCACTGATCTTTTGTCAGTCTAGTTGCCGCTTTAGAGCATAGACCATTTATTTTGCTCTTCTTCTCAAGCTTGATATAATCAAAATTATCATCATAACAACGGATTCTAAACTTTTCTCGGTTATTTACACCGTTAATTTTTTCAAGTAAAGCTTTGTCATGTATATTGTCAAAATATAAGCTTCTTATTTTGTAGTTTCCGTCCTTCCCTACATGCGGATCCTGCTTTGCTATTGCTCTAAGCCTCTGCCTCAGCGCAATATAATCAGAAATATTTATAGTATGTTTTAATTCATGTCGTAGCTTCTGATTTTGCATTAAATTTCACCACCTTTAAGTTAAAATTAGTTTTAAGTTATCTTCTAAATAGTAGATACGTAGTAGAAAACACTTAATATATCGTATATTAAGAGAATAACTTGCTAATGTGATGGTTTTTTGAAGGAAAGGTGAATTAATTGGAAAATTTTCAATATAAAATGTTAAATGGTCAAGTATTTGTTTATTTCGTTACAAAAAGAACGCCCCTCTCTAATACTTAGAAATGAGCGTTCCAACATATAAAATTTATGTACTTATGAGGATTTACGAATATTTTAATACAAATAGATACTTAGTCATTTAGTAGTTGCAGCCGTTTCTTGTATAGTTAATTCACCAGATTGGTATATGTATTCTTCAAAATATTGTAATGTAGAAAAATTACATATCTTTTGGTTGATTTCATTGTCCAAATTTAATCTAGCATTTTTATATGTTTCTATATAATCAGACATCATTTGTGTAATACGAAATTCCTTACCTTTTAATTTATCATATTCATTTGGTCTTAAGAATACCTTTGTAGAAGTATTTATATATTTTGTTTCGTCTAATATTACAACAGCTTTTGAGAAATCGACACCACATCTGTTTCGTTTATCAGTCCAAAATGCGTGTGGATGGGTTATATTGGAACGCAGAGGAATGGCAAAATGTAAATTTCTGATTGTTACATTAACTTGTGCATAAGGTCTATTAAGTTTCTGCTCAATCTGAGGATATTTTGTTAAAGGATAATCACTATAAAAAGCTGATGTTAAGAAAGTTATAAACGATTTCTTCTGTGACATAAATTCTCCTAATAAAAAATCCTCTATAATAAATAGAGGACTAATAAGGTATTCTCATCGGGACTTTCCTTTATTTTTACTTGGTTGCGCCCTACAACCAAATATTCTCATTGAGCTTTCTTTTTTTACTTCTCGCAGCTCTGCGAGAAATCTTCTTATGAAGTAATATGAGATACCTCTTATCTATATTATACATATTTTCAGAAAAATATGCAACCAATATTTTGAAATTTCTTAAACAGAATCATATTAATTTTGGTATAGAAAATTAACATAGTTTCATCTTAAGGTTTATTAATTCCACGCTGCTTACAGCATCTCTCTCTCAATCGTGCTCGATAGTATCGGAATAATCTGTTTTTTCCTTGAAACAACACCTTGTAAGAATGCGTAGCCTTCAGTTCCTTTAATGTTAAACGCCTTTTCTATCAATGCTCCATCATCTCCCACAAACAATATCTCTGAGCCTTCATTAATAATGTCAGTAACCATTAAAAGTACAAGTTTGTATTCCTTATTTTCTTTCACTGTTTTCATATGAGCCAGCAGGCTGTCCTTTACCTTTTTAAAAGCCTCTGAATCACTTGAATTTATTTGACCTACTCCTATTTTATACTTATTAAATACAAAATCTTTAAAATCATAGTCAAGTATTGTCTGTGGACTCATTCCTTCTAACGATGCACTTGCCTTGTATAAAGCTATTGCAAACTCTTCCAAGTTTATATCAGCTATTTTAGCAAGCCTTCTAGCAGCTAATTCATCCATATAAGTACTAGTTGGTGATTTAAATTGCAAAGTATCTGAAATAATTGCAGCACATAGAATACCAGCAATACTCTTTGATGGATTCAGTCCATTATCAAAGTACATATTAGCTATTAATGTAGATGTACTTCCTACTGTATCATTTTTAAAATATATTGGATGTCCAGTTTGAATATCACCAATTCTATGATGATCAATTATCTCTAAAATTTCAGCCTGTTCTATTCCATCAATTGTCTGTGATTTTTCGTTATGGTCTAAAAGAATAACTTTTTTCTTTCTCTGAGATATTAAGTGATAGCGTGAAACAAATCCCTTTATGATTCCATTATCATCAACAACAGGATAACTTCGGTATCTGGTTTTGAGCATCTTATCCTGAATGTTCTCTGTGAAATCATGCAAATTGAAGAAAACCAACTGATTTTTAGTCATTATATGTCTGACAGGTATACTTTGGTTTATAAACCTTGCAGCCATAATAGTATCATAACCTGTTTCTAATACTACGCATCCTTTTTCCTTCGCATATTGAACAACATCATCATCAATCTGCCCTCCACAGGTTAAAATAATGCAGCATACACCTATATCTATCGCCTTTATCTGATTATCCTTTCTATTTCCTAAAATAACAATGTCACCTTTTTCAACAAACGGTTCCATTTCATCTGCAGTCATTGCTGCAATTACAACTTTTCCATTTACTTTGAATTCATCTTCATTTCCGCAAATCAGTCTAGCATTAAGAGTGTCAATAATATTCACTAAAGGAGTGTTACTAGCGGCTAAAATACTGTTATCCATCGCATCTAAGTAGCTAGTAGTAATATCAGTTAAAGTTATTACTCCTATAAGTTTACCATTTATGTCAGCTACTGGTATTACTTTTATGTTGTTTTTTTGCATTATACTCCATGCAGCTTTAACTGAGATATCTTCTGATACTGGATTTATAATATCCATGTTTAAGTCTGATACTTGAGTTCTAACAGTTTCTTTATACTCTGGTACTTCAACGCCAAAATATTTGAGAACAAACTCTGTTTCTTTATTAATGTCACCTATTCGAATTGGTACTGCATTTATTGAATGTCTTCTTTTGAGTTCTGCATATGCAATGGCAGAACAAATAGAATCTGTATCCGGATTTTTATGACCTGTAATATAAATTAGTTCGTTCACTTTATCCTCCAATAATATTGCTACATGTATTTTATAATTGTCAGCTGTATTTTCAATATAATATTACACCAATAATATATTATCTGCAATAAATCAAAAAATAAAAAGCATAACTTTTTCGACAAATAGTGTCATTCTTCTGCCAACAAACTTCAAGCTTATGCACAAACAAATCTAAAAGTCTCTCTCATTGGTATTTAGCTCAAACCAGAATATGCTCCCCTGACCTACAGTGCTTAGCACTCCATATTTTGCACCTTCATGAAGATCCAAAATAGTTTTTACTATTGAAAGCCCTAGACCAGTACCAATAGCAGCCCTCTTGTGAGCCTTATCCACCTTATAATATCTGTCCCATATTAATGGCAACATTTCCTGTGCAATACCTTCACCGGTGTCAACAATTTCTATTTTAACACTTCCGTTGTTATTACTTTGGATAATAGTAATAGATTTATCTGCACCTGTATATGTTATGGCATTATTAATTAAATTATAAATAACCTGTGATATTTTAATTGGGTCTGCATAAACCCAGGCATCCTCATTGCAGATAAACTTGAGCTTGTATCCATCCTGTTCTGTTAGCTTTGCATATCTAAGCAAAATCTCACGAATGCTTTGTGTTAAATTATATTTTTCAAATGTCATGTTCTGAGTTCCAGACTGAAGCTTTGAAATATCTAGTATATCATTGACTAATGTAGTAAGTCTCTTTGATTCATCTATAATAATTTGAACATTTTCAGGAGTATTCTCACCTGGAATATCACGCATTACTTCTCCATACCCTGTAATCATTGTAAGTGGTGTACGCAAATCATGAGAAATATTAGCTATTAACTCACGTCTTAGCCCTTCTACTTTTGAAAGTTCCTTTGCTGCATAATTCAATGTATCGTTTAGTTCAGATATTTCAAGGTAGCCATGTCCGTTAAATGTAGTATCATAGTTCCCTTTCGCTAATTCCTTTGCAGACTTATTTATTCTAATAATTGGCTTAGAGATTCTTTTAGATATAATTAGCGCAAACAAAAGTGCAAGCAGCAAAGTTATTCCCGTCACATAAACAAGCTGAGCTCTCAACGTATCAACAGTTGTATCAACAGGAGTTATCATTGAGTTGAGCATCACAAAAACATTCGTTCCATCTTCTTTCTCTACAATTTTAGCATATACCATGCTTTGAGCAAACTTTCTTCTAGGTTCCTTAATATCACCAATAAACGGCTTACTGCTATAATGAGGATCAAAAAAATTCTCTCTATTTAATATTTCAAAGTAATCGCCATCATTTTGTAAAGCTTTCTGATATAAATTATTCAATTCGGCTGGTTTAACTCTGCGTTCAAAACCAACTCGGAACAATTTTGATGAATATACTTCAGAACCATCCTCGTTGATAATTTCTATTGTTGTCTCACTTTGACGAGACATAGAATCCAATAGAGTTTCAAGTTCTTTATTATCTATATTCTTAGAAATAGTTTCTGCAACTTCTTTAATGTCATTAGTTTTTATTTGTTTGTAAAAATCATCCAGAAACACAATCTGAAATAGCCATAGCATCACTAAAATTAATGCAACAAATAGTGTAAGATATATAAATAATTTATACCTCATGCTTATTTTATTAAGTTTCAAAACGATATCCCACCCCTCTAAGGGTAACTATATAACTGCTATAATTACCTAGACTTTTCCTCAGCAGTTTAATGTGTGTGTCTAGAGTACGGTCATCTCCAAAAAAATCATAACCCCATACCTCTGAAATAAGTTTATCCCTTGTAAGTGCAATTCCCCTATTCTTAACAAGATAAAACAACAAATCATATTCCTTTGGTGACATATCAACCTTTACATCATCAACATAAACAAGCCTACCAGTAAAATCTATTGTAAGTCCGTCAATATTAATAATTTCTTTTTTATTTTCATCAGAATTAGTACTAGAACTTCGTTTTATAATTGCACTAACCCTCATCATTAGTTCTTTTGGAGAAAAAGGCTTAACAACATAATCATCAATACCAAGCTCAAAGCCATGAATCTTGTCATATTCTTCTCCTCTGGCAGATAACATCATAATAGGTGTATTTTTATATTTTCTGATTTCCTTACATGCTGAAAAGCCATCGAGTTCTGGCATCATTATGTCCATTATAATGATGTCAAAGTCTTTCTCTCTGCATATTGTAATAGCTTCCATTCCATCTGCAGCCTCGCATACCTCATATCCTTCAAATAATGCATATTTTTTAATCAATTCACGGATTCTGTCCTCATCATCAACAATAAGTATTTTATTCATATATGTCACCTTCTATTAAGTAATGTTAGTGTAAACTAAGTTACACTTGTTATATTTTGAATATGCCATTTATTAAGGTTTTCAAGATTTTTTTAGATAAAAAAAACAATGACCCCCTCTTTTCCTGTATAATTGAGATTCTCAAGCCA
>JAEZRV010000091.1 GCA_023444055.1 Bacillota bacterium
CTCATCATCCAAAACTAGTTTAACCGCTGCTATTTTAAATTGTTTATCATATGAACGTCTCATAAAGCAGTCACCTTTTCATTATTTTTTCTTAACTTTGTGTCTACTTTATTGTACCATGTCCAAAAAATATATTTGGTATCGTCTACCTTTTGGGGTATAGTTCATTTTGCATTTGGTAACATAATCGACCAAGGTAACAGCTCATCAAGAGCATTTTGTATTCCATATCAATATTTGAAAGTCTTTGGAAATATAGATCAAATATATAAATCAAATATATAAATCAAATATATAAATGGATTCAGACCATTTTCTTTAGCAGTTTCAACAACACTGTAAATTGTAGCACTAGAGGTGGCTCCTTTTGGAGTATTTGAGAACATCCAGTTTTTCTTCCGATTACGAAAGGCTTTATAGACCGTTCACCTCGGTTATTGTCAATTTCCAGTCTTCCATCTAGCATAAATGCCTCAAGTTTGTTCCACTGATTACGACAATATTGGATTGCATTTTCCAATGCACTTTTAGAGTAACTCTTGGACTCTGATATTTAAGCCAATCCTTGAATTTGTCTAGTATTGGGCGACTTTTATTTAGACGTGATTCATATCTTACTTCTACTGTTGCATCATGTAGTTCTCGTTTTATTTAAAAGAGCTTGTTGCAAAAGGACAATCCTTCTTCACAAATACTCCAACCCTAACATTCGTAAAAACTGAATACAAGGGTTGGAGATTCTTATTTCTATAGATACAACTTCAAAAAAAATAAAAAATGTAAATATAGTTAAACCTACTAACCACAATGGATTAGCCTCTAAATAATTGTTCTAACAAAGTTTGAACAGATGGAACTACTGTAAGCGTCAAATGACGGCTACCAATAATACAAGAAATAGTTTCAATAAATTTAAGTGGTAATAGAAATGTAAAAAAATTAAAAAAATTGTTGACATAGAAAAAAACTTATTTTAAACTAATAAAGTTGAAAATTTACCAAAATATAATATAAAAGTAAATCTTATTTACTTAATAATACATAGTTTTTAGGTTAAGACTTAAAAATGCAGCTCCTAAATCTATATTATTGAGTTTCTAATAGTATCTAAGATACTAAAGAAGAATCAAACGTGTGGCAGGTCTGAAAAGCAATTCATAGTATTAACCATTGGATATGGTAATCCAACAAAAGCAATATATTTAAATAAAAAATTGTGATGATACTGTTGAATTTTTTATAATAAACATTTGAACCATGTCACATAAAAATAAATATTACCATTAAAATTTAAAGAAAGGGAAATGCATAGCGAATTTGAAATTCTATGAATCTCATTTATATTCATTATGCAAGTAAATGTATGAGAAACAGTAAAAGGTGGGTTGCCAGCCTATTGGCAGTGTTACTAATAATTCAGAGCTTCAGTACTGTTGATTTTGGCCTTTTTCAGGTACAAGCTGCTTATGCAAATGCAGACAATTCATATGAACAGAGCTTAACATCAGCACAGGATACTGGAGAAATGCAGGGGGGTGAAACTTCATCTGACATCCAGAAAAATAGTGAAACAACGCAAAATAATGGAACGGAGTCTGTGACGGCATCGACTGGCGAATTAAAACAAACTGGTGAAGCAAATCTTTTTGGTGAAACAATATCAACAAATTTTGCAGAAAATACTACGCAGGCCACTATATTGATACCCTCAGATGGTACTGATACTACTAATGACGTATTGACAGATAACAGCACGTTAGTTACGACTTCAGCAGCAATTGCTGTTCCTGCAAATGTGAGTGCGAATGTATATAATAACCAGACTATAAGTGTGATTTGGGAGAGTGTTGATGGGGCAGATGGTTATGAAGTCTCACTTAATGACAATGTTTATAGCACTTCATCATTTACTCATACATTTTATAGTTTAGATTCAAACACACCCTACACTATTAAAGTGAGAGCAGTTAATAACGATGTATGCAGCGATTGGAGTCCAGATATAGTTAAGTACACTTTATTAGATACTCCTAAAAATCTTGTTGTTACAACATCATCAAGTATATCTGTTAGCTTGGCATGGGATGCTGTGCCAGGAGCAACCAGATACGAAATATATAGAAACAGTTCCTTAATTGGGTCTTCATTATCAAATTCATATACTGATAACACTGTATCGGCTGATTTAACCTATAAATATAAGGTAAAAGCGTATAATGATACAGGAAATGTATCAAATTTTAGTTCTTATTGTTCTATCATCACTTCAACAACAGTACCATCTAAACCTGTTTTTTCATATTTTGCTGTAGGTGAGCATAGTATTTTTGTATCATGGGGTGCCGTTGCGGCAGCAACTGGCTATGAAGTCTCACTTAATGGAAATATTACAAGCATGACTACGCCTTACTACGATTTCGATGATTTGGAACCAAATATACAGTATGTTATAAAAGTAAGAGCAGTTAACCATGTTGGTAGCGGCGAATGGAGTGAAGAAATATCAAAGTACACCTTACTTGGTACACCTTCAAATATCAGAGCTGTACCGTCAAACACTTCTGTTAGCTTGGCATGGGATGCTGTGTTAGGTGCGACATATTATGAAATATATCGTGATGACAGTTTGATCTCAACTTCAAATACAAATAAATATTCGGAATTGGGACTTACAGAAAATGTTACTTATACATATAAGATTAAAGCATGTAATGAAAACAATGCATCAGAGTTAAGTGAATCATATACAGCTACTACATTAATGGTTCCAGCTACTCCTGTAAATGTAAATATAGAGGCAACATCTGAAACGCTTACTATAGGATGGGATTCAATAGCTGATGCGGGAAGCTATGAAATTTCAGTTAATGGCAATACTACAATAGTAAATACAAACAATCATACATTTGATGGATTGCAGTCAAACGCTCTTTACAAATTCAGGGTGAGGGCTATTAATGCAGGGGAATATGGTGACTGGAGTGAGGAAAAATCATCATATACATTGCTCACTACTCCAGTTAACCTTTCAACAACTACAGCATCAGCAATATCTGTTAATTTGATATGGGATGCGGTTGCCGGAGCAACCAAATATGATGTGTATAGAGATAATAGCAAAATTACATCAGTATATACGAATAAATATACAGATACTGGGTTAACAGCAAATACTTCTTATACATATAGTGTTAAAGCATATAATGATTATAATGAATCGGCTGAAAGTAATATTATTACAGCTACAACACAGGAATTAAAGATAACATCCTTTAGCTTTAATTCTTTAAATCCTAAAGCAATAGGAACAATAGATCAGCAAGCAAAAATTATAACCGTGCTAGTATCACCGTATGTAAATGTAAAAGAATTAGCAGCAACATTTACCGCAAGTACAACTACTGTAAAGGTAGGCACAACAGAACAAATCAGTGGTGTAACAATAAATGATTTTACTAATCCTGTAACATATACAGTAATTTCTAATGGTTTAGAAGTGAACTATACTGTTAAAGTTACAAAAGTAGAAAGCTATGGGGCTGGTTTTATACAGGTTTGTGCAGGTGACGACCATACAGTGGCTCTGAAAGGAGATGGAACAGTATGGGCATGGGGATATAATGGCAGTGGACAGTTGGGAGATGGTACTAGGGATAAGAGTGCTGTTCCTGTCAAAGTAGCCAACATAAGTGGAATAAAGGCGATAGCTTCAGGACTTGATCATACGATTGCTTTAAAAGAGGATGGAACAGTATGGGCATGGGGCGATAATTATTACGGACAGCTGGGTGATGGAACAACAATTTATAGCAATATACCTGTAAAGGTAGCTGGTATGAGTGGAGTAAAGTCAATATATGCTGGTGGAGACCGTAATATAGTAATAAAAGAAGATGGTACAGTGTGGGCATGGGGCGATAACAGAGATGGGCGATTAGGTGATGGTACAAATGAAAACAGTAAAACACCTATAAAGATAAATGGTTTAACTGGAGTAACAGAAATATCTGTAGGACTTTGTCACACAGTAGCAGTAAAAGAAGATGGAACAGTATGGGCATGGGGATTAAATAGCTATGGACAGTTTGGTGATGGAATTTATAACGGTTATAGCATGGTTCCTAAACAAATTACTGGAATAAGTGGAGTGAAAGCGGTAGCTGCAGGTGGAGTTCATACTTTGCTACTTAAGGAAGATGGAACAGTATGGGCATCTGGAGATAATCCTTATGGTCAGCTTGGCAACGGAACAAAAAGTTACAGTTGTACACCAATACAGGTAGTGGGAATAGATGGTGGTGTAAAAGAAATAGCCGCGGGTGAAATTTTTTCTGTAGCATTGAAGGAAGATGGAACAGTATGGACATGGGGTGCAGATGATTATGGACAGCTTTGTAATGGCTCTGGTGGTAGTAGCATAAGCCCTTTGAAAGTACCAGGTGCTAACTCTGTAAAGGCAATTACTGCAGGTTTTAATCATACTTCAGCGATTCAGGATAATGGTATGCTATTAGCTTGGGGAAGAAATGATGATGGGCAACTGGGCGATGGTACTATATGCGATGATTATCAAGAAATGCTAAGGCAAGATATACCTGTACAAGTATTGAATAATATAGCTTATAATAAGCCATTAACTACAAGTTTAGCTAATGTTGCAAATAATGAGCATAACGTGGTAGATAGCAATAAAACTACTAATTGTTCTTTTTCAAAGAACAATGAAACAGAATGGTTCTCTATTGATTTGCAGAACAAATACAGCATAAACAAAGTGAAACTTATTTGGGATGAAAATTATTATATTTCATATAATATTAAGGTTTCAGAGGATGGAAGTAACTGGACAGATATATGCTCTGGAACTTTAGATTACTTTGATGTTAATGATATATATTTTTCACTGGTTATAGGTAGGTATATAAGAATAGATTTCAGTGATAAATTTATAGATAGTGAATATTCATTATCTGAAATAGAGGTATATGGAAAAGCAATACCACCTGTTTTCACCCCCGCTGTGGGATTTTCTGATTCAGCTCAGACAGTTACATTGAGTTGTACTACTGAAGGAGCAGAAATTAGATATACTACTAATGGAACAATGCCTAATTCAAGATCTAATCTTTATAGTGGACCAATTACTATAGGAGAGACAACAACAATTAAAGCCTGTGCAATAAAAGCGGGAATTATTCAATCAGATACAGCATGTGCATCTTATTTTATAGAAACAGATACTATACAGCCTACTGCACCTTCAAATCTATCTGCTTCATCAATAACAACTAAAAAAGCAGCATTGAGCTGGACTGCTTCAACCGATAATATAGGAATAGCCCTTTACGAAATATATTGTAACGGTAGCAAAGTCGGAGAATCAAATAAAACATCCTTTACGTGTACAGACTTAGTTCCTGGGACATCATATACATTCTCTGTGAAAGCCGTAGACCTTGCTAATAATATATCAGAGGCAAGCAACGAGTTAATAGTAAATACTGTGGTTGATGATTATAGTGATGATTTTGTATCAGCAATATCATTGCAAGCAGGGGTTAAATTATCAGGAGTCATCAATGCTTTAGGTGATGAGGATATTTTCAGGTTCATTCCTAGTGCAGATGGTCTGTATAATATAAAAATAGTAAGTAGTTTTGATTCATACGGTTACCTATATGACGATAGTGGACTATTGATAATGAGTAATAATGATACTGAAAATAAGGATTTCTTATTATCAGGCAACTTATTGGCTAATCAGACTTATTTTGTGAAAGTTACATGTAACAATAATAGTGGAACAGGGGAATATGACTTAATTGTAAATTATATAGAAAATCAAGCACCAACAGCACCTGAAAATTTTGTGTTGACTTCTCAAAACGATGGAACTGTATACTTTACATGGTCGCCTTCAACAGATAATGTGGAAGTAACTGGGTATGAGTTATATCGTGATGGAAAACTAGTAAATAAATTTTCAGCAGATATATGGCAATGCAGTGATACCGGATTAAGCCCTCTTTCAACATACTCATATACAATGAAAGCTTTCGATGCTGCTGGAAACAAGTCTGTTAACAGCCAAACCGTAAGTGTAACTACAGGCGAGGATATACAAGCGCCTACAGCGCCTACAGAAATAGTAGCTCCATTAATTAATGCTCGTTCATTGATTCTATCATGGACAGCTTCCAGTGATAACTTCAATGTAGCGAGGTATGAAATATACAACGGGACTTCAAAAATAGCAACATCAGAAGAAACAAATTGTGCCTTGACTGGACTAACACCAGGAACTATCTACACATTTACCGTTAAAGCTGTGGATTCGGCAGATAATGTATCCTCAGCAAGCAATTTTATATCAGTAAAAACATTGGATGACGATTATGGAGATGATATTACCTCAGCAGAACAAATAACTATTGGAACAAAAATATCTGCTGTTATAAACTGTAGCGGAGATGTGGATTTCTTTAAATTTACTCCAACAGTTAACGGAGTTTATAATATATTCACCGATAATTGGTCTTCTAAAGGTTACCTATATAATGACAACGGAACACTTATATATACAGGGCCTTATTGTGCAGGCATTTCTGCTATATTGGAAACAAATAATACGTATTATTTAAAAGTAGAAGGTGAAATCGGAAATTATAATCTCAATGTACTATATGTGGATGATGATTACGGAAATGACATGAATTCTGCAGGATTAATAAATATAGGCTCTAGTTTGTCTGCTGTTAAAAACTATGAACAGGATGTAGATTTCTTTAAATTTACTCCGGCAATAGACGGAACTTATATAATTAATGTAAATGGTCAATATCCTACAATTAGTTTATACGATAATGATGGTGTACTAATGTCATCAAGCGGTTCACCTACTGCAACTATGCTAACAAAAGATAGAACATATTATATAAAAGTTAAAAACTATTCTATCGGAAATTATAGTGTTGAAGTATCATATGTAGATACACAGGCACCATCAGCTCCTACAGATTTTACTGTGTTCCAAATAAATGATGGAACAGTAACTTTAGTATGGTCATCTTCAACAGATAATGTAGGAGTAGCTGGATATAAATTGTATCGGGATGGCTTATTGATAAAGACAATTACAGGGCAAATTAATGAATGTGTTGATACTGGTTTAAGTTTAGACACATCTTATTATTATACTTTAAAAGCATATGATGTTGAAGGAAATAAATCCCTTGACAGTGAGATATTATGTGTAACTACAGTGAATTATGACACTCAGCCGCCTACAGCACCTGCAGATATTGCCGCTTCATATGTGACTGCACGTTCAGTAAGGCTTACATGGACAGCATCGACCGACAACTTTAATGTGGAAAGATATGACATATACCATGAATCTTCAAAAATAGCAACATCATCAGTAACAAATTGTACCTTGACAGGACTTACACCAGCAACTTCATATACATTTATGATTAGAGCTGTGGATGCGGCAGAAAATATATCACCAACAAGCTCTGCTATTAAAGTAACAACATTGGAAGATGATTATGGCGATGATATAAGTTCTGCAGTAGCAATTAATGCTGAAACGGATGTATCCGGTGTGATTAATTTTAATGGTGATTGGGATTTCTTTAAGTTTACTCCTATAATTGATGGTAACTACAAAATAGAGAATATAAGTAATATAAATACATACGGATACCTTTATACTAGCGATGGCGCGGTCATTGCCAATGCAAGTAAAAGTGGAAATAACAGTGGTTTCTTAATTAGCAGTAATTTGACAGCTGGTGAGACTTACTATGTTGCAGTTAAACACTACTATAACTATGGAACTGGGACATACACTTTAAAAATATCTTATATAGATACATTGGCACCATCTACTCCAGAAAATCTGGCTATATTATCAAAGGATAATGGTACAGTACACTTAACTTGGTCACCAGCTACAGACAATATAGGTGTTACAGGGTACGAATTATACCGTGATGGCAATTTAATAAAGACAGTGAATGGAGATGTATTACAATACAGCGATACAGGTTTAACCCCGCATACAACATACTCTTACACAGTGAAAGCTTTTGATGCAGCAGGAAATAGGTCACTTGATAGTCAGCCGTTAAGTGTAACCACAGACAATGATGATGAAGCACCTACAGCACCTACTAATCTTGCTGCTTCATCAATAACAGCTCGTTCATTAATTCTTACATGGACAGCTTCAACCGACAATTATAATGTTGCAAGATATGAAATATACAATAAATCTTCAAAAATATCAACATTAGCGGAGACAAATTGTAAAGTGACAGGACTTATACCAGGGACTACATATACATTCATGGTTAAAGCAGTGGATTCGTCAGAAAATATATCCACAACAAGCGGTGCTATTACAGTAACAACATTGAACGATGACTATGGCGATGATATAAGTTCTGCCGCAGCAATTAATGCTGAAACGGATGTGTCTGGTGTCATCAATTTTAATGGTGACTTAGACTTCTTTAAGTTTATCCCTTTAATTGATGGTGGCTACAGAATAAAGAGCATAGGTAATACGGATACATACGGATACCTTTATAGTAACGATGGTACGCTTATTGCCCAAGATGATCAGAGCGGTGATAACAATAATTTTTTGATAAGCAGTGATTTTAGGGCTGGTCAAGCGTATTATATTGCAGTTAAGCACTGGAACAGTGGAACTGGGGCATACATTTTAAGAATATCATATATTGACACACTTGCACCAACAACTCCAGAAAATCTGGCTATATTATCAAAGGATGATGGTACAGTACACTTAACATGGTCGCCAGCTACAGATAATATAGGTGTTACAGGGTACGAATTATACCGTGATGGCAATTTAATAAAGACACTGAATGGAGATGTATTACAATACAGTGATACAGGTTTAAACCCGCATACAACATACTCTTATACAGTAAAAGCTTTTGATGCAGCAGGAAATAGGTCACTTGATAATCAGCCGTTAATTGTAACCACAGACAATGATGATGAAGCACCTACAGCACCTACAAATCTTGCTGCTTCATCAATAACTGCTCGTTCATTAACTCTTACATGGACAGCTTCAACGGACAACTTCAGTGTGGCAAGATATGAAATATACAATCAATCTTCCAAAGTAGCAACATCAACTGCAACAAATTGTACAGTGACAGGACTTACACCAGCAACTTCATATACATTTATGGTAAAAGCAGTGGATTCGTCAGAAAATATATCCACAACAAGCGGTGCTATTACAGTAACTACATTGAACGATGACTATGGCGATGATATAAGTTCTGCAACAGCAATTAATGCTGAAACGGATGTGTCTGGTGTTATCAATTTTAATGGTGACTTAGACTTCTTTATGTTTATCCCTATAATTGATGGTAGCTACAGAATAAAGAGCATAGGTAATACGGATACATACGGAAATCTTTATAGTAGTGATAATACTCTTATTGCCCAAGATGATGACAGCGGTGATAACAATAATTTCTTGATAAGCAGTGATTTTAGGGCCGGTCAAGCCTATTATATTGCAGTTAAGCACTGGGGCAGTGGAACTGGGTCATACATTTTAAAAATATCATATATAGATACACTGGCACCATCAGCTCCAGAAAATCTGGCTATATCATCTAAGGATGATGGTACAGTATACTTTACATGGACACCTGCTACGGATAATATAGGTGTTACAGGGTACGAATTATACCGCAATGGCAATTTAGTAAAGAAAGTGGATGGAAATACATGCCAATGTAGTGATGCAGGGTTAAACCCGCTTACAACATACTCTTATACAATAAAAGCTTTTGATGCAGAAGGAAATAGGTCACTTGATAGTCAGCCGTTAAGTGTAACCACAGACAATGATGATGAAGCACCTACAGCACCTACTAATCTTGCTGCTTCATCAATAACTGCTAGTTCATTAATTCTTACATGGACAGCTTCAACGGACAACTTCAGTGTGGCAAGATATGAAATATACAATGAAACTTCCAAAGTAGCAACATCGACTGCAACAAATTGTACAGTGACAGGGCTTATACCAGGGACTACATATACATTTATGGCTAAAGCTGTGGATATGGCAGGTTGTGTATCAACAACAAGTGCTGCAATTGTAGTAACAACATTAGGTGATGTTGATTACGATGATAATATAAACTCTGCAACAGCAATTGATATTGGAGTTGGGGTATATGGTGTAATCAATTTTGCTAATGATGTTGATTGCTTTAAGTTTACTCCAACAGTTGATGGGAGTTATGCTATCATAGGTTCTACTAATTCATATTATATAGTTGGATATTTATATGACAGCAACGAGGTACTTATAACTTCAAGTAGACTTAGTTCTAATCTAATCATGCCTGCATTAAAAGCCAACACAACATATTATTTGAAAATTAAAGGATATAATAGCACATATACTGGACAGTATAAGATAAATGTGGTAAAAGCAATTCCGGATATTATCATTACAGATATTAGTCCAAAAGAGGCTTATCTAGGACAGCCCGTACAATTTTCAGTCACAGTTAAAAATCAAGGACTGATTCCAATACCTGCTGGAAGTCCGTATAGAATTGGGCTAAAAATAAATGATGGAGAAACCATATTATGGTCGGAAAATGGCATATCAGCCTTAGCAGTTGGAGCTTCTTCAATTTTGACAATGACGAGTGGTATAAGTGGTTCATCATATGCTTTTGAAAATGAAAGTACATACAAGATTACTGCAATAGCTGATGATACCAATATAATAGAAGAAATTGATGAGACAAATAATATTCTGGTAAAAACTATTTGTATAGGCAAACCTGACTTGATTATAACAAATCTTAGTCCTACAACTGCTTATCCAGGACAACCTATAATTTTTAGCGCAGTGGTAAAAAATCAAGGACAAGTTTCCACAATATCAGGTAAACCATTTAGAGTTGGATTTAAAGCTAACGGAGGAGATATTACTGTTTGGACTGCCGATTATACAAAATCAATAGCCCCAGGAGGAACTGTAACTCTTGTTGCAACAGCAGGAGTCAATGGAGCTAGTTTTATATTCACTACTCCAGGTGCTATTCAAATAACGGCTTATGTAGATGATGACAACAGGCTGGAAGAATCAAATGAAGACAATAACACATATAATAAAAGCATAACAATCTATGAGCCAGCGGATTTAATTGTTTCAGATATAATGTATTCTCCTCAAAATCCTTCAGTAGGTGAGGATATAACTTTCAGTGCTAAAATTAGGAACATTGGACTAGGAGATACACTAGACGGAGTAAGTCATAGAGTTGGCTTCAAGATAGATAATGGCAACACGATAATTTGGTCAGATAGCTATACTACTTCCATTAAAAAAGGTGAATCAGTTACAGTTTCAGCTACAGGCGGAAATACCGGTTCAACATGGAAAGGAATTGAAGGTATACATGATATTACTGCTATTGTAGATGATTTAAACACCATCTTTGAAGAAAATGAGCAGAATAACACTTATACTGAAAGAATGGCAGTATTACCTCCTTGTGATTTGGTTGTTACAAAAATTTTATTATCACCGGCTAATCCAATTATAGGTGAGCCTGTAACTATAAGTGCAACAATAAAAAATATAGGGAATAGCATAAGCCCTGCAGGTAGAACACATAGAGTAGGGTTTAAGATTGACGGAGGAGCTACTTCCATATGGGCAGATGATTATGATTGGTCAATTGCTACAGGATCATCTATCACAGTGAAGGCAACATCAGGAACAGAAAGTGCTGTATGGAATGCAATTGCAGGAGAACATACTATTACGGCTGTTGTTGACGACATGGGTTTAATCAATGAATCTAACGAGACTAATAACTCACTGATAAAGGATGTAACTGTTACTGAAAAACGTATATTTGATCCAAATGCAGACTACGATGAGGATGGAATAATAAATTCACTTGAGCTAATACTGGGAACAGAGGTTGAAAACCCAGATACAGACGGAGATAAGCTTTCTGATGGCGAAGAGCAGAATACATATCACACAAATCCATTGAGTCCTGACACTGATGGAGATGGAATATATGATGAGACTGAAATCAAAATATCATCAGATCCATTAGTACAAAATGAAAATATATCGGTTACAAGAAAGACTGAAACATTAAACCAAAATATTACTGTAACAGTAAATGGTGATTCTAACGTGTATGCTGCACCTTTTCAGGTAGTTGAATCTGATAATATGATACTGAATTCATTATCGGGTATTGTAGGAAAACCTGCTGATATATCATTAGGTGGATATTCTATGACATCGGCAGATATAACTTTTAAATATAGCGAAGATGAATTGCAGGGTACATCTCCTGAGAATTTGACTGTTTTCTGGGTTGATACCGAAAACAGTGTACTTGTTCCTCTTTCAAACGACAAGGTAACTATAGACAGTGCTAATCATACGGTGACAGGTGAGGTTAGCCATTTCAGCACTTATATCCTTGGGCATAAGGATATGAAGGTCGATTTAGCTAATGTAGATATTGTATTTGTAATAGATCAATCAGGAAGTATGAGCTGGAGTGATCCTAATTACTATAGATTAAAGGCTGTAAAGAGGTTTGTGCAGGATATTGATACTTTAAAAAACAGGGCAGGAATCGTGGCATTTGAAAGTTCTGGATATATTAAACAGTCACTTACCAATAATAAAGCCCAGCTTAATAGCGTACTTGATAGCATGAGGTATGACGGTGGTGGAACAGATATATTGGATGGATTAACAGAAGCGGATGCAGTCTTTGGATCAAATAATGCAAATATTAAGGCAATAGTGCTTTTAACTGATGGTGAAGATGGAAATGGAGCGGCTGATTTAGAAAAAGCTCGATATTTAAGTACACAAAGGAAAATAATGATAAATACAGTTGCACTGGGAACTGATGCGGATGTTTCCTTGCTTCAGGGTATGGCAGGAGTAGGTAACGGAAGTTTCTTCTATATTAATAACCAGAATGGTCTTACACAACAGCAGGTTGATGCACAAATTGAATTGCTGTATGTAAAACTAGTTAAGATGTTAACTTTAACAAAAAATAATAAATATAATTTTAATCCACAGCAAAAAATGGCAATAGACTATGCAGACAAATATCTGGGAGTTGACTATGATGAAGCAGTCCGTCTATATACGCAGGCTAATGCAAACATGCTCACAGGAAACTACCTAGAACAGGCAGAGGATATGGCAATTGATGGTCCTGGTCCTGAGCTGAAGCTTGAGAGGACATACAACTCGGCAGATAAGGACGTAACTACAATAGGGCGTGGCTGGAGACTTAACTATGACAGTAAATTGAGAGTAATTGATGGCGCATATGCAGTATCTGGAAAAGTAATAGCGAATAATTTAAATGTACGTACATATCCTTATGGAACAATTTTAACAACATTAGGAAAAGGCAAAGAGGTTACATATATTACTAAGAATGCTGAAAAAGATTCTGATGGTAAGGACTGGCATTTGGTTCGGCTTCAAGATGGTGTGACTGGTTATGTGGCTTCATGGTATATATCTGACATTAGCGGAGTTGAAGTTACCTATGGATCAGGTACAAAAATATTATTTGACAAGAAGGATTCAAACGGAAATTACATAACACCGTACGGTACATTTGACAAGTTAACTAAGAATACATCAACAGGTATATATACTCTTGTTAGGAAGGACAAATCACAGTATAAATATGATGGTTCAGGAAAACTCATATCTATTGAGGACAAAAATGGTAATACACTAAATATAACGTATACAGGAGCAAAGATAAGCAAGGTTACAGATCAGGCAGGCAGAAGCCTCACATTTACATATCCCGACAGTGATCATGTTAAAGTAACTGATCCGGCAGACAGGTACGTAGAATATGTTCTCGATTCAAACAAAAACCTTGTAAGTGTATTTGACCCTTCTAGACATAAAACACAATACACATACTATAGCGGAACAAAGAATGGAAGCTACTGGAGCAGACTTGAAAAAGAACTCGATGCGCTTGAAAATCAAGTTGTTAAAAATGATTATGATGAGTTTGGAAGACTTGTAAGGCAATATGATGTAAATAATTATGTTAAATATCATATTTACAGGGATGTATACAAGGACGAAAAAACTGGAGAATATGTAAAGGATAAAAACGGGAAAATAGAATTATCTGATTCATATATCAATGAAAGAGGATTTGAGTCAAAGATTACATACAATTTAGCAGAGAAAAGACCAATAACAGAGGAAGATTCAGAAAACAAAAAAACATCCCATAAGTATTTTATTAAATATAATAATACTTGGACTGAAATAACAAATATGTCTGATACTGATTCAAATGCATTCTACAAAGCAAATTGGCAGACTATAGAAAATGGAAACTGGCCTACAAGAGAAGAAATAACAGATAGAAACGGAAACACGACAATATATGAAAAGGATAACAGGGGCAACATTGTTAATATAACAAATCCTGATGGAAGCTATCAAGTCTTTAACTTTGACAGCAACGATAACCTTTACCAGAAAACAGATGAAGCAAATAAAGCCACATATTATATTTATGATGCTAACGGTATAAATTTGAAGAAGCAGGCTCAGCCTTTAAACGGTACTGATGAATATACCCTTGAAGCAGACCAAACCAAATTTGCTGTCACAGCCTTTGAATATTACACAGATTCCGAGGCATCAAATCTTGGATATAATTATAAAGGACTGTTAAAAAGCGTTACTGACCCTGAATTGAATAAAACAACATATGAATATAACGCTTATGGTAAGGCGGAAACTGTAACTCATCCTGATAGCACAGTGGAGAGACCGGTAAAAACAACATACGACTATAATAATTTGGGCTGGGAAAAGTATGAAATATCCCCAAAGGGAAATAAAACAGAGTATGCTCGGAATCAAAATGGAGAAGTAGTAAGAATTATACAAAATGCAAATGATGTAGCTGATAACAGAGCAATTTCAAGGATAAACTATGATGTGCTTGGAAGAAAAACAAAGGAAATATCAGCAAACCAGTATGACAGCAGCTTTGAAAATACAACAACCTATGCATATGACGGTGATCATGGCTACAGATATACCTACTACGATGATGGCAGAGTACATACTGTAAAAGATCCTGAAAATAATGAAACCACATATACTTATGATCCTTCGGGAAATGTTGATACAGAAGTTAAGCCAAATGGATCAGTATACAAATATGAGTATGACTCGTTAAACAGGCTTACAAAAATATATTTCAAAGAGACCGAAGCATCTTCGCCAGTACTTTTGGAAGAAAACATATATGCTATACTTTCTAACAAAAACACACAGACCACAAACAAGAAATACCTAAATGACACAGATGTTTCGGTAA
This sequence comes from Bacillota bacterium, assembly GCA_023444055.1. Lineage (GTDB taxonomy): Bacteria > Bacillota > Clostridia > Acetivibrionales > DSM-1351 > Ruminiclostridium. The sequence goes on from JAEZRV010000091.1 coordinate 15,459, forward strand.
CTGTAAGCGTTTATGACTATGCAGGAAGGCTGATATCACAGACCAACCCGGATGGGACATCAAATTCAACATACTACAATGCAAACGGAACAATAAACTATACTAAAGATAGAAAAGATTATATTACCTACTACAAATATGACGGCTTAAACAGGCTTACTGAGCAGTGGACGCCATTTGAAAAAGTAAATGACACTGTAAAATATACCTATCAAAAAATAGTGTACGACAATGCTGGTAATAAGCTTAAGGAATCTACATGGAAAACTACGGTAGCTAAAGATGTAGTACCAACAGATGTAGAACCAACAGGCTATATATCAAAAAATTACGTATATTATGCAAACGGGAAGGTAGATACCATCACACAAAGTGATGAAACAGGCACCGTATTCGGCAAAACGAAATACGAGTATGATGCAGACGGCAATATCAGCAAGGAAATAGTATACACAGATGCTGATAATACAAATATAACTGAATACAATTATAACTACATGGGAAAGGTTTCAGAGAAAAAGGTGCATGTGAAAGCTGGAGACATTGAAGGAAATGACTTTAGCAGCACAGAAGACAGTATACTTTCAACCTCATATACCTATGACAAAAATGGCAATTTAAAAACAATTACAACCCCAGATGCGGTAATAACCACATACACCTATGACAACATGAACCGCCAGACAGGCGTTAGCCAGCCTGGAATAGATGAATATTTGATGTCAGTTACGATATCTTCATCAACAGATTATGATTGGCAGGGAAATAAAGTAAAAACAACAGATGCAAATAAAAATGATACAGAATACTTTTACAACAAAAGAGGCCTACTTGAAAAAACAACAACTAAAGAAAAAGATGCATTAGGCAACATTGTAAAAACAAATACAACAGCATTCTATTACGACAGGGCTGGTAGATTAACAGCCGAGGTCGCAGCAAAGGACTATGACCCTGCAAAGACTCTTGAGCAGATGAATAGGGTAGAATATACCTATGACTTGATGGGCAGAGTAAAAACAAAGACATATGTAGGTGAAGAAAAGCGTGTACACCCTACAAACTTTGGATGGACAACCCAGCAGGTAGCTATTTTACAGAAGGCATATAAATATGATGCAAACGGAAATGTCATAAAGGAGCTTGACGCACTAGGTTATGAAGCGGCAACAGACAAAACAGGCATAGATACAAAAATAAATACAGGCTATGGAACAGAATACACCTACAACCTTGCAAATAAGCAAGACACAGTATTATATGCTGAAACAAAAGCAAAAGGTTTTACCTCTACAATAGAATACAGCTATGATGCATTAGGCAGAACAATTTCAGAATTAAATTCAAGAGGAGCAATAACAAAATACAGCTACGATGGAGCTGGAAATGTAGTCTCTGTAGCGGTAAATAAACTTGAAGATACCTCGGATCAAATAATAAAAACAAGCACTTACGATTATACAGGCAAGCTTCTAACAGAGACAAATATGCAGTCGGCAACCAAAGGAAGTACTACAGAATATGAATACAATGCATTAGGTCAGGTAAGAAAAGCAGTCTACCCAAGTGATGCCTCAATACCGGAGAGCACAGTAAAATACCAGTATGATGTAATGGGCAGATTGAAAACACAGTGGGATACAAAAGGAGCTGTAGACGCATATACTTATAATAATCAAGGCGATGTATTGTCTCACACACAGAAAAAGCAAGACAATACAGAGGAAATAACAACCTTAACACGTTATGATGAAAATGGAAATGCTCGATTTGTATTCG
>JAEZRV010000096.1 GCA_023444055.1 Bacillota bacterium
CATTAAACCATCAAGTGGTAGGAGGTACGAACTAATCCACAGTATCATAAAACAGCATAGCTCAACCTCAAGAAAAGGTAAAGAAAAGCTATGACTATATAATACGAGGAGGTACCGAGCCCATGCCATTTCTGTCATGATGTTTTTATGTGAAATGCTGGGCATGGGCATAAGATGGACAAAGAAGATAAAAAAGAAAACTATCAATCGGTTTATACAAAAAGTAATAAGTCGGTTTTGGTTGTATCAATCTCCTTTATTATTTTTCTGCTATTTTTAACGATTGGATGCTTATTCTATTTAAAAGAGCTTACAGATAATAATACGAAGGAAATTAACGGAGAGAAATTCGATACATTTGATAATTACTATGTTATGATTACTGACAACAGAAAATCATATTTTTGGCAAAGTGTATATGAAGGGGCTAAAGAGGCTCTAAATGAAAACAGTTATATTGAAATGCTTGGAGATAATTTAAGTGTAGAATATTCTGCTATAAACCTAATGAAGATAGCCATTGATTCTAAAGTGGATGGCATTATTTTAGAAGCTGATGAGAGTCCCAAAATGACTGAATTAATTAATGAAGCAAATGATGCAGGGATTCCGGTGATTACGGCATTAAGTGATAATAGCTCAAGTGTGAGAAATAGCTTTGTAGGAATTAACAGTTATAACCTTGGGCTTGCATACGGACAGCAGGCATGTGAAATAATCTCTAAAAATAACAGGAATGCTAAGACAACAGTACTTGTGTTAATGAATACTAACACAAGTGATAGTCGTAAGAATATAGTTTTTTCAGGAATTAAAGATACTATTAAAAACTGTGAAAATTCAAAAAATATTACCTTAAAAACCGTATCTATAAGTAATAGCACAGCTTTTGCTGCAGAAGAATCTATTAGGGATATTTTTATGAATCAGGAAAATATCCCAGATATAATTATATGCATGGATGAAGTTAATACTACCTGCGTTTATCAAGAGGTTGTAGATTATAACAAGGTGGGTAAAATAAATATTATTGGATATGATGACTCTAGTACAATTCTAAAGGCCATTGAACGAAATGTAATATACTCTACTATTTCTGTGGATACAGAGCAGATGGGAATGTATTGTGTTAAGGCATTAGAGGAGTATAAAAAAACAGGACATGTAAACGAATATTTTGATGTCAATATTTCATCAATTACTTCTAACAATATTAATGCATATTGGGGAGAAACCAATGAATCAATTAGTAAGTAGGCTTAAAGATAGGCTTCAAAATATTACTATTCAAGCTAAATTAATTACGGTTTTCATAGTAACTTCGCTTATTATTTTAATTGTTAATATGTTTATGTATTTCAATATTAATGTTATGGTAAAACAGCTCGAACAGGTATATTTGAGTAATATAAGATTAAACGAGCTAATTGATACGCTAGATGGTGTTCATACCAGTCTTAATGAATATTTAAATACAAAAACTACAGATACTATTGAGAACTATTATAGATATGAGCAGGATTATAATAATCTTATTAATAATATAAATTCATATGTGGTTAATAATTCTTTGAAAATTATGGAACGAAACATAAAAGAAATGTCTGTAGAGTATTTAAAGATAACAAATCAGGCTATTGAGGCAAAACGCGGACGAAATGTTGAGAAATATAAGGTGTATTTTGAAAGAGCTGAAGAGTTATACAATTATATAAATGTGTATATTTACAGCCTAAATAATGAGCAGTTTAAGAATAATACCTCAAACTATATAGTACTTGCTGAGTCGCTCCAGCATATTGAAACCATTAGTATTATTATTATGATAGTTGTCGCATTTAGCAGTGTTATTTTGATTGTTTTTGTAACTAGAACTATTACAAATCCTTTAAAGGCATTGGCAAGTACTGCAAATCAGGTGGCAAGGGGAAACTTTGAAGTTGAATTGGTTAAAGTCACAACGAAAGATGAAGTGGGTGTTGTAAGTACTGCTTTTAATAAAATGGTGTTAAGTATCCAGGTCTATATTGAAAAACTTAAAGATGGTATGAACAAAGAACGTAAGCTAGAAGAAAGGCAACTTCTGATGCAAAATCATCTCAAGGATGCGCAGCTTAGATACCTACAAGCTCAAATTAATCCTCACTTTCTATTTAATACATTAAATGCAGGTGCGCAGTTAGCTATGATGGAAGGTGCTGACAGGACCTATGAATATGTGCAAAATGTAGCTGATTTTTTTCGGTATAACGTTAGAAAAAACAATGAAACCGTAACTCTTAGAGAAGAAATTAATTTAGTGGATAATTATATTTATATTCTAAATGTACGTTTTGCTGGACAAATTCATTTTAGAAAGTATATAGAAGAAGATAAATATCTAAAAATACATGTACCTAGTATGATTTTACAGCCTATTGTTGAAAATAGTATAAATTATGGAATCAGAAATATTAGTTGGCAGGGATTGATTGAATTATCTGTTTACAGTAAAGAGGAGATTGTCTGTATTAGCATAAAAGATAACGGTATAGGTATGTCTCAGGAATTAATTGATAAGGTAATTGATAACAAACTAAAAACTGAAGAGTTATCGGGAGACTCCAATGGAGTAGGTCTTAATAATGTAATTAGCCGATTACGATTGCTATATAATTATGAAAATGTGATAAATATAATCAGTGAAGGAGAAAACAAGGGGACAGAGGTTTTAATATCTATACCCTATAATAGTGTTAAATTTTCCGATGGATAATTATTTAAATGGAAATTTACCCAATTAAAATGCAGAAGGATAATGTTTACAACTGGGAAATATACAACTAGAGGTTATCGAATTTATAATGGCAAATTGGAAATACCCAACTGGAGAGATTCCATAACTAGAATACCCAAAAGGAGAGTGTCCGGATGTTTAAAATAATGCTGGCTGATGACGAAGGAATAGTAATTGACTCACTACGCTTTATAATCGAGAAAGAGTTCGGTGATCAGTGTATTATTGAATCAGCTCAAACCGGCCGTAGTGTTATAGAATTAGCTGAAAAATTCAGACCGGATATTGCATTTATGGATATTCAAATGCCCGGAATTAACGGAATTGAAGCTATTAAAGAAATAAAAGAAGCAAATACTCATACAATATTCATAATACTATCGGCTTATGACAAATTTGATTATGCACAGGATGCCATTAATTTAGGAGTACTAGAATACTTAAATAAACCTGTAGCTAGAACAAAGATTATGCAAGTACTAAAAAAGGCTATGGACATTATTGAAAAGGAAAGAGAAAAAAGAAGTAAAGATTTAATTATTCGTGAGAAATTAGAAACAGTTATACCTATTATTGAAAATGGCCTAGTTAACAACATACTATTTAATGAATTCTTTAAGGAAGATGTTGAGAATTACAAAAAGCTTCTTAGTATAAAAGAAAATTATGGCTACATTATTGTGCTCATAAGCGGAGAAGAGCAGGAAGGCAATCATATGACAAATGCTGTTGGCGCAAGTGTTCATATACAGAACAACTACAGCATAGTTCGTGAAATTGTAAAAAGCAATTTTCAATGTATTGTTGGCTCTGCTATGGCTAATAAAATACCTGTTTTTGTTCCAACGAACCAACTTAGCATGGAGTACAACGATAGAATTGAACTGATTAATAAGTCAAGAGAAATGGTTCGTGTATTAAGAAAGAGGTTAAATGTAAATTTTCGTATTGTTATTGGATCAATTCACAATATCAATGAGGCAATGGAGTCCTACAATGAGGCTCTTAATACATTAATTCATACAACTATAATGGTAGCCCATGTGGATGATATGGCAATCTCTTGTGATTATGAAGATAATTACCCTGTTGAAAATGAAAAGGCTATTTTTGAATGCACAGAAGCCGGAGATATAAGTGGAGCTATACTAGCTGCTAATCAGTTCTTTGATTGGATGATAGCTAATTATGCAGAACATGTTATGGATATTAAATTAAAAGTGTTGGAATTTGTTCTATGGAGCGAACACATAGTTTATGAAAGTGGTGGAATGACATATGAATTTTTGTCCAGACAGGAATATCTTCCAACGCTTTTGAAAATTAATGATATGGTAGGTATTCGAAACTGGTTTGTCGAGAAAATCAAACTATCATGTTTAAAGATGGCAAGCAAAAAGAAAGAAAGGTCGACAAGCGTAATTGAAAAAGCTAAAGCATATATTAATTCTAATTTTAATAAACAAATATCTCTTGATGATGTATCAAGAGAAGTTAACATAAGCCCATATTATTTTAGTAAGATTTTTAAAGAAGAAACAGGAGAAAATTTTATTGACTATTTGACAAACATTCGAATTGATAAAGCAAAGGAACTATTAGCAAATTCGGATTTGAGTATGAAGGAAATATGCGGTAAAGTCGGTTACTCGGATCCCAATTATTTTAGCCGGTCTTTTAAGAAAAATGTAGGAGTAACACCAACGGATTTTAAAGAGGGAAAGAAGGATTAAGGCTGGAATAAGTTACCAATACTATTTAAGGAGGTGCCGAGTCCATGTCATTTCTTTCAAGGAAATGCATATTTCCTTGTTGTTCTTGTGTAAAATGTGAGACATGGACATAATTACAATGAAAGTAAAAACAAATTTAAAGAGAATAATTCTGATTTCAATAGGACTGCTGACTGTGATAACTTTATCTGTTGCATGTAATAAAACAGATAGCAAAAGTGCAAATAATACACAAGTAGATGAAGATAAAATCCAGATTGGAATGTGTTTTGACTCATTTGTTATTGAACGATGGCAGCTTGACAGAGATGTATTTGTTTCAACTGCCAAGGGGTTAGGCGCAGAGGTCTATGTACAAAATGCTAATGGTGATGTCGACAAGCAGAAGGAACAAATTGAATACTTTATAAAAAAGAAGATAGATGCTCTTGTTATTATTCCTATTGATTCTGAAGCTATTTCGAAGGTTGTATTAAGAGCTAAAAATGCGGGGATTAAAATAATTTCTTATGACAGATTAATAAAAAATGCTAATGCGGACTTATATATTTCTTTTGATAATGAAATAGTAGGGAAGATAATGGCAGAAGCTATGATAGCGGCAGGTCTTCCTAATAAAAGAGTTCTTATGCTTTGCGGTTCTCCAAAGGACAATAACGTAGCTTTAGTAAAGCAGGGATTCACAAACGTTATGAATAAAAACAATATTTATATTATTGATATATCATATGCCAATAATTGGAAGGCCGAGTTTGCTGCCTCCTATATCTATGATAATATGGATAAGGTAAAAAAAGCAGATGCTATAATGTTTGGTAATGACGACTTGGCTACGCAGGGTGTCAGAGCATTATCCGAAAAAAGACTGATGGATAAGGTTAAAGTAGTGGGGCAGGATGCAGACTTAGCTGCCTGCCAGCGTATAGTTGAAGGTACACAGTTAATGACTGTATACAAGCCAGTGGATAAGCTCGCAAAGCAGGCAGCAGAATATGCTGTTAAACTTATACAAGGTGAAAAGCTAGAAAATGCTCAAAGTATAAATGATGGAAACTATGATGTTCAGTATATAGCCCTTGAACCAATAGCTGTAAATAAGGATAATATGGATGAAGTCATAATTGATAGTGGTTTTCATTTAAGGGAAGATGTGTATCTGAATGTACCAAAGTGAAATTGAACGAATGCCTCTTACAAATTATTTACAGCAACTGCATAAGTCCTGTTTATTAAATATTCCAATATTTTGGTTCAAGTGATTACTATGATTATTTACATTAACTTATCAAAACCTGTAAAATCATATAAATATACAAATAAATACAAATTATTAAAATGAAAGTAAAAATGGGTTGACATTAACAAAAGATAACTGTACACTTCTATATGTCAGTTAATTGCTAACAGACTTATAATGAAATTTGTTATATGTCCCATACTTACGATGGAAAAATATTACAAATGAATTGGCGTTGATGTGTCTATTAATAAAGAAAGCAGACACTTCCTCCACAAATAGGGCATGTAAATTCCCTCTTCTTACTCAGTTCTATACTATATTCTTCTGTATATCCATTCTGGTTGTTGTTAAAGACTGCTTCTTTATATAGGCATGATAACATATTCTACCTCATATACACTAATTAATATACGAAAGTTCATGGCGATACGAAAGTTCATGGCGGAAAAACTATTGAATCGGATACACCCTCACTTTGAACTTATAAATGTAATTATTAAAGTAGCGGGCCAATTTAATTACAACGTCTGCTAACACTATTAAATATAAGTATATTATACCAAATTATACTATTAATCTTCAATGTTTGTTGCAAAAACAGTCAAATATATTAAAGGCCTCGGGATACCCAAGGGTAGAAAATAGATGACCTAGTCATAGCATCGTGACAGAAAGCTGTAAGATTTATCCTTAAATAACAATTATACCAAATTAAACTGAGGCTTGACATGGCCAAGCACAATAACCCAAACAACCTATGATTTACATAATTAACAAAAATAGACATATTTTTTTTCGTAATCTTACAAATTTTTCTAAAAGGATAAAGTATAATGCAATTGTACTTATTAAGACAAGGCTTTTGAAAAGAAAGGGTGTGGTTATCAAATGAAAGTAGAAGATAGTTCCAAAGGCGTTGAGGGAGATAACAGTATTATTTGGTTATCACATCTCTATTTGAGCCAATAATACTGCTATCATCAAATATACCTATATCTAAAATGATATTTACAAAAAATTTATGAGGGGTTTTGTAACGAGTCACATTGATATTCCACACGATGTAAGTCTAGTGAATTTTAAAAACATGAAATTGAAGCGAGTTGAATTATTGATGTTTTGCGCATGAATGAAGTTTCAACGTGGAATTTTGCCGATTTATAAGCTTCTTTGAGGGCTACTTTACTTAATTCAAAGTAAATCGGCTTAATTTATATTAAGAGCGCTCTTAGAGGTCTGTTCTATAGTTTATTGTTCTGTCGAAAATCACGTATGTAATTCTGAAAAAGGTTTTTGTGTGTATTCGAGAAAACTAGTAGGCAGGCTTTTTGTTAATTTCTAAGGGCATCATTCAAACAAGAGAGGAGGAAGATAAAATGAAAAAACAGTTGGGTAATAAAGCGCAAAGAACTGCAAAGACACTTCAGTTGTATGCAAATTTCTCTAGCAATTCATACAGTTGCCCTTGCGGTAGTGTACCATCGTACGATTGGTTGAACGTAAGATGATAGTGCCCGTAGTTCAAGGTACTAGTTATAGTACTCTTTATGCAAATAATTAATGATTTCGTCAGTCGCGTACGGGCGCAATGGTAAAAGAGTATCTCACAATTGATAGTAAATCTCTACGAAATACTCTGCGCCATTATCAAAATTAAAGTATTTCAGTATCGCTGCCGCTGGTTTTGCAATTTGACGCTACATAGCTATACCATTACAAACCAGCGGCAATACTCTAAAAATATCGAGAAAGGAATGTTGTAATTGCCTATAGATAAGGATTCGATGGAATCAAAGCCGTTTATTCATTTATTTAAAAGCTCGTCTGCTTATTATGTTTATGATGTAAATACAAATCAAATTATTACTGTATCAAAAGATATATACAATTTTCTAAGTGGGAAAGTAGCAGATAACACAGAAGGACAAAATGCGTCTATTATAGATTCCATTAACGATCTTAGGATACAAGGATATCTAAAATCTAATCATGTAAAAGTATCCGAACATCCACTAACGGAGCTTTATGAGGATTATTTGCATAATAAAATATCCCATTTAACTTTACAGGTAACGCAAATGTGCAATTTGAGATGCGAATATTGCACTTATTCTGGTGGTTATAACAACAGATCGCATTCTGATAAGCGTATGTCGGCTGAAATTGCGCAGAAAGCTATTGATTATTTGATAAAACATTCGCGCGATTCGGTTGATAGATTTGGCTTAAGTTTTTTTGGCGGCGAACCATTGTTAGCTTTCGACCTAATAAAAATGTGCGTACATTACATTAAAGAGAGAGCAGAAGGCAGAACAGTTAAATTTAACTTTACAACCAATGGGACATTGCTCACCGAAGAGAAAATAGAGTTTCTTATGGAAAATGATTTTAATATATTAGTAAGTTTGGATGGTCCCGATTATATCCATAATAAAAACAGAAAGTTTGCGAATAGCGAGAAAGGTTCATTTGACATTTTGATTAAGAATTTGGATATGATTAAAAATAAATACCCCAAATTCTACAAAAACAATATATCGTTTAATACAGTTCTAGACCCTACAAATGAATTCACATGCGTCAATGATTTTATCATCAACAGCGAAATGTTCGACAAAACGAGGTTTTCCTCTTCAGTAATAAATGATACATATGCTAAAAACCCTATAGTTTATAGTTCAAATTTCGAGGAGGAATATGAGTATGAACTTTTCAAATTATATCTTTCCAAATTAGGTTGGCTTAGTGAACAAGAAATATCCCCTATGCTAAATAGCTCCTTTTCTACGATTAAACGTACTGCTAGAAGTTTAGAATCTAAGAAACTAACTCAAATTCCTGAAGTCTCTCATAGAGGGGGGCCTTGTTTGCCTGCTGTTCACAAGTTGTTTGTTGATGTTAATGGAGAATTTTATCCTTGTGAACGAGTTAGTGAGTCATCATCCGTTACTAAAATTGGAAATATTGATTCCGGAATAGATTTGAATAAAGCAATAAGACTACTTAATATCGAACAATTTACGACAGATTTGTGCAAAAATTGTTGGGGTTATTATTACTGTACCACATGTATAGCAAGGGCTGATGATGGCACTAAAATATCAAAGGATATGATAGAGTCAGCCTGCGAAGGTGTACGAAAAAACATAGAATCTGATTTTTTGGATTACTGCGTATTAAAAGAATTAGGCTATGATATTGAATTGGACGAATAAGAAAGGATGTTTATATGGGAAAAATACTTATTTACCCTTACAATAAATCGTATGAACCAGTTGTTGCTCATCAAAAGTTAATTGAATCTAGTTTCCCGCACACTCAAATAGAAGCATTGGTAAGTCCAAGAGGGTGGGGTTTGGAGGATGACATTGTTGATGGCTCTTATGGTGTAATTAAAGTATCATGTGACTTTGAAGCGGAATTAGATAAATGTACAATGGTTTGGTTTGTTGAAGATAGTAATTTACAACTCCCGGAAGATATTCTTTTTGATAAGTTACATAAAGCAATTCGTGCTAATAAAAAGATAATATATACAAGGATAAAAAATTATTCTCAATACAAGCAAGCAATGACTTTAATACCTAAGGATATTAAAGTCAATATCAATATTCACAAGAATAGTAATTTATTTAATAAAGCAATGTGCTATAAAATTAATGTACCTGTATTGATTGTATTTGGATTAGATGAAAACACAGATAAATTTGAGGTACAGATGGGATTACGAGAAGAATTCATATCAAGAGGATATAAAGTTTCTTCAATAAGTTCTCGTAGAGATAGTGATTTTTTGGGTGTTCATTCTATACCGGAGTTTATGTTTAAAAATGAGATTTGTGAGGCTGATAAAATAATACAATATAATCACTATGTTAAGGAAGTAGAGTTGGACGAAAACCCTGAAATTATTATTATTGGCATCCCCGGAGGTGTAATACAATTTGATTCATTTAACCATAATAATTATGGGATTATGGCGTCTGAGATTTCCAATGCTGTTCCTTGTGATTGTGCCGTGATGTGTTCTCCATATTACCAGTTTTTTAATGGAGATTATTCAGAAGTGTATAATGATATGTTGAATAAATATGGTTTTAGTGTTGAATATTGTCATGTAGCACCTGTTACGATAGATACGAGAACTATTGCAGAAAATTTCATCAGAGGATTTTTAACAATAAAAAAAGATTTTGTAAAGGATAAAGTGCGAGTTTACAACAGGGATGATGTCTTATATCTAGGAGATAAGTCTGGTTTAGAAATTGCAGTTGATGGTATTATTAATAAATTAAATAGCTATTGTTAAGAACGTAAGAAATATAATTAACAAACAATGGTGGATTTATTCCAAGGAGGCAAAAAATGATTTCGTCAGAGATACAAGACAAATTGCGAGAAATTTTTAGAAACAGAACAGAAACCGATTTTATACAAAATAAACATTTACAAAGTCTAAAGTTACTGGGAAATGATTTGCGTGTCCCTGTGAGAGAATTAGTATTGATATTGTTCGATATTGAAAAAGAATTCGACATACAAATACCTAAAGATAAAGTAATTGATGGATGTTTTGATACTTATGCAAATATAGAAAGAATTGTTATGGAACAGTGTTGTGCGATGTAATGAGGAATGTGCTGATATGAGGGTAACAATTATTGATAATAGCATTTTCGAAAGCCATGGTCTAAATTTTGTGAATTGTTTTGTTGCTCACTATGATATTAACCATATAGAAAATGGAAATCTTAAAACTGGAAATAGTTATGCAGTTCCTGTAATTGTTGGACATATCCTCAATTTTTTAGTCCAGCAATAACAAGAAACTTTCGATATGGTTCTGAAATATTTGGTGAGTAAGTCCAACCATCAATGTGTTAGTATTGATATTCGAACGACTATATCAGATTTAGTTGATTCAACAGATATACCAGTAATCGGGTTTTATGATAGAAATCAACTTCTCTTTCGTTCTGTTAAAGAACTTATAGGACTATTTTAACGAATGCTAGCACTAGAACAAATATGTGCTAGTCTTTTTGCTTAAATATAATTATTAAATATTGAAAATTTATAGAAAGTCGTAAATAAGTCCTAGATGCATTATGATATATTTAATTCGTAAATTATATATAACCCCAAATTTAGGAGGAGGCTTTATAATGAAAAAAAGATTAATAAGTTCTTTAGTTTGTTTATCTTTATTAGCAACATTATTTGTTGGTTGCGGTAACAACGCAAACAAACCAACTAGTGAATCAAGTGGTTCAGTTGCTGCAGGAGGTACTAAAGTTGTTGGTGTATCAATGCCTACTAAGGATTTACAACGTTGGAACCAAGATGGCGAAAATATGACAAAAGAATTAACTGCAGCTGGATATGAGGTTGACTTACAGTATGCAAGTAATGATGTTCAAACTCAGGTTAATCAAATTGAGAACATGATTGCAAAACCAGTTAATCTATTAGTTATAGTTGCTATCGACGGTGACTCTCTAGGAACAGTTATTGACCAAGCAAAGGAAAAGAATATTCCTGTTATAGCATATGACCGTTTAATTAAAAATTCAGATGCTGTTTCATACTATGCAACCTTTGATAATTACAAGGTTGGTACAACACAAGGTCAGTACTTAGAGAAAGCATTAGATTTAGCAAATGCTGCTGGTCCTTTCAATCTTGAAATAGTTGCAGGCGACCCTGGTGACAATAATGCTCAATATTTCTACAATGGAGCTATGGATGTATTAAAACCATATATAGAATCAGGAAAATTAGTTGTTAAATCAAAACAAGTTGATTTTGCTACAGTAGCAACAGCTCAATGGGCTACTGAAACAGCTCAAGCAAGAATGGAAACTATCATTTCTTCATTCTACGCTGATGGAACAAAACTAGATGCAGTTCTTTGCTCAAACGATTCTACAGCTCTTGGAGCTACAAATGCATTAACAGCATCATATAAAGGTGAATGGCCTCTAATAACAGGTCAGGATTGTGATATTGCAAATGTTAAGAATTTGATCGCAGGCAAACAGGCTATGTCAGTATTTAAAGATACACGTACTTTAGCTAGTCAGGTTCTTAAAATGATCAATGCAGTTATGAAGGGTGAAGAAGTAGAAGTTAATGATACAAAGACTTATGACAATGGTAAAAAAGTTGTTCCTTCATTCCTCTGTGAACCAGTATTTGCAGATAAAGATAATTACAAAAAGTTGTTAGTTGAGTCAGGATATTATACTGAGGATCAGTTAAAATAATTAAGACTAATTACTAATGGCTAGGCTAAATTTAGTAATTGGCCTATACCATCAAAATATTTAATCTTAATTAAATAATATTAAGTAAAAACATAACAGGCAGGGAAGTATTCCTGCCTGTTATATTAGTAAAAAATGCGAAGTTTACATTTCGTGCATTCACTTTATCTTCGCATATCAAAAAGCTACGAGCAGCTCTTTGTGGATTTGAGTAATCAAGCTATGACCAGACACTTTTTAATTACTATTTGTGTCGCTGGCGGTACCAGCAAAAGGTTAGTTTGATAGTTGAAACACCGCTGATGTAATTAACTTTTTTTACAATCAAAAAATTTCATTTTGAATCTAGGTGTTATAATTATAAAATCGTGATTAGATATTGGGAGGGATAAAATTGGCGAAAGTACTACTTGAAATGAAAAATATCACCAAAACTTTCCCTGGCGTTAAAGCACTTGACAACGTTAACTTAAAAGTTGAAGAGGGAGAAATTCATGCTCTCGTAGGTGAAAATGGTGCTGGTAAATCCACACTAATGAATGTATTAAGTGGTGTCTATCCTTATGGTTCATATGAAGGGGATATAATGTATGATGGGGATATATGCCAGTTTTCTAAGATTGTAGATAGTGAATCAAAAGGTATAGTTATTATTCATCAGGAATTAGCTTTAATTCCGTATATGACAATCGGTGAAAATATGTTTCTTGGTAATGAGAGAGGAAAATCATTTGCAATTAATTGGAATGAAACTTATGGTGAGGCAGATAAATATCTTCGTATAGTGGGTTTGCAGGAATCTTCCAGAACGCTGATTAAAGATATTGGTGTAGGTAAGCAGTCACTTGTAGAAATAGCAAAAGCTCTTGCAAAGAATGCAAGATTACTTATTTTGGATGAACCGACAGCTTCGTTAAATGATAAAGATTCGAGGGCTCTTCTAGATTTAATGCTGGAATTTAAAAAACAGGGAATGACTTCAATTATTATATCTCATAAGTTAGAAGAGATATCATATGTAGCAGATAAAATAACCGTTGTTCGTGATGGTTCTACTATTGAAACCTTGGACAAGAAAGTAGATACCATTACTGAGGACAGAATAATCCAAGGTATGGTTGGAAGAAACATGTCTGACCGTTATCCAAAACGAGAAAAAGAAAACATTGGAGATATAGCACTTAAAATAGAGAATTGGAATGTATATCATCCTCTTTATACTGAACGTAAAGTAGTTGATAACGTCAGTATGACTGTTAAAAAAGGTGAAGTGGTTGGAATTGCTGGACTTATGGGTGCTGGGCGTACTGAACTTGCGATGAGTGTGTTTGGTAAAAGCTATGGTACAAACATTTCTGGTAAAATCACAATTAATGGTAAAGAAGCTCATTTGAACAATGTAAGCGATGCTATTAAACACAAATTAGCTTATGTTACAGAAGATAGAAAAGGAAGCGGACTAATACTCTCTAATTCTATAAAACATAACACTACTCTTGCTAATTTAGCTGGAGTCAGTAAAAGAGGAGTTATTGATGCAGATGAGGAGTATAGAGTGGCTCTTGATCAGAAAGAAAAATTAAATATAAAATGTCCTAGTGTTGAACAAAATGCAGGCAACTTAAGCGGAGGTAACCAGCAAAAGGTTTTATTAGCTAAGTGGATGTATGCTGATCCTGATATCTTAATTTTAGATGAACCAACTAGAGGTATTGACGTTGGTGCTAAATATGAAATTTATTGTATTATTAATAAATTAGTAGCTGAAGGTAAATCTGTTATAATGATTTCTTCAGAGCTTAATGAGGTAATAGGTATGTGCAGTCGTATCTACATTATGGATGAAGGAAAATTTGTTGGTGAAGTTTCAGGGGCTGAAGCAACTCAAGTAAATATAATGGCACATATTTTGAAAAAAAAGAAGTAAGGAGGAGTATATAAATGAATAAAACAAAAGTATTTTCATTCATAAAATCGAATACAATGGTACTTATGTTAATCTTAGTTACATTGTTTTTTGTATGGCAGACTGATGGAAAGATATTATTTCCTCAGAACATAAGTAATCTAATAGCTCAGAATGCCTATGTATTCATATTAGCAACAGGTATGCTGTTATGTATTTTGACAGGTGGTAACATTGACCTTGCAGTAGGTTCTATTGTTTGTTTTGTAGGTGCAATCGGTGCAAAATTGATGGAAACCTATAATGTAAACTGGATTATTGCTGTTATATTTATGTTAGTTATGGGTATTGCTATTGGTGCATGGCAGGGGTTCTGGATTGCATATGTTCGAGTTCCGCCGTTTATCACAACATTGGCAGGCATGTTTATTTTTAGAGGACTTTCTAATGTAGTACTGCAAGGTATGACAGTTTCATTAACCAACAATACATTTATCAAAACCTTTGGCGGTGGAGCAAACTGCTATATCCCTGATTTCTTCGGTGGTGACGGATTCAATATAACAGCTATGGTGACTGGTATACTTGCCTGTGTTATATTCTTGGCTGTAAAAATAAAAGACAGAATTGAGAAGGCCAAAAAAGGATACGAAATGGAATCTTTGATAGCAATGATTGCTAAGGCAGTTGTTATTTCAGCGGTTGTATTGGCATTTTCATATAAGTTAGCATTGTACAGAGGTATTCCAACAGCATTGGTTATTGTAGCAATTGTAGTTTTTGTATATGCTTATATTACATCAAAGACTACACTAGGTCGTCATTTTTATGCAGTAGGTGGAAATGAAAAGGCAACAAAGCTTTCTGGTATTAATACTAATAGGATTTATTTCTTTGCTTATACAAATATGGGTTTCTTAGCTGCTTTGGCAGGTATGATGACAATTGCACGTATGACTTCAGCACAGCCTACTTATGGACAAAACTATGAAATGGATGCTATCAGCTCCTGCTTTATAGGTGGTGCATCTGCATACGGTGGAACAGGTAAGGTTTCAGGGGTTATAATCGGTGCTGTATTTATGGGTGTCATTAACCTCGGTATGAGTATCATGGGTGTTGATGCAAACTATCAGAAGGTTGTAAAAGGCGGAGTTCTTTTAGCAGCTGTAATATTTGATGTTGTATCAAAAAAGAGAAACGGTTAAAAATATTCTAAAAACTTCTTTTGATAATTCGGCAGAATGCTCCCTTTATGGGCAATGTCATTAAGTTAAGAAATTTAATAATGCAGTAGCTAGAACAGAGTGTGTTTAAAAATATACCCTGTTCTTTTTTTGTGTTGATTTACAATTAAAAAAATTATAAATACAAAATATTACTATTTAAGATTAACAAATTTTTTGTACTAAAAATATACTATTAGCATATACATATAAAAATTAAAAATGCAGAGGGGGTTGTCTAATATCATGTGACTACCTTAATTTTTTTTTGTTTGTAATAATTCTCAAACTTATTTATTTTTTTAACAAAATATTACATATTTTTATTTCCATATATTCCAGCATTGTTATTCGAATAGTTTATTTTGTTAAGGTAAAAATACTAAAATAAATTAATTTTAAAGTACAAATAAATAGTCAGCCAAAATGAAAGATTTTATTTAGTTGTTGCTTTATATGTTTTCATAAGTCAATTGCAACTAAAGGTTTATTTCAAAGCTCCGGTAGAAAACGTAAAATCAGCTTATAGCAATTGACTAAAATTTACAGATTTAATTCGACATAAGATGGAGCAAGTCACACAACAACATTTGAAAGGATGGATCTAATGAAAGCTGTGATTATGGCAGGTGGTGAGGGGTCAAGATTAAGACCATTGACCTGTAATCGGCCAAAGCCTATGGTACCAATTGTCAACAAGCCTGTAATGGAACATATTATTGAACTATTGAGAAAAAGTGGTATTAAGGATATTGCAGTTACTCTTGCGTATATGCCTCAAATAATCAAAGACTATTTTGGAGATGGAAGTGAGTTTGGAGTTAATCTGAAATATTATACAGAGGACGTACCTTTAGGAACCGCTGGAAGTGTAAAAAATGCTGAAGACTTTTTAAATGAGACGTTTGTTGTTATTAGTGGTGACGCATTAACAGATATACAATTAAATAAAGCTCTTGAATTCCACAAAAAAAGCAAGGCATTGGTGACACTTGTTTTAAAGAAGGTAGAAAATCCCATAGAATATGGTGTAGTGGTTACTCAGCCTAATGGAAGAATAAATCGTTTTCTTGAAAAGCCAAGCTGGGGCGAAGTGTTCAGTGATACAGTAAATACAGGAATTTATTTCATTGAGCCAGAGGCTTTAAGTTATATCAAAAAAAATCAAATATTTGATTTTAGTAAAGATTTATTCCCAATTCTCATGCAACAAGATAAACCATTGTATGGTTTTGTTACAGATGACTACTGGTGTGATATCGGTGATATGAATGCATATATTGCTGTACACAATGACATATTGGATAATCGTGTTGATGTAAAAATAGATGAAAAACAAATTCGTCAAGGGGTTTGGGTAGGAGAAGGAGCAGTAATTTCAAAGGATGTAGTAATTAAACCTCCGGTATTAATTGGGAAAAATGCAGTGATTAAAAATGGTAGTACTATCGGCAGCTTTTCTGTAATCGGAGAATCATGTCATGTACACGAGAATAGTTCTATTAAGAAAAGTATTCTATGGAGAGGTTGTACCTTAAAAAACAATACACAGCTTAGGGGCTGCGTTGTATGTAATAAAGTCCAGTTTAAGGAGAATTCATCGGCTTATCAAGGTTCTGTTATAGGAGATAATTGTATTGTTGGTAAGTACTCTTCAATAAAACCTGAAATAAAAATATGGCCAAATAAACATATAGAATCAGGAACAGATTTAAATTCAAATTTGGTTTGGGGCTCAAAGTATTCTAAAAATTTATTTGGAAATAGAGGTATTTTAGGTGAAATAAATATGGATATAACTCCGGAATTTGCATCAAAGCTTGGAGCAACTTACGGTGCTATATGTAATAAAGATTCTAAAATAGCTGTTTGCTGTGATGATATCAATGCATTAACAATGGTAAAAAAATCATTAATATCAGGGCTAATGTCTTCAGGCATTGAAGTTTATGATATTGGAACGGGTCTATTGCCAGTTACCAGATCTGCCATAAGGTTTTACAATTTAAATGGCGGAATTCATATCTCAGCATATGGTAAAGAAAATGATATGCTTGTAATAGATGTTTTAAATAGTTTTGGAAGTAATATATCCAGAAATGAAGAGAGGAAAATTGAAAACTTCTTTATCAGAGAGGATTTCGTTCGTTGCTCATTTAATGAAATTAAGCCGATAGTAACAATTCCTGACCACAGTGTTTTCTATATTCAAACTATTCTGAACGATGTTTTAGCAAAAGAACATGGCTTTAAAATTGCAATAATAGCAAGGTCTAGTTATTTAAGAGGTATTATAGAAAGAATTTTTTCTGGACTTAAATGTGAGATTGAATTTGTCAATCCTAACATAAATGGAATTAATAAAAGAAATGAAAGTATTTTTTCAGATATCAAAGCACTAACTAGCAGGGTAAACCAAGGCGGATTTGATTTGGGAGTATATTTCGAAAATTCCTATGAAAAAATTATGCTAGTTGACACTAAGGGCAGAGTTATTACTGATGATTTATATACAGCGTTGATATCTTTAATTCATCTTAAAAAGACAAAAGGTAATACCGTGGTTGTACCATTAAATGCTAGCACTGTGATTGAAAAAATGGCAAAACAAAATTGCGGAAATGTTATCAGAACTAAAACATCTACAAAAGAATTAATGGGAAAAATGCTTTGTGAGGAATACAGAGAAAGTCTGAATGATTTCTTTGCAATGAATTTTGATACCATTGCGGGCTTGGTAAAAATAATTGATTATATGGCTGATAATAATTTGAAGCTTAATGAAATAGTTGATATGATACCTGACTTCCATATATTAAAAAAAGAGGTTAAGTGCCCTTGGTCTGCTAAAGGGAAGGTAATAAGAGCAATAATCGAAGAAAATGACATTGATAAAATAGAGACAACAGAGGGAGTAAAAGTTTTAAGTGATAAGGGTTGGGTATTAGTCCTGCCTGATGCAGAAGAGCCAGTTTGCAAGGTAATAAGTGATGGGTATTCAGAGGAATTTGCTAATGAATTAACGGATATCTATGTAAATAAGGTTAAGGCAATTAGCAATAACAGTGTTAGCAATAGATAAGTGAAACTAAGTATGTTGGAGATAAAAATAAACGACCAAGTGAAATGAAAATAAAAGTCAATAACCTATTAGGTTAAAAATAAAAACTAAATAGCAAGTCAATAACGTTTAATAATGATTAGACCTGATTTCGATATTCTTTTCGATATCAGGTTTTTTGTTTTAATTATTATACTAACAATCCAAAGAGAAGGTGTGTATCAATTCACATAAAATGTTTAAAAGTATTTACAAAATTAAAATAAGATTATAATATAATATGGGATTTGTCGTCTTTTAAGAATCTAAACATTTCATTAAAATTCATCAAGCTGTTACATTACTTTACATAAATACAAGTATTTGAAATATTTTTCAACCTTGTTATAAAAAAATGTGCATTTACATTATTTTAGGAGGAGTTATTATGCGAAGAAAATTTAAAAGTATTTCTATCTTACTGGTTGCCATTTTTTTGATGCAAAACATCATTATTTTGCCAGCTATGTATGCTACTGAAACAAAGAATGTAGTTATGGAAATATCGGTTCCACAACTATCTCTTGTGAATTTGGGCAACACATCTAATTCTGTGGAATTGGTATGGACGAGCAACGATAACAGTATTAAAGCTGCATCATATGATATTTATCGAGATGATGAAATTATTAAAACAATCGCTAGCTTTACTTATACTGATAGCGGTCTTAATTCAAAAACGAAGTATAAATATTTAATAAAAGCGAAAGATGCAGATGGCAACGTGATTGCAGAGAGTAATAGTTTATGTGCTGAAACTACCGAGGAAGAAGAAAAAACACTTACTGATACTACGAGTACAATGCCTGCAAGTTTAACTGGCTCAGCAATAAGTATTGATGAGATTGAAACAAAAGAGCTAGAAAACTTGGATGGAATAAATCTAATTAAAATGGATAGCCCTGATTTTGAATCAGATAGATTTATTATTAAGTATAAAAGTGAAAATAGTAAGTTAAAAGCCAGAATGGTTTTTGAAAAAATAGATAAGATTAACATGGAACTTAATAAGCATTTAAAAAATAATAGCATTGATAAAAATAGAAATATAAAGGAAAAAAATATTGATATCATATTTTTGAATAAAAAGGAAAAGCTAATAGATTTTGCATCGGACTTACAAAATAGTGATTTAAAAAATGATATCGAATACATACAACCTGACTACATGCTTAGTTTATCATCATATGATACATATTTTAGCAGTCAATGGGGATTGAAAAACAATACATCTGAGGTTAGAGGTCTCAGTAATTTATCAAATCTTCTCAAAAAAATTGAATTACTACCTAGGCACTTGAAAGAGGCTATCGAGACTAATCCAGAATTTAAGGAATATCTCATGAATACTCCGGCTGGGGAAATAAGAAATAAGCTTTTAACAGGAGACGTAGCTGGAAATGTAGACTCGAATATATTAATGGAACTTGCAAGTGAGCTTGTTTTCTTTGATACGACCAATATAGACGATAATACTCAAAGTCAAGCTACATATTTATGTGATGCAGGTGTATCACAAGCTTGGGAAAAATCGACTGGGGATGATGTTACAGTTGCAGTAATTGATACAGGTGTAGATATTTCACATGAGGACTTAGCAGAAAACATATGGGTTAATACTCAAGAGATTGCCAATAATGGGATAGACGATGATGATAATGGAAAGATTGATGATACAAATGGCTGGAACTTCAGTGATGATAACAACTCAATGTGTGACACTTCAAACATAAGTAGTGAAAATCACGGTACACAGATAGCAGGAATTATTGCTGCTGTAAAGGACAACAGCAAAGGGATAGCTGGTGTAGCTCCTTCGGCGAAGATTATGCCGCTAAAGGTGTTTAAGAATGGAACTGCGTATACCAGTGATATCATAAATGCTATGCAATATGCAGAAAGCATGGGTGCGACAATTGTAAATTGTAGTTGGGGAAGTGCTGAAGACAATACAGCGCTAAAAGAAGCAATACAGAATTCTAAAATGCTTTTTGTGTGTGCAGCAGGCAATAATGGCTCTAATATAGATAGTACTCCAATATATCCTGCATCTTTTGATTGTCCGAACATAATTGCAGTAGCATCAGTTGGTAAAAACGGATGCTTATCTGGTTTCTCAAATTATGGGGAGACAAGTGTTGATGTGGCTGCACCAGGAGAAGAAATTAAAAGTACTATTTCATATAATGAATATGCTGAAAACAGTGGAACATCAATGGCAGCGGCATTTGTTTCAGGAGAAGCATCCCTTCTATTAAGTAATTCTGCAAATATGAGTGCAATAGAACTAAAAGAAAGAATTATCCGTTGCTCAGATCATTTGTCAAGCTTAACTGGTAAGGTTTATGGCAGCTCAAAGATAAATTGTGCAAATGCTTTAAACAATATTGAGAGTGATGAGATTGTAAATATTTCAGATGCTGCAATAGGACAAAACAGTACCATCATGACAGAAAATGCAGGTGATTATGAGCTGTTTTCAGCCAGCAGGGTAGAAGGTCAGTTTGTCAAAATTGCAGCTGGGCGTAGTCACAGTATTGCATTGAGAAATGATGGAACAGTTTGGACAAGCGGGTTTAATGGCTTTGGACAATTGGGAGATGGAACGTATACAGATAAATCATCAATCGTGCAGGTAATCGGGCTTAGCGAAATAACAGAAGTGTCAGCAGGATATTATCATTGCATGGCATTAAAGAATGATGGAACAGTTTGGGCATGGGGATATAACGGCTATTATGGGGGACTTGGTGATGGAACAGTATCAAACAGGAATATAGCCGTGCAGGTATTTGGTTTAAGTGGGGTAAAAGCCATATCGGCTGGTGGATATCATAGTCTTGCACTAAAGGATGACGGAACAGTGTGGAGTTGGGGATATAATGCTTCTGGACAGCTAGGTGATGGCACTACAACAGACAGAATAACAGCTGTGCAGGTAAGTGGTTTGAGCGGGGTAACAGCAATAGCTGCAGGACAAAATCATAGCATTGCACTAAAGAATGATGGAACAGTGTGGGGCTGGGGACATAACGGTCTCGGACAATTAGGTGATGGAACTACATTAGATAAGGCAACACCCGTGCAAGTAAATGGGCTTAGCGGAGTAAAAGCAATAGCTGCAGGTGGTTTCCATAATATTACACTAAAGAATGATGGAACAGTGTGGAGCTGGGGTTATAACAATTGTGGACAGTTAGGGGACGGAACGACAACAAATAGTTTATCTGCATTACAGATAAATGGTTTAACAGGGATAAAAGCTGTTGAAGGCGGATTATATCACAGCCTGGCATTAAAAAATAGTGGAACAGTTTGGACATGGGGATATAACGAATATGGTCAACTGGGTGACGGAACTACGACAAACAGGTCAACAGAAGTACAAGTAATAGGATTAAGTGATGTGGTGAGCATAGCATCTGGAGAACATCATATCTTGACAATAAAGAATGACGGAACAGTGTGGACTTGTGGTAACAATGACTATGGACAGCTTGCTAACGGAACATCAACAACAAGCATGAAAGCAGTAAGGGCTAGTGGATTAAGCGGAATAACTGCAATCTCAGGAGGAGATACGCATAGTCTTGCACTAAAGAATGACGGAACTGTATTAGCATGCGGATATAATAATTATGGTCAGCTAGGAGACGGAACTACAATAAATAAGGTGGAACCAGTACAAGTAAGTGGCTTGAGCGGAATAACTACAATAGCAGGAGGCTACTTGCATAGCTTGGCACTAAAGAATGATGGAACAGTGTGGGCATGGGGCAATAATCTTTATGGTCAACTAGGAGATGGAACGACAACAAACAGGACAATAGCTGTACAAGTAAGTGGTTTGAGTGGTATAACAGCTATTGCCTGCGGTGACTTTCATAGTATAGCACTTAAGAATGATGGAACGGTTTGGGTATGGGGATATAATGCTTATGGTCAGCTTGGAGACGGTACAACAATCAAAAAAACAATTCCCCTACAGATAAACAATTTGAGTGGAGTAACTGCAATAGCAGGAGGATACCTGCATAGCTTGGCACTAAAGAGTGATGGAACAGTGTGGACATGGGGATATAATGCTTATGGACAGCTGGGTGACGAGACAACAGAGAATAAAGTGACACCAGTGCTAGTAACTGGCTTAAGTGGAATAACTGCTATTAGTGGAGGCCTTTATCACAGCCTGGCTCTGAAGAATGACGGAACAGTGTGGACATGGGGATATAACGCATATGGTCAGCTGGGGGATGGCACAGATGTAAATAAAACAACAGCAGTACAGGTAACTGGACTAAATGGGGTAATCACTATTTCAGGAGAGAATCATCACAATCTGGCAATAAAGAATGATGGAACAGTATGGGCATGGGGGAATAATGATTATGGACAGCTTGGAGACGGAACTAGGATAAGTAAGCTCACAGCGGTTCAAACTGCCGGTATAAATAATATTTCATCAATATTTGCAGGTGTACGATACTGTCTTGCACTGAAGAATGACGGAACTGTTTATTCATGGGGAAGCAGTAAGTATGGTCAGTTATGTAATGGAGAAAAGGGTTATTCTGAATACATTAACTATGCGTTTGGTACGCAATCAGCTGATAAGCTTTTCACTAAGATTGCAGCAGGACGCAGTCATAGCATTGCACTGAAAAATGACGGAACAGTGTGGACATGCGGATCTAATGGCTTTGGACAATTAGGAGACAGTACGATAACGACTAGGAGTACGGCAGTGCAAGCCATTGGTTTGAGTGGAATAAAAGATATTGCAGCAGGATATTACCATAGCCTAGCATTAAAAAATGATGGAACAGTGTGGACATGGGGATATAACGACCAAGGCGAATTAGGAGATGGAACAACAACCAGCAGAACAACAGCAGTACAAGTAAATGGTTTGACTGGGATAACAGCCATAGCCGCAGGTGCCTATTTTAGTCTTGCATTAAAGGATGATGGAACAGTATGGGCATGGGGAAATAACAGTTATGGTCAGCTAGGTGATGAAACGACAATAACAAAGACAACACCAGTACAGGTGAAAAATTTGAGTGGAATAACAAAAATTGCAGCAGGTTACTATCACAGTCTTGCAATAAAGAATGATGAAACAGTGTGGACATGGGGATATAACGGTCATGGCGAATTAGGAGATGGAACGACAACCGATAGGACAACAGCTGTACAAGTTAATGAAATAAGCGATGCAAAAGATATATCTGCAGGAAGTACCCATACTCTTATACTCAAGAATGACGGAACAGTTTGGACATGTGGTTATAATTCCTTTGGTCAGCTAGGCGATGGAACAACAACAAATCGAACAACAGCAGTACAAGTAAGTGATTTAAGTGGAGTTATAACTATTGCAGGAGGATTATATCACAGCTTGGCATTAAAGAATGACGGTATAGTTTATGCTTGGGGACGTAACGATTATGGTCAACTGGGTGATGAAACTAAAGTAATGAGGAAAACGGCAGCATGTGTAAGCGGATTAAGTGAGGTAACAGCTATTGCATCAGGTGAAAATCATTGCCTATCGTTAAAAGCTGATGGAACAGTATGGGCATGGGGCAACTGTGATTTTGGACAGTTGGGCAATGGAACAGAAACTACAAAAACAACAGCTGCAAAAGTAAATGGCTTAACTGGAATAACTGCAATATCAGGGTATGCACATAGTCTTGAACTAAAAAATGATGGGACAGTATGGGCGTGTGGATTTAATGAGTGTGGACAACTTGGCGATGGAACTACAACAAATAGGACAACGGCTGTACAAGTAGGCGGCTTAAGTGGAATAACTGCTATCGCTGGAGGATTCTATCATAATCTTGCATTAAAAGATGATGGAACAGTATGGGCATGGGGGTATAATGGGCATGGTGAGCTGGGAGATGGTACTGCTGTGGATAGATATACAGCCCAAAAGATAATCGGCTTAAGTGGGATAACTGCTATTGCTTGTGGATACTATCATAGCTTTGCATTAAAAAATGATGGAACTATATGGGCGTGGGGATATAACAATTATGGACAGCTAGGTGATGGAACAACAATAAATAGAACAACACCAGTTCAAATAACTGGTTTGAGCGGGATAACTGCTATTAAGGGAGGAGGCTTACACAGCGTTGCATTAAGAAATGATGGAACTGTATGGTCTTTTGGATATAACGGTTTTGGCCAATTAGGGAATGGAACAACATTAAATAGTATTGCACCAGTACAAGTAATTGATTTGGGTGGAATATCTGCCATTGAATGCGGATACTCACAAAGTTTTGCTCTTAAAAATGATGGAACTGTATGGGCATGGGGAGAGAATCGTTATGGTCAGCTAGGCGATGGAACATTAGTTAATAAAACTACAGCGGTTCAAGTTCAAGGACTTAGTGGAATAACAGCAATATCTGGTATTAACAATCATGGTCTTGCACTAAAGAATGACGGAACTGTATGGGCATGGGGAAATAATGAATACGGTCAGTTAGGTGATGGAACGAGACTAGATAGGTTAACAGCAGTTCAAGTAAGCGGACTAAATGGTATAACATCTATAGTGGGAGCGCTGTGGCATAGTCTGGCATTAAAAAGTGACGGAACAGTTTATTCATGGGGAAGTAACCAATATGGTCAGTTGTGCAATGGCGAAAAAGGTTATTATGAAAAACCAAGATTTGTATTTGGAGCACCTGTTATTGGATTTGTACCAGTAAATACCTCCTGCACCACTTCATGCACGGCTGGAAAAACATTTAACCTTATTTTAAAAGTTAAAAATATTGATAACATTTACGGTCGTACATTTACAGTTACATATGATACTAATGAAATAGACAGCATTAATGATCTGTGCAAAATGACATTAAAAAAAGAAACGTCAACTGGTGATATTGAAGGGACAGACATAAGAATTATTCAAAATGACCCTGGTATTATAAAGTTTATTGTTAATAAAAATATTCCTAATAATAAATTATGGTCGGGTGTAATAAATACAATTGTATTTAAACCGGCAGTAAGCGGACAGGTTACTATGAGTTACGAGATGGAATAGGAGGGAGAATACAATGAATAAATTAAAAAGAATTATTTCTTGCTTGTTAATTTCAGCATTGCTGGTAACATCAGGAATTACATTTGATGTAAACGATGTTTCAGCTAAAAGTTCAAATACAAGTAATACAACAAAAGCTAAGGGTAAGGAAAGACTTATTCTTGTTAAATATAAAAATTCAGATAAAGAAACTCAGGTTATCACAAATGTAAAGAAAAATATGAAGCTAAATAAACTGATAACCGACAGAAAGTTTAAAAAAGCTAAAATAGATGTGCTATCAGTAGATGAAAATGACAATATTGATAATGTAGTAAAGGAACTAAAAAAATCCCCTTATGTTGAATATGCTCAACCAAACTATGAATTGAGTATTTTTGAAGCTGATGTAAAGGATATGAGTTCAAAAGAACTTTTGACTATATCAGATGTTGATGAATCCACAGGTGCTCAGGAGTGTATTCCGGGAACAGCTATAAATATTCTGCCTGCATGGGAATTAACAAAGGGTTCATCAAATATAACAGTTGCAGTAATTGATACTGGAATAGATACTAATCATAATGACATTAGCGATAACATCTATGTAAACGCTGGAGAAATAGCTAACAATGGAAAAGACGATGATAATAATGGTTTTATAGATGATGTAAAGGGCTGGGATTTTGCAAATGATGATAACTCAGTTTTCGATACAGCGAATGAAACCCATGGAACTATGGTTGCTGGTATCATAGCAGCAAAAAAAGATGATGCCGGAATAGCAGGTATTGCACCTGATGTAAAGGTGTTGCCTATCAAATTTGTAAGCGGAAGTATAGGGTATACCTCTGATGCTATTGAAGCTATAGAGTATGCCGAACAAATGGGTGCAAAAATTGTTAATTGCAGCTGGGGAAGCAATAAGAACAACAGTGCATTAAGGGATGCAATAAGTAAATCAAGTATGCTGTTTATTTGTGCGGCAGGAAATGACGGTACTCAATCCTATCAATATCCTGCTGGTTTTGACCTGCCCAATGTTATAGCTGTAGGTGCGTCAGATACAGATGGAAATCAGGCGTCATTTTCCAATTGCGGTGATAATGTAAAAATTATAGCTCCAGGAGTCCAGATAATAAGTACTATTCCGCAGAACAGATACGGCAAAGGAAGTGGAACATCATTATCAACACCATTTGTTGCAGGAACTGCAGCACTTTTGTCGAGCTATAAGACTGAACTGACGGCAAGCCAAATAAAATCAAGCTTATTGAGAAATTCATACCATGATATTAATTCAGTTAATAAATATGGACTATTAGATGCGGGAAGTACCCTACTTGATAAAAATCAGGTGCAACCAGAAGATGAAAATGCTGAGGAGAATTCAGAAAATGCAGACCAGAATAATGGCGAGCAGACAGATGATACAGTAAACTTGCTTGGAACTGTTACTAAAGAACGCAGTGAACCATTTAATGCACCATTTAGCTATAAAGTTAATAATACTGAATCTATATCTGCAAATACAGGAGCATTAAACTACGAAAGTGTAGACATGAGCTTACCGGGACGAAATGGTTTAGATGTGAATATTGTTACCAGATACAGCACGTCGCAGGCTAATCTAGAAGAAGCAATATGGGAAACAGTGGTACGTACAGACTATATAGATGGTGTTCCAGTAGGTGATCCCTATACGGTTTGCTCAAATGTGCGGGAAGAAGCTACGTATAACTCTGTACATAATAAATTAGGGGCTGGTTGGTCCTTTGCATTTTCATCTATTGAAATAGAAGACGATAACAAATATATACATTTGTCAAACGGTGAGGTATATAAATTAGACTACTATGCTGATACCCATAGGTATTATCTGAAAGATTATCCATTAAATGATTTGATTTTAAAAAATGATTTCAGCTTTAAAATCGGTAAAACAAACTCTTCTTATGCATTAACTCATAAGGACGGAAAAAAGGAGTATTTTGATTCTGATGGCAGATTAATGGGCATACAGGATCGTTTTGAGAATACAATCAAATTTGAATATTTAGGTTATGCTATTACTAAGATAATTGATACGGTAGGTCGTGAAATAAATATAGAGTATGATAATACTGATACTGGTATAAAGGTTGTTATAACAGCACCAGACAATTCTACAGTCCAGTATTTTGTGGATTATATACCAGATAGTAAAGATGATATAAGTTATACCTATTATAACAATATTTTTGATGATATATATCCATTTACATCTACCTATGATTTCAAATTAGTAAAAAAAATAGATCAGGCAGGAAGAGTAACGCAGTATGATTATGACATTAATACTGATCAGTTCACATTTGTACGTAACTATACTAAAAGGGATATTCATAAAGCTTATCTTAAAACAATTACTTATCCAACAGGAGCTTCCAGCAATTATACCTATGAAAAGGTTTGGAGCAACTTTGGCAAAGATGGGTTTGCAGAATACCACCGTGTCACATCCAGAGAAGAAATTGATAATTCTAAATCATATAACAAGCAATTGTATTCATATGTAGGGAATTATACAGGGTACGATGGTTATGAAACACTAAACACTAGACCTTTTAACCATACCTACATTACAGAAATCACAGATACTGATAATACAAAAAGAAGATACACATTTGATTACAATCACATGAAAAGAAAAGAGGAAACCTTAGAAAACGGTACAATACTTACAAACCAGAATGATTATGCATATTACGTAGATAGGCTTCCACTAACTACTATAAACACGATATACAACAAGAGTACCGGACAATATATGCAGACTGTTGAAAACTTCGAATATGATGCTGGTGGGTACGGCGATTTGATAGGATACTGGGATATACAAAACCAGCGTGATAGTCCAGCTCCTACAGGTGATGAGCATAAAACTATCTATGTATATAATTCTGTCTACCATTATGTTATCGAAAAAATATATAAAAAGGATGCAGCAACAGAAATAAAGCTAAAAAACATTCCGTCTACCGATAGCAAAACGATAACCAGTGCAGAGGTATATGAAAATGATATACTTAAAAGTAAGACTGGGTACGTATATGACGAATATGGAAATGTAATAGAAGAACAAAAATATTTGGATGATATGAGCAGCTATATTTCAAATAAGTACATATATACTGATAATGACGCTACAAGAAACGGTCAGCTTAACGGTGTACATATGACAAGAAAATTTGTAGAAGGCATAAAAGACG
>JAEZRV010000018.1 GCA_023444055.1 Bacillota bacterium
CCGTGCAGTATATATCTATGGCTAGCTCACGAAATTGACGCTGAAATAGTTGCGGTTCAGAACAAGCACTTCCGCCGACCGTATTACACTCGACATCCTGTCTCGGGGTAATACTCACAGCTACGTCCTGTATCTGTGTCGGCTACAATACTTGTTCTACGTCTACTATTTCTAGCATCAATTTCTAACCGAGCTTCGTAATTAGATATATTGCACTCGCGTACTATTCAAGCAATAAGCCATCGGTATACAGAAATTGTTGTTTTGCAACAGTCCATTTTATTGGCTTGAATTATTACCACAGATTATCCATGTGTATTACGATTAGTTGAATGAAGAAATAATATTTAATAAATATTGTTTCATCAATGCATAATCTATAGCATTAACTTCTCCGTCTATGTTTACATCAGCGTTTGTATAATTAGTTCCTGTAAGTGCAGTTATACCGAGCATATGACTTTTTAACAGTGCAAAGTCTATTGCATCGACTTTTTTATCACCATTTAAATCACCTAGTGTTTCAGCTGAAGGTGTAATACTTTCAGTAGAAAATGTAAACCAGTCAATATTTACAGCACCTTTAAAAACAAGATACAAATCATTTACTTTTGTAACTGTATTAATGTTGCAGGTTTGCTCCTGGTATTCATTCCAGCCCTCTGTTGAGGCTACTTTCAATGTACCTATGAGGGTACCGGTTGGACTATTTAATTTTAATTCAATATTTGTGGTACCTGTACTTGCAACAAGGGACTTAAATGATGCTGCTCCACTACCGAAATCTATATTTTTAAATACCAGATAGTCACCGTTAGAAATACTGCCTAGTCCGCTTCCGTTGTTGGCAGTACCTATTGTTATAATGGTTGAAGAATTAGTAGTGTCATAGCTCTCTGCCTCTAATTTGTTAAAAGCACTTCTTGTTACAGGCGTTTCAGTTATATCTGAATTCCACCCGCCAAGATATTTTGCTACTGTATAGTTTGATTCCTGTGAAGGATTTAATTGCCTTCTATTGAGGTTTGCACCTGGACCTATATTCTTGTATTCAAACATATCGCATTTTGCGGGGTCTAGACCGTTAATAGTTCCCCATGCGGTATCACTTATATGAGCTCCCATAGTACATTCCCTAAAAAGAACCTGTGGGGCGTTGTTCCATGCCCTTCCTAATTTGACAGTCTTGGAAGAACAATTACTGGTGAGATTACATTTGTAAAACAAGTAACCTAACTTACCACTCGGAGTAGAAGGAGCACAAATATAACCATTATTTGATGAACTGTTTCTTGTAATGGAATAAATCTCACAACTATCAATTACAACTGTAGCTCCGCCATAAATAAAATCTACATCACCAGCAATGTAACAACTTTTAAAATATTGTCTTCCGCTTTTGTTTAACATTGTATCCTGATGACCTTTGAAAGCGCAGTTTATATATATCTGCTGATCACCATTTGTATATATTGCCTGCGCCTGATCCTGGTTTGATGATGTGGTTGCTCCGTCAAAGCTATTCACAAAAGTTATATTTTCGGCGCGGAACCCAGATGCACTGATATTTGCTGTTGCAGCTGTAGCAGGGTTTCCAGTTGCTTCCTGATTTTTTCCGGCAGTAATTATTGTGTTTGCACGGCTTTGTCCCACCATCTTTATGTTTGCCGTTGTTACTGTGATTTGCTCTGAATATGTACCATCTTTAATTTTGATAGTATCACCGCTCTTGGCGGCATTAATAGCTGCTTGAACAGTTTTATAACTTCCGCTACCATCTTTAGCAACCACTAAAGTTGTTGCAGCGTTTACTGCCGAAAAACTCGCTGAAGCCAGAAAAATCATTCCAATTACCAAACCCACAGATATTTTTTTCATTCTGTTCATAAAAATATTAACCTCCTTCTTATTATTAATTATATATTATACTATTTTTTGTTTGTCTTCCATTAACCGACACACATTTAATTCAATGGACAAATTTTAATATTCAAACATTATGAATATAATTAAACAGGACTTATATATTCTCAACATTTGCGTTGAGCAATGAAAAGAGGCCTTACATATGGCAAAAACTAAACCTCAGAAGATTCAGAATGTTTATAAGGATAAAATAAATATAAAAGACCTGCTTTATAAAATAATTACGCTTAAAATTTAAATACCCTACATATTTACAAAAAAATACTCTTAGCAATTTAAAAACAAGTTTAGACATTCAAAAATACTCCAATTATTTAAAATACTATATACATTTCACAGATTGAAAAAGCGGAGCGTAGCCATAGATAACGATTTCTAGGATTCAGAGAAAAAGTCTCCTTGTAATCTAAGAACTCTGTTAGTACAACAGCTATAGTTATCGTGGCAAATAAGGAGGTAGCAGTTGCTATGTTGGGGTTTAATAAACCTGATATTAATTATCATATCGGAATATATGTAAGACAGAGCAGGGACGAAAATGATGAGAATTTAGAAACAATAGAAACCCAAAAAAGGTTGCTAATAGATTTTGTTGCAAAAAATAAATTAGGGACTATTTACAAAACATATGTTGATGATAATGTTTCAGGAGCAGGCTTTGAAAGACATGCGCTAGATGAGCTGAAAAAAGATGTGTTGTCCTGTAATATAAATCTTATTGTTTTAAAAGATTTATCAAGGTTGGGCAGAAATAATGCTAAAACTCTATTGTTTTTGGATTTTTTAGAGGAATATGGAGTTCGAGTTATAACATCAGACGGAAGGTATGACAGCATAAAGGATAATGAAACTGTGGGGATCGAAACATGGTTTAATGAAAGATATATTAGAGATATTTCAAAAAAAATTAGAGCTAACCTGAGATTTAAGATAGAGCAGGGAGAATATATAGGAAACGCTCCATATGGCTATGTTAAAGCTATAAATGAGAAAAACAAGCTTGTTATTGATACAAGAACTGCACCAGTTGTTAAGGAAATTTTCAGTTTATATAAAAAAGGCTACGGTTATGCAGCAATAGCTAATATTCTGAATGAAAAGGGGTATCCGTCACCATCGTCGAAGAACTCTGACATACCTATAACCCCGTGGAATCAGGTGTCGGTGCAGAGGATTTTGTGCAATCGTGTATATATCGGAGATACTGTACAGGGTGTAAGTGAAAAAATTAGCTTCAAAAATAAAAAAACCAGAAGACTTCCGTTTGAGAAGTGGATAATAACAACTAACACACATGAACCTATTATTGATAATGTAGACTTTGACGATGTGCAAAAAATTAGAGCCAAAAAGCGCTCAAGTCAGGGCTATAATAGAAATATATCACATCTGCTGAGCAATTTGATTTTCTGTGGTAAATGTGGCAAAACAATGTATGTAAGGGTACGTAAGGATAGAGCAGCAGGCTACATATGTAGTTCTTATGCAAAAAATGGATGTAATGCATGTTCTAGTCACTATGTCTCTGAACAGACAATAATTGATGTGATAACAAAGGAATTGCTTGATATGCTGACTAACAGGACTCTTATTGATAGCTTTTGCTTGAAATATGAGGATATTAATGATCAGGAGCAACAAATAAAAGAAAAAATACAAAAAAATGAACAGCAAATAATTATAAAGCAAAAGCAACAGGATGTTCTATACAGCGATAGGCTTGAAGGGAGAATATCCGAGCAGCTGTTTGCAAGAATGAATCAGGTAATAGAAGCTAGAATTAATATTCTGAATCAAGAACTGGAAAAGCTTAAAGAAGAGGAAAATAAGCATATTGATAAGCTGCATGTTATTGATAATTTTATAAATAAAATAAAAACTCAAGGCATAAATAAAAACATTATAGATTTAATGGTTAATCGAATTGTGGTTTATGACAGCAACGATAGCATTGACGCAATTGGAACTAAGATAAGTGATGAAGTGGATAACGGATTAATTGTTATTGAGTATAATTTTAATAATTGGAGAGAGCTGTAGGATGGGCTAATATATAAGAAAGGCTGTGCTAAAGCGAGAGAAAAACTAATAAAACTTTTTAACTTTTTTTTCATGGTAAAAACCACCTTTAGTTAAAAATTTTATTATATGGAAAGAAGTGAGGTAGACAATTGTAACTGTGTATGATGATGAAGTACTAATTGGAGTTTGAAGAAAAAATGCTAATTCGCAGAGTAAATGAAATGTAACATAGTACGAAGCACTCTGAAGGCTGAATTACGGTATTAATGAATTCAGTTTAATCGTTCTAATTATATGTTTAAGCAAATAAACATAATAGTGAAGAAATTTAGTAAATGGAGGTATTTGTGGGATACTATGTTACTGTTGAAACAAATGTAAACATCTACGTAGAGGATCTTAACCCAGGTGGAATGAAGACTATACTATTTTTACATGGCTGGCCTGGAAACAATAACTTGTTTGAATATCAGTTTAACCAGCTTCCAAAGTTGGGATACAGATGCATAGGAATAGATACAAGAGGATTCGGTAATTCAGATAGACCTTGGGGCGGATACGGTTATAATCGATTGGCTGACGATGTTCGATGTGTGGTTGATGCACTTAAATTACAACATTTCACACTTGGAGGGCATTCAACAGGTGGAGCTATCGCAATAAGATACATGGCTAGACACAATGGATATGGGGTATCGAAACTTGCTCTTTTTGATGCGGCTGCTCCCAGTCTTATAAAGCGCCCTGATTTTCCTTATGGTATAGACAAAGAAACAGTTCTACAAATTATTCAAGGAACATATAATGATAGACCTAAAATGCTTAAGGATTTCGGTGACATATTTTTCTACCAGCGCATAAGTGAAGCATTATCAGATTGGTTCTTTCAATTAGGGATACAGGCAGCTGGGTGGCCAACGGCAGCTATTGCAAATACTTGGATAAATGAAGTGTTATTCTCTGATCTAAAAACAATAAATGTTCCGACTTTAATAATTCATGGCATCCATGACAAAGTTGTTCCGTTTTCACTAGGCGAAATACAAAACCAAAGTATTAGAAACTCAAAACTTATACCATTTAAATACAGCGGTCATGCGACTTTCTACGATGAGCGCGACAAATTTAACGATGAATTGGTTAAATTTATTGAAGAATAAAGTTTTTGCAATGAAAAAAGTCTTAATGAAATTTGAAAATGATTAATATAGCCTATTAACTCAGCTTTTCCACATCAAAAGTACATTGGTGTTCATACTTATAAATGGTTTGTTGCCAAAATAATTGCTAGAATTAGTATTGGTTCAGCCTCAGTGTTTTTGCCGTCGCACACATTCACCATCCATGGTTCATTGTGTGCTAAAACCGACATCGTGTCTGTTTTCCGGCAAAAACACTTCGTTTCACCAACTAATTCTGCAATTATTTTTAACCCAACTATCCATTTATAAGTATGAACACTTATAAATATATAGCTTATGAATCTGTGAAAGCAATTTCTGAGCTAAATATCATATTGTCAATGGCTAAATAGGAACATTTTTTTAAGTCGCAATAGATTGATTGCGAGTAAACTTGACTAAAGAATATCCCAGAGATAAAATTGTATGAATTGGTTTTACTATGGGGGAAAATAATGTCAAAGATATTTAGAATCTTATTTGATAGAAAGTACTTTTATATTGCAGGTTTTATGATAGGTATGATTGGTTGTTCAATTAACCTTATCTTAGGGCTTAAAGTAAACATTGCCGAAATAATAACGGTAGCTATATCTGCCAGTTGGACTTTTGGATTTATATTATATATTGCTATAAAACAACCCGAAAGACTAAAAAAGGAAGGAAGAACAATAGTTCTGTCAAAAGAAGGATTAGTTCATTTTGCATTAAGTATTGGCTCAGTACTGGCTATTGGCAGTATTTTAAATTGGTTTGGTTTTTAAAAATAGGATTTAAGCTTTCATAAGATGGCTTTGGGATAATAGATTTTTGTATATTATTCTACGGCTATCTTTTTTTGTTGGCATAACTATATAAAATAAGTAAGTAAATTCAAAATATTGAAGGATTTTGAGGATGAGGTGTAGAATTAGTGGGGGAAGTGAATAGGATGTATTGAGGTTGTATGTAAGTGTAATTGTGTATTATGGATATAATGTGCAGATGATATTTCATGGGATCAAATATATTTTGCTGCAGATATTAAATATTGTAGGGGGTACAATGATGCCAAATGTTGGAGATAAACGCTTTATAAATTTTAAAGTCTATTGCATGCGAGACAATTATGTTATAAGAGATATGCAAGTGAAACAAATATATTTGGAAAATAAAAGTTGGTTTCCTGCTCCATGTAATGGTTGCGATTATCTTAGTGGAGATCAGTCTTGCAATATGTGCATAAGTAGATTAACATCTATGTTTTTTAAAAATCCTAATTTGGATACTCGTGAACCAATTACCCCTATTTAAAATGTATAGTTTACATTTTAGTTAGGCTAATAATCGGATAATTAGGATTTTTTCGTTATAGAATTATAGAAGGTTGGTATAGCTTCCCAACTTAAAAATTTTTGTGAAGGGTGAAACTTTATGGAACAAATAAAACGTGAACTTAGAGAGAGGTACATATCAACTTACAACGAATGCAAAAAATTTAAATACTTCCCCCGCGCCTTTTTGGACATGGTTGTAAGTAATGAAGATATTGTCGAAGTAACTAAAAAATTAGTTCACAAGGAAGGTGGCACTTCAGGATTCACTACTCTTTTCGAAAACACGAGAATGAATCTATCAGTGGAGAAGATCATTCTAGAGCCCAGATATAGAGAACTGTTTGCCAGAGAAGATTTGCGGGCCGCTTATGATCGCCTAAAACAATTTAAATACGATCGATTGGATGAAATAGAAGTACCATAAGTGGTGAGAATTAATGGAACGCATAAAACCTTATATAGAAATCCAACCATCTCATTGGTTTAATAAGCCAAGGACAAGCCTATTATAGCAATAATAAGAAGTTTTAAGAACCATGTATATATTTGATTTTATTTGTGTGAAAGCGAGGGTTATTCATGGACGAACGGATATATCAAAGCCAAATGCTTGAGTTTATAAAGCGATTTCCGAATACAGGAAGCGTAATGATTCCTGTTTATGGAAGAACACATGTTTACGGAACGGATGCATTTTTTCAATGCAGATTGTTTCCAGCAGAGAGAGCCGATGAAGAAATGGAGACCGATGATACAAATCATTGGAATGGCACATCTCCTGGTTTCACTTGTTATGGATTCGGGCCTGATGCTGACAACGTCTATACCCGATTCAATAATGAATACGACATGGAGCCGTTTGTGATAGAACGAAGCTTTGACGGATTAGGAAAGCAATCCGAGATTGAGATAGTGGAAGAATTTCGGCTATTAAACAACCTGTATTTTGACAGAGCAAAAAATGAGTATGTCGATCTTACAGATGATACCACAGTAGTGAAGATTGAGGAAAATTTCGTAACAGTACACAGGAAATATCTAAAGCGGTATCTTGCTGTCAAAGAAATGATTATACTGATTCATGTTGACAGTCGATATTTTCTGAGTACAATCGATCCAGATATCAAGACGGAGAGTTATACGGAGAAGACCGAGAATAAAATTTACAGCTTTTACATCGGCGAAGCCGGCGCATTAAAACAAAAAACCTTTTCTATGATATATGCCAAAACTGCTATACGAGGTTGTGCAATTGCAGAATGTGGCTACTGGCCGTATAATGAAGATAATCGTGACTACGAGAATTATATCATCGGTGTCAATGAGGATGGTGATGATATAATGTTCACTTCTGATCCGTCAAAACTGTCG
The DNA here is from genome assembly GCA_023444055.1 of Bacillota bacterium. Classification (GTDB taxonomy): domain Bacteria; phylum Bacillota; class Clostridia; order Acetivibrionales; family DSM-1351; genus Ruminiclostridium. The sequence goes on from JAEZRV010000018.1 coordinate 7,817, forward strand.
AACTATTATGGTAAGAATCAGGAGGCGCCTCACTACCTAACGCCTGTATTCTTTAGGCGCGAAGTACTGCAGAAATATTACATAAATCCCGATAGGTATACTGTCGAGGCTGGCATCATAAGGTGTGGGACATGGTGGTCACTATATATTGACAACGAAAGCCCCGATTATGTTTCAGCTTATCTGGGTGATTTGGGGAGAGATCTCCCGGATAATAATGAGCAAAAATATTGGAAGACATACAACATCGCAATTGACGGAAAGCTGAGTAAATCAAAATACAGGAGAGACTTTCTCAATATCCCCAGTTCATCTGACTCTCCAATCTTCATATTTCAGCACAAATATGAAGAGGTAAGCAAGACTTTTGAGAAAAAGGCTGGCTGGCCGCTGTTTCTTCCGCTACATGACGATGACAAATATACACTTTCAGGACTCAGGGTTCCGCTCTTGAACTCGCAACCAGAGTTCGATCAGCAAATCCTTGCTCTTGTGAAAGTGATGCTTGACTCACTAAATGAAAAACAAATTGAAGCGAAGCTACCGCCATCAAAAGAAAAAACCGTTGGAAGCATATCAAAGCTGGAAAAGTTATTTAAAGTACAGGGTTTGAACGACTATACCGATATGGTGAAGTTCCTTAGAAATGTTCAGGAACTCCGTTCAACCAGTGTTGCGCATAAGAAAGGTCGAGGTTATGACAGGATTGCCAAGGCGTTCAGTATCGGAGAGGTTTCATATACCGATGCATTTATCGAAATAATGAATCAAGCGAATGCTTTTCTGGACTACATAGATCTAAACATAGATAAGCTCATTACCACGAAATAGAATCCTTTGGACTCTCAGAAGCGAATTATCGAATTTCTTCTAATATTTATATTGTATTATTTTCAAGTCGAGATAGGAGGGCGTAGCATATGATGCTACAATTGATCAATGATGTAAACAAAGCATTAGATGCAGAGTGCTATTATTCAGCATTAACACTTGCGCTTACCTTCCCTGATATTTGTGGTAAGGCTGAATTTCCCCAAGAAAAGTGTACTGGGAAACGATACAAAGATTGGTATGACGAGTATATCGGTAAATATGAACAGTGCCCTTGTGAAAATTGTCAGAATACTACAATGCCTTATTTAAGTGGAGAAGTGGTATACAGTTTAAGAAACTCTTTATTGCATCAGGGACACCCAATATAGATCCTTTTAAAATTAAAAATGATAACAATAAAATTGATTTCTTTGAACTTGCTATTGAATCTAAAAAGCCATTTGATATCTACAGTGATGCATCAAGCGTCCTCAATGGAAGTTTAAGAACTTATCGTGTAAATGTACGACGTTTGTGTTTAATATTTTGTAATTGTGTCAGAGCTTATTATGAAGAAAATAAGGATAAGTTTAACTTCTTCAAGTTCACTATTATTGATTGGGATAACGAGGTTGAAAAGATGAAAAATTTGAAATTATAAATTAAGTACACTTCCCATTATGTTTAACATGTTAGTCTTTTAGAGGTATGATGAATGCGAACGATTGCGTCTTTTTACTTTTAATAGGCTGAAAAATATATCAATTAGAAAGCGAACTGATGATATGGATAATTATTTTGACCCACAACTAAGCTTGGATTTTAGAAATGTAATAAACAAGTCACTTATTTTTATGTATGATGAACAGTATAAAGGTCATTATAATTTAGCTTGTGTTGTTATGGAGCGTATAGATACATGTATTGGATACTTAAATAAACATATAACATATCCGAAAAAAGAAGAGGATTTTTTGTCATTTATGATGTTTTCCTGTATGCTTGTTGATGCAGTGAAACAAATACTTAAGGGGTTAAATGTTAAAGTATCAAGTAAAGAATATAAATATTTTAAAAAAGTATGTCTTGGAAGTCCATTGAATATATCAGAAGATGAATGTCCAACAGATGATAAGTTCTTTGAATATTTTAGATCTTTGACATTTGCCCATCCTTTTGAAACAAGTAGACCGAAATTTTTTCAAAAAGGAGAGATTCAATATTCGCCATGGGTAATTACAAACTCACAAATAGGAGCATTGCTTGGGATTCCAGATGCAATTGGAGTACGTGTGTATTCTAATAAATGTGATGGTATATTAGATTTGCGATTATCATTTGCAACACTAAAAGAATATGTTAAATCTCGATATGAATGTATTAATTTAGCAACACAATGGGCAGAGCAAGCTGTTGAAAAGGAAAAAAGCAAGTGGAGAAAACAAAAAATAAATCGAGTTCAAGAACCTATTGATATACTTAGAGAAATATTGAAAATACTTATATCTAGATATGAAGAAACGTATGATATTGAAAATACCATTAATTATTTGGAGTGTATAAATACAGTAGAAAATAACAAAGAAGCCGTGAATCAGTTTCGCAATGCGTTAATTGAGAAAATCCCTGCCCTGTGTGATGCAGTCGAAAATTTGGATAACAATTTAATGGCAGAATTACTGCATGATGTTATTCACGCACAACCCCAAAAAATGCATAATGGTGTACATTATCAGTTGGAAAAAATTTTTTCTTACTTAATAGAAGATGGTAATAATTATAGTGAAAATTATAAATGGGGATTAAAACAGGCTCAATATTTTTCGGAAGCGTTTGCAAAGAAGTGGGTAATTATAAAACCTTTTGAAATGTCTTGCAATGAAATTAAATTATTAGTACGTGTTGCGTGCTTTTTAGAAAAATTGGATCAGGAAGTCATTCAAAGTGAATATTACGATTAAACAAGTAAAAGCACAGATTGCAAAACATTTTTGATTAATTAATACTTAATAAATACTTTGAGAAGTCAAACTAACTTACTATTTTAAAATCATTAAGGTAGAAGATTTAATTGCTAAAAAGAATAAGTAAAAAGATAATAATCATTTACATAGGAGATTAATGTATGGCACATCCAAGTGGGGGTTCGGGAAGTAGGTTTTGTACAAAGCATACTTTTGAAGAAGTATATAATTATATAGGGGTAAGTGGTTGCATATTCAAATCAACTACTGGTGAAAAAATTCAAGCCAAGCAGAGTTTGGCTAAAGATAAAGTAACAAAAATAGTTGTTTATATTGGAGCAAGTTCTCGCCATGGAAGTGCATGTGAAGCATGTTGGGGATTTAGGAATGACTGCAATAGATCATGGATTGGTCATTGTACAGAAACACTTGATAAGTTGTTTTGAGTCATCGTAATACCTATTGGCTAATATTAAAAATATAAACAATAATCACGTAGTTTAGGAGTGTACGTATGAAGATTTCAGTTTTTTTAAGTTATCCAAAGCCATATTTGAAAGTACAAAGAGATTTTATAGATTCAGTTATTGAATATTTACTATCACGAGGTCTAGAACCTAGAACACTAGGCGTTACTGACTATGATATGGAGGAACCATTGATTGCTATTAGACGGCTTATGATGGAATCAAATGGGCTACTAACAGTGGCATTTAGAAGAGGCTACATTGAAAATGGGCAAGGAAAGCCAGATAGTGATATTGGAGAGTCATACTATGATCTTTCAAACAGGTGGATTACTAGCCCCTATTGTCAAATTGAGCCGGCCATGGCTTTTCAGCTAGGGATCCCTATTCTTATATTAAGAGAGAGTGGGGTAATTGCTGATGGAATATTGGAAAAAGGTGTAACAGGTACATATCTACCAGAATTTGATCTAGACAATCCAGTTAGTCAATACTTAAATTCTTGTGAATGGCAACAGCTTATTGGCAAGTGGGAAGGCTGTGTAAGAAGAGTTGTTGAAAGTAAGGGACGTCCGCCACGGCTGTACTGACATTTTCCATAATATAGGGAAAACAAGCTTCCCATTTTTGTTTACACTGGACAAGCGTATTATAGCAATAATGAGCAGTTTGAGTCTGTTTCGATTCCATTTGCATCCATCCACTTGGTACAATTTTCTCTGACTCCTCTGTTTTTGCAAGTCCTGTACAAGCCGACTCCCGCAACTTTTTCTGCCAGTAAAAGTGTGAGTTTTGCTTATACCAGCGTTTGACAGAAATCCTTTACATTTTGCCCACTGTCGAGTCGTGCTTTAATCACTTGTGCCCATTGCGACAATCGGTAATTGGTTGCAACTTTTTGTGAATCCATACAATCACTCCATTTCCGGTTGAAAAAGTTTGCTTACTTTTCCAACCTAATTTATCGTGATTGTAACACCTTTACAATTTTTATGCTATGTGATGATATACTTAACGCTTACAAAAATCAAATAATCTATCTGCATGCTAGGAAATCGTATATGTCGAAATAACTCTACAATTGAAGGTATTTTAATATTTATGTCGAAAATACTATTACAGTTATAATTCAGGAAATATGGATATGGTAATACATCAAAATGATATAACATTATATTAAAGGAACGAGTGGAGCTAAAAATGACCGAACTTAGAAATTGTAGACAATGTGGAAAGCTTTTTGGCAATGTGGGTGGTTCAAGTATCTGTCCCAAATGCCATGAGGCTGAAGAAGAAGTGTTTAGGTTAGTAAAAGAGTATATCTATGATAATCCTAATGCAACGGTATCCCAGGTATCAACTGAATTGGACGTAAGTGTTGCAAAAATCAAGCGTTACCTTAGAGAAGGCAGACTTGAAATTGTAGGTGATTCCAACATGTTCTTAGAATGTTTAAGTTGCGGAAAAGCAATAAAAACAGGTAAGGTATGCAGTGAATGTGCACAAGATATTGCAAATAGTTTTGAAGATACAGCTATAGAAATTGGTAAGGCAATAGCAAAACAGAATGCGGAAAAAAAGATTGATATGAGATTCCTCAAAGACAAGTAGCAGGGTAAATCCGAAGGAGGAAATTAGCATACCTAAGATTAGTACACAATATTCAGAAAAATGCTACTGCATGTAATCAATATTACCCGGCCCACTGTCAATGTGCCCACTGCTGCGCGAAATGAGCATACAGAGAAGTTGAATTATAGATCTTTAACTTTATGTTTACACTGTGTGAAGAAACCTAGATCCGATTATTTATATAAAACTAAAGCAAATAGTATTTGAAAGGTTAATATAGGCGATAGGAATGAACGAAATGAAATATGAACTGATACATAACTTAGATAAGTTGCACACAACCGAATTGGGAATTAGCCGAATAAAAAAGAACCTTTCTTTAGATGTTGATGATGTAGTTAAATGGTGTAACGACAAAATACAGAACACCGATGCTACTATAACAAGGAGAGGGAAAAACTGGTATATCGACATAGAGGATTGTGTAATAACAGTGAATGCTTACAGCTATACCATTATTACCGCACATAAGTTGATAAAATAGATTTGGATTGTTTAAACAGATTCAGATTTAACGATAAGCCCTAATTTTCCGGTATGTTTAGACTGCCAGATTATTAGAGAATGCACAGTTGAAGTATAATTGTTTGATATGACTAATCACAATTATTGATATAGGGAGTTGTTTATGATGGATGAAATTGAGTGGCTAGAACCTTGGGATTCACTTTGTGTAAAGCCAGACTACTTTGAAAAAGAACTATATCTTTAATGGCAGCGATTATCTTAAAAATAATACATACGGCATTCATAGTCTATTCAAAAAGTTTAAAATATTTCTTTGACGTTAGCTTTACTATAAGTGAATTCAATATATTATTATTAAATTTAATTATTATTGTTTATTTAATAAGGAGTAAAAAGGCTAAAGAGTACTTTTAAAGAAAATCGTTGAAATTTTAATTATGTTTATTAAGTAATTATCAAGAAAATAAGAAATACATATAATTATAAGAATGAGAAACAAAAGCAAATACATGTTAAAGGGAGGCACTTGCATGAAAGCATGGGAAAAACTTATTGACGCGTTCTACTTGATGATAAGCGGCGAAGAGAAGCTTGTCTATCAGCCAATAATCAACATGTTGATTGATCTGGGTTACACCCCAATGAAGAAGCACACAATGGGATATATACTTTCGTTTACCAACCTTTCACATAACAGGGTCATAGCGCGGTTTGGTGTTCGAGAGGGTAGCGGGAATGCTTTTTTTGGGCTGCGTTTTTCGTCATGTACCAATTACTCGGATAAATTTGCCGAAGTTGTACGCGACAGGATTTTATCGAGCAACAATCGCCTGGCAAAATGTGGTGTATGTGGGTTCTGTAAGGGTGATAAATTCGTCTATACATACACATTTCCTAATGGCGAAATGAAAGCTGCATGTGGCGCGTTTGTTTTGGAAATACCTAATGTTACTACTAAAGACATTGACGAAATTAAAAGGCTCATTGACGAGCAGCACACATATTTTATGAAGTATGCAGAATAAACATAACGGGTAACTTGGATTTTCTTATCAAAGTGCCAATTATGTTTACAATGGCTAGGTTAAGAACTTCAGCTAAGGCTAATTATGAGCATGCATACAAGAGAAATTTTTATACATACCTATTAAGTCCCAAAACATATATAACTCATAACGAAATGGAGAAAAGAAATGCTGAATTTAAAAACAAAACCTTACACAAAAAGGTTTAATAATAAATTACATCAGATCAAATTGTACGATTTATCTGACATTTCCGACTATGAGCTAAAACAAATGTCACAAAATTTAAAAGTAAGGGCGGGTTCATCAGAAAGCAATCTAAGCCTCTTGCCAGAAGCGTTTGCATTAGTGTTTGAAGCTATAAAACGTACTTTATTTATTACGCCTTTCGATGTACAGATTTTGGCTGCTATCTCGATGGCAGAAGGGAACATTATAGAATTGCCAACTGGTGAAGGAAAAACGATTGTTGCTGTTTTTGTGGCATATTTGAATTCTTTGGGAGGCAATGGTGTTCATGTTTTTACATTCAATGATTTTTTGGCTAAGCGTGATGCTCAGTGGATGAAACCAGTCTATGACTATTTAGGTGTTTCTGTTGATTACATAAGCGAAACTAAGACAAAGGGAGAACGCAAAGCTGCTTATCAAGCAGATATTACTTATGTCACTGTTAAAGAGGCAGGCTATGATTATTTGCGCGGTTTTTTGGCTTATCATGTAGATTCTATTGTCCAAAGACCTTTTTGTTATGCGATCATTGATGAGGCTGATTCGATTATGATTGATAATGCTCGTGTTCCATTAATTATCGCGGGCGATGCTTCCTATGAAATAAAAATAGGCAAAAAAATTTATAACTTAGTTTTATCGTTGATAGAAAATATCCATTACAAAATTGATGAATACGCAAAGACAATCGCATTGACCGATGAGGGATATTGCTTTCTGGAAAGAGAAATTACTCATCTTTATAGTGACAACCTGTTAACAAAGATTAATCTGCTTTTGAAAGCTGAATATTTGTATAAAAGAGATGTTCACTACATTGTCAGGAATGGTGAAATACTGATTGTTGACGAGTTTACAGGCAGGATTATGAAAGATTGCAAATGGCCTGACGGACTTCAAGCTGCCTTAGAATTAAAAGAGGGACTTCAAATTAAGGCTTCTGAATTAGTGATGAATCGGATTACCGTTCAAAACTTTTTAACCCTTTATCCAAATCTGTGCGGCATGACAGGAACAGCCTTTTCATCATCTGCTGAATTTCGCGCATTTTATAATAAATTTGTTGAGGTCATACCACCGAATAAGCCTTGTATTCGTATTGATCATGCTGACAAAGTTTTTGAGAGCAAAAAAGCAAAGTACAGTGCTATCCTTGATAAGGTAGTAAAGATACACAAGAGGGGGCAACCTGTGCTGATAGGAACAGGCAGTATTCGAGAATCAGAAGAACTGAAAGCAATGCTTCAAAAAGAATTGTCCAACATTTGCATTCTGAATGCCAAAAATGATGAAGAAGAAGCTGCTATTATTGCCAATGCAGGAAAATTGAATGCCATAACCATATCTACCAATATGGCGGGGCGGGGTGTTGACATTCAGCTGGGAGGGAAAGACGGGGTGCAATATGACGAAGTGGTTTCTCTTGGTGGGCTCTATATCATAGGTACGAATCACCATGATAGTCCCCGTATTGACAATCAGCTTAGAGGTCGGAGCGGACGGCAGGGTGATCCAGGTGAAAGTGCTTTTTATATTAGCCTGGAAGATGATATTTTTGCAAGGCACCGTATCAGTAAGATTATACCAAAAAGAATCAAAACCGACAGCATGGAACCTCTGACAAGTAAAACTGTACACAAAGCATTGCGTCACATTCAAAAGGTGGTTGAGGGACAAGCTCTCAATGCAAAAATATCCCTGACAAAGTATTCAATTTTATATGAGCAACAAAGAAAAATAGTTTGCAATAACCGTGAAGACATTTTGTATGACAGGAAAACAATTGTTAAAGAAACATATACTTTTCTAAGAAAAAACGAAAAACTTGAGCAAATATCTGATACAGAGCTAAACACAGCGTTAAAAGTTATATCATTATATGCCATCAATGCATGCTGGACAGATTATCTTCTACTCTTAGAAAGCGCATTAGATGAGGTTGCAGTTATTGGCAGGTCTGCATCTGATCCTTTTTCATTTTTTAATCGCAAGTTAATTGAAGGCTTTCAAGGTTTTCAAGAAAGTGTTCGGGACAGAATATCAGAAATTTGTGAAAATATTATGTTAGAGAACGGCCATATTGATTTGTCAAAGATGGGGATACAAGGCCCTACGTCAACCAAAACATATATGCTTTTGGACGGCACGGAAGAAATTAATCCTGTTAATGAATTGGCAGCCGCTACATTAGCAGTTCCGCTATATACAATTTATATGATGCTTTCTTATTTTTTCGAACGCAAAAAGAGGAGAGCGTTTTGATAATGAAAGAATTGTATAGTGTATTATGAGATTTGAAGCTTTAACTAATCAGTCAAAAAGAAGGATACACTCGGTTCCCATTATCCATATCACTGGACAGGCATATTGTAGCGGTAATGGAAGTACATCTAATATTTAACTGAATGTTTTAGCAATAATAAAAATAAGAGGAAAAACTTAAGGGGTGTTAAAACATTATGAACAAACAAAAAAATATGTCAATTAAATCAATAATACCTGGTGGAATTATCGCCCTAATGGTATGGCAGGTAGTAGTTGTAATCTATTGTGGTTTATACCTCTGGACATTTAGAAATACTGTGGATCTTGCTGGAACTGTGTTTGGAATAAGTGATCCTTATATTTTACAAATGTTTTTTATAATTGTTGCATTTACAAGTACTATTTCATTCGTAGGAATAAAACAGCGATTTAATTGGGGAAGATGGCTTTATATTATATCTTTAATGACAGTAATTATAGTTAAAATAATTTATACAGTATTTGTAGTCTATTCAGAAAGTTTTAAATATTTCTTTGATAGATTTACTATAGGTGAATTTAATATATTGTTAATAAATTTGATTATTATTCTTTACTTAATAAGGAGTAAAAAGGTGAAAGCTTACTTTTAAATATACTTCCTAGCATTATGAAAGTATTATTTATATGATGTTGCCTAACATGTTATTTTATATAATACTTAGTAACGTATTATTGCTCAGTTATTACTGATTAAGAATTTAAAATAAATCTATAATTTAACAAATCAATTAATTTCGGAATATTTTATTTAAGTTAAATTAATTGCTGTATAGTTGACAAGAGCAACATAATTCTCAGAATTCATATAAAAGACATTTCCAATAAGGATTTGTCTTTTATTATTGGCATAACCATACAAAATAAGTAAATAAATTGTATATTTTGAAGGGTATTGGGGGATGGGTGTAGAATTAGAGGTGAGGAAGAGAATGTGTAAGTAAAGGTGATTTATTATGAATATACTGATTATTGGAAATGGATTTGATATTGCTCATGGCTTACCAACAACATATAAAGACTTCTTGAAATTTATTAAATATATTAAATATATTTATTGTTTTAGGTATAGTATTGATCAAGCAACGAAAGTTTTTGAAACCCTAATGGAAGATGATAAACCCCATAAGGGAGTAGCACAATATATTTATACAGTAATAAGATATGATAAGGCTGAAAATTTAGGGTATATATTATTTGGAAAGCATCCTAATGAAATAATTGATAAACTAATTAAACTATCAGAAAATAACATTTGGATTAACTGGTTTAATAAATCTGAAACGCTACTTAAAGATGGATGGATAGATTTTGAATTAGAAATATCAAGGGTAGTACAAAATTTTGAAAGTATTTTTAAAGAAGTAACCAACAGAAAATTAGATAGTAAGACTTTATCTGAAGAAAATATAAAAATAATTAAACTTTTTACGAATTATAAAGTAGGTATCAATAAATTAACAGCAGATGATTTTAAAGATTATAAAAATAAAATGATAAGAGATTTAAATAATTTAATCAGATGCTTAGAATTATATCTTGAAGATTGTGTAAGAAATATAGATAAGTCTCTTTTATCCCAAGATATTTATGATTTAAATATAGACAAGGTTCTTAGTTTCAATTATACAGATACATATGATAGACTTTATTCATGCAAAAATAGAAATATTGAGTATGATTATATACATGGAAAGTCTAAACTAGAAGATAGTCCTGCAAACAATATGGTTTTAGGAATTGATGAATACTTGAAAGGTGATGAGCGTAATACAAATGTTGATTACATTGAGTTTAAGAAATACTATCAAAGAATACATAAGGCAACAGGATGTGCTTATAAGAAATGGTTAGAGGAAATTGATAAAAGTGAAAGCGAAGAACACAATGTTTATATATTTGGTCATTCGCTAGCTGAAACTGACAAAGATATATTAAAAGAAATACTTACTAAAAAAAATGTTAAAACTACTATCTATTATCACAATAGTGAAAGTTATGGTGAGCAAATTGCTAACTTAGTTAAAGTGTTGAAACAAGACGAATTAATTTCAATGTTTTATGGTACCAATCCCAAATTAAGATTTGAATTACAAAAACCAATGGTAGATAAGAATAACTTTCGAATGGCAAATACTTAATGATAGATTAGCACTATGGAGCTTATACAAGTTTAGTGATGACGAAATACAAGTATTAATCAATCGAATCACCGAAAAGATTCAAAATAAAGATTTAAACTATTTTCAAGACCAAAGAAATGTAATATCATTATACCCTGATAGATGGAGAACGTTTATTAAGAAAAAACTATCTACATCGAAAGGTATAGAAAAGATTCGTTTAAGTCATATTCAAGATGTAATTGATGAACTTGATTATTATGAAAACAAGCATTAACACATTGAAGAAAAGGAAGATGAAATTGATGCAATATTCGCACGCATTAATTAATATTTTTCTAGAAGGCGGTATATGAAGATTCTGCTAACAGGTGACATTATATAGGTCACTAAAAAATTATGAGTTAGCAATACAGTGTGGGTTTGAAAATATGTGACTGTAGGTGCGAATATCCAAACGAAAGCGTAGGTGCTATCATGAGTAATGGTTTAGATACTATGACAAATTGTACAAGCAAGGCAATTAGCATAAGGAGCGCAGGATATGATTTTGTATGTCGTTATTACAACACAAATAATAAATCAAAGAATTTGACACTTACAGAAGCGCAAGCATTATCAAATGCAGGTCTTTATATTGTTTCTATATGGGAAAATGGGTATCCTACTTCAGCTTCTTATTTTTCTAAAAGTAAAGGATTGTCCGATGGTGCAACTGCTTATGCTTATGCTAAAAATACTATTGGTCAGCCAAGTTCATCTGTTATATATTTTGCAGTTGATTATGATGCATCAACATCGGATATTTCTGGTGTAATAACCGATTATTTTATTGGTGTATGTGAAGCTTTTAAATCCGCAGGAGGTATTTACGGTATTGGAGCCTATGGTTCAGGTGCTGTTTGCGAGTATATATATAAAAATGTAGGACAAGTAAGTTATACATGGCTTGCTCAATCAACTGGATGGGCTGGCTATAGAAAATATAAGGACTGGAATATAAAGCAAGGCGGAAGTTGCACAGTTGTTGGATTAAGCTGTGATTCAGATACTAGCAATGATAATGCTGGAGGATTTAAGATAGTCTAAATAATGTTGAGAGATGCTTCTAACAAAAAAACGGTTAGGGTATCTCTCTTTATTTTTAACTTGTTTTTATATTATTCAAATCCAAAAACATGGGCAAAATTGGTATATGTTGAACAGATAAATACCAATTTAATAAAGGTTATTCCAATAATAATGTCGTTACTGATATATTATATTCTATATAAATGGATTTTAAAAGTGAAGATAACAACTATGTACGGGTTTTCAAAGGCAAGAACAAAAAATATTTTTATTGGTATACTTATCGGAGTTACTTTACCTCTGCTTGGCTCATTAATATTAAGTAATCAAGTATGGTATGAATTTATATATAGAAAAGGATTTTTAAATCTGGTCAATATTTTTAATAATCGGGATGTATTAATAATAATTCGGAATACACTTTTGGCAAATGTGATCTCAATATTAATGGCAGTAATAGTTCCTTTTTTTGAGGAAATTCTATTTAGAGGGCTTGTTTTTAATAAACTTAGAGCTACAATGTCGCTGTGGGCAGCTATTATTTTGCAAGCATTGTTATTTGGAATATGTCAAGCTAATGTACTTAGTGGAGTATATGCCTTTATAATAGGGATACTACTTGGAATTATATATGTGATAACAAAATCTATATGGGTGCCAGTAATAATTCGTGTGATTTTTAACATTTCCATTATGGCAATGAAGGAATTTGCCTTGATGAGTTCGCTACTTGAACCTTCAACATATAATCCCACAGAAGTAATTGATACATTTGTTTACAACAGTCATGGTGGTAATACCCCAAATATAAGCGGAATGCCTATAATGGCAAACATTATATTAGGAACACTAATAATATTATTATTAGTGGCACAGATAATTTGGCTTTGGAGGTCGAACCATTATTTTACAAGGTTGACCAGTAAATCGTTTTTAGATTCCCAAGCTATTGAAAATAGTAGGATAAACCATAATTTATCAAAGGAGAAAGATCTATGAATGAGTTCAAATATTGCAAAATCGAAATATTTATTCCTGAAACCCACTTGTCCATTTTGCAAGATGCTTTAAGAAGCATAGATGCAGGGCACATTGGAAACTATGATAGTTGCTTATCGTACAGCAAAGTTATGAGTTTCTGGAGACCTCTTTCGGGAAGTAACCCATATATTGGTGAAGGAAATATCCTCAGTTCTGAACCTGAGTTGAAAGCTGAAGTTACTTGCTCGCGTGAAAATGTTGACATCACAATTGATGCCATAAAGAAAATTCATCCATATGAGGTTCCGGTTATTAATGTGATTCCGTTATACAGGACGAGCTTCTAATGTAGAGATTGGAAGTACCCAGAATGAATATTTATTAGTGATTTGTAGTCGGTCGTAAAATTGGAATACTGGTTAGTGAAAATCAGTAGTAATTATAACAAATATGTAACTTGACTAATAATGTCCCATATAATAGTATTTATAACAAGAAGTTACTTAATAAACAAATTTATTTATGGTAGCCCATAAGGCAATTTTATTTTTAAGTATATATAGTTATAAAATAAATTCTAAAATGGGGGAGAATTAATGTTTAAGAATTTTAAAGCATTTTTGTCAGGGGTCGTTATTACTTTGGGAACTATTATATTAGGTAATACTGTCTTTGCAGTAGCTACTGGTACAAATATATCTGTATTTTATAATAATATAAAAATTTTAATTGATGGAAATGAAATAAAAACTAAGGATGTAAACGGAAAAATAGTAGAGCCATTTATTTTCAATGGTACTACATATGTACCAATACGTGTAGTGTCTGAAGAACTCAATAAAATTGTTCGATGGGATGGAGATAATAAACAAGTTTTAATTTATAATGATATTTCACACTTTTGGGATGAATTTGTTTCTGTGCAAAATAGCAACACAGGTAATTCTATATATTGGCGTTATATAGATAATAAAACAATGGACGAAGTAGACACTATTATTAAAAAGTATGGTGTAAATGTATTATTTGAAGGACTAAAGTCAAAAAATATTTATAGCCAATATTATTGTATTAATAGACTCGTCGAATATTATAACGATGATGAAATCAATAATCGTGCTATTAGCGAAATAACACCTTTTTTACATAGTACAAATGAAACAATAAAAAGTGGGGCAGAATTTGCAATCAGTGTATTGAGTAACAAAGATGATAACAAATATATAACTAGCCTTGCTAATGGCACAAAAATTTTTGCATTATTTAATGACTACTCCGACTATGGTAGTTTTAATGAAATATGGATGATTAAAAATAACAAGATTTCAAAGCTTTATTCTTTTTCAAAGCCAAGCATGTATGTCAACTCAATTTTGATTTCTCCAAATGAAGATAAAATAGCAGTACAAACACAAAGCAATAAGAGCCAATATATTAATATTATTGACTTAAATAGTAAAACATCAAGTCCAGAAGTTATGAATATTTTGATATCTAAAGTTGCAAAGGACAATAATTACACCCTATCTCATAGAGCAGACAAAGAGACTTATAGCGGCAATGGCGATTTGAAATGGATTGATAATAATACAGTAGAGTTTAATGCAAGTCTTTCTTATAACAATACTGAAATAATAAAGAATGTATTGGCAAAATATAATGTTTTTAATAATGCTTTGGAATATAAGTAGACAGAAATTTTTATAGTTCGTTAAGACTGCTCTGTTCTATATTTTGTATTAAAGCTGGAATGCCTTTAAATTAAAGGCGTTTCAGCTTTATAAGTTCTGATGGGTCACCGAAACCGAAGGACAATTAAAGTTAACGGAATGGAGTTTTCTTTGCTCAACTTATAGATTGACTATAACCGCAAATAATGATGAATGGAGTGAAGAGAATATGGAGTATATAGACATGGATAACTGGAAAAGAAAAGAGCACTTTGATTTTTTTTACGGGGCAGATTATGCTCAATATAATATTTGTGCTAATATCGATATAACCAATTTTCTAAATTTTGTGAGGGAGAAGCAGATTTCATTTTACTATGCAATGATTCATGCATCCACTTATGTTGCAAATGAAATCGTCAACTTCCGTTATAGAATAAGAGATGATAAAGTCGTTTTGCATGATAAATTGAACCCTTCGTTTACTGATTTAAATGGTAAAGAAGATGATTTGTTCAAATTGGTAACGGTTGACATGAAGGATAACATTTTAGAATTTGTTGACTATACAAAAGAAAAATCTCAAAGCCAGAGGGATTATTTTCCCATGAATGAAGTTGAGGGAAAGGATAATTTTGTATATATCACTTGTATCCCATGGGTTTCATTTACACATATATCACACACTTTTTCATTTAATAAAAATGATTCGATACCGAGGCTTTCATGGGGGAAATACTTTTCGGTAAATAATAATGTTTTATTGCCTTTTTCTGTACAGGTTAATCATGCATTGGTTGATGGGGTACATGTTGGAGAGTACTTCCATAAATTACAGGAACATATTGATAATATGTAATCAAAGCATTGTTATACTACATATATATCCTAGCTAGGGCTAAATACAAACAAAATAATATCTTAAAATATCTGTGGATTATATTTATTTTGATATAATCCAACGGGTATTTTTTTTATTAATAATGAATTTTAAAATAAGTAAAAAAATTCAATTATCTAAAGGAAAAAGGGAGTTGGGTGTAGAAATAAAAGGTTTAGATGTAAGAATGCTAAAAAGTCTTATGCCACAACCCGTATATTGATGAGCTTGAACGGGATAATATATTATTAAAATCCAAAACAATATTTGTTTTATAGATAAGAACTATTGATGTAAGACATACTTAAATTTATCAGGGGATGATCTACTAATGAAAACAATACTCAATAAATATAAAGATAGACTAATAAATCTTAGTAGCAGAAATAGAAGTCTCGTACTTAAAAAAATACATAAAAAAAGAGCATTTGATTTAACTGGCTTGAATACATTAAATGAAAAATTAGATGAACTTATTGTGTCCTATATATGTAATCGAGATAAGGATAGGCTATTATTATTAGAAGATTCTTATGAAATAAGAATACAAGAAATAACCAAACTGGATGGAGAAAATAAATCTTTAAAGGAAAATCTTTTTAATCAACTAAATATAGATGACAAGCAGCTATTTGAGCGAAAAAAGCTGGATATTGAAAATAAAATTCAAGAAAAGTATGAGTTGGAGCTAAAAAAGATAGATAAGAAATTTGATAAGATAGTTGATTTTTCTAATAGTCTTACTTATCTACAGAGAGAGATAAGTGCTACCGAAAAGGAAACCGGTCTATACGAGCTGTTTATTGGATATCCTTTTTCAGAAGGGAGATTTCAAGATAACTCTTTTGTTAAAGCTCCATTGTTACTATTCCCTGTAAGAATTATTAAAGAACATAATAAATGGTATCTTGAAAATATATTAGATCAGGATATACTTATTAACAAAGTTTTTGTGATGGGTTATGCAAAGTATAATGAAGTAAAAATTAATAATTTTAACACTGATTTTTCATCGCTTGAGCAGTTTGGGGACAATTTTACAGAAAGTATTTTGAGCTACTTTGAAGATAACAAAATAAAAATACAAGATACAGGTATAAGACATATAGAAAAATTTATAGACTATACTAACCAAAGTCTACCTAATTATAAAATAGGAGAAATAATTTTAAAGAATTATATTGTTTTGGGACAATTTCCAATTGCAAATTCGATTTACAATGATTACCAGACTTTAGAAACTCAAGAACTTGGGAACACTTTGTTAGATAAGTTGCTAATAAACGATATCTCAACTGATACTACAAATAATGAAGATAGTGAGGAAGATTGTAAATTACAATTTTCAGAAAAAGATATTAACTTGATTACTCCTTTAGATTATAGTCAGGAGAATGCAATAAAAAAGGCTAACGATGCTGAACATTTAGTTATATATGGGCCACCAGGCACTGGAAAATCTCAAACTATTGCAAATATAATAGCTGATGCTCTATTTAAAGGAAAAAGAGTTTTGATGGTATCCCAAAAAAGAGCCGCTCTTGACGTTATATTCAATAGGCTTTCTTCAATACAATCAAAAGTACTGCTCCTTCATGATGTTAATAAAGATAAAAAAAGCTTTTATGATAAAGTTTCAGATATGCTTGAGTCATTTGACAGATTTGATTATTGTGCTGATGTTAACAAAAAAGCGCAACAAATTGATGATGCAATTGTGAAACTTGAAGGGATTGCGGATACTTTACATAAACCTAGGGGATTTGGTATAACACTGCAACAAATGTACTCTAAAACAAAGGCTATAAATAGTAAGTCAGACATGCGTTATGAACGTTTTAAAGTATTTAAAAGTGAAAATTGGTTTAAAGATTATAATTACAAAGAGATAAAAGAAGCCGTTTCAAAAATAAATACAGAGAAAATAATTAAAAATTACATTGAGCTATCAAATATGATATCAGACAACTCTTTGTTGACACAATTGAAGAGTGATGTTGATATATTCAAGGCTGATGATTTTTGCAATAGAAAAGATAGCATTATACAAGCATGCAAAAATGGCATATACAATGTAGAGGAAAAAGAAAAGGGTAAATACTTAATAGAATTGTATAAAGGCAAACACTTTAATGTTGAAAAAAAAGATATAACAGAACTTGTTGATAAGTTAAATAATAATGAAAATAGTCAATTACTTATACCTTTAAATAATGGAAGATGGTGGAGCTTAAAATATTGGCTTCAGTATAAGCAAAATAAACTTATAGAATTAGAAAATAAAGCAGAGTTTGAAAGACAGAGAGAAAAAATTCAAAAAGAACTTTTAGATATGAATAGTAATATCTTAAATTCGGTAAAAGAACTCAAATCACTAAATAATATAGTTGAAGATGAGGTTGCATCAAGCATAATGATTGAAATTTTTAATGGTGCTAGTATTAATGAAAAGCTAATGCTTATTGAACAGGCTATTGAAAAATATGATGAATACAAGCGATTAAATATCAGTTTCAGTTATTTTGATAGCTTAGATATAAAGATATTAAAATATTGCTACCAACATACAAAATCAATAGAAGAATTTGGGAAACTAAATAATAATATTTTAGAGTTTATAATACTTAATTGTATCTATGAAATTGAAAATTTACCACATGAAAAGAATTGTATACTGCATATTGCAAGATTTAAGGATTTAACAGAACAAATAAACAAATTAATGAAAGAAAAGAATTCACTAACACCTAATTTAATAGTCAGCACTTGGAATAAGAAGATTTCCCAATATTCTGAGACAAATATTTATAAGGAGTTTAAGAGACAAGCAAACAAGAAAAGAATGCTTTGGCCTATTCGCAAGTATATTAGTGAGTTTTCGGAAATGGCGCTAAACCTATTTCCATGCTGGTTACTAAGTCCTGAGACAGTTTCAGATATTTTGCCATTAAGCAATGGTATGTTTGATGTAGTTATTTTTGATGAAGCATCGCAAATGTTTGTTGAAAATGCAATTCCTACGATATTTAGAGGGAAAAAAGTTATTGTTGCAGGGGATGATAAGCAGCTAAAACCAAATTCGCTATTTGCATCAAAATATGAAGATGAGATTGATGAAGAAGATATTAAACTTGAAAGTTCGGCAGCTCTTGAAGAGGAAAGTCTTCTTGACCTTGCAAAGGTCAATTTTGATTCGGTACACTTAAACTATCATTATCGCTCAAGATATGATGAGCTTATTAATTTTTCTAATTATGCATTTTACAAAGCAAGATTGCAGGTGTCACCGAATATAATCAACACAAGTGCTTCAACTCCACCAATTCAAAGAATAAAGGTCAAGGGACTTTGGAACGACCGTAAGAATATTGCGGAGGCGGAAGAAGTAGTTAAGTTAGTTTCAAAAATATTTAAGCTAAGAAAAAATAATGAAACAGTTGGTATTATTACTTTTAATATGAATCAAAAAGACTTAATTGAAGATATGTTAGAACTTAAAGCCAACGAAGATGCTGAATTCAGAGCACAATACGTAAACGAAATTGATAGAAAAGATGGTAATGAGGATGTAAGTTTATTTGTAAAAAATATTGAGAACGTTCAAGGTGATGAAAGGGATATTGTAATATTTTCAATAGGCTATGCACCTGACGAAAAAGGTAGGGTGTCTGTCAATTTTGGTTCTTTATCTAAAGACGGAGGAGAGAACAGGCTTAATGTTGCTATAAGTAGAGCAAAGAAAAGAGTATATATTATTACATCAATAGAACCTGAGCAATTAAATGTGGAAGGTACAAAAAATGCTGGTCCAAAGTTATTTAAAAAGTATCTTCAATATGCAAGAGAAGTATCTAATAAAAATATAGGTGAAGCAAATTCTATTTTGTATAGTCTATTGGATTCAGATATAGATAGACCTAATGAAATAAAGTATGATAGTGATTTTGAAATGGAAGTACGGGATGCTCTTGTATCAAAGGGTTATCACGTAGACACTCAAGTTGGTGTCTCAGGATATAGGATTGATTTAGCAATTTACGACAAAAAGACTTCAAGATATGTTTTAGGAATTGAATGTGATGGAGCAGCTTATCACAGCTCAAAGTCTGCTCGTGAGAGAGATATTCATAGGCAGAGATATCTTGAATCAAGAGGATGGAAGATTATAAGAATTTGGAGTAGGGACTGGTGGAACAATCCTGAAACAGAAGTCAATAAGATTCAATCTTTTTTAAATACTGTAGTAAACCTATAAAAAATAGCATTTCTTTTATATAAACATGGTAAAACATTAATAGAACAACTATATAAAATTATTCAATACGTTTAAAGAAATTAAAAAATAAATGATTAATTTCTTGCACAATTAATAAGGAGGGCAAAATGAAAGTTAAAAATGCTGATTGGTATAAAAATATTTGGACACTTGATATTAAGAGTCATTCATGGGTTGAGGAAACAGAAAAACAGGTCAATTTCATTATTGATACTCTTTCACTTAATGGAAATGAACGAATTCTTGATTTGGCGTGCGGATTTGGCAGACATGCTTTAGCTTTTGCTCGAAAAGGGTATTCGGTGGTTGGAGTAGATATTACGAAGGACTATATTGATGATGCAATCAATACAGCAAAATTAGCTTCGCTAGATATTGATTTTATTCATTCGGATATTAGGGATTTGTCATTTAAAAATGAATTTGATGTTGTTTTGAACATGGCTGATGGTGCAATTGGCTATCTCGAAAACGATGAGGAAAATTTTAAAATTTTTGATGTAATAGCGAATGCTCTCAGACCTGGAGGAAAGCACTTTATGGACATATGTAATGCTGAGCACGCTGAACAATATTTTCCTAAAAAGTGCTGGGATATGGGAGCTAAAGCATTATCATTGTCAGAGTTTGATTGGGACAGGGAAAAGCGTAGAATGTTATTCGGGGGATACGAAATAATCTTTGATGAAATTGCTCGAAAACCAGAACCTTTTGAAGCGGATACAATTCGTTTGTATTCTAAAGCTGAACTTGAAGCTATTTTACAACAACGTCAAATGACCATAATTAACACATTTTCAAATTATTCTGGACAAGAAGCATCAAATAAAGAATTACAGTTAATGGTATATTCAAAAAAGAACGAATAACCGTAATTACATAAATTTTTATGTTGTACACTGCTAATTATCCGTATGGTATAGCTCAAATTTATTAGTTTTGACTATTTTTATTTACAAGTATGCAAAAGGCTGTCTTTCAATTATTAAACATTAATTTGGCAGCTTTTCGCATCAGAAACTAGCACTAACACATTAAATCACCACATTGAGTTGACTTCTAAGCTATAGGCTTAAATTTACTCAAATTGTCTCAGATTATCTAAATTTGCCTTGGGTTGCCTCGAACTGATTCGAATTGCTTCAGATTGCCTTAAATTTCCTGGATTTAACTCAAATTGCCTCAGGTTGCCTTAAATTTCCTGGATTTAACTCAAATTGCCTCGGATTGCCTTAATTTGCTTGGGATTAAATTAATTTAACACTAATTTCCTTCAAATTTGTACCTTAAAATCAAAAAAATACTTTAAATTTACAAAAATGGGTGGTATAATATATTTTAGTAATAAAGAACTACCGCAATTGTAATTCATGCATCAGATTTATCTTAGCAAAAATCTATCTAATTTAATTATCAGCAAGGTCAGGTACTTTCTTAATAGATATTATGTTTCTTTAGATTTTCAAATTTTACAGACTTTTTTAATATAAATTTCATATGAGTAAAAGGAGTACATGCTGACAATGTTAAAAAGATTATTTTGCATGATGCTGTGTTTTGTTGTTTTAATGGCTAGTTTACCTTCATTTGCAGCTGAACAGGTAAATATTAAATTTAATGGTAATTCGTTAAAACTTGATGCAGAACCCAGAAATATAAATGGAAGAATAATATTACCAATTGCAGTATTACAAGAAGAACTAGGTATTACTGTGGAATGGGTAAGCACCACAAAATCTATAATTATTACCCAACAAGATACTACCATTTACCTAAAAAAAGGGCAGGCTAGCGCTTTAGTAAATGGCACAGAAGTGAAATTAGAATGCAAACCGGAAATTTTTGAAGGAAAAGCATTTGTACCACTAAGGTTTATTTCAGAAAATTTAGGGGCAAAGGTTGAATGGAATAGTAAAACCAAGACTGTAAATATTACATATGCAGTTACTGTACAAAAGAAGCCTCCTATACTGCCTTTTCCATGGGAGCTAGAGAAAGTCAATTCATCCAGAGCTACGGAGTTTGATAGTCTGGTAAATTAAATGCCAATGGTTAATTTCATACATTAGGAGATGTTCTAATAAACAAAGCTATTAAACGAGGCGGTTATTATTTAAACTTATTTAAAGATGGAGAAAAATACAATTAAACGAAAGTTATTTTAAGGAGGACATCAATGTGAGAATTTTGAAAGGATTAGTTTCAGTTTTATTAGCGATAACAATATTTATAACACCAAGTAACTTAGTATTAAAGGCGGCAACAACTTTTTCTGATGTAAGCAGTAATTCTTGGTATTATGGATATGTAAACAGGCTTATAAGCTTAAACATAACAGCTGGCATAGGAAATAATAAGTATGGATCGAACAATTCTGTTACAAGAGCTGAGTTTGTAACATTTTTATGTAAGGCAAACGGACTTACACAGACAGAAGGATATACATTTACAGACACCCAAAATCATTGGTCAAGCAAGTGGATTTCAACAGCTATAGCAGCAAATATTATTGACAAGAATACGGCGTTTTACCCTAATAAAGCTATTATAAGACAGGAAGCTGTAGAAATGCTGTGCAGATCAATTAATCTGCAACAGAGTACAGCAATTACATCTCCATATTCAGATGTTAAATCGGATATGGGTTATTCAAATAAGGCATATGAAGAATATTTAATGCTGGGTTCTGTTGTTAATGGTCAAAGATTTTTCTATCCATTGAATAATATTAAGCGTTCAGAGGTAGCTGCGGTAATTGTTAATCTAGTAGACTATAAAGCTAATTCTGATGGCTTTAAAGCAGCAAAAAAAACCGAGCTAGAAAAAAAGCAACGACAGGAAGCTGAAGAAAAGGCAGAAGCAGAAAGATATGCTGCATGGAAAGAGAGTGTAAGAGATATTCCTCCGGAACTACTGAATAATACTCAAGGCTTGTATAAAGGGTCTGTTTATGAGAGTAATAAGTATTTAAGGATGGAAACAGACTACCTGAAAAACTGGGGAGCCAAATATGGTATGAATGAAGATGACTTTGCTGATGAGATGGTGAGGGTTGGAAGTAAGTATGCTAACACATGGGCCAATGCTAATTATAAAAAACTTTATGAATTAGAGAAAAATTTAAAATCTCTTTGGGAAATGAATGTCATTAATAATCACCTTAAAGAGAATCTTAATTATGTAAAAAATAATACTCTTGTATCTGAGGGTGAATTTGTAACTAGTAAAGGACTTATTGTTTTAACAGATGATGGCTCGATGACACTCAGAGGAACTATGAAATATAGATATTTAAGCCCAACAAGTAATAATATACTTAATTCAGAGATAGTTATGGGAACTAATAAAGCATCAAATCTTAAGGTATGGTATGAGCAGGATTATCAAATAAGATTTTATCCAGAAAAAAATGGTTTAAAAATAACTGCAATGAATGGTGTATCAAATATTAGAATGTTTATATAAGGGTTTGGTGAGATGAATACAATTTTAAGAAAATTTAAATATTTATTTTTGATTGTTGTTATTTTAGTTAGTGCAAATACATCTGTACAAGGTTACAGTGGTGGTGATACAGGTGTACTTATATTAGACATTGATATTACAAACCATCAAGCATTAAAAATGACCGTAGACTCCATCCCCTCCGATTCTCCACTTCAAGCCTTCTGCATAGGCTGGAATTTCACTTTCAGCAATCCGAATGTTTCATCAGTTCCTGTTTCAGTATATGTGCCGCTATCGAGTGTAAACACAAGTGGCGGCTCAAGAACATATACTTTTCCATTGACTACAGGCTGGACTCGGGAATTTACAGGCATTTCAGGAGGTAAATCAATTCGTGACCTTGTTAAAAATAAAAAAGATTATGATAAAATTATAAAAGCAGGTTGTACCGTTCATGCTAATGCTAAAATACTGAAATTTAAATATACTGACGGAAAACCTATTCCAATGGGTACATATTCAAATGGTACAAATTCACCTCCAAATGTATTCGCAGATAGTAAGAATGAAATTGAATACATAGACGATAACGGTGTAAGGCGTGGGAATTTTACGGAATTCTCTGATACATTTAAGGCAAATACTAAAAATGATTACTATGATCTGAGCTTAACACTTTCTGCTGAACCTTTACCACCCCCAAAAGTTATATTAAACCTTCCAGAAGATGGTTCCACTGTGGTACAGGGTACGGCAGTAACCTTCAAAGGCGCCGGAACAGGCTGTGATCACATAGGAGGGTTTGTAGACGGAAAATTTTATGGTGTTGAACAGTATAACCCCAACGACGATATAAATGCTCAAATGAATTATGAAACCACAGTCATACTTGATCAGGTAAAAGATTACACCTTTCAAATAAAAGGCAGGAATACAGAACTTGAAACTGATGTAGACACACTACTTGCCGAATCTGAAATACACACAGTACATGTTGTGGCTCCTGCCATACCACCTCCTATAGAACCAGTTCAAAACAAAGGAAATATATATGTTAAATGTCTTGACTATAATACAAACAAAATCCTATTCTCAAGCACCGTTCCAAACATTCCGTATGACGTAACTAAAAATATTTCTAGCCCATTAGTAAATGGTCATTCTGTAAAAGGTTCATATTTAGAATACGATATTACATCATTGTCACCACCATCCCAATCATTAATTCAGTTAGGGATACTATCTCAATCAGTAACATTGTCAAATTTAAATCCCAATGCTTATATCTATTTCTGGTACGAAGAAATAAAAGGACCTGTAGCATTAATTGATGCACCTAAAAAAGTTCAAGCTGGAAAAGAATTTACAGTCTCAGGTTTACGTTCATATTGCAATCAAGAAGGTGTAGAAATTACAAATTATAGCTGGTCTACAGGTTTGAAAGAGGCAACTGGTACTGAATGTTTTGCAAATCCCGGAATATACACAATAGGATTGACTGTAACAGACGGAAATGGATTGACTGGTAGCGCTTCACATGAAATAGAAGTTACGCCTCCAATACCAACTGCGAATATTAATTTATCAGGCAAGATAAAAGAAAACAGGAAAATAACTATCAGCGCAGGACTAAGCAGTACTCCAGACCTTTATCCAATAAAATGGGACAAAACTATGTGGCATATAGAACCAGATACCAGTACAGGAGCAGCGTGGGATTTTGGAGTGAAACTTCGTGATGGAACAGTGACAAAAATATCATCAGATACGGATCAGACATTTTTAACCGGACAATCTATATTTAATTTCCAAGCAAGGAATTCTGGTACTTATAAAATAAAATTATCAGTAACAAATACTTATCCTGCAACTGATACTATTATAGGTAAAATAGCAGTAGCAGAGGATACCCCCCCTGTTGTAGTCATTGTAGCACCAACAGTAAATTTAAGGGAACATGATAATCCTTTAGACAGTTCAAAACGTAAATTTGGTAAAACAATAATACAAGACAAATCCTATTCACCAGATGGCGATATAATTGGAAAAAGAATCTGGGGCTACAGATATAACAGCAATAACAATGTAGACAGCAATGGCAATAATATATTTTTGGATGAGGATACTCGATATATGTATACAGGTAATTTTTCTAGTCCATTTTTGCCGGAAGAAATTGCACGTTTGCTGGTTGAAAATGATAACGACACTGTTGTGGAACTATGGTGGTATGATGTTGGGGCGTATAGAATTGATTTAATTGCAGAGGAATACATACCTGATGACGAGACAATTGGTGAGTTGTTAATGCCTTCAGATATACGAACAACTAAAGTGACAGGATGGTGATAGATATACAGTTTTATATAAAACAATTTTTTAAGAAATATACAAATAAAAAGGCCAGAGCAATAACAACAATTCATATAATTCTAGCAATATTAATAATTACATCTCAATCATATACATATGCATACATTGATATAGTAGGAGAAAACCTGCCACCATTTGCTACAATGGATATAAGCAAAAAAGGCTCAATTGATATAAACATTGTTAATGATGGTACAACAGGCTACACTACATCAACTTTGAGCAGTAAAATTAATGAAATACTTAAAACAAGGCTTGCTCAGGAAGGTATAGAGTATAAAGTAAATGTTATAGATGTTGATGATAAAATTATTAACTCTAAACAATCCAACCTAAAAACAATCGATTTTGATACTGGAAAGAAATTTTATCCACTAAATAAAATAGGGCCATTTGGAGCTGATTATAGTAAGATATGTGGAGGCATAAAAGGAACAATATCTTATATAATTCAACCAAATAAATTAACAATAAGTAGTTATTCTCTTGATAATGAAGCCCAGGATGATTTTATTAATTGTGCTAATGATAGATATTTATACATAAACTTTTATTCGGACTATATCAGAAATAATCTAATACAAACAAGTGTAATTACTAATTCAAAGATTGGAAGGGCGGAGGACAGTCCTAATGATCCTGATAAATCTTCTGGAAATAATATTGAGATTAATTTTAGCAATGATGTGAAGAGTTTTGATTTATTAGTAGATGGCAATTTTACTATATCAAAACAATATGGTGGAGTCTTTTCTTATTTGCTTATGCAGGATGGAAATACTGATTTGCAATGGCTAAATAGATTATCAATTTACAGTGACAAAATTAAAAGAAAAGCTTTTATAAGTGAAAATATGCTTAAATTGACGTGGAGTCAGGATTCTGATAAATATTATGTAGACTTTAGTAATAGGGAATATCCAGAAAACATATATGGGGAGGGGAAAGCGGATTCTCTATCGTGCTTATTAAATAAAAATATAAACTTGATAAAGCTGGGAGATACTGCAACAAAAGAAGATGCAATACGGATAATTAATGAAAATAATGATAATGGGCAATTTATAGGAATTAATGACTTAGATTCAGCCATTGCAGAATTAGTAGAATACATAATTTCAAAATCAAAAAAACATACAAGTAGTAAGCTGGAAAATGGTAGCTATGTAATTGTTTCAGAAAATGAAATACCTTTAGAGTTTGAAGCAGGAGGGCTAAATGAAAAAACAGGTGCACAAGCTGTTAATTTAACATCAATAAGATCTAAAGAATATATAGAAGTGGATAGCGGAGGTAATTATTTAATTAATGAAAATAAATCTGGGATAGATTATGTAAATATATATTTCTATGATAATAATTTATCTATTGTTAATTGTCCTATAAAAGTAGCAACAAATATTAGATTTTCGATTCCTATAAACATAGATTACATAAAACTGACATGCCCTGTTATTGATATGGTGAAAGCAAACAGGATGACCATTATTAATAATGATTTAGATAGTGGGGAAACATTGAAGTATAAACCTAGTGTAACTGATAATGAAAATGATTCGGCTGATATAATGTACAAATTCCACCATGACAATAATAACATTAATGGATGTACTATTACTAATGAAAGTGAAAAATCAGCCTTTAGCGGTATTGAAATGTCTGCTCCAATAGAGAGATTTACAAAGCCTGGAACATATGAAATATCCATGTATGCAAAGGACATACCGAAGCAGATAGCCGATACTACAAATTTATTACCAAATGGTAATGCAGAAATTATAGACACATCAGGTGATTTGTTGGGCTGGAGTACATGGGCAGAGAATTTTAATATAACTACATTTGGAAGAAGAGTTTTACAGCCTTTTAACATAGGTGGTAACGGCTCCTTTGAAATATCTACAGAGCATCAAGAATTGCAAGATGCAAATTTTGATTCGAATGGTGAATTAGATGCTACATTAAGTACGAAGTCAAATACTATCTCAAGTATGGAATCATGCACACAACCTAATACGGTATATAACTCAGCATGTTACTATAGAGATATAGCAGTAGCACCGAATACAAGCTATTTTTTAAGTGGATTATTGGCCACATACAATTGCTCTGGGAATTTTGTTATATATGAAATGGATGACAGCTATAATATATTAAAATACTATTCCTCAAATAGAATTACAAATACAATTACGAATACAAATACAAATACAATAGATAACACAAGTCCACTAGAAACCAGCTCTATCTCATTTACAATTGGGTTTACCACAACATGGCTGCGCATACATATTGTAAAGTATGAAACTTCAATTAGTGAGGAAGCTATAGCAAATAAATCTGCATCAAAAGAGCTAATAACTGATACTCCTATAACCAATGCCTCTCTAGAAATTACATTAGGTGAAATTACAGCTGCATCACCAGAAAATAAACTTGATAGGAATAGGTCATATTTATTTGCTGACAATATTACATTAGTCAAAGTGCTTCCAAATTCAAATTTTAATAACTACAGGAAAACATCAAAACCTGCAACAACAACTATTTATGCTCATAGATTACCAAGAGCTGATTTTACTTATCAGATAGAAAACGATAATGGAACGTTTAAAATAAAAAATTTAGAAGACAATCAACTGTCATATGACCCTGATCATACTGATAAAGCAAACAAAGGGATAACTAATAGCATATGGCGTTGGGCAGAAATATCTACAAATGGGAAAGCAACGTGGAATAATGGAAAAGTACCAGAAACACAAAAGTTCCTTACAGGTACTCAAGTTATTATTTGGTATAAGGTGCAAGATAGTGATGGACGAAATGGAAAAGGTGAATGGAGTAAACCAAAAGTAATAAGTACAGATGGTAGCTTAGTGGATCCATTAGCATTATTTATTGCAACACCTGATCCGCTACCAATGCAGAATGAGTTGATAATTACAGACCAATCCTATAGCCCCAACTTCAAAGGGACTATAGAATCAAGAACATGGACTATAAAGAAATTAAGTACAGGAAAAACTCAAACATTATCCTTTGACAAAATAGACACTGCAAACGGTAAATTCTATAAGAAATTTACAAGTTTAGGCTTTGGGAAATACACCATAACTCTTTCCGTAACCGATAGTTATGGGAAAGTTTCAAAGCCCTATAGCAAAACAATAAATGTAATTGATACCATTAATCCTACAGTCTCAGTTAGCCTGAGCAATGGCAACTTCAGTGGGGAAGAAGGAGCTGCGATCACAGTAACCTGTGCTGATTCTTATTTGGGCAAGTCCTATAATAGAGGGTTAAAATCTGTTAGTTATGCATGGTCAAAAAATTCAGTGCAGCCACAAGAAAATGATATTGTGAAAACATTAAATTTCTATAAAGAAGGATTATATTCAGAAAGCTTTACAGCCTCACAAGTCGAAGAGGGCATTTGGTATCTGTATGTAAAAGATAAAGATTACGCAGATAATGTTAATAATAATGAAAGTTACACAAGATTCGGACCATATTCAGTTGACAAAATAAAAGCAGGGAACTTCTTTATTACAATGATGTTGGATATTGGCTGGAGAGCATATTATTTTGATGTTTTAAATGGGATAGATGATAATCATGATGGAGTGAGTGAAAGGTATCCTAGACGCACTAATACAGACATTGGGACGTTAAAAATGCCGATAAACTACTATAACCTTGTTGGATACAACAGGACATACATCAAGGCAGGATATAAGGTTAAAGGCAAAATTGATATTTTAGGCGAACCTGATTATGCTAAATTTAATATTAACTATACAAAAGAAGGAAAAGCATATACAGACACAGTTTATTTAACAATGACTAATGGAAATACCTATACCTTTGAATGGATTATTCCATTGGAAACTGATGATAAAACCTTCATTAGCTTTGATTTGATTACCAAAAAGGGGAATATTACCTATGGCAATGAGAAATGGTTAGATAGGTGGGATGCAAGAAATAAATCAAGATTGGTTTTCTATGTAAAGGGTAAAGCCACTGATGACATAACCTATGTTCAAAGCCAATAACATTAGTATTCAAGAGTTAAAATTACAGCCGCCAATACTCAATGTCTTAAACACTCAAGAATCAGCGGCTGTAAGGTTTCTTGGTATGGCAAAAAATTATAATTGCGGGAGATTATCAATAGAAAGTTGAAATTATGCAACAAATCGATGATAGGCCTCCCGCACTGATAAACTTTTATGTGAGAAATTTGATTAATTAGTCAGTTAGCTAATCAAACCAATCAAACCAATCAAATTAATCTAAGTGCCCCTTAATAAAAAGATCCATTAGCTTATAGCCTTCATCAATAAATACATTTGATTTCTTTGCCTCAAATTCGTCGTAGCTAGAAGCAGGTGAATCAATTTCATTTGTACTGTCAAATATAATAAATGGAATAGGCTCAGCTGTATGTGTACGTAAGCTTAATGGCGTTGGATGATCTGGAAGTACTAATACCTTGTATTCATCGTGTTTTTTCATTGCCTCTAAAATGGGGCCAACTACTTCCGCATCTATTAACTCAATTGACTTAACTTTATTATCTATCTCATATCTGTGACCGCTTTCGTCAGCTGCTTCAACATGTACATAAACAAAATCCTTACCATTTTCAAGTGCTTTAATTGCAGCGTTTGCCTTACCAATGAAATTGGTATCTACATTACCAGTAGCACCATCAACATCAATAGATTCAAGTCCTGCACATATACCAATACCCTTTAATAGGTCAACAGCAGATATCATAGCACCTGTTTTATTATATTTTTCAGGAAAGGATGATAATGCTGGTTTTTTACCTTCACCCCAAAGCCAGATAGAATTTGCAGGTCTAAGTCCACGAGCTTTCCTATCTAAGTTTACAGGATGGTCTTTCAAAATATTATAGCTCTTTTTCATCATATTAAGTAAAAGCCCTGATTCTTCTTTTGGCAAGTACT
The DNA here is from genome assembly GCA_023444055.1 of Bacillota bacterium. GTDB lineage: Bacteria > Bacillota > Clostridia > Acetivibrionales > DSM-1351 > Ruminiclostridium. The sequence goes on from JAEZRV010000018.1 coordinate 38,521, forward strand.
CAGTTACTTTTCTATCAGAAATATCATGGGGAGGAGTACAGCCTAAGTTTGTTTTGCCATTATTCCATACCATACAATGCCTGTAGCTTATTCCTGGATAGAAAGTTATATCACTACTTTTAAGCTCGCTATTTACTGCTTCTATTAGAATTTTTGCTTCTGCAGTAGAAATCTCATCAGAACTATAATCTATCATAGTTTTATCTGCATAGTCATCCTCGGCTTCAGATAAACAAACCAGATTACATCTAAGAGCAACATCTGTTGGAGATAACTCAATACCCATGCTCACAGCTTCCAATGGAGAACGGCCAGTGTAATAAACCTTCGGATTGTAGCCCATAACAGAAAGATTTGCAGCATCACTTCCAGGAGCTATTCCATCAGGGATAGTTTTAACTAAGCCTACGGTTCCTTTTTTTGCCAGCATATCTATATTTGGCTTTTTAGCATATTGAAGAGGAGTCTTATTATCTAGCTCAGGTATGGGGTAATCCGCCATACCATCGCCTAAAATTACGATATATTTCATAAAATCAAATCCTTTTCATTTTAAATTTAATAACTCAACTTCTTGTAATTATTAATCAACTTTTTAAAATTATTAGTCAACCTTTTAAATTATTAGTCAACTTCTTATTAATCAACTTTCATAATAATTTACTTCACTCTATTAAAACTGCTTTGGTATTGGTAATAGTTATTATTGAGTCATTTACTAATTCATTAAGTCAGTTATCAATTCATTAAATCATTACCAATTTATTAAATCAGTTACCAATTCATTAAGTCAGTTATCAATTTATTGAGTCTGTTATTAATTGGTTAGCCTTTAACAGCAACCTTTGCCCAAGTATCTTTCAAACCAACTGTACGGTTAAATATAAGCTTGCTTTCACTTGAGGTTATATCTGCACAATAGTAGCCCATTCTTAGGAATTGGAAGCGATCACCTGGCTTTGCATTAACCAAGCTTGGCTCTACCATACAATTCTCAAGTATCTCCAAGGAATTAGGGTTTATGTTGGATCTAAAGTCTTTTCCATCCTCTACATCTTCAGGATCAGTTTTAGCAAACAAATGATCGTATAAGCGAATCTCAGCTTTGACAGCATGTTCTGCTGAAACCCAATGCAGAGTACCTTTTACTTTTCTACCATCAGGTGAGTTTCCACCCTTTGAAGCTGGGTCGTAGGAGCATCTAAGTTCAACTATTTCACCGGTTGCTTCATCCTTAATTACTCTTTCACATTTAATGAAATAGGTATTCTTCAAGCGAACTTCAGTACCTGGTGCTAAACGGAAAAATTTCTTAGGAGGATTTTCCATAAAGTCATCCTGTTCAATAAATATTTCTCTTGAGAATGGTACTTTCCTAGTTCCCATTTCAGGATTCTCAGGATTATTTTCAACATCAAACCATTCTACCTGACCTTCTGGATAGTTTTCTATAACAACTTTTAATGGATTTAGTACCGCCATTACTCTTGGAGCATTTGCATTTAAATCTTCCCTTATACAATGCTCAAGCAAAGCAAAGTCAACCATGCTATTATTTTTTGCAACGCCAATTTTTTCGCAGAAAGTTCTTATTGAGGCAGGGGTGTAGCCACGCCTTCTTAAACCTGAAATAGTAGGCATTCTAGGATCATCCCAACCGCTAACATACTTTTCATTTACAAGCTGTAAGAGTTTGCGCTTGCTCATTTGAGTGTATGCAAGATTTAGACGGGCAAATTCTATCTGTCTTGGTTTTGCAGGCAAGTCAACATTTTCTTTTACCCAGTCATATAGAGGTCTGTGGTCTTCAAATTCTAATGAACACAGGGAGTGGGTAATACCTTCTATTACATCTTCAATTGGATGAGCATAGTCGTACATAGGATAAATACACCAGTTATCACCTGTTCTATGGTGATGTGCTCGTGCAATTCTGTATATAACAGGATCTCTCATGTTAATATTTGGAGAAGACATATCTATTTTTGCTCTTAATACCTTTGAGCCATCAGCGAATTCACCGTTTTTCATTCTTTCAAATAAATCAAGGTTTTCCTCAATAGATCTATCTCTGTAGGGGCTATTTTTTCCAGGTGAGGTCAAAGTTCCTCTATACTCTCTCATTTCATCAGCAGTTAAATCACATACAAATGCTAAGCCCTTATTTATTAGCTTAACTGCACAATCGTACATTTTATCAAAGTAATTAGATGCATAAAAGAGGTTATCCCAATTAAAACCAAGCCATTTAACATCTTCTTGAATTGATTCAACATACTCAACATCTTCCTTGCTTGGGTTTGTATCATCAAAACGAAGATTGCATTTTCCGCCATATTTTAATGCAGTACCAAAATCTATGCATATTGCTTTTGCATGACCTATATGGAGGTATCCATTTGGTTCAGGCGGAAATCTTGTGTGTATTTCATTATTTGGAACTCTACCAGCTGCTAAATCCTCATCAATAAAATCATATATAAAATTCGAAGATACAAATTCATCCTCATTATTAATATCATTTTTAATTTCGTCTGACATACTTTACTCTCCTATCTTTAACTATATGCACTTTTTAGTTTCCTAGAGCTATATAGCGCTTTTTAGTTTTTCAATACCAACATTAATTCGTCTAAGTGTTTCTTCTTTTCCTAGAATATCGGCTATTTCAATGGCTCCACCAGGTGTTACAGCTTTGCCTGATATAGCAGTTCTGACTGGCCATAGCATTAAGCTGTTTTTAATACCTAATGCTTCAATATGAGCAAATAATGCTGCATGTATTGTTTCTTCATTCCATTCACTAACCGCTTCTAGAATTGGTAATGCAGAGTTTAAGTTCTCTAGTGAATTTTCTAATGTAGTTTTACTCTTTTTATGAACGTACATATTAACATCATAATCAGGCAATTCATTGATAAAATCAATGGTTTCAGGAATTGCTGTCAAGACTTCTGTTCTTACCTGCAGCAATTTACTAAGCTTTAATGTGTCAATGTTGGCTTGGCAACTTCCACTGTTTGTTAAAGCCTTCTCATAGAAAGGTTTTGCCAGCTTATCGAACTCTTCAACAGGCATTTTTCTGATATATTCACCGTTCATCCAAGTGAGCTTGTTTATATCAAAAATTGCAGGAGCTTTACTGATACCAGATATTTCAAAAACTTCTTCTAACTCTTTGAGAGAGTAGATTTCTTGATTTGTGCTTGGACTCCAGCCAAGTAGAACAACATAGTTTACTATAGCCTCTACAAGATAACCCATTGAAACCAAATCCTCAAATGAAGGATCACCGGCTCTTTTACTAAGCTTTTGCCCTGATGCTTTAAGAATTAATGGAACATGGACATAAGTTGGAATATCCCATCCGAAAGCCTGATACAAAAGATTATATTTAGGGGTAGAGGAGAGGTACTCATTTCCTCTTACTACGTGAGTTATAGCCATCTGGTGATCATCAATAACATTTGCAAAATTGTATGTTGGCAATCCATCAGTCTTAATTAGAATTTGATCATCAAGCTCGCTATTATCTACTGTTATCGTGCCATAAACGGCGTCTTCAAAGCTTGTAGAACCTGTGTCAGGCATTTTTTGCCTAATAACATAAGGCTCATTATTAGCTAATTTTTGTTCGATTTCTTCTTTCGAAAGCTTTAGACAATGGCGGTCATATCTGTGACCATGACCTGCTGCATCCTGTTCTTCTTTTAACTCAGCTAATCTCTCTTTTGTACAGAAACAGTAATAAGCAGCACCTATGTCAACTAGCTTTTTAGCATAATCAAGGTACATGCCTTTTCTTTCACTCTGAACATAAGGACCATAGTCTCCACCTACATCCGGGCCTTCATCGTGATTAATTCCTGCAAGCTTTAGGGTTTTATAAATAACATCAACTGCACCTTCAACATAACGTTCTTGGTCAGTATCCTCTATTCTTAAAATAAATTTTCCATTATCCTTTTTTGCTATTAAGTATTCATACAGTGCAGTTCTTAAGTTTCCAATATGCATATATCCAGTTGGACTTGGAGCATATCTTGTTCTAGTAGTTTGCATTTTACAATCTCCTTTCGTACTATAAAATTGGTTTTGAAAAAATAGGTTAAAAAAAACTAAATATAAAATAATAAATTATTTCGTTATTAAGTTATAAAAAAATATAAAAACCTCCCGTCCATATGCAGGACGAAAGGTTAATCTTCCGCGGTACCACCGTGCTTGGCAAAGCCCTCTTTTCTCTGTAACGGGAGTTCCCGTCAAGCTTACTTCAGATTAATAGAATTTAAACAGTGTTGCCACTGTTATCAGATTAACTAAAAAAATCAATATTTAAAATATCGTTTATTAATTAATCTAAAAAATTGAATAAATCTGTTTCTTCAGCTCAATGCTCGGATACCTGTTTCCATCAGTGCTCATGCCGACCTCTCACCACCGTCGACTCTCTGAAGTCAATATTAATAAAAAAGTCAGTGCCCAATAATAAATAGAAATTATTTTTCTAAGCATTAGTGACACTTAATCAGACACAAATTTGACATAATGAACTTAAAGATGTACTTATTATCGTCATTGCTAATAAATATCAATTTGTTTTATTATATTATTTAATTCAAATGACTGTCAAGGCTGGATATGATGAATTAGTAAAATATTCTATAAATAGGTTGCAAGAATTGGGTGCTGAATTTGTTTGCTTAAGCGAAATGAAATTGATACTATAAGTTTATAGAGAAAAATATGAATTTGTATATAAAAGATGATAACAATTATTTTCTTTGTTGGAAAACTGATGAATATATGCTCTATGGAATTCCAGTGATACGAAATGCTATAAATGAAAATACAACTTGTTTGAGTGTTAAATATTATTTAAAAAGGTATTAGTATCATACATTAAATATGTTTGCAGTATGGAGCAGGCATGCTAGGCTATCTCAAGAGCGGAAGACTCTGGTTTCTATTTAGCGTGGAAATCAGAGCCTTACTTTTTGCTTTTCAGCACGTCTGCGGGTTCATACTGTCAACAACCAAGCGAAAACTGGTATAAGCCCAAATACATTACAATACCTTATGGGACATTCTGATATCTCAGTTACAATGAATGTGTACACATATTGGATTCGAAGATGCCAAGGAAGAATTTAAGAAAATGGAAGAGTTCAGAAAGGCACAGGTGGAGGTAAAAGAGCAGAATGAGAAGCCTGTTTCGAAGAGAATGTTTAAGGTAATTTAAGTTAGCAGAATGGTGACGTTCTGGGATGACCTGGGATGTCTTTTTTTATTTGTAAAATCAAGAAAATTCTGATATTATTATTTTGCATAATTATGTCTAAAAGGAGCAAACCATTATGGAAACACATTATTTAATTGATTATGAAAATTGCCATAAGGACGGGCTTGCCGGATGTGATAAATTAAAAGGCACTGACCACATTTATTTATTCTATACAGATAATGCAAAAGATACAACATTTGATATTTTTATTAATCATGGGAAAGCAGAATTGATTATAAAGAAAGTTCCTTTGGGAGACCAATCGTTAGACAAGCACCTTATTGCCTATCTTGGATATTTAATCGGAAAAAATACTGGTAAACAGGCAGAGTATGTGATTATTAGCAAAGACACAGGTTATGACAAGGTTAGTTCCTTTCTGCAACTTGAAGAGAAGAATAGTAAAATAACCAGATATAACAAAATCGCAAAAAAGACATCAGAGACTCAGAAGACAGAGAAGAAAAAGACTACTACTGCTAATCAAACTCCACAAAAGACAACTAAGTTTAATTCTGATAAAAAGACGAAACTTAATCAGCAGGTACAACAGGCATTGAGCTCATCAGATGTGGAATACGGACCGGGAGTAATTAATGCCGTTGCTAAGGTCGTTACTTCTCATTATGAAGAGAAACGATTTATGAATGAAGTTCATAATGAACTTCGTAAAATGTACCCGGATGATTATCTCGATGTTTATGCAGATATAAAACCTATTTTGAGTAAATATGCTACTGAACAGGATAAGAAAAGCGCGGGAGCGAATAAAACTCTTATTCACAATGAGATTCAGCAAATTTTGAGCAGGGCAAATGCTGGAAAAGAAGCTATTGCACTTGTTCCTGGACTTGTTGTGAAGTATATTGACGAGAAGAATGCTAAACAAGTAATTTACAGAGAGATCCTTCAGAAATTTGGACAGATGAAGGGATTGGATGTTTACAAACGTATAAAAAAGCATATTTAAATCAATAGTTTGTAACAAGGAGTAATAAATGGAAGAAACATTTTTTTGATGGAATAAAGCAAGTTCCATACTATACTTTCTAGTCAGTTTTGCACCGCGCTCATCTTTACAAGATGTACACCCTAAACTGACTACGATTTGACTACTACACAAGGATATAATGTGCCAACTTATGCTTGCTTACGGCATATTGTGTAGATTTTGAAAGAAAAATATGAGAGTGAGGGAAGCTCGCATAACCTTGCAAAACAGGGCATTTCTAGGCAAATTAAGAAGTTTGATAACAATGATAAATTTACTATTCATCTGCCACGGAGGATTAAATAAATGCAAATTTTAATTTTAGGGAATGGTTTTGATTTGGCAAGTGGTTTGCCTACATCATATTATGATTTTTTGTCGTGGAGATTTGAACAAATTAAAAAGAAAAATAATGACATTGATATAAATATAAAAACATATATCGACTACATAGAGGGAAAACCAAAATATATAGATACATTCAGAAATAATAAAGATCCTTTGCTTTTTGCTGGAATAGATGGGGGAAAAACATATAGAGACATTCATTCAGAAATAAAAAAAATAATAGATAGTGCTAGAGAAAATAGTATAAATTTTTTTGATTTATATTTTTATATAAATAAAGGAAAAAACAATTGGTGCGACGTAGAAAGTCAAATAAAAGAAATAGTTAAAAATATAAATGTATATGATGAAAAACCAAGTGATAGTATATTGGAAGGATTTTCAAATAGAGTCTTTGGAAGTAGTTCCCAAATTTCAAAAGAAGACATACATATGTTGTTTTTAGTAATGTTCATGGAATCTTGTAAGGTAGTGTGTGATTGGAATTTATATGAAATCTTAATGAAAGAATTAAGAAAATTTGAGGAGCAATTTAAAATATATATCACAGAAATAAGTGAAAAAGTATTTAATTCACAAAGTTATAGAAAAGTATATATTGATAATTATAAAAAACTTATTGAGAATGAGTCGACGCTAGAAACTACATATATCCTCAATTTTAATTATACAAGTATTTTGAAAAATTTAGCTCAAATTGCTCAGAGGACTAAAGAATTAAATGTTCATGGTAAGTTTGATGAAATAACAATATTTGGTGTTGACCAGCAAGCGTGTAATATAAATACAGATGAATTTATATTTTCAAAAACGTATAGGAAAATATCAGAAAATACAGATTCTATGATTCTTCCGTATAAAGTGGATAGAAGTATAGAACGTCAAAAATTAATATTTTATGGACATTCTTTGTCTGAGGCAGATTATTCTTATTTTCAAAGTTTGTTTGATTTATATGATATTTATAATCAAGCATTTTTGACTTTCAAATATTCAGTATATGATAAAGAAAAAGCTTATGAAATAAAAAAAGAAGTGTTTCATAATATTACCAAATTAATAAAAAAATACAGTGATACAATGACGAATAGAGATCATGGTAAAAATTTGTTGCATAAAATTTTACTGGAAGGTAGATTGAAAATAGAGGAGATAACTCTCGAAGATATGCAATATGAAAAAAACATAAAATAAACAGCTGACCTAAGTAATCCGGTCAGCTGTTTTGTGGCTAAAAACCCAGCCTACTTCAGCAACTCAAAAACCCCATCAAACCCCTTATGCTCAAAGTCCACCATATCCTTAAAATTCTTCAGCTCGTCCTTAACAATATCATTCAAAAGGCTCTGACCTAATATGTCAACTGGTGCTATATCATCAGTAAAAATCAGCTCTGATTTAGTAACCTCCTTAAGATTATCACGTACATACGGCGCTACATCATGATATAGTGCAATTTGATAAGTTATACTTTGTAGTATACCCTTTTGAGTAAATCTATTAAAGTTATCTTCAAAATTGCTAAGCATGTTATTGTCATTTGATGCAAATAGTAAAACATTAGTGCTGTTCCTCACATCGCAAGTATATACCTTATTCATAACACTTTTTACAGTTTGAGAAAGGTATTGATTTATAGGATTATCACCTTTTGATTTCATATTGATATTTAATACAATAACACCACCTGGTTTAAGGTGATTCGAGACTTCAGTGAAAAACTCCTTTGTTGCCATATGAAAGGGAACAGTGATGTCATGATAAGCATCCACCATAATAACATCATACATCCCACAATTTTTATCTGACAGAAAAGTTCTTCCATCTGTTTCATAAATAGTTGCTTCGTCTTCCTTTAAGTTAAAATACTTCTTTGACAAATCAACTATTTTAGGGTCTATTTCAACTGCATCTGTATTTATATTCGGATAATTCAGTTTTGACTGCTTGGCATAGGTTCCTGTTCCATTGCCTAAAATCAGCAGGTCTAGTTTATTGTTAGAATCAAAATCTTTTATGAACTGTGGTGCCATTAATGCATAATCATAGTAAAGTCCTGATAATTTATTATCCTTCTTGTATACTGACTGAACCCCAAAAGCTACGTTTGTCGATAGGTATACAGAATCTTTATCTTCGGTGACCTGTAAATAATTGTATAAGGACTCATCCTCAACAACACAATCTGTCCAAAATGCATATGAATTTGAAATGGGCAGTAGTAAAAGAGAAAAAACAATAACTGAACTAATTATAATTCTAAACACTTTAAACTTAGTTAGTATAAAGTAAGCAAGGCAAATCAAGTTTAATACCAGCGAAAAAATTAAAAAGGTTTTACTTGTACCAACATATGGAATTGTTATAAAGGTTGGTAGGAAGGTTCCAATAATACTCCCTATTGTATTCATTGCATATATTTTGCCAACAGTTTTTCCAGTATTATCAATATCAGTAACGCCCAACTTTGCCAAATAAGGAGAAACCATACCCAACCCAATCATCGGTATTGAAAATAAAATCAAACAAGATATCGCTGAACCAGTAACCAGTAAATTAGTAGGAAAGAATAGTGCGAGAAGACCCATTATACCAACAATAACATATTTGCCGATGAAGGGTATTACCGCAACCCACAAGGCTGCAACCCATATAATTGCATACAACCTGTTCATACTATTATGCTTGTCAGCAGATCTACCACCTAAAACATTTCCAATACTAAGTGAAATCATAATTAATCCAATAATAACTGTCCATATTATCTGAGATGTTCCAAAATAAGGCGCTAGAAGCCTTGATACGCTTAGTTCTACTGCCATTACAGACATTCCACAAAAAAATGAAGTTAAGTACAAAATAAGCCTTTTTTTCATAAGTAATTTACCGTGTCCTCTCAACTGTAGTCTGCAAGTTATTTGCAGGAAATTTTACATTCTATACTATTTACATTTTATACTATTTACATTCTATACTATTTACATGCTATACCAAATTAAATAATATACCAGTATAGTTTATAATAATTTATGATGTTTGTGAATTATATAATTACTATTGAATTTATAATTTGTTGAAATATTTATACTTAGTTATTATTATATTAAACTTTCTTAGTTAAAAAACCGCAAAAAATATAGCAAAAAAGGCTTAAATATAAGGTTTTATTAGGAATTTTTTTAAAATATAAGCTGATTTTTTTATTAAATAAAACAAATTAATATTAAAAAAAAGCAATTTGTTTTGTTTTTAATCTTGTATACAATGAACAGTTTGTATATAATAAAAAGGTAATATTCACTTGTTTGTAGGTTATAAGACCAGGTGATAGTAATAAAATACATATATAAAATTAATAATATAATTATGTCTTAAAGCAATATTCACTCTTATAGTTTAATAAGTTTAATTTATTGATATTGCCTTAAAAAAGGAAGGGGAATTTATACTTATGAAATTCTTAGAACAAGTAGTAAACAGGGCAAAGCAGGATATTAAAACTATTGTGCTCCCAGAAAGTAACGATATCAGAACATTAAAGGCTGCAGCAATGATTCAAGAGCAAGGCATAGCTAATGTTGTTTTAATTGGTAAAGAGGATGAAATAAAGAAACTTGGTGCAGGACTTGATATATCAAAGGCAAAGATTGTTGATCAGACAAACTTTGAAAAAATGGATGAGTATGTGAATACTTTATATGAATTAAGAAAAGCTAAGGGAATGACTCTGGAACAAGCAAAAGCTATTTTATTAGAAAATCCATTATATTTTGGAATTATGATGGTTAAAGTCGGTGATGCAGATGGAATGGTTGCTGGAGCAATTAACTCTACTGCAAATACACTAAGACCAGCACTTCAAATATTAAAGACAGCTCCAGGAGCAAAATTAGTTTCAGCATTCTTTGTTATGGTTGTTCCAGATTGCGAATACGGTGAAAATGGAGTATTTGTATATGGAGATAGCGGACTTGTCGAAAATCCAAATGCAGAAGAGCTTTCTGAAATCGCAATAACTTCTGCGAAATCTTTTAAAACTCTTGTACAGGCTGAACCAGTTGTTGCAATGCTTTCTTATTCAACCTATGGTAGTGCAAAGAGTGAATTAACTGAAAAAGTAATTGAAGCAACAAAACTTGCAAAAGAAAAAGCACCTAATCTAAAACTTGATGGAGAGCTTCAAGCTGATGCAGCTATAGTTCCTGCTATCGGAAAATCAAAGGCACCTGGAAGTGATATTGCTGGACTAGCAAACGTGCTTATATTCCCTGATCTAAATTGTGGTAATATTTCATATAAACTTACTCAAAGACTTGCAAAAGCAGAGGCATATGGACCAATAATTCAAGGAGTTGCAAAGCCTGTAAATGACCTTTCAAGAGGATGCAGTGCTGAGGATATAGTTGGTGTTGTTGCTATAACTTGCGTTCAGGCTCAAAATGCATAAGAAATTTATAAAAAAGTTGTTGCTATTGTATTTAGTATAATGACACTTTTTATATAAGCAAGATGAGGCATTATCCTCAAACTTGGATTATGGTACGATATCATCGGATATTTGATAGAGATTGGCTTTATTAGCTAGTACTTTGTTAGATAATTAGATTTGAAAAGATTAAAATATTGTTAAAATTTGGCTCAAGCCATATACAATAAATATAGACAGTGAATATAATATATAGAGGAGATGTGTTGCTAAATGAAAATTTTAGTTATAAATGCAGGTAGTTCTTCACTGAAATATCAGCTTATTGATATGACAAATGAATCAGTTCTTGCAAAGGGCTTATGTGATAGAATAGGTATTGAAAATTCATTTATTAAGCAAACAAGAGGATCTGAGGATGCTGTTGCAATAAATAAAGTGCTGAAGAATCACAAGGATGCAATTGAGGCAGTTATAAGCGCGCTTACTGATGATAAAATAGGCGTTATTAAGAACATGTCTGAAATATCTGCTGTTGGACATCGTATTGTTCATGGTGGTGAGAAATTTAACAGCTCAGCAGTAATTGATGAAAAAGTTATGGAAGCTGTTAGAGAATGTATTGATATAGCACCACTTCACAATCCACCTAATATTGTTGGTATAGAAGCATGTCAGGCAATAATGCCAAATGTTCCAATGGTAGCAGTATTTGATACTACTTTCCATAGCTCAATGCCAGATTATGCATATATGTATGCATTACCTTATGAAATGTATGAGAAATACAAAATTAGAAGATATGGTTTTCATGGAACTTCACATAAATATGTTTCTGAAAGAGCAGCCGAATTGTTAGGAAAGCCACTTAGTGAGTTGAAAATAATCACTTGCCATCTAGGTAATGGTTCAAGTATTTGTGCTGTTGACAAAGGTAAATCTGTTGATACTTCAATGGGCTTTACTCCATTACAGGGTGTAGCAATGGGAACAAGAAGTGGTACAATTGACCCAGAGGTTGTTACTTTCCTTATGGAAAAAGAAGATCTTACAGTAAAAGGAATTAGCAATCTATTAAATAAGAAGTCGGGCGTTTTGGGAATATCTGGAGTAAGTAGTGACTTTAGAGATTTACAAGCCGCTGCTATTGAAGGTAATAAAAGAGCACAACTTGCGCTTGATATTTTCTGCTATGATTGTAAAAAGTATATTGGTGCATACATCGCTATTATGAATGGTGTAGATGCAATTGTATTTACAGCAGGTGTAGGTGAGAATGACCTAAATATCAGAAGAAAAATTACAAATGGGTTAGACTTCTTTGGTGTTAAGATTGATGAAGAGAAGAACCAAATAAGAGGTCAAGAAATAGACATTAGTGCTGATGACGCAAAAGTAAGCACACTTGTCATTCCAACAAATGAGGAGCTTGCTATTGCAAGAGAAGCACTCAGAATGTTAAAATAAGTTATATAAAATTATCCGAAATTGAATTATTGACAAATGTTGTATTAGTTAGTATAATATCAATTGTCGGTTTTTAAGAGGTTACTAATGAGAGTAAACGTATCTGATATTGTTAAGACTGAAGGTGCAGGTATAGATGTCGATTATTTTGGCGATTTACCTGGATTGCATGAGTTTGATAATACAGTAGAATTTAAGCCTTCTTTTAAGTTTACAGGCCGCATTATTAATTTAGGTGGACTGTTAAAACTGAGTGGTGAACTTCATTTTGAGTTTGTTGCAGATTGCCTTAGATGTCTAGAACGTATTGAAACATCGATGGACATTGAGGTAAACGAAGTCTTCGTTGTGGTTTTTAATCCTGATGAAGTAGATGCATATATATATGAAGGTAATGTTGTTGACATTGAAAAACCACTTATTGACAACATAATACTTGCATTGCCTACTCAATTTATTTGTAGTGAAGACTGTAAAGGCTTATGTAAGAATTGTGGTGCTAATTTAAATTTAAAAAATTGTGATTGTGAAGAAAGCAAAATAGTAGATTCAAGAATGGAAATTCTTAAGGACTTTTTCAAATAGGTTTCTACTTAGATGGTTGCATTATAGTAGGGAGGTGTTATTGATGGCAAACCCAAGGAATAGATTTTCCAAAGCTAGGACAGGAAAGAGAAGATCCCAGTGGAAACTGGCGTCTCCAACTTTAGTAAGCTGCCCACAGTGTCATACTTATAAGCTGCCTCACAGGGTATGTGGTGAATGTGGTTATTATGATGGCAAACAGGTAGTTAAAGTAGAAGCTAAATAATAATATTGTCATTAAAGCAGCAGGAATATTCTTGCTGCTTTTTGATTTTCATGGAATAATATTCCCCAAACTCTGTTTATATAGGATGGTGTTATTTAAAATGTGCAATAATAGGAATAAAATATATATTGTTCAAGAAGGCAGCATAGCTGAAGAAGCTGGCGTTGAGGCAGGAGATTTTCTTCTGTCTATAAATAAACAGAATGTAAAGGATATATTCGATTATAGGTATCTGCAAGCATCTGAAGAATTATTGCTTGAAATAGAAAAACCTGATGGAGAGGTATGGGAAATAGAAGTTGAAAAGGACGAGTCTGAAGATTTGGGTCTTGAATTTGAAGACTCTCTAATTGATGGTGCAAAGAGTTGTACTAATAAATGCATTTTTTGTTTCATCGACCAGCTTCCAAAAGGTATGCGTGAAACTGTGTATTTTAAAGATGATGACTCAAGACTTTCCTTTCTTACAGGAAATTACGTTACATTAACCAATATAAAGGACGAAGAGCTTCAGAGAATTATTAATTATAGAATGTCGCCTATTAATGTGTCTGTTCACACTACAAATCCTGAACTACGAAAATTTATGCTTGGAAACAGGTTTGCAGGAGATGTTTTAGAAAAGATTAAAATGCTTACTGATAATGGCATTGAGGTTAACTGCCAAATAGTATTGTGCAGAGATATTAATGATAAGGAAGAACTTGATAGAACTATAGAAGATTTAGGAAAGCTTTATCCTTCAATAAATAGTGTTTCAATTGTGCCAGTAGGAATTACCAAGCATAGGGATAACCTATATAAATTAGTTCCGTTTGATAAGGAAAGCTCAAATGACGTTATTAATCAAGTACACAAATGGCAAAATGAGTTTATAAAAGAAAAAGGCTCACGAGTTATATATCTATCTGATGAGTTTTATATTAATGCTGAAATGGACATTCCTAACCACAAATGCTATGAAGGTTTTCCGCAAATAGAGAATGGCGTTGGGATGGTAGCATTATTTAAAAATGAAGTAAAAGATGCTCTAAAGCAAAAAGAAACCTTGGAGCTGGCAAAACAATGGAAAACACAGAAGTTTAGTTGTTCAGATACTTTCCAAGCTTGTGATAAAAATGATGAACAGCTAAAAAGAAAGATTAGTATCGCTACAGGTAGACTTGTTTATAAAAATATATTAAAATTGGTTAGTGAAATATCAAAGCTATTTGAAGGCATAGAAGTAAACGTATATGATATAGAAAATAATTTTTTTGGACAACATGTTAATGTCTGTGGGTTGCTAACAGGTTTGGATATTGTTGAGCAGCTAAAGGGCAAGGAGTTGGGTCAAGAATTATTAATAAGCAGAAGTATGTTGAGAGCAGGTGAGCACGTACTATTAGATGATTATACTGTTGAGCAAATTGAAGCTGAATTGCATGTCAAAATTCGTATTGTCGAAAATGACGGAGCTGATTTTGTGAGTGCAATTATTGGAAAAAAGTGCTTATAATATAATTTAAGGTTGAAAGAAATTAAAAAAAAGAAAAGAAGGTGCCGAGTCCATGTCATTTCTTTCATGTTGTTTTGTGCAGAATGTGGGACATGGACATAAATATGAAAACAAGATTCTTCTTTTATGAAGTATTTGTTCGGAGGTGTAAGTTTTGAGTAAGCCTATTGTGGCAGTGGTTGGTAGACCTAATGTTGGTAAGTCAACGTTTTTTAATTACTTAGCGGGTAGTAGAATTTCTATTGTAGAAGACACTCCAGGTGTTACAAGAGATAGGATATATACAGAGATTGAATGGAGAAGCAAAAAATTCACTCTGATTGATACTGGAGGTATAGAACCGTATTCTGAGGACATAATAATGCAGCAAATGAAGCGTCAAGCGGAGATTGCTATAGAGACTGCGGATGTTATTATTTTTATGGTTGATGCAAAGGAAGGAATGACAGCTACAGATAAAGAAGTTGCAACAATGCTCAGAAAGTCTAATAAACCAGTTATTCTTACTGTAAATAAGGTAGACAGAGTTGGAGACCCACCACCAGAAATATATGAGTTTTACAATTTAGCTATGGGGGATATGATTGTTATATCTTCAGTACATGGTTTAGGTATGGGCGATTTGCTGGATGCTGTTTTTGACCATTTTCCAGAGGACATTGACAATGATGATGAAGAAGATGTTATAAAGGTTGCTGTCGTTGGTAAGCCAAATGCAGGCAAGTCTTCACTTATTAATGCAATACTTGGAGAAGAGCGCGTAATAGTTAGTAATATTCCAGGTACTACAAGGGATGCAATTGATACTCATATTGAGATAGAGGATCAGAAGTATACATTTATTGATACTGCTGGTATTAGAAAAAGAAGTAAGATAAATGAAAATATAGAAAAATACAGTGCAATTAGGTCATGGACTGCTATTGAGCGCGCTGATGTATGCTTGATAATGATTGACGCAGTGGATGGAGTTACTGAGCAGGATACTAAGATTGCAGGTTACGCCCATGACCAGGGAAAAGCTTCAATTATTGTTATAAATAAATGGGATTTAGTTGCAAAGGAAACAGGCACTCTTGAGGAATACAGAAGACAGGTTAACGAAAGCCTTGGATTTATGACCTATGCTCCAGTGCTGTTTATTTCAGCTAAGACAGGACAACGAGTGAATAAGATTTATGAGCTTATCAAATATGTGGCAAATCAATCTTCATTTAGAATTTCAACTGGAATGTTAAATGACTTAGTAAATGAAGCCACTGCAATGGTACAGCCTCCTTCAGACAAAGGAAAGAAATTGAAAATATTCTATATGACTCAAATTGGTGTTAAGCCACCGACATTCGTTATATTTGTTAATGAGACACAACTGTTCCATTATTCGTATGAAAGATATCTTGAAAATCAGTTAAGGAAGAACTTTGGTTTTGAAGGTACACCGTTGCGGTTTATTCATAGGCAGCGGGAGAAGGAATAGCTCGAGAGATAAGTTTGTGCGAACATAGTGCATTCTCGAGTGGCAAAAACTCGAGAGAAAAGTTTGTACAAACATGGTGCATTCTCAAGTGGCAAAAACCACTTCGTGTTTTTGGGAATTTGGGAGGTTGTTTGTACAAACATGGTGCGCTCTCGAGTGGCAAAAACTCGAGAGTATAGTTTGTGCTAACATAGTGCATTCTCGAGCAGCAAAAACCACGGAGTGGTTTTTGAAAGTTGGGCAGTATACCAGCTCGAAAACATAGTTAGTGCGAATATGGTACTTTTTGGAGTGAGTGTATAAAGTTGGCTTAGGAGGTTAGGATGGGGCTTTTTATAGTTAAGATAATATTAGTATTAGTTTTTGGGTATCTTTTAGGTAGTATAAATACCTCGATAATTGTAGGTAAATGCTATGGAATTGATATTCGCAATCACGGAAGTGGAAATGCAGGAATGACTAATACCTTAAGGACTCTTGGGAAAGTAGCTGCAGTTCTTGTTATATTAGGAGATATATTAAAGGGAGTTTTAGCATATTTAATTGGTGACTTTATTGTAAATCCTATGGCAATTGAAAGTATTTTTGGAAATCAACTACCTATTGCTGGTGTTGGTGGTATGGTTGGAGGCATAGCCGCAATTGCTGGTCACAACTGGCCATTATATTTTGGTTTTAAGGGCGGAAAGGGAATTCTAACATCATTTTCTGTTGTTATGATGATGGATTGGAAGCTTGGACTGATGCTTTTAGGAGTATTCCTAGTTATTGTCTTAATTACAAGATATGTTTCATTAAGTTCTATTTCTGCATGCGTAGTATTTCCAATAGCTGCCTTTATAAAAGGAAATGGATTAGTTTTTACAGTGTTTGCTGCAATTTTAGCATTGCTTGCTATATTGAGGCATAAAGCCAATATTAAAAGACTTATTAATGGTACAGAGTCAAAAATTGGAGCTAAGAAAAAGGATGCTGTTAGTTAATAATTATTGTATATGTATTTAAATTATTAGGTAATTACTATATTAGGAGGTAAACATGAATAGAAATGTTGCAGTTATTGGTGCAGGTAGTATGGGTATAGCAATGGCAATTTTACTATCAAAAAACGGTAACAATGTTACAGTGTGGTCACCTATGGATGATGAAATAAGCATGCTTAAAGCAAATAGAGAACATGTTACCAGATTGCCTGGGGTTAAAATACCTGACAGTGTAGAATTTACATCAGATATTGAGAGCGCTGCTAAAAACCGTGATGTTGTGGTATTGGCTGTTCCATCACAAACTACAAGACAAAATTGTAAAACTCTTTCAAGAATTATTCCTAAAGAAACTGTTGTAGTGACGTGTTCTAAAGGTATTGAAGATAGCTCTTGTAAGTTGCTTTCGGAAATAATGTGTGAGGAGCTTCCAAATAACGATATTGCTGTTTTATCAGGACCTAGCCATGCTGAGGAAATTGCAAGAGATATTCCTACAACAGTAGTGGCGGCATCTGAGAAAATACAAGTAGCGCAATTCTTGCAGGACTTATTTATGACTCCAAATTTCAGAGTATATACTAATACTGATGTCGTTGGTGTTGAATTAGGAGGAGCATTAAAAAATATTATTGCTCTGTGTGCTGGAATATCCGATGGATTAGGCTATGGAGATAATACTAAGGCAGCTCTGATGACTAGGGGTATAACTGAGATATCTAGACTGGGAGTTGCAATGGGAGGAAATGCTGATACATTTTCAGGCCTTACAGGAGTTGGAGATTTAATTGTTACTTGTACAAGTATGCATAGTAGAAATAGAAGAGCTGGAATACTAATAGGTAAGGGAAAAAGTGTCCAAGATGCATTAGAAGAAGTAAATATGGTAGTTGAGGGAGTAGCAACTACTAAGCCAGCTTATGAATTAGCTAAAAAGCTAGGTGTATCTATGCCAATTACCAATGAAGCCTATAGTATTCTATTTGAAGGAAAAGACCCTAAATCTGCAGTCGGTGACTTAATGACAAGAGATAAAAAGACTGAGATGCAATAGTTGATTTTAGTCAATAAACCACCAAAGAACCATTGCAAAAACTCAAGATTGAAAATATCTTGAGTTTTTTATTTTTTTGTAATAATAACTTTTTTCAAACATATATTTAATATTGAACAAGACAAATATGCATAGTCCCAATTGGGCATGTAGCAATATAGGGGAGGGTTCTAGGGTGGAAAAATTCAATATATACCAGCAAATAGCTGAAAGAACTCAAGGGGATATTTATATAGGTATTGTGGGACCTGTTAGAACTGGAAAATCAACTTTCATAAAACGTTTTATGGATTTGTTGGTTATTCCTAATATAGAGAACACATATCAAAAGGAAAGGGCTATAGACGAACTTCCACAAAGCGCTTCTGGAAGGACTATAATGACTACTGAACCTAAATTCATCCCCAATGAGGCAGTGGAAATATCTATTGATCAAAATGTACAAATGAAAGTAAGAATGATTGATTGTGTAGGATATATGGTAAAGGGTGCTATGGGTCACTTGGAAAATAATGCTCCAAGAATGGTATCTACTCCGTGGTACGACTACCAAATTCCATTTGAGGATGCAGCAGAAATAGGAACAAGGAAAGTAATAAATGATCATTCGACAATAGGGATAGTTATAACTACAGATGGAAGCGTTTCAGATATTGAAAGAGAAGATTATGTTGATGCTGAAAAGAGAGTAATAAGTGAGCTCAAGGCGATTAATAAGCCGTTTGTAATGATACTAAACTCAACAAAACCAAGAAATGAAGAAACACTGAAATTGCGTGATGAACTTGAACATAAGTATGAAGTTACTGTTCTAGCAATGGATTGTTTACAAATGAGAATTGATGACATAGACTCCATAATGGAAAGAATTCTTCAGGAGTTCCCAATAACAGAAATTGGCATTAATTACCCTAAGTGGGTTGAAGCGCTTGATGATTCTCATTGGCTGAAAAATGAAATAATTGACTCAATAAAAAGTACATTTAAGTCTACAAGCAGAATAAGAGAAATAAAATCTGCTGTGAGTTCATTTGAAGATTATGATTTTATTAAAAAAGTGTCTATTGATAAAGTAAATTTGGGTGAAGGCACCATATTAATTGATTTGCTGCCTGTAGATGGTTTGTTATATAGGATTCTTAGTGAAGAGTCAGGAATGGAAATTGAGGGAGAGCATAAACTAATAAGCTTAATTAAAGACTTGGCAAGAATCAAAAAAGAGTACGATAGGATAGAGTATGCACTCCATGAAGTAAAGGTAAAAGGCTATGGAATGGTTTCCCCTCAAATGGATGAGCTTACTTTAGAAGAACCTGAAATAATTAAGAATGGTAACAGATATGGAGTTAAGCTGCATGCAAGTGCACCATCTATTCATATGATTCGAGCTGACATAGAGACTGAAATAGCTCCAATGGTAGGAACAGAGAAACAATCTGAAGAGCTGGTTTCTTATTTGTTAAAAGATTTTGAAAATGATACTGCTAAGCTCTGGGAATCAAATATATTTGGTAAATCATTGCATGAATTGGTGCAAGAGGGATTGCAGAATAAACTATTCAGAATGCCTGAAGATGCTCAGATGAAATTGCAAGAGACCTTGCAGAAAATTATTAATGAAGGAAGTGGAGGATTGATCTGCATAATTTTATAAGACTCAAACTTCGTACATAAAATCTATTGGTGCGGTAGTATATGCAATGCAAAGTTTGAGTTATAGAAATAATAAAGCAGTTATAGCGTGTCTATATCAGCATATGCTATGACTGATTATATAAAAAGTTAATTTGAAATAGTGTATAAATCATTTTGATGTATATCCCAAAAGTGGCACAACCTAAAAATGGATAAAAAAGATGCGGAAGTGATGCACAAGCGCCAATTCCGCATCTTTTAATGTTTAAATTTTAATAGTAGCAGTACTCCTCTGATCTAAAAATCTTTTTAACGGCTTGTACATGGCACAAACTAGTACTGTTGATATAATAAATTCAGGCAACATGTAGCTTCCGTTATAGATAAGTGAGTAAAGATATATGTTCATACCTTCAGCATATATATACCATAAAAAAACTCCTGAAATATAATGAAAAGTAAATCTCCCAAACATTGCTATAAAAACACTTCCTACCATTGCATATATACTTTTTCTAAATAAACCTGCTAAACCAAGTGCACCGAATGCAAAAATATAATCAAGAAAAATTCCAAGTGGATGATACGAGAACTTTGTTCCCAATGCGAATTGCAGAAATCCATATACAAAACCCACTAGAATACCCGGCTTACTTCCCCATCTTATTGCGAAAATTATAATGGGAATCATACTTCCCAGAGTTATAGAGCCCCCATAGGGTAACTCGTACTTTATGTAACTTAATATTTGTGCGAGAGCAATTAGAACTCCTGCTTCTACCAGCATTTTTGTTGACATTTTTTTCATACTAAATCCTCCTAAAAAATTATTCAAAATAAGAACAGTTTTTTACAATAAAAAAGCCATACCTGATGAAAAATGTGGTATGACATGATATTTATTCATTCCTACGCTGGCATTATCCAGATCAGGTATAAGGGTTTTAAGTAAAACATACTTATCTCAGCCGAATTATTTTCAGCTCCCCGCATATTATGCAGTTTTAAAAACATACAGCCAGTAATAACAGCTGTGTTAAATGAATTACATAGATTAATTGTTAAATATCGTTAAATTAATATGTTCATTCGCTATTATAACAGCTTGATAAATAAATATCAATAATTTATCAAACTTATATCAACGCTTATATCATTTCATTTCCATTCTATTGTTTAATTTCTTTTATTTAATCTATTCAATCTCTATAATTCCCTATAACCATCTTTTTCCAAAAGAAATACGAACAAATGTTTGCAATACCATTTATATTTGATATAATATATGCAAGTTATTTTTAGAGCTAGTATCCGAAACAAAAACTATCTTTCGATATTATTGGATATTTAGCCGGCAGTAATTGACTTTAATATTTTAAAATATAATAACCTTGCTCTATAGGATTTTTATATATCAACAGCACAAATGTAACTGCAAAAATATTAATTAAAAATGTAGAAAACTGTGTTTGTTAATGATTTTTTATGGGAAAGCTAGGTTAAAATAGAAAGGTACTTTGATGATTAGGGATAATATTTTTATTAAGGGCGCGCGTGAGCATAATCTCAAAAATGTTGACATTGAGATACCAAGAGACAAATTTGTTGTAATTACTGGATTGAGTGGATCGGGAAAATCTTCCTTGGCATTTGATACAATTTATGCGGAGGGACAGAGACGGTATGTTGAATCATTATCATCATATGCCAGACAATTTTTAGGACAAATGGAAAAGCCGGATATTGACTTTATTGATGGATTATCTCCAGCGATAGCTATTGATCAAAAAACCACAAGTAGAAATCCTCGTTCTACTGTAGGAACAGTTACAGAGATACATGATTATCTTAGGCTTTTATATGCTAGGATAGGTGTACCTCATTGTCCTAAATGCGGCAAGGAGATTACACAGCAGACTGTTGACCAAATGGTTGACCAGATAATGACCTTTGATGAGGATACAAGAATTCAGCTGCTTGCACCAGTTGTTAGAGGTCGAAAAGGTGAATTCCATAAATTAATCGAGGATGCTAAAAAAGGTGGCTATGTCAGGTTAAGAGTTGATGGTCAGGTGGTTGATATTAATGAAGAAATAGTGTTGGACAAAAATAAAAAGCATTATATAGAAATTGTAGTTGACAGACTTATTGTCCGCAAGGATATTCAAAAGAGGCTGGCTGATTCTATTGAAACTGTTTTGCATTTAAGTGGAGGAATAGTAGTTGTAGATGTTATTGGAAAGGAAGAATTACTTTTAAGTCAAAATTTTGCTTGTGGTGATTGCGGTATAAGCATAGAAGAACTTACTCCAAGAATGTTTTCCTTCAACAATCCATTTGGGGCATGTCCTACATGTACAGGACTTGGAAATCTACTGAAAATCGATCCGGACTTGGTTATACCAGATAGATCATTATCACTGGTAGAGGGAGCAATAGTGGTTTCAGGGTGGAATATTGAAAGTGAAGATGCCTACACCAGAATGATGTTTAATGCTCTTGCCAAGCATTATAAATTTAAGTTGGATACTCCTATTCATAAGCTTCCTGCAGAAATAATTGATATTATTTTATATGGCACGAAGGGTGAGAAAATAAAGGTTGAATATGAGCGGGAATATGGCAGCGGTTCATACGTGGCTGCTTTTGAAGGTGTAATAAATGTAATAGAAAGGCGACATAGGGAATCAAATTCTGATAGCATGAAGCAATACTATGAGCAATTTATGAGTAACAATCCATGTCCAGATTGTAAAGGCTCAAGACTGAAGCCAGAAAGCCTTGCAGTTACCGTATGTGATAAAAATATTCATGAGCTGTCTGCTATGTCGATTGCTGATGCTAGAGACTTTTTTATCAATATAAATTTAAGCGATAGGCATAAAATGATTGCCAATCAGATTTTAAAAGAAATAAATGCCAGAATAGGTTTTCTTGTTGATGTAGGCTTAAATTATCTTACATTATCAAGAACAGCAGGAACTCTTTCAGGAGGAGAAGCTCAGCGAATTAGACTTGCTACTCAAATAGGATCAGGTTTGATGGGTGTTCTCTATATTCTGGATGAACCTAGTATTGGATTGCATCAGAGGGATAATGATAAATTACTGGGTACACTTACAAGGTTAAGGGATTTGGGAAATACGTTGATTGTAGTAGAACATGATGAGGAGACTATGCATGCGGCTGATCATATTATTGATATGGGTCCTGGTGCCGGAGTTCATGGCGGTTATGTAATTGCTGAAGGGCCATTGGACAAAATTCTCAAATGTGAAGAATCTGTTACAGGACAATACCTTAGTGGAAAAAAGGAAATCTCTATTCCAAAAGAGCGGAAAAAGCCAAATGACAAATGGCTTGAGATTTTAGGAGCTAAGGCTAACAACTTAAAAAACATTGATGCAAAAATTCCCTTAGGGGTTATGACTGCAATTACAGGTGTGTCAGGTTCTGGTAAGAGTACATTGATAAATGAAATTTTGCATAAAAGCCTGGCAAGTCAATTAAATAGGGCTAAGACAAGACCTGCTGAGCATGATACTATAAATGGAGTTAAATATTTGGACAAAGTAATAAATATAGATCAATCTCCTATAGGAAAAACACCTAGATCAAATCCTGCAACATATACAGGAGTTTACGATATAATTAGGGAAGTTTATGCTTCAACAACTGAAGCAAAAATGAAGGGATATAAAGCTGGAAGATTTAGTTTTAATGTCAGAGGTGGCAGATGTGAGGCTTGTAGTGGAGACGGTATAATAAAAATAGAAATGCATTTCTTGCCAGATATATATGTACCTTGTGAGGTTTGTAAAGGCAAAAGATACAACAGAGAAACACTAGAGGTCAAGTACAAAGGTAAAAGTATAGCAGATGTCTTGGATATGACAATAGAGGATGCCTTAGAATTCTTTAAAAATATTCCTAGAATTCAAAATAAACTACAGACATTATTTGATGTAGGACTTGGTTATGTTAAGGTAGGACAGCCGTCAAATACACTTTCAGGAGGAGAGGCGCAAAGGGTAAAACTTGCAACTGAGCTTTCAAAGAGAAGTACAGGCAAAACACTTTATATTCTTGATGAGCCTACGACAGGATTACACATTGCTGATGTTCATAGATTAATAGAAATTTTGCAGCGGCTTGTTGATGCAGGAAACTCTATGGTTATAATTGAGCATAATTTAGATGTTATTAAAACTGCTGATTATATTATAGATTTAGGGCCAGAAGGAGGAGATAAGGGAGGCAATATTGTTGCTAAAGGAACTCCTGAGGAAGTAGCAAAGGTTAAAGAATCCTATACAGGACAATATTTGAGAAAGTTATTAAAAAAATAATAATATATGATTTGTAATTAAACGGAAACAGGTGGTTGGAAGTAACTTCCGAAATATGGCAAAGCTTATGAATATATGCCGGAAATGCTTCCTATCGTTCAGTAAGCCTTACTATAGATTAATAAAAACTTTTTTACTACAATTCTTTTGTTAATTTTGTGTTAAGTACCTTTAATTGTATGTAAAGTATGTTGTAAAAAAACAAACAATACTTTATGATGGTGGAGTGATTTTGTCCAATTTTATAGAAAGAAGGTATTGTTAATGTTTAGGCCAACATCTAAAGAAGAGCGTTTTTTTGATTATTTTATTGAGACAAGTGAGATTATTTGCAAGGCAGCTAGTTTGTTAAATGACTTAACAAACAATTATGTTAATGTTAATGAAAAAATTAAAAGTATTGAAGATGCAGAACACGCTTGTGACACTATTGTGCATAAAATTTTAAATGAATTAAACAAATCATTTATTACACCTATTGACAGAGAAGATATTTACTTAATTGCAAGAGAGCTTGATAATATCACAGATGATATTGAAGCAGCAGCTCAGAGATTTAGTATGTTCAATGTAAAGGAAGTTAGACCAGAGGCAATAGTTCTTTCTAATTTAATAGTAAACGCAACAAATGAGCTAAAAAATGTAATAATCGAAATGAAAAGTATGAAGAAAAGTAAGAATCTTAATGACAAAATAATTCAAGTAAATAATATTGAGGATGAAGCAGATTCAGCATTTAGAGATGCTATGACAAACTTGTTTTTAGCTGAACAGGATGCAATTGAGGTAATAAAATGGAAAGAAATAATTGATTTCTTTGAAAATACAATTGATGCTTGTGAAGATGTAGCAAATATAATAGAAGGGGTTGTTATGAAGCATGCTTAGTGTTTCTTTAATATGTGTTATTGTTTTAGCACTGGGATTTGATTTTATAAATGGCTTCCATGACACTGCAAATTCTATAGCTACTTCAGTTTCTACAAGAGTACTTTCACCAAGGCGAGCTATATTAATGTCAGCTTCGTTAAATTTAGTTGGAGCCTTAATGAGCAGCAAGGTTGCTCAGACTATATCAAAAGGATTAGTTGATAGCTCAATGATTAAGGTACAATATGTAATTATAGCTACCTTAATTTCTGCAATTGTTTGGGATTTAATAACTTGGTATATTGCTATCCCTAGTAGCTCCTCACATGCTCTGATTGGAGCGCTTATTGGTGCTTCTATTGCATATTCAGGCGGATTTAGTATAGTTAAATGGAATGGTGTACTTGAAAAAGTGATAATACCGCTGTTTTCATCACCAATACTTGGATTTGCTTTTGGATTTATATTTATGAAGTTTTTATTTAAAATACTAAGTTCACGTTCACCTCAGTTTATTAATAAGTATTTTTCGAAATTTCAAATTTTATCAGCCGCATTTATGGCTTATTCTCATGGTAAGAACGATGCACAGAAGTCAATGGGTATAATAACCTTAGCGTTGGTAGGTGCAAACCTTGTTACTCCTGAAAGTGGAGTGCCGTTCTGGGTAATGTTAGCATGTGCATTGTCTATGGCATTGGGTACTTCCATTGGTGGATGGAAGATTATTAAAACAATGGGTGTTAATATGATAAGACTTCAGCCAATTGGCGGATTTGCAGCTGAAACCGGTGCTGCTTTAGTTATTGAAGCAATGTCTGCATTTGGTGCACCTGTTAGTACTACTCATGTTATTTCAACATCCATAATGGGTGTTGGTGCATCTAAAAGATTATCCGCTGTAAGATGGGCACTTGCAAAAAATATTGTGTTTGCATGGGTATTTACTATTCCGGTTACAGCACTTCTTGGTGCGTTTATTACAATGATATTTAAAATTTTTATGTAGATGTAAAATAAGTATATTTTGGTATTGAAAATTTTTATTATGGAAACCCTGAGTATAATCTATATAGCTTAGCTATAAAGATTATACTCAGGGTTTTTTGATTACATAACTCAACTTTCTCAGTTAAAAATCGTAGGTGTTCAACTTATCAATGGAAAGTTGGGGTAATTTAATTTGTAATTCCATGTATGTAAAAAAATTACATATTCGCGCAACTTAGTAAAATAGACTATTACAGGTTATTTTGTCGATATAAGTATTTTAAAAAGTTATACAACTTTTTTATTGTTAATTCTATGTTAAGTTTGTTGTAAAATAATTAACATTGCTTTATGATGAGTGAGTAAATTGTTCTATATTATAGAAAGAAGGTATTGTTTAATGTTTAGACCAACATCAAAAGAAGAGCGTTTTTTTGATTATTTTATCGAAACAAGTGAGATTATTTGCAAAGCAGCTAGTTTATTGGATGACTTAACCAACAATTATGTCAATGTCAATGAAAAAATTAAAAGTATTGAAGATGCAGAGCATGCTTGTGACACAATTGTTCACAAAATTTTAAATGAATTAAACAAATCATTTATTACACCTATTGACAGAGAAGATATTTACTTAATTGCAAGAGAGCTTGATAATATTACAGATGATATTGAAGCAGTAGCTCAGAGATTCAGTATGTTTAATGTAAAGGAAGTTAGGCCTGAGGCAATTGTTCTATCTAAATTGATAGTAAATGCAACAAAAGAGCTTAAAAATGTAATAATTGAAATGAAAAACATGAAGAAGAGTAAAACTCTTGAAGAAAAGATAATAGAAGTAAATAATATTGAAGACGAAGCAGATTCTGCATTCAGAGATGCAATGACAAACTTATTTTTAACTGAGCAGAATGCAATTGAAGTAATAAAATGGAAGGAAATAATTGACTTCTTTGAAAACACCATTGATGCTTGCGAAGATGTAGCAAATATAATTGAAGGGGTTGTTATGAAGCATGCCTAGTCTTTCTTTAATAGTTGTAATTCTATTAGCTTTAGGGTTCGGCTTGATAAATGGCTTCCACGACACTGCAAATTCTATAGCTACATCTGTTTCTACAAGAGTATTATCACCAAGGAATGCTATATTAATGTCAGTTTCGTTAAATTTAATTGGTGCATTAATAAGCAGTAAGGTGGCTGAGACTATAGCAGAAGGATTGGTTGATAGTAAAATGATAACCGTCCAATATGTTGTAATAGCTACATTAATTGCAGCAATTGCATGGGATTTAATAACTTGGTATATTGCTATACCAAGTAGTTCATCACATGCATTAATAGGAGCACTTATTGGCTCTTCAATTGCTTATTCAGGTGGGTTGAGTATAGTAAAATGGGAAGGTGTACTTAATAAAGTAGTAATACCACTGTTTTCTTCACCTGTAATTGGGTTTGGTATGGGTTTTCTATTTATGACTCTTTTGTACAAGTTACTTAAGCCATATTCACAACAATTTGTAAATAGATGGTTTTCAAAATTCCAGATTGTTTCAGCAGCTTTTATGGCTTTCTCTCATGGAAAAAATGATGCACAAATTTCAATGGGTATTATTACATTAGCCTTAGTTGGAGCAAAATATGTAGATCATGGTAGTGGAGTTCCTTTATGGGTTGTTATAGCATGTGCACTTTCTATGGCATTAGGAACATCTGTTGGAGGATGGAAGATCATTAAAACAATGGGTGTTAATATGATAAGACTTCAACCTATCGGTGGATTTGCAGCAGAAACTGGTGCGGCTATAGTTATTCAAGCTATGTCTGCAATTGGTGCACCTGTTAGTACTACTCAAGTTATTTCTACATCTATAATGGGTGTTGGAGCATCAAAAAGATTTTCAGCTGTTAGGTGGGCACTGGCAAGAAATATTGTATTTGCGTGGGTATTTACTATTCCAGTTACAGCACTTTTGGGTGCATTCGTTACTACACTCTTTAAAATGTTTATGTGATGCAAATGATGTTTTTGGTAATAGTATAGCTATTTGTGAAGTTTAATTTTTAATATTATGGAGTTTATCTACTGAGGATTTATAGAAAATCTGGATTATTTTTGTATAGCATAGCTATATAGATTATAGCCCGGATTTTTGTATTTAAATTAATTAATAATTCAATAATTATTTGGCAATAAAATATTTGTGTGCCAATAGATTTTTATGTTGGAGAGTTGGGCTTATAAGTATAAAACGATAGAAATTGAGCTAAATTGATAAAAACAGGTTAGACCTAAGTATTATCTTATGTTATACTATTAAACAATTAATAATATTTATAAAGTGTAATAACATTTTATTTATTGTTGCTATTGGAAATAATATATTATATATATGAAGGTTACGTATTTCTTCGAAATAGAGGTTATACACAAAAATAGGATTATTACTATGTTCTATTCATATAGAGATTTACTAAACTAGTTTTATTATTTTTATACCCAAAGAGGGATGGGAGGTTAGTATGATAAAGTGTTCAGTTTGTCATAAAAATATAGCAGTAGTTTTTGTAACAAAACTTGTGGATGGTAAACAAATTCAGGAAGGGCTTTGTGTAAGCTGTGCAAGAAAGCAAAACCTCCAGCCAATAGACCAGTTACTTTCTCAAACAGGTATGACGGAGGATGAACTTGACAATATAAGCAAACAGGTTGGAGATATGCTAGAGGGTATGGATGGTTCTGAAATGATGGAAACACTACAAGAAGAATCAGGAAATATTAATGAGTCTAATACGTTTTTTGGAATGTTAAATAAAGCATTCCCTAAAATTAACAATATTGAAAATAACAATTCAGATAGTGAAGTTTCATCGTCTAATGGTCAGGCTTCAAATAGTGAAGAAGATAAAGATAATAAAAATTCTTCAAAAACAAAAGTCCAGGATAAAAAAGTCAATAAAAAGAAAAAGTATCTTGATATGTACGGAACTAACCTAATTGATAAAGCCAAAAATGGTGCAATTGATAGGGTAGTTGGGAGAAACAATGAGATTGATAGAGTAGTACAAATATTAAATAGAAGAACAAAAAATAATCCTGTACTTATTGGTGAGCCTGGTGTTGGAAAAACCGCTATAGCTGAAGGCTTAGCAGTGAGAATCGCGCAAAAAGAAGTTCCTATAAAGCTTTATGATGCCGAGGTATATTTGCTTGACATGACAAGTGTAGTTGCTGGTACACAGTTTAGAGGACAATTTGAGAGCAGAATGAAGGGGATAATTGATGAGGCTAAATCTTTTGGAAATATTATTCTTGTTATAGACGAACTTCACAATATAATGGGTGCTGGAGAAGCAGAAGGTGCTATGAATGCTGCTAATATACTGAAACCTGCTTTGTCTAGGGGAGAAATTCAAGTTGTTGGTGCAACTACACTAAATGAGTATAGAAAAAACATTGAGAAGGACTCGGCATTAGAAAGAAGATTCCAACCGATTATTGTTGATGAACCATCAATTGACGAATCTGTAGAGATTCTTATGGGGATTAAGCACTATTATGAAGAGTATCACCGAGTAAAGATAAGTGAAGACGTAGTAAGAGCTGCTGTTAATTATTCAGAGAGATATATAACTGACAGATTTTTACCTGATAAGGCAATAGATGTAATAGATGAAGCAGGCTCAAGAGCTAATTTAAGAAATGTAAAGCTAGCTGAATTACAGACGTACAAGGATGAACTGCTTAAGGTTCAAGAGGCCAAGGATAATGCTGTATCTGCTGATTCTATTGAGGATTATCAAAAAGCAGCTGATTTAAAAGTCTATGAATGTAAGTTGATTGGAATGATAAAAGATATTGAAGACACAAATAATGATGTTTCTTTAACTACTGAAGATGTTGCCAGTGTAATAGAGGCATGGACAAAAATACCAATTCAACAACTCAGCGAAGAGGAATCAGAAAAACTAATAAATCTTGAATCTAGAATACACAAGCGTGTTATAGGACAAAACAAAGCAGTAGAAGGCGTTGCTAAAGCTATACGTAGAAGCAGGTCAGGATTCAAGAAAAAGAAAAAGCCAGCGTCTTTTATATTTGTTGGGCCTACAGGTGTAGGTAAAACTGAACTAGTCAGAGCTTTGGCAATCGAATTGTTCGCTAGCGAAGAATCATTAATAAGGCTTGATATGTCAGAATACATGGAGAAGCACACTGTTTCCAAATTGATAGGTTCTCCTCCTGGATATGTTGGATATGATGATGCTGGGCAATTAACCGAGAAGGTTAGAAGAAAGCCTTACTCTGTTATTTTGATGGATGAAATAGAAAAGGCTCATCCAGATGTGTTTAATATGTTGCTTCAAATACTTGAAGATGGAAGATTGACAGACAGCCACGGCAGAACTGTTAGCTTTGAAAATACAATTATTATTATGACTTCAAATGCAGGAACTAATCTGAAATCGAGTGGCATAGGTTTTTCAAACAATTCGTATACTGCTTTAGAAAGCAGAGTAAAGGATGTAATTAAAGAAACATTTAGACCAGAGTTTCTAAATAGAATTGATGAGATAATAGTATTTACTGAGCTTGGTAAAGAAGAACTTAAAAAGATTATAGATTTGATGTTAGAAGAGGTTTACGAAGAAGCAAATGGAAAAAATATAAAGGTAAATATTTCTGATAAAGTCAAGGAATTTATTCTTGAAAAGGGTTACGATGTCAAATTTGGTGCTAGACCATTAAGACGTGCAATTCAAAGCTATATTGAAGATATGCTTTCAGAGGAATATTTAAAAGGCACCATCAAGAGTGGCTCTTTAGTTGGTATTGACATGGATGAAAATAATGAAGTAAAGCTATCAATTATCTAATTAATATTATATACAAAATCAATTGCAAGCTATAATAGAATTTGATTTTATTATAGCTTGTTTCTGAGTAAAACATTAATGATAATTATTGGTGTTTAGCCAAAAATTATTTGTTGTAGATTCTGCAGTAAATGACTATAATAGAAATTGAAATAACTCATCTCTAGTTAATCTTCGATATGATCAATTAGATAGTATTAAAGATAATATTGTGTTGCTTTCATTACAGACTACAAATTTTGGATTTTTGATTGGGGTTAAATGATGAAGTGTTTTAATAAGCTATTAACTATAATTTCTATTACATTGGTAAATATTATAATTGTTTCATGTTCAAGTAATTCTCAAAACACAGAAGTTATTAATAAAAATAATACACCGCATAAGGTAGAGACAATTAAATTAATGACTAGCTGGGGTGGTGTAGACAGTAAAACAGGAGTATTGAAAGAGATTATTGCTAATTTTGAAGATGAAAATCCAAATATTAAAATATTAAACCAATCAATATTCGGGGATGATTACTTACCTACTCTTAAAAAGGAAATTGCATCAGGAAATGAGCCTGATGTTTTTGGCTTATGGCCTGGAACTGACATAAAATATCTTATTGAGGCTGACAAAATTGCAGATATTACAGATACATTAAAGGAAGATCGGGCATGGATGGATAGCTTTAATCCATCAAGCTTTAGCTCAACAACTTTTAATAACCGTATATATGGGATTCCATTAGAGATAGTATTTGAGGGGCTTTTTATAAATAAGGATTTATTTGATAAATATGGAGTAAAAGAACCTGCAAATTATAAAGAGCTAAAGGATGCTGTTACTATCTTCAAAAAAAATAAAATTATACCTATCGCATACAATTCTACTGCAGAGGGTTCATACTTATATCAGAATATGATTGCAAGCATAGGTGGTTCTGAAGGTGTTGAAAAATATATAGTTAATGGTAAAATTAATAAGTGCTATATTGATGCTATGAAATATATGAAAGAACTAAATGACATGGGAGCATTTTCAGAAGATTCTAATATGATTTATAGCGATGAGAGAAATGAATTGTTTATTTCAAAGCAGGCAGCGATGACAGTACAGGGCTCATGGTTTGTAACATATTTTGGTAAAGATGATGAAAGTGTTAAAATGATACCTTTTCCTTCTATGACTGATGATGATTCAAAGATGTTGACAGGTTTAGGAGCAGGAACTTTTTACATATGTAAATCTGCTTGGGATTCCTTCAATAAGAAAGATAACTGTATTAATTTTTTGAAGTTTTTAACTTCTAAGGAAACCGCCACATTTTTATATAAGAAGACTGGCTTAATTAATAGTTTGAACATGGATATGGGTTTTTTACCGGCTTATAGTAAATTAGCTAAGCAAAGTGCAAATGTTTATAAAATGACTCAAGCGAAAAATAAAACGCCAATACCAGACCTCGTTATTGAAAGATCTGTATGGGAGGATATAGTTATCAAGAATTTCCCGAAATTTTTATTAGGAAAAACAACTGCTGAGGAGATTTGGAATCAAGCTATAGAAAAAATAAATAATTAATATTTGGGGTAAATATGATAAATAAAGTCACATCAAGCATATATTGGGAAATGATGAGGTTAATTAGATTTTATAAAAATATTTCTATAAAGAAAAAATTGTTATTAGTGCTATACATACAAATACTTATACCAGTAATTTTTATAGGAATATTCAGTTATAAAAGCTCTGAAAATATAATAGTTGAAAAATCTATATCTTATTCAAATGATTTGTTGAGTCTTGCAGAATTAAGATTGCAGGATACAATAAGTAACTTGTCCGATATATCTAAAGATGTAGGTAATGATGAGGAAATTTATTCAGCTTTACTTTATGATGATAGTAATAATATCAATAAAACAGGAGATTATGAAGCTATAAGAAAAATTACTAACTCATTACAAAAGACAGTTTCCGCACGAAGAGATGAAATAATGGGTATGTGTATTGTGACAAATGCAAAAAGACTTTATGTATTTGACAGAAGCCGTGCAGAATCTGATATTAAATCAGCAGTTTTTCAAAATTATTTAGAAATGCAACAGATGGCAAGAGCAGCAAATCTTGATACAGTTTGGTTCTTTGATGCTAATGAGAATGCATATTTGATAAAAATTATTTGTAACAAGGATAACTTCAAAGAAATTGCGCTATCGGTGATACAGATTGATAAGACGTGCTTTAGAAATGCTTTAGGAGGTTCAGAATCTGCACTGATGAAGAACCTAACTGTTATCTCTCCTAATAACAGTATTATATTTTGTAGTAATAATACTGAATTTGCAAAATATAGGGAAACAATTTTAGAGACAGCTAATGGTGTTGATAAGAAGGATAGAATTTTTATTTCTTCAAAAACTTTAAATGAGTTGAGATGGACAATACTGACGTACATACCGTTTAAACAATTATATACAGACGTTAATGTATTAAGGAATCGTATTGTACTGATAAGCTTAATTGCTATTCTGCTGTTATCGGTTGTTAGCTTTTTTGTGTCCTTCGATATGATTAAACCGATAAATCAGTTAGTGAAAGCTATGAAGGGAATGAATATTGATAAAATTTCTAATAGTTATATAGAAATTGACAGAAATGATGAATTGGGCTTTTTGCAAAAAACTTTTAACACTATGGCTAAAGAGATGGATCATTTGGTTAATTGGATTTACAGGGAGCAGATTACCAGTAAAGAAGCTGAAATTAAAGCATTGCAGTCTCAAATAAATCCTCACTTCCTTTTTAATACATTAGAGTCAATTAACTGGATGGCTCAGTTAAATAATGTACCAGAGATAAGCGAAACAGTATCTGACTTATCAACGCTATTAGATATAAGTATTGGTAGGGATGATAGGCTAATTACTATTGAAGAAGAATTTGTTTATATAGATAAATATATTTCATTATTAAAAAGAAGATTTGAAGATAAGATTACATTAAACAAAGAAGTTGACCCACAAGTTCTGTATGTTAAAATTCCAAGGTTGATTATTCAGCCGTTAATTGAAAATGCAGTTTATCATGGTGTTGAAAATAATAGAGGGAAAGGTATTATATCACTTGTTGCAAATATCAAGGATGATTTAATAACGATTGAGGTAATAGACAATGGGAATGGAATTTCATCTGAGGAGCTTATAAAACTAAATAATGGGTTAAGTATGGATAACAATACCTATTTTAAAACTACAAGTAATAAAAAAGATAAAAGTATTGGTATTGAAAATGTTAATAGACGAATTAAGCTTTATTACGGAGAAAAATATGGATTAAAGTTAGAAAGTAAAGTTGATATTTATACAAAAGTAACTGTAACTTTACCAAGCAAGATTTACAATACCAAGGAGGGCTATTATGTACAAGGTTCTAATAATTGATGATGAATCTATTATAAGAAAAGGAATAAAAAATATCATTAATTGGAAACAGCTCGATTGTGAGGTATGCGCTGATGCTTGTGACGGTATTGAAGGACTTGAACTTATTAAACAGCATCGCCCTGATATTATTCTTACCGACATTCGCATGCCAGGCTTAGATGGAATAAGTATGATAAAGCAGTTAAAAATAGTGGTGCCAAACGCAAAAGTAATAATTTTAACTGGATTTAGAGATTTTGACTATGTACATGAGGCTATAAAGTGTGGAGCGTTTGATTTCTTATTAAAGCCTACAAAAATAGAAGAGATTACAAATGTTTTAACTAAGGCAGTGAAAGAGTTTAATGAACAAAAGCTTAAGCATTTAGAAGTGGACAAATTTAAACGATTATATGAGCAAAGTATTCCCGTACTGAGAGAAAAATTTCTATATGACATTATATATGGTATTAATACAAATGAAGATGAAATTGAAGAAAAGATGAATCTTTTTAGCTTAAAAATTAAAAATTTTGTCCTTGTCATTATGGAAAATGATTTTGAGGAAACAAGTTCACAATATGACAAACATTTATGTCAATTTGGTATAGTAAATTCTTTTGAGGAAATATTTGCGGAGAAATATGAAGTTATTAGTATAATGCTTAATACTAGCAGAGTTGGATTTATAATTCAGAAAGCAGATAAAACTCCTATAGATATTCCGGAAGTTAGTGAGAAATGTGGAGAACTTCAGGAGGTTATAAATAATGGCTTTGGATTTACAGTTACCATTGCTGTTAGTTCTAATGGCACATCTGCGATGGAGCTAACTGAAAAACTTAAAGAATGTTTGGGTTCACTTGAATACAAAAGTTACATGGGAAATAATTCTATTATTCAGTATAGTGATTTAAACTCTTTCTTTAGATATGATGATTATTCTACTTTGGAAAATTATCAGAAACAATTACTAGAAAGCATTAAATCTGGTAATAACGAATTGGTTAAAGTCTCTACATCAAATATATCTAAGTATGTTAATACAAATAATATTAATTTAAGCTATTTAAAAAACTTTTATTATAGTACACTATCTTCAATTAATAATATTAGAATATCTGTTCTGGCTGTTGATGCAGATAAAAAACACGAAGAAGGAAGAGATATAGCGAGTTTATTAAAGCTAATAGAAAAATGTGATAGTGTTGATGAACTGAATTCTTTGTTAGAGGAAGTATCTATGAGAATTGCAACAAGAGTTAATAGTTTCAATAATAAGAGTTTAAAGCTTATACTTAGAAAAGCAATTGACTATATTCATGAGCATTATAATGATCAGGTTACGCTTAATGAAGTAGCTGAGCACATTTATGTTAGTACATTTTACATTAGTAGAATGTTTAAAAAAGAGTTAGGCATCAGCTTCGTGGATTATCTCAATGATGTCCGCATTGAGAAAGCAAAGGAATTATTAAAGGATGTTAAGTATAAAACATATGAGGTTGCAGAGTTAGTTGGAATTCCTGACCCGCATTATTTTTCTAAGATATTTAAAAAATATGCAGGTATGACCCCTTCAGAATATAAAGAGACTTTGTTTATAAACTAGGACATTTAAAGTAATTGAAAAGAATATGTAATTGTGACGTAAAGGAAGTGTAATATTTTGTTGTTCAATATTGCGCAGAGTTGTTGACAAGATATTGCACATTAAAGCAAGTTGGTCTATTTTGCAATTAGCCGCAATTTATTAATATATACATATAGAAAAAACAGGCATAGTTGGTGTATTCTTTATGAACGCCTGTTTTTGGTATCATACATTACGTTATAATGAAGGGTGGCATAGTAACTATGGGAGGAACTCCAACTGCAGTAAAAGATGTAGCTGTTCCCTTGAAAGCCAAGAAGAAAACAGGCTTTTTAAGAGATATAGTAAAAAACAAGGTGCTTTACATTATGATGCTCCCTCTATTGGTTGTTATATTTTTTAATAACTATTTACCGATGGCGGGCGTGTTAATAGCGTTTAAAGATTACCAGTATCATGGAAATAGTTTTATTGAGAACTTTTTCCAAAGTAAATGGGTAGGTCTTAGGAATTTTGAGTTCTTTACAGCAACACCTGATGCTTTTACAATGACAAGGAATACTTTAGGGTATAATGTTGCTTTTATATTTCTTGGATTAGTAGTATCTGTATTTTTTGCAATTCTTATTAATGAAATTAAGAATAAGTTTTTATCAAAGTTTTATCAAGCAAGTATGTTGTTACCATATTTTATGTCTTGGATAGTTGTAAGTTATATTGTATTTGCTATATTTGGTGAGGAAAAAGGTATTGTAAACAAAACAATACTTCCTGCACTTGGTTTGAATGAAGTTGGTTGGTATGCAGAACCGAATAAATGGCCAGTTATATTGACGGTTGTAAATTTGTGGAAATTAACAGGTTATAATACAGTAATATATATAGCAGCAATTGCTGGTATTGATCAAGAGTTTTATGAAGCAGCTATTGTTGATGGAGCATCAAAATGGCAGCAAATTAAAAGTATTACAATTCCGTTGCTTAAGACATTAATGATAATCCTTACTTTATTAGCAGTAGGAAAGGTTTTCTACTCAGATTTCGGATTGTTCTTCCAAGTACCAAGAAATACAGGTGCATTATATGATACAACAATGACTATTGATACATACGTATATAATGCATTGCGTACTTTGAATGATGTTGGAATGGCATCGGCGTCAGGTTTATATCAGTCTGTATGTGGATTTGTCCTTGTAATGATTTCTAACTTGATTGTTAGAAAGATAGATCCAGAACAAGCTTTATTCTAAGGGGGGGGAAGAGTCATGAAACACAAAGATGATGTGCAGGTGGAGACTGTAAATAAATTAAATGATATAAAGCCTTTCTGGAATGGAGTGCTTAATTTAGGTTTCATATTATATTCATTATGTTGTATAGTGCCACTTATTCTTATAATAAGTATATCTTTTTCAAATGAAAAGGATATTACAATAAATGGTTATTATATTTATCCAAGAGTTTTTAGTTTAGAAGCATATAAATGGGTTCTAAAAACTGGGGAAGCAATATTTAGAGCTTATGGAATATCAATTTTTGTAACAGTAGTTGGTACGTTAGTGAGTCTAGCAATGATTTCTATGTTCTCTTACGTAATATCAAGAAAAGATTTTAGACACAGAAACAAGTTTGCTTTTATAGTATTTTTCACAATGATATTTAATGGTGGCTTAGTTCCTTGGTATATGGTATATGTAAATGTGCTACATATGCAAAACACAGTGTTTTCATTAATTATTCCACCACTTGCTAATGCATGGTATGTAATGATTATGAGAACATTCTATCAGACGAATGTACCTGATTCACTTATTGAATCAGCAAAAATCGATGGTGCTGGAGAGTTTAGAACTTTCATACAGATAGTTTTACCTTTGGCAAAAGCAGGGCTTGCAACAGTAGGATTGTTCCAATGTTTAGCATACTGGAATGATTGGTATTTACCACTTATGTTTATCTCTGACGATAAGCTATTTAACTTGCAATATCTATTATATAAGACTCTAGCAGCTATTCAGTATCTGTCACAGGCTGCAAACTTGCCACAAGGATCTGCGGCACTTGCAAATTTGCCATCAGAGACAGCACGTATGGCGATGTGTACATTGGCAATAGGTCCTATTATAGTAGCATATCCATTCTTCCAGAAGTATTTTGTAAAAGGTTTAACTGTTGGTGCCGTTAAGGGCTAATACCATACGAGAGTATGGATGGCAATAAATATTTATAATTTTAAGGAGGTTCACAATGCAAAAAGCAAAAAGACTAATAGGTTTAGCTTTAGTTACTTGTATGGCTATCTCAATGGTAGCTGGTTGTGGAAAGACAGATGATGCTGCTACATCCACAACAACTACTTCAACAGCTGCTACTTCAACAGCTGCTGAATCAGAAACACTTGATCCAGTAGAATTACAATGGTTTGTTGTTGGTAATGGTCAGCCAAATGACATGGACAAGGTTTTAGCAGAGGTTAATAAGTATTTACAACCAAAAATTAACGCTACTCTAAAACTAAACATCTTTACTTGGGGTGATGACTTCGAGAACAAGATGGGTGCAAAGATCCAGTCAGGTGAAGCATTTGATATTACTTTCACATCAAACTGGGCTTGTAACTACCAGCAGAATGCACCAAAGGGCGCATTTGTAGATTTAACTCCTCTTATGGACAAATATGCTCCAAAGACAAAAGAATTATTAGGCGCAAATGTTATAAAAGGTGCTTCAATTGACGGAAAATTGTACGCTATTCCTACTAACAAAGAAATGGCTCATAACTGGGGCTTCTTAGTTAACAAGGATATGGCAGATAAGTACGGCATTGATTTGTCAACAATAAAGAAATTTGAAGATTTAGAGCCAGCTCTTAAGATTATCAAAGAAAAAGAAGGCGCAAATGGAGTTGAAGCATTCCAGACTCTTACTGGTGAATCAGCATACAGAATTCTTGACTTTGAAAAGTTAGTTGATGATAACGTTGCAGGTGCTTTATATGGTGACGGAAGAGATACAAAGGTTGTTAATGACTTTGCTACTCCTGAAGCTATGTCATTATTTACAACTCTTAATAAATGGTATAAAGCTGGATATATCAGAAAAGATGCTGATACTATAACAGATTATGCACCAGCTAGAAAAGCAGGTAAAGTATTCGCATGTACTGCTTCATTAAAGCCAGGAAAAGATGCTGAGCAATCATTATCTGATGGTGTTAACTGGAAACAAGTTGATATCACTCCTGCAAGAGCAACTACTCGTGAAATGACTGGTTCAATGCAAGCTATTTCAAAGACTTCAAAGAACCCAGAAAGAGCTCTTATGTTCTTAGAATTAATGAACAATGATGCTACTCTCTGTAACTTAGTTAACTATGGTTTAGAAGGAACTCACTATACTAAGATTAATGATACTACAATTGAACAAACTCAAGCTGGTAAAGACAACTACAACAATGGTTTACAATGGTTGTTTGCTAACCAGTTCAATACATACTTATTCCAGACTGAAGATCCACAAAAATGGACTAAGTTCAAAGAATACAATGCAAGTGCAGCAGCTTCACCAATCCTTGGATTCACATTTAACACTGAAAAAGTTAAGACTCAGATCGCTGCTTTAACATCTGTTAAGAAGCAGTTCATGCCTGGTCTAGAAACTGGTAAAGTTGATCCTGCAACAGTTGTTCCTAAGTTTACTGATAAGTTAAAGGCAGCTGGCTTAGATGCAGCTCTTGCTGAAATGCAGACACAAGTTGATGCATTCGTAGCAGCAAACAAATAAGATAAACTAAAATAAATGCTCTATATTGTCATTAATGGCATGATAGTAGCTAAAGTAAAATGGGGCTAGCCGCTAGTATAGCGTTAGCCCTATTTTAATAAATACAAATGTCAATTATGCTTTGACTAATAGATGATAATAGGGTAACAATAATATGAAAAGTGAAGAGATAGCTAAAATTGCCGGGGTATCAAGGAGCACTGTTTCAAGAGTTATAAATAATTATTCAAATGTTCCGGATGATACGAAGAAAAAGGTTCTAGAGGTAATAGAAAAGTATAACTATCAGCCAAATACATGTGCAAGAGTTTTAGCAGGCAAAAAAAGTGATACCATAGGATTATTTATAGTAAGTATAGCTGATGCGGATAATCCAAATAGATTATATAAAAATGATTACTTTAACCAATTTACTAATGCGATTGTAGATTGTGCTAATTCAAGGGGTTATTACGTATTAGTTAATATTATTTACTGCAAAGAGGATTATAGGCGTGTAAATGAGATCTTTTTGCAAAAAAGAATAGATGGTGGTATAGTATTAGGAACTGAAAATGAAGCGGAAGCCCTGATTAAGATTTCCCAAAAGGGGTGCCCTATAGCATTGATTGATTTTGATGCTGAAGAAATTATTAAGAATAAATCCGAAAATGAAAACTTAATAGTAGTAGGTTCAAAAGATTACGAGGGAGCTGTAGAGGCTGTAGAATATCTAATTGGATTAGGACATACAGAAATAGGACTATTAGCAGGAAGATTATCTACATATTCTGGAAGACAGAGATATACTGCTTTTTTAGATACTATGAAAAAACATAATTTAGAAATCAATGGTGATTTTATACTTCATGGTGACTTTATTAAATCAAAAACATCCAGCGAAGTTCAAAAAATAATTAATAATGGGAAGTTGCCAACAGCATTGTTTTCATCCAATGATGATATGGCAATTACAGCAATAGAATTATTTAAGGAAAATAAAATTAAGGTTCCTGAAGATATATCAATAATAGGCTTTGACAATATTACACTTGCATCATTGATAAAGCCGGCACTTACAACAATAGAAACTCCAATTTATAATATTGTTGAAAAGACAGTAGAGGAACTGATTTCTAATATAAGAAAGA
This sequence comes from Bacillota bacterium, assembly GCA_023444055.1. Lineage (GTDB taxonomy): Bacteria > Bacillota > Clostridia > Acetivibrionales > DSM-1351 > Ruminiclostridium. The sequence continues at coordinate 79,505 of JAEZRV010000018.1, forward strand.
CTAGAAAAGGTTTTAAAAGCTATAGTTATGACACAAAAATGGTTATTAGAGAGACATGTACAAAGAAGTAAATTCTTTGTTGACATAATAAATTAATTAAAAATAATTAAAGAGGAGCTAAAAACATGAAATACGGATTTTTTGATGACCAAAACAAAGAATATGTAATCACTACTCCCAAAACACCTTATCCTTGGATAAATTATTTAGGTACTCAAGAATTTTTCTCATTGATTTCTAACACTGCTGGGGGATATTGCTTTTATAAGGACGCGCGTTTACGAAGAATAACAAGATATAGGTACAACAATGTTCCAATTGATATGGGAGGAAGATACTTCTATATTAATGACAACGGTACTTTATGGTCACCAGGATGGTCACCAGTTAAGGCTGATTTAGACAGTTATGAGTGCAGACACGGTATGGGTTATACAAAAATAACTGGAAGTAAGAATGGAATAAGCTCTGAAGTTCTTTTCTTTGTTCCATTGAATTTTAATGGTGAAATTCATAGAGTAAGAATTAAGAATACTACAGGTGAAAACAAGAGCTTAAAATTATTCTCATGCATTGAATTCTGTTTATGGAATGCACAAGATGACCAAACAAACTATCAAAGAAACTTAAGTACAGGTGAAGTTGAAGTTGAAAATTCAGTTATTTATCATAAAACTGAATATAAAGAGAGAAGAAACCACTTTGCTTTCTATTCAGTAAATGCTGATATTACTGGATTTGATACTGACAGAGATACATTTATTGGACTATATAATGGATATGAGGCACCTCAAGTACCAGTAAGCGGAGAGCCTACAAATACTATTGCTCACGGATGGGGACCAATGGCATCTCACTGTATCACAGTTGATCTTAAGCCAGGTGAAGAAAAAGAATTTGACTTCATACTTGGATATGTTGAGAACGATGAAGATGACAAGTGGGAAAGCAAGGGTGTAATAAACAAGAAGAAAGCTTATCAAATGATTGAAGCTAAAGGCAATCCAGCTGCTGTACAGGCTGCTTTTGACGAGATGCAAAATTCATGGAATAACCTCTTTACTCAATATAAGCTTGAGCATAAGGATGAAAAGCTATGCAGAATGGTTAACATCTGGAACCAGTATCAGTGTATGGTTACATTCAATATGTCAAGAAGTGCATCCTATTTTGAAACAGGTATAGGTAGAGGAATGGGCTTCAGAGATTCAAATCAGGATCTTTTAGGCTTTGTTCATCAAATACCTGATAGAGCAAGAGAAAGAATACTTGACATTGCTGCAACTCAGTTTGAGACAGGTGGAGCATATCACCAATATCAGCCTTTGACTAAAAAGGGGAATGATGAAATTGGAGGAAACTTCAATGATGATCCACTATGGTTAATTGCAGGTGTAGCTGCTTATCTTAAAGAAACTGGTGATATGAGCATCCTTGATGAGATGGTTCCATTTGATAATGACGAAAACAATAAGGCGACATTATTTGAGCATTTAAAGCGTTCATTCTATCATGTTGTTAATAATTTAGGACCACATAAATTGCCACTAATCGGAAGAGCAGACTGGAACGATTGCTTAAACTTAAATTGTTTCTCAAATACTCCTGGTGAATCCTTCCAGACAACAACTAGCAAAGATGGAAAAGTTGCAGAATCTGTTTTCATAGCTGGTATGTTTGTTTTATATGGACCAGAATATGTGAAATTATGTGAATTAACTGGTCAGGCTGATGAGGCTAAAAAGGCGCAAGAAGAAGTAAATAAGATGAACGAAGCTGTTCTGAAACATGGTTGGGATGGAGAATGGTTTATTCGTGCATATGATGACTTCGGACAAAAGATAGGAAGTAATGAAAATGAAGAGGGCAAGATATTTATCGAGTCACAGGGCTTCTGCTCAATGGCTGGTATAGGTGTTGATAAAGGCTATGTTGAAAAGGCTCTTGACTCAGCAAAGAAATACCTTGATACTCCGTATGGATTAGTATTGAATAACCCTGCGTTTACTAAATACTACATAAATATGGGTGAAATATCAACATACCCAGCAGGATATAAAGAAAATGCAGGTATTTTCTGTCACAATAATCCTTGGGTTATTGCAGGTGAAACTGTAATAGGTAGAGGAGATAAAGCTTTTGAATATTATAAGAAAATAGCACCAGCTTATACAGAAGAAATCAGTGAAATTCATAAGACAGAACCTTATGTTTACTCTCAGATGATTGCTGGTAAGGATGCTGCAAAACCTGGTGAAGCGAAGAATTCATGGCTTACCGGTACAGCTGCTTGGAACTTTATTGTTATATCACAAAATATTCTTGGAATTAAGCCAGATTATAATGGACTTATGATAGATCCTTGTATTCCAAGCGATTGGGATGGATACAAGGTAAGCAGAAAGTTTAGAGATGCAACATTTGAAATTTCTATAACTAATCCTAACCATGTTTCTAAGGGTGTAAAAAAACTTGTTGTAGATGGCAATGAAATTACTGGTAATGTAATTCCAGTGTTTAATGATGGTAAAGTACACAATGTTGAGGTTGTAATGGGTTAATAGTGTATTAGGGGTTATATAGATGGATATAAAAGAATGACACAACTTCCCAAAAAGGGCCGGAGGAAATAATTCTCTGGCTCTTTTTGGGAAGTTTATTTAAATATAATAGAATAGCTCTTTTCTTTGATTGATGCTACTTTGTTATAGTGGAAGTCTGATAATAAACTCAGTACCCTTTCCAGGTTCACTAATTATGCTAATATCACCATTATAAAGTTGCACAATGTGCTTTACAATTGATAGTCCTAAACCTGTTCCACCCATATTTCTGGAGCGTCCTTTATCAACTCTATAAAACCTTTCAAATATTCTGGAATGATGCATCTGGGGTATGCCTATACCGGTATCTTTTACAGATATAGTTGTAGCACCCTCGGATTTATTACAATTAATAATGACAATTCCATTATCAACATTATACTTTATAGCATTATCAATTAAATTAATCATCATTTGCTTAATACGGTATTTATTTACTAAGATTTCTACATCTGATTCTATAGTAACTTCAAGTTTTATATTTTTTCTGTTTGCAGTTGTTTCTAATAGTTGTACGACTTCATCAACAATAATATTTAGGCTATTTAGTGATACTTTATCATCGTTACGCATGCTTTCAATTTCAGATAGTTGAAGAATGTCATTAATTAAATGATAAAGACGCTCAGCTTCAATATCTATTATATCTAAAAAATTTGAAGCCACAGCAGCATCTTCTATAGCACCATCTTTAAGTGTTTCAACAAAGCCTCTTATTGATGTTAAAGGGGTTTTTAACTCATGAGTAACATTAGAGACAAATTCAGTGCGTATTTGTTCTAGTTTTTTGACAGATGTAACATTGTGCAGAGTGATTACACCACCAACATTTTTTGTCGTTATTTCACCACTTTTAATTGGATTTGTATAGATTTTAAATATGGAATTACTAACTGTTCTAGGAAAAAATATGGTAATTTCGTCTGTAAGAGCCATATTATTTTGAATAGTACCTTCTAAAAAGGAATTTATTTTTTCATTTCTAGTGATGTCTAATAAATTTTTACCAATTATACCAGGTCCATAACTAACTCCAAATATTTCACAAGCACTAGTATTTATAATTAGTATCTTATAGTTTGTATCTGTAGCTATAATTCCATCTCTCATGCTATTTATTATTGTGTCTAATCTTATATTTTTATCTAATATTCCGCACAGTGTATTATCAAGCTTATTTGCCATTTCATTAAATGTAATAGCTAATTCTTCAATCTCATCATCAGAATTTATATTTATTCTTTCTTTATAGTTGCCATTTGCAATTGCTTTCGCGGTGTTTAAAAACTGATTTATAGGGGAAGTAATAATATTCGATACCTTAAGAGAAATAAGCACTGTAAGTAAAATACCTACCAATACACCTATAATTGTATAGAGGTAAAATGTCTCACTAATTGATTTTATCTGATTTAGAGGAACAGCAACTCTAACAATTATGTTTATACTCTTTATAGGATATGCAACATAGATATAGTCAAGATTAAGTGTTTCACTTAATCGCTCATCAAATCCTAAGTTACCTTCAAGTGCTTCTTTTATTTCTTTTCTACTTAGGTGGTTTTCCATATTAGCTGTATTTGATTCTGAGTCACCTAATACTGTACCTTCATAGTTGATTATTGTTATTCTAGTAACAAAAGAGAAGTTTTCTAAATTGGATTCTTTTTTATATAATAGCTGTGCATAGTCCTTTGCAAGTTTATTGAACTCAATTTTTGAAGCGTTATTAGTTTGTTGCTCAATTTGATAAGATAATAAAACAGCTATACTTTCACAACTATTTTTAACTTCATATATATAGAAATAACGAGATAATCCAATAGTAAATATACCGGCTATGGTTATTGCGATGATTACGAGTAAAATTGTGTATTTTACTATTCTATTTTTCATTAATATGCCTACACCTCCGAATTAAGCGCAAATATTAACTAACTTTATCGTTGAAGCGGTATCCAATACCTCTTACGGTTTCAATTAATGTAGGATTTTCGTCGTTTTCTTCAATTTTCTGTCTCAAATATCGAATATGAACATCTACAGTTCTAGTTTCACCATAGTAATCAAATCCCCATATCTTATCAAGAAGATGTTCTCTCGATAAAACCTTACCCTTATTTGTCATTAGCATTTTAAGAAGCTCAAATTCTTTAAGCGGCATTTCAATAAGTTTGTCGCCTTTATAGACTTCTCTTCTTGTACAATTGATGGCTATATTAGCATGAGAAATAATGTTATCAGTTTTTGGCTCATTAGCTGTATTTATCCTTCTAAATAAGGCTTTAATTCTAGCTAATAATTCCCTGACACTAAAAGGCTTCGTAATATAATCATCAGCTCCTAATTCTAACCCCAATACTTTATCAAATTCTTCACTTTTGGCTGTAAGCATAATTATTGGAATACTATTAGTTGAATTGTTTTGTCTTATTCGCCTACAAACCTCTAAGCCATCAATACCCGGAAGCATGATATCCAAAATAAATAAATCTGGAATATTTTCAGTGCAATAGGATAACAAATCTTCGCCATTATCAAAAACACTAACCTTAAAACCATTTGCTTCAAGGTTATATTTGATTAGCTGCTGTATGTGCATTTCATCTTCTACTACAAAGACATTATGTTTAGGCATTTTAACCCCCAAATTCAAAATGATTATGTTCATTAGTGCGTGCTATGTTAATGCTATAGTATCATATATACTCATTGGAAAAGGATTAGGCTTCTGAAATACTATGCCGATTTTTTCGTAATTCAACTATATCATATTCTTTGTATACATTCAAACCATCAGAAAATACTTCTTCTGCTATTCTAACATTTAGAACAATAACATGAATTTTCTATAATCTAATTATGTCAGAATAATTTTAATTAAGGTTTAATTTTGTGTTAACTTAGTGTTAATAGTATTAGGTGCTACTAAAATGGCAAACCATTAGAAAAACAGTAATACCTGCAGCACAGTCAGGTATATTTATTGGTGTTATTTTATCTGTATCAAGGGCATTAGGAGAAAGTGCATAATTGCTGATGGTAGATGCCGCAATATATGTTTCTAAGCTTTCTATGAGTTATTAATATAAACAAAAAAAGGCTACTGAGTTATAATATGAATACATTTGTAAAAAGATATAAATACAAATATATGCATATTATTTTCAGTAGCACAATATTTCAATTTATTTCTCAAGTAATTTTTCTAAATCAAAAATAAGTACTATCTTACCGTCTTTTTCACAGACACCGCTGAAAAATTTACCTGATAAACCAGAAATAAGTTCAGGTGCAGGTTTAATGTCTGATTCTTCTATGCTAATTATTTCACTGACTTCATCAACTAGCAAACCGACTGAAGATATGTGATTCAAAATAATAATACGAGTACTTTCATCAAGCTCAATTGGTGGATAATTAAACTTTTTCCTAACGTTGAAAACCGTATGAACCTTACCTCTAAGATTAATTAGTCCATCAATATAAACCGGTGTATCAGGTACTTTATAAATATCAGTAACTTTCTCTATAATATTTACGCTATTGATACTAATGGCAAATACTTCGTTATTGACTTTAAAAAGAACTAATTGTGCAGACATAATCAATACCCCCTAAGTAGTAAGTAAAAGACAAAACATACTCTTTAAAATTTATTATAACAGTATAAGAAAAAAACGGCAATTTATTTTTAATCGAATGTCGAAATATGTGTTTGTGTATCGTTTTTTAATACACATTTAACTTCTATAGCTTCCATTTATTTTTACGTAATCGTATGAAAAATCGCAAGTCCAAATTCTATCAGAAACATTGCCTTTTTTCAGATTAATTCTAATAGTGATTTCTTTCTTCTTGAGTATTTCCTTAGCAGCACTTTCTTCAAAATTAACAGCAGTTCCATTTCTACATACAAGCAACTCACCTAAATAGATATCTGTGAGATTTGGATCAAAAGAAGCACCAGAATACCCTACAGCGGTGAAAATTCTGCCCCAATTTGCATCTTCTCCAAAGATTGCTGTTTTAACCAAAGGTGATTTTGCAACACTAGTAATTACCTTATAAGCATCAGCTTCATCTTGAGCACCGTCAACAATGACTTCAATTAGCTTAGTAGCTCCTTCGCCATCCTTTGCAATTAGTTTTGACAAATAAGTACAAACATACATAAGTGCATTAACAAATAATGAATACTCATAATCATCTTTAACAATAGCATCATTATCAGCAAAACCGTTAGCTAGAACAAAAACTGAGTCACAAACACTAGTGTCACCATCTACAGATACTCTATTGAATGTCGATTTAACACAATGCTTTAATGCCTTATCAAGAAGACTTCTTGAGATATTAGCATCAGTTGTGATTATTCCAATCATTGTAGCCATATTTGGATGAATCATTCCAGAACCCTTTGCCATACCTCCAATACGAACTTTTCCACCCTGAATTTCTATTTCAACCGCGATTTCTTTGGCTATTAAATCTGTAGTCATTATAGCTTCTTCAGCATCAGAACTCCCGTCAATACTCAATGCATTAACAGCAGATCTTATTCCTGAGCGGATATTTGGCATGTTTAGCTTTTGACCAATAACACCTGTTGAATTAACAAGAATATCTTCAGGTTCACAATGTAAAAGCTCAGCGGCTAGATTGGTGATATCCTGTGCATCTTTATATCCAGTTTCGCCAACACATGCGTTTGCATTGCCACTATTAATAACTATAGCTCTTGCAAAGCCATTTTTTATATGTTCCATTGAAACTTGCAGTGAATGACCCTTAACAACATTAGTAGTAAATACTCCTGATGCAACTGCAGTGTCTTCAGAACAAATGATTGCTATATCTTTTTTGTTATTTTTTTTAATTCCACAAGCAGCACCAGCAGCTGTGAATCCCTTCGGAGCCGTAACTCCACCATCTATAATATTCATACTTATCCTCCATAGGTCTAAACAACCTTATTTAATATTTATTTTAATAAAAAGCTATATTTGTAAGTAGATTATACATAAAATTGCCAAATGAATCAATTATATTTGACATATATACTATATATTTTATCTCAATTTATAAATTAATATTTACTTAAGTGATAATAAAGTAAATTATTAATACTTTAATTGAATTTTAAACTTTAAGTATTGAAAGATGGAAAAATGGAAAAAATATCTTAATATGACTCATTATATTTGAAAAACAAACAAAATAATGGTATGATTGTTTTGTTTAAAACGATTTAAAAATATTACAAAATAAATATTAATATTTACCTATATATTTTAAATTTTATATTAAAAGGAGGAAAAAGTAATGAGTGATTGTCTTTTCTGCAAAATAGTAAATAGAGAAGTACCTTCAACACCTGTTTATGAAACAGATAAAGTTTATGCGTTTTTAGATATAGAACCTGAAGCACCTGTGCATGTTTTGATTGTACCAAAACAGCATATTGCTTCTCATAATGAACTAACTGCTGATAATATTGATATTATGAAGGATATTCATTTTGCTGTAAATGAAATTGCAAAAAAACTAGGAATTGATGAAAGCGGTTATAGACTCATTAATAACTGCGGTTCTGATTCGGGACAAACTGTTTTTCATATGCATTATCATATTGTTGGTGGTAGAAAATTAAGTACTAAAATACTCTAGCTTTCTTTGATATATTAATTTAGCTTGTATTAATAAATTAGCTATTATTGATTTTTATAAATAAAGGTTGACACAATTTTGAAAATTAATATATAATATACTGTGTGCTGTAATTAGCATAATTCCCTATAGTATGTTTAAAACATACTACGGCTATTTTCCCGGCACAATTGCTATTATCGGAGGGAGGGAAATTTTGTGTCTGAAGTAAGAGTTAAAGAGAATGAGTCTTTGGATAGTGCTCTCAAAAGGTTTAAAAGATCTTGTGCTAAATCAGGTGTTTTAGCTGAGGTTAGAAAGAGAGAACATTACGAAAAGCCAAGTGTTAAGAGAAAAAAGAAATCTGAAGCTGCAAGAAAAAGAAAATTCAAATAAAACTGTGACAATACTAGTTTACAGGAGATATTTGTTATGTCATTAAAAGATATGTTGGTTCAGGATTTAAAAGTAGCCATGAAGGATGGCAATACAGCTTCAAAAACAGCTATTCAAGTGGCTAGGTCGGCAGTGCTTCAGGTTGAAAAAGACACGAAGGTCACCCTAGACGATGATGCTATAATTGAGATTATTGCTAAAGAAGTTAAAAAGAGAGTTGATACTTTACCTGACTTTGAAAGAAGTGGTAGACAGGATCTTATAGATAATCTAAAAGCTGAAATTGAAGTGTTGAAGAAATATTTACCACAGCAGTTAAGTGAAAATGAAATTGAAGAAATCGTAAAGAATGCTATTTCTTCAATAGGAGCTACTTCTGCTAAGGATATCGGAAAGGTTATGCAGGTTGTTTTGACTGAGACCAAAGGTAAAGCCGATGGTAAACTGGTAAATCAAATAGTTAAAAAATTGTTAGCATAGGAAAAAGCTCGGTTTTATAACCGGGCTTTTTCTTTGACATTTCGAGAAAGGCTGGAGAGTAATAGTTAGTATTACTTATTTAAATTTCTTATTTAGACTCACCTGATTTGATATGTTTGAGCTATTATTGAATTAATATGACTTTTTGAGATATAATTATATTAGTAATTACAGGAGACAAAAATGGCTACAGAAATAGAAAAAAAATTTCTTGTTATAAATAATCAATATAAAAGAATAGATAATAAAGCATTATTTAGACAAGGATATTTAAGTGTTGATTTTGAACGGACAGTTAGGGTCAGAAGCTACAATGGACAAGGTTTTTTGACAATTAAGGGAAAGACCAAGTCATGTAGCAGGGAAGAATATGAATATAGTATTCCTGTACAAGATGCTGAAAGAATGCTTGACAAGCTATGTGTAAGACCTTTAATAGAAAAAGTTAGATATTTCTTCACGTATGAAGGCTATAAATGGGTTGTTGATGAATTTCTAGGTGTAAATGAGGGGCTTGTAACAGCAGAAATAGAGTTGGAGAACGAGCAGCAAACATTTTGTAAGCCCGATTGGATAGGAAACGAGATTACTTATGACATTAGATATTTCAACTCAAATCTTGTGGAAAACCCGTACAAAAGCTGGTAATACTTATTTCTTAAAGGGGTGTGAATAGAGTTGGAATGTAGAGATAATTGTGGAGCTTGTTGTATATCGCCATCAATATCATCAGCTATTCCCGGAATGCCAAATGGCAAACCAGCAGGAGTTAGATGTATTCAGTTAACTAAACAAAATAGATGTAAATTATTTGGAAAGCCTGAAAGACCTAAAGTTTGTGCTGGACTAATGCCATCTAAAGAAATGTGTGGAATATCTCAAGGCGATGCAATAACATATTTAGACTTGCTAGAAGAGCAAACTAGCCCGAAAAAGTAGTTGGTACAAATATAGTGCTGTTTTTAGCTTAAAAATGAGAATTTACATTTTGTGAATTTATTGTTCTCTTTGCATATCAATAAGTTGAGAGTAGCATTTTGTGGATTTGAACAATCAAGCACATAAGTTTTATAAAATTTTTATGCCAATGTTGGCGTAGGAGGTTAATATGGAGAAAATATTAGTATTTATGTATAATGATATGGCTGATTTTGAGGTGGTTTACGCTACTCATTTGTTAGGACACGAATTGTCAAAGCAAATAGTTCCTTGTGCATATGATAATAAGCCTATAAAAAGCAAGGGCGGTATGGTTTATATGCCAGAAATTACAGTGGCAGACGCAGTTTCAGAGGATTATGCAGGGTTTATAATACCGGGAGGTTGGAATCCTGTTGTAAAGGACGAAATGCTCTCTTTAATAAATGAATTTTATAACAGTGGGAAACTGCTTGCAGCAATATGTGCCGGACCTAGATATTTTGCAAAAGCAGGTATATTGAAAAATGTTAAGTATACTACATCTATTGTTGAATGGACTCAGGCGAGAAGAGAGGCTTTCGGCAATGAGGATGATCCATTCCCAAGAGAAAATTTTATTAATGAAAGAGTAGTTCGAGATAAGAATGTAATTACATCAAAAGGAATTTCTTTTGTTGATTTTGCAATCGAAATAGCAGATTATTTTGGAATGTTTAAAAGTGAGTCTGATAAGCAGGAGTTTTTTAAAACTATAACATGCTATAACAAATAAACTTTTTTGATTTCGAGATATGTTGAAAGCTTTTTTAAGCCAAATTATCGCCTTAATACGATTTAGTAAAGAGTATTAGCTTTTAAAGCCAAACTATCGGCTGAAGTCGAATTAAAAATATTTTGACTAGGGTTATGGCAATGGAGGAACGTTAATGAGTAAAACGGTATTGGTAACAGGAGCTTCAAGAGGAATTGGTTATGAAACTGCAAAGCTGTTCGCAAAGAATGGTTACAATGTTGCCATAAACTATAATAATAATAGAGAGCCTGCTATTACTTTGCTGAATGACTTACTAGAGGCAAAGTATAATGCAATGGTTGTTCAAGCTGATGTAAGCAGCAAAGAGCAGGTTGATAGTATGATAAATACAGTAAATAAACAGTTTGGAGATATTGAAATATTGGTCAATAATGCTGGAATAGCGAAGCAGAGGCTTTTTACAGACATCTCAGTAGATGAATGGGATAATATGTTTGATGTAAATGTTAAAGGCATGTTTTTATGCTGTCAAGGCGTTTTGCCAGCTATGATAAGAAATAAATCAGGGAAAATAATTAATATTTCATCTATATGGGGAATAACTGGCGCATCATGTGAAGTTTTATATTCAACAACAAAAGCGGCTGTTATTGGCTTAACTAAAGCATTAGCCAAAGAGCTTGGACCTTCTGGAATACAGGTAAATTGCGTAGCTCCTGGTGTGATTGATACAGAGATGAATTCGGATTTAGATGAAGCTGCATTTGAGGATTTAAAGGAACAAACTCCTCTTGGAACTATAGGTAAATGTATTGATGTGGCAGAAACAATTGCTTTTTTGGCTCAAGAGAAGGCAAACTTTATTACTGGGCAAGTTATTAGTCCTAATGGTGGGTTTTTGATATAAATTTTATATGGAAATCAAGTTAGTAGCTCTAACGGTGGGCTTTTAATATAAATTTTACATATAAAAATCAAGCTATTGGGTGTAATGGGAGTTTATTGCTATTGATTATATATAGATATAATGCTCTAAAATTCCGGCTTAGAATTTGATGGCAAAATTGAGTAATAAATATGTTGTCATTTTGACATGATAAGTAGTATACTAGTCTAGTGCTAAATAAATATTAATAAATAAGGTGGTGAATTCAAGTGGGCGCAGACCCGTATCATAGTAAGTGCTTTAATAATTATATAACTTATGGGAGGGCTATGTGCAGCTTGGCTTCAAAACTGCTACGAGTGTAGAAGTATGTCCTCCCTAATAATGGAGGATTTTTTATGTTAACATTATCTTTTTTTCAAGATAAAAAACAAGTTGTACAGATCGAAAAACCTGTAACGGGGATAAAGCAAATTAATTTTAATGGTCTTACATGGATAGATATTACTAAACCAACTAAAAAAGAAATTGATATGTTGGAAGAAAAATATGAGTTCCACGAGTTGCCATTAGAGGATTGCTTGGCAGAGCATCAGCGTTCTAAGGTTGATGAATATGATGATTACTGCTTTATAGTAATGCATTTCCCACGATATCGTAAAGACACTATGAGGCTTGATTCTGAAGAAATAGATATTTTTTTGGGTCACAATTATTTAATAACATTGCATGAAGGAGAATTGAAGCCTTTAGTTGCATTCTCTAATCTATGTCATTCAAAGCAAGAGGCTAGAGAGAATTTTATGTCTGAAGGTTCAGCATTGTTGCTATACGAAATTATAAAGCGATTATTTGATTATTGCTTCCCAATGTTGGATAAAATAGGTACAATGCTGGATGTTTTAAATAAGAAAATATTCAGGGAACAGACTAGAGCAATGCTTGAAGAAATATCAATTGCCAAGATGCAGATTATTAATTATAGGCGAATACTTAAGCCGCTTAGACCTGTTATACTTATACTTGAAAGAGTAATTAGAAAATACCTTCCTGAGGATATGGAAATGTATTTTGACGATATAACAGACAAGGCTGAAAAGATTTGGGATATGCTTGAAAACTATAAAGAAGTGGTAGAGGCTATAGATGCAACTTATGAGTCATTGACTTCACATAGAATGAATAATTTGATGCGTACTTTTACAACTTTACAGGTTATAGCTTTTCCTATGACATTAGTAAGTGGATTGTTTTCAATGAATGTAAATGGAATACCAATGGCAGGGTTAAGTTATGCATTTTGGGTAGTATTTGGAATGATATTTATGCCAATGGCAGTAATTGGATTATTAATGGTTTTCAAACGTAATAAATGGTTTTGATATGTTTTAATTACATGAAATAATTTGACTAATATATAGTATTTACAATCACAGTTTTAAATGAGGGAGGTTCCACTGTAATGAACGATACTTCAAAAATTAAGAGTTTTTTTGAATATCTTCCAGAGTGCATTAAGTTCCATAAATTAAAGAATGAGGGACTGGCAAAGCTTATATTTTTGCTGATTCTTGTTTTTCAATTGGCTGGCAATTTTATAGAATATAAGTTGCTAAATTTAATTTCTTTAGATGATATTGATATAATATCTTCTTATTTAACGACTGGAATGATGCCAACTGATACAGAAGTATTACTTCCTTCTAACCAGACTATATATTTTCTGTTAGTTATATTAGCGACAATTTTTATAGTGAAATTGGTTTCAAACCTACTTCTTTCTGTTTATATGTATTCTTATATTTGTGAACGCAAAGGAAGGTATTTGAAATCTGCAGATAGCTTTAAAGGGGCATTCAAACACATTGGTCGTCTTATCGCCTATAATATTATTTTTGGACTGCTAGTATCCATAGGTACAATGTTTTTTATTATACCTGGCATAATCGCCTACATAATTTTTGTGTTTGGTTATTGCTATATATTAGATATTAAATCAACTGTAGCAGAAGCAATGACAGCATGTTCAGAGGCAACTAAAGCTAAGAAAACTCAGATAGTTAGTGTGTTTATTGGTTTCTTTCTTGTGTTAGAAGTACCTATGCTTTTGTTTTTCTCTGGAAGTTCATTTGGGATGACTTGCTTGGCATCATTTTTTAGTACTATAATAAGCATGATTTTGCAAAGACTAATAACTCTAATGTATATGGATTTAGAGTATAAAGATGAGAAATAATTTATTTTGAACAGCTAGAAATTTAGCTTATAAAGCGTTACTATTCAGCCATTGACAATACGATATTTAGCTCAGAAAATGCTTTCACAGATTCATAAGCTAAATATTTGTAGGTGTTCATACTTATCAATGGCTTGTTGCCAAAATAATTGCTAGAATTAGTAATGGTAACAAATAAATTTTCAATCATTACTTTATGTATAAAAAAACTGTATTGACAATATGTGGACTTACTGTATATTATAAATAAGTGCATTGCTTTTGGAACTTCATAAGGGTCGTTTAGCTCAGTTGGTCAGAGTACTACCTTGACATGGTAGGGGTCACTGGTTCGAGCCCAGTAACGACCACCAAATAAAAAAACTGCTTAGGCAGTTTTTTTTATCTCAATTTGTAACTAATTTCTCTTTTCCAATCATATTATTATAAAGATAAGGATGCCTATTGTAAGTTACTAAAACTTAGCAGTTGAATATACTGCCACACCAATAGATTTTTTATGTGCGAAGTTTAAGTAAGTTATATAAAACTCGGGAATTTAGGGTTTAAGTTCTTGGAAGTTAAAATAAGTGCAATTTTTATCACTACGATAACCTTATCTAGATTTTTTAAACCTAACAAATAATATCAAGAAAAGAGATTATTAATGCTGCAAAACATTATATCACTAATATTGAGCCTAGGAATTATACTTCTTGGCTGTGAACTATTTACAAATGGAATAGAATGGCTAGGCAAAAAAATGAATCTGGGTGACGGTGTTGTTGGAAGTATTTTCTCAGCAGTGGGAACTTGTTTACCTGAGACATTAATACCTACAATAGCTTTACTATTTTCAAGGGATGATATGAATGCTGTTAGTATAGGGATTGGTGCAATTGCAGGAGCACCATTTATGCTAGCTACACTTGCATTTCTAATAACAGGTCTTAGTGCTATAATTTTTCGTAATAAACGAAAAAATAAGTATAAATTGAATGTAAATTTAAAAGTACTTTGCAGGGACATTTCTTTTTTTATAATAGTATATTCAGTAGCTGTTTTAGCTTCTATAATTGAATTAGGCTTTTTCAAAAATGTTTTAGCCATTATGTTAATAATATGCTACATAAGCTATGTTGTAAAAACTGTTAATAGTGATGAAGCTAATAATGAAAGAATTGATGACTTAATACTTTCTAAAGCTTTTAATTTCAGAACAAGTACAATGGTTGTTATTTTACAGGTTTTGTTTGCATTAGGTGCGATAATTATAGGTGCAGAGATGTTTATAAATAATATTGAAATAGTCGCAAAAGCAATAAACATCTCTACATTAGTATTATCAATAATAATTACTCCAATAGCAACAGAGCTTCCAGAGAAATTTAATAGTGTTATTTGGATTAGTAAGGGTAAGGATACCCTGGCTTTGGGGAATATAACCGGCGCTATGGTTTTTCAAAGTTGTATTCCTGTTGCAATAGGTATTGCTGCCACCAACTGGAAGCTGGACGGTATTACTCTACTTAGTGCCTTTTTAGCAATAGCATCATCATTGACAACTCTGATTTGGATAAAAAAACATAAATGCCTAAATTCAACCCCACTGTTATTAGGTGGCGTATTCTATTCGATTTTTATTTGCCTCTTAATAATTAGGGGATTTAAATAATTGCTAGAATCATTACTAATTCTAGCAATTATTTCGGAAACAAACCCTTGCTAATTCTACCACACCAATATATTTCTATGTGCGAAGTTTGAGTAATAAAACTGTTTAATGCAAGAGAGCATATAAAACTATAAAATATTATCTAAAGAAAAGCTTTCTTTTCTGGGGATATGCTTAACATATTGTCTTAAAGCTTTAAGTTCAGCTACAGCAGATGAATAATCCTCACTCTTTATATACTCCTTTGATTTTATAAATGAATTATCTATGTTATCTATTTCAAAGTGATCTAATAACATAGCCCAGATATATTTTGTTTTCTTCCAGTCGGCTTCAAAGCTATCAAGCTGTTTCTCTGCATTATCCCACTGTTTATCACCTGCAGAAATGTAAGCAGTTTCGATATTCGAATCTAATTTTTTAGCTGAACGCACTAAATAGTATTGAGATAATATACCTGAAACGATTACAATTAAAAGTATGCAGACTATAAGTATTAGTGTTTTTATATTTGCTGTCATTTTTTTCATTTCATTTTTACTCCTTTTTTTTTGCTTGATAGAAAAGCTTTCCGTTACAGTCTATGCTTGCGAAAAGTACATCTTTAATTCTTTTTATTCCAAGTTTGTTTAGTTCTGCTTCAAGCATTGGTTTATCTAATTTCGCTTTGCATAAGTTTTCCTTGATTAAATCACCATCAATTATCAATTCAATTGCGGGAGCTTCATATTTTACGCTTAAATTTAAATCTTCAGGTGTAACATTTCTTTTAGCGGCTTTGGGTACTACACTTAATTGTCCATTAGATTCCAATATTGCATATTCAACGTCTGCAATATTGTATATATCTTTGCTTCTCAGTTGTTCAAGTAAATCATTTAATGTATATAACTCAGTTTGAAAAACTTCTTCGTTTATTTTTCCAGCAGAAATTAATACACTTGGCTTGCCGCAAATGATATTTCTTGCCCGAGTGCTCTTTAATGATATAAACGATATAGTAATTTGAATTGACAGCATTGTTAGTATAGGTATAATACCATGCAATAACGGAACACCTGTATTTTGCATTGGAACAGTAGCTAGGTCAGAAATCATAATAGCAATAGCTAATTCAAATGGCTGCAGCTCACCTATTTGCCTTTTTCCCATGATCCGCATAGATACTATTACTATTGTATAAAGTATTATTGATCTAATAAAAACTACAAGCAAAATATCTACCTCTTTCTAATAAAAAATCTTATTTAAATAGTATTTTGTATTAAGAATAAAATAATACTTGTAAAAAGTAGCACTATATTTTTTTAATATTTTAATCTAAAACATACAATTCAGTTCCTATAAATATGCTGAAAAATTATCATATGTATTTGCAAAAATTTAGGATTGCTCGTTGATATTCTACATTTTTTTAGAAATATGAGAGTCCTAGTTACATTTTAGAAAATAATTAAAATTTATACTTGATTTAATGGTAAATAAGTGTAATTATATAAATATAATTCCATAAATATAAATAAAGGTCAAAAAATATATAAAGATACAAAAAAGGCAAAAAATTATAAAAAAGGTAATATAAAACAAAATAACAGATAATAAAACACGTATTTTGTAAAAAATATATAGTTTTTAATAGAAACGATGAATAAACATTTAATCAGGGGGTTTTTATGGGACAAGAAAAGGTAAGTAGGAAGATTACCGCACTATTGTTGGTAGTATGTGTATTGCTATCTTCAATAGGTGCACCTAACTTAGTATTGGCAGAAAGCGGGGGACTTGGAACACCGCAAAATACTAAGGCTGTAGCAATAAGTGATTCTGAGATACAGCTGACATGGGATTCTGTTCCCGATGCAGTGGGATATGACGTAGAGGCAGATGACTCAATTATTGATGCTGGCTCAGATATGTCATATGTTCACAGTGGGCTAGCAGCTGGTTCACAACATAGCTACAGAGTAAGAGCCAAAAATGCTGATGGGTTTGGTGAATGGAGTGAAACTGTTATTCAATTAGTGCCTGAAAAGGAAAGTACAATTGAAAACATACCAGTTCCCCAAAACATTAAAGCAATATCATCCGGAAGTGCAATTACAGTAATGTGGGATGGTGTAGATGGGGCTGATGGATACGATATAGAAGTAGATGGCAGTAGTGTAGTGGATAATGGAAACCGTACAGAGTATTCACACATAGGGCTTGAGTCTGGTTCACAGCACAACTATAAAGTAAGGGCAAAAAAATCTAATATACCAGGAGACTGGAGTAACATTGTAACGCAAACTGTAGCTCAGACAGGCTCAGGTGATGAACCATCTGTTGACTCGCTGGACATTCCACAGAATCTTGTGGCTGCTCAAATAGACAATAGTTCGATTTTGGTAGTATGGGATTCAGTAAATGGAGCGTTAGAATATGATTTAGAAGTTGATGGGCATATAGAGGAACGCGGAAATAATACTACATATGTACATAATGGTCTTAAAGCTGGAAGTAGTCATGAATACAAAGTAAGGGCAAAGAAATCAGGTGTTGCTAGTGAATGGAGTCCAATTGTTATAAAAGAACTAGTAGCAGATGTACCTTCAGGTATTGTATTGGATATTCCAAAGAATGTAACTGCTAATGTAATAAATGGTAATCAAATAAGTATTGAATGGGATTCAGTAAACGGTGCGTTAGGCTATGATATTATGGTCGACGGTAATAAAATAGATGATTGTGGAAACAATACATCATATTTACATAAAGATTTAGAGGTGGGTAGTAGTCACACTTATAAGGTTAGGGCAAAAGATAATAGTAATGTGAGCGAATGGAGTTCAGAAGTACAGAAAGAGCTCGGAAGTATAACTCTAAGTCAACCTTCAATTGTTACTGCTTCTGCAATAAGCGTCAATCAAATAAACGTTGAATGGATGCCTATAAATGAAGAAGCAGAATATGAAATAGAAGTTGATGGAACTATAATTGATTGTAATAAAAAAACATCATACGAACATAGTGGACTTGAAGCGGGTAGTAGTCATAGTTATAGAATCAGAGCAAAAAATGCGTACGGGGTTAGCTCTTGGAGTGAGTCTCTTGTAAGAGTCACTTTACCAGGTACACCAGAGAATATAGTTACAGAGGCAACAGAAAAATGTATTACGTTGCGTTGGAATGCTGTTAAAGGGGCAACTGCTTATGATATATATGTTGATGGAGAAATAATAAGTGATATCCAAGGTTTGGCTTATATTAATAGCGGCTTGCTTTCAAATACTCAGCATACATATATGATACGAGCAAAAAATGAAAGTGGTCTAGGACAGTGGAGTAGTGAAATAATTAAAAATACTCTAAGTGAAGTTCCAGAAAATATATTTATCACTGCATCTACTGATAAGATTACAGTATCATGGGATGCTATAGATAATGTGTTAGGATATGAAATAGAAGTAGATAAAGAAATAATTAATAATGGTCTTGACACTGTATATGTACATGATGGTTTGAAACCAAATGAAAATCATACTTATAGAATAAGAGTTAAATACAAAAATGGTTTTGGTGAATGGAGTTATTTGGTCACAAAGCCTACATTGCCTTTAGCTCCTGTAAACATTACAACAGATTCTACAAAATCATCAATAACCATAAAATGGGATGAAGCAGAAGGGGCTACGACAGGATATCAGATAGAAGCAAACGGAATAATTACTGATGTGGGTAATACTCTGATTTATGTTGATTCAGGGTTACAGCCTGATACTTTGTATACTTATCGTGTAAGAGTAAAAAATGACAGCGGTGAAGGTGCATGGTCTCCGCTAATTAGCAAGTATACAAAAAGTACAATTTCTACATATATATATGCTATGGCATTACAGAACACTATTACTGTAAATTGGACTGCTGTACCAGGAGCTGTATCATACGATATAGAAATTGATGGAGGTGTAGTAAGCAATACAAAAGATACATCATATAAACATTTGAATCTTTCACCAGGTACTATTCACATATATAAAATAAGGTACCTTGATAGCAAGGGGAACATTAGTGAGTGGAGTGATCAATTTGTTCAATTAACATCTGAATCAAATAGTAAAATAGATGGTCAATGGACGTCACTTGCAAATATGGCTACCCCAAGGCATGGAGCTGGAATAGTAGAATTAAATGGTAAGATATATGCCATAGGAGGAATGTCTAGTACTGCTTATATACAATACTATAATAATAATCGTTATTATTCCTATAGTAAAAAGGATACGTATCTGACTTCAGTAGAGGAATATAATCCCGAAACCAATAGTTGGATACTAAAAAGTCCTATGCCTACTGGTAGATGGGGACTTTCGACTGTGGCATATAACAACAAGATATATGCTATAGGAGGGTATAATGAAAATGGTTGTCTTAATATAGTTGAAGAGTTTGATCCAGTTAGTAATACATGGATTGCTAAAAAGGGAATGACTAATGCAAGATATCATTTTGGTGCTGCTGAAGTAAATGGCAGGATATATGCTATTGGGGGTAAAGGTATTAATGGTATTCTTAACTCAGTAGAAGAGTATGATCCTGTTTCAAATACCTGGGTGTTCAGAAGCTCTATGCCTACTGCAAGATATGGACTTGGAGTAATTGAAGCAAATGATAGGATATATGCAATAAGCGGATATAATGACAGGCAGTATTTGAACGAGGTTGAAGTGTATGACCCAGCATCAAATAACTGGATAAGAAAAACAAGTATACCTACGCCAAGAGCTTATTTTGGAGTAGAATCTATAGATAATAAAATATATACTATTGGTGGAAACAATGGCAGTCATCAAAATATATCCGAAATGTATGATATTATAACAAATACATGGTTGACACAGCCATCAATATCTATGGAAAAGGACTTTTTTGGATTATCTGAAATAGGTGGAAGAATATATGCTGTAGGTGGGCTTTATAACAATACTTATACCAATTATAATGGTTCGTATAACTATAGCGATATTGACGTATCTACAAATAGGGTAGATATGTATATTCTAAATATTCAAACTAATATACCGAAAATTCCTCAAAATATTATCTTAACAGCAACAAAGGATAGTATAGCAATAAGATGGAATAGTATTGTAGATGCAGCAACAGGGTATGAAATAGAGGTTGATGGTGCAATTGTTAGTACAGGAACGAATGCATATTATACTCATAGCAATCTTTCTGAAAATACTTATCATACTTACAGAGTAAGAGCCAGAAACATAGCAGGAGCAGGAGAATGGAGCAGGCTGATAGAACAGTGGACTTCTAACCCTTCTGATACTCAAAGAGGCGAATGGGCTCAGAAAGCAAGTATGAACAGCCAAAGATATTCTCCAGCTTCTGTAGTTTTTGACGGAAAAATGTATTTAATAGGCGGTTATAATGGAAGCTATTTGAGAACTGCAGAAGAATATGATCCTGATACTGATAAGTGGATAGCAAAAGCAAATATGTCTGTTGAAAGACAGGGGCTGGGAGCTGCAACGGTTAACGGTAAAATATATGCAATAGGTGGCTACAATAGTAATGGTTATTTAAATACTGTAGAAGAATATAACCCTGTCACTGATACATGGGAACGAAAGAAAGAGATGCCGACGGCTAGGGCATATAGTGGAGTGACAGTAGTAAATGGAAAAATATATGTTTCAGGTGGAACAGGTGGAGGTAATAAGGTAGAAGAGTACGATCCTGTTACAGATACATGGACAACAAAAGCATCAATGAATGATGCAAGATATGGACATGGAGCAGCTGTGCTCAATGGAAAGATTTATGTAATCGGCGGAAGTGGTTCAAACACAGTAGAAGAATATGACCCTGCTACTGATACATGGACGATAAAAGGCGGAGTAATCACACAGCGATACGGACAAAAAGCAGTAACTGTGAATAATACTATATATGTAATTGGAGGATATACTTCATCTTATATAAGACTTGTTGAAGAATATAACCCACAAACGAATACATGGCTTGATAAGGGAAATATGGATACAGCAAGATGCTATGCTTCAGCTGAATACATAGATAATAAAATATATGTTGCAGGAGGACAGAGTAGTGGTAGTAGTAACCTAAATACAACAGAAGCGTTAATATTACAGACTACAAAAGTTCCGAATGTTCCATCAAACATCGTAGTTACTGCTAATGAAAATACAATAAAGTTTAAATGGAATAAAATTATAGATGCAACTGGTTATGATATAGAAGTTGATGGTGTTATAAAAGATACTATTGGTAAGAATGAGTATAATCATACAAGTCTAACAGCAAATACTCAGCATAACTACCGAATTAGGGCTAAGAATATTGCAGGAGCAGGAGAATGGAGTAATCTAATCGTACAGTGGACGGCTAACCCTTCTGACTCTCAAAAAGGTGAATGGGCTACGAAAGCAACTATGAACAGCAAAAGATATTATGCGGCTTCGGCAGTTGTTGACGGAAAAATGTATGTAATAGGCGGTAATAATGGAGACTATTTAAATACAGTAGAAGAATATGATATTGCTACTGATAAGTGGATAGTAAAAGCAAATATGTCTGTTGAAAGACAGGGCTTAGGAGCTGCTGCGGTAAACGGTAAAATATATGCAATAGGTGGCTTTAATAGTAAAAGTTATCTAAATACTGTAGAAGAATATGACCCTGTTACTGATACGTGGGTAAGAAAGACGGGAATGCCAACAGCAAGAGCATATAGTGGAGTTA